>JANYDW010000059.1 GCA_025363455.1 Oleiharenicola sp. | reverse complement strand
CTCCGTCACCTACACGCAAAACGGAGTAATTTTCACCGCGCCCGCCGGCACCGAGGTGGCCTTACGGGTCCTTGCCATCTACGACAGGGTGAATGAACTGCGTCAGGTCCAGGAAAAGCGCGACCGCGAAGCACAGCGCGTCGCCGAGGAAAAA
This sequence comes from Oleiharenicola sp., assembly GCA_025363455.1. Taxonomy (GTDB): domain Bacteria; phylum Verrucomicrobiota; class Verrucomicrobiia; order Opitutales; family Opitutaceae; genus Lacunisphaera. The sequence continues at coordinate 2,542 of JANYDW010000059.1, read as the reverse complement.
AATCGCCTGGACATCGAGGCAGCCAAGCCGAAGAAGCGTGGGTTTTGGGCGGCAGTGGGAGATTTTCTGCGTCAGGTCCCTCTAGTTCGTTATCTCGTGCCGCGTCCGGCCGTGCGGCAGGTTGATCCGTTCAAGGCGGCTGCAAATCGTCGCGCCTCAACTGCTGCCGTCACTCCGGTGACTGCGGCCCCTGGCACCGTGCCAGCTCCAACTTCAACGCCCGCGCCAGGCCAGGTCGCCCCCGGGGTGATCGCCGTCCCTGCCCCTGCTGTGCCTGAGATTGTCGCTCCGATCGTGCCCGCGGTCGCCGCGCTTTCGACGGCCGCCGCCGCGGAAATTTCCGCGACCACGGCGCCCAAGTTGCTCTTCAAGTCCGTCGCGAAAGACGAAAACGGCGTGGTGTTCGAGTTCGCTGATGGCTATAAGATGGTAGTGACGCCAGAAGCGCCGGATTACCAGTCTTACATGGCAATGCTGGAGGGCATGAACGCCCTCGGCGGTGCCTATCAGGACAAGGCCAACGAAATCCGTGACGGCATCACGGCCAAGAATAGCGCCATTGAGGCCGCTGGTCACGGAGTTGTCGCGACCGAAGGTCAATTAATCCGTGCTGGCACTGATGCCAACCCGCGTTTTGGCGTGGAGCTCGACGACGGTTCGTGGCAGGCATTGAATCTCCCTCCGGCCCAGATGGAATTCCTGAAAAAACAAAAGGAGTTGGGGCGCGCTTCAATCAAGTTGTCGAATACTTCGACGACTGTTTTGACCGGCCTGCAGGTGGGCGAGCAGCGTGAAATCGTGCCTATTGAAAAACTCCTAGAGGCGGAAGCCTCCGCGTCCGTGGTGCCAAAGTTCGGCGAAGTGGAGTTTGGTGATGGCACCAAGCTCGACATTTCCCGGGAGGCGTCCGTCGGAGATCCGGCGGCTGGCTCGCTTTACGTTCTCTCGCAAACCGTCGCCAGTGGCGAGGTAAAGAGCAAGAAATTCACCTCCTACTCCGAGGCAAATGCGCGCCTGGAGGCCTATTCGGATGGCCACGGTGGAATCGCGGTTGATGAGCGGGTTCCGCTGGTGCCGGAGCAACTGCCGCTTCCGGTGGAGGCTGTTGTTGAGACTGCTGCCCCCGTCGAGACGCCAGCGGCCACTCCGACAGGGCCGTCAGCACCAATTACCGCAGAAGCGATCGCCCATAAAATCACCACCGGGGCGTCAGAGTGGAGTCCGGATGAGCTTCAGTTTCAGCAAAACAATCCCGATGCAGTGAAGGCCGCCGTCGCCGCCACCTGCGCCCGGTTGGATGAAGAGGCGCGCGCCGCCCTTGAGGCCAATCAGCCGGCCGCCGTGATCGAACAGCCGGAAAATCGCGGGCCACAAGGCGAGGTTGCCGGCGAAGTGCCAGCCCCGCTCCCAGCCGAGGTGAACGTCGAGACGGTCGTCGCTGAAAAACAAACCGTGACCGCTGAAGCTGTTGAACCCGTCACGCCGGTGCCGGTGGAGAAGCCGGCGGACGTTCTGCCTGAGCGTGAATACGTGCAGAGCGACGAGCCAGTCAGTGTGGATGGCGATTATCTCCGGGGCGAAAAACCAGAGGACCACTCCGTGCAGACAGATTTCGGTCAATACAAGCTGGCCCTTACACCAGATCAATCACAGCGCCTGGTGGAATTGCACGCCACTGATCCAATTGAGGTCATTTCCATGGACCTCAAGAAGGACGTGGCGGTCGTCAAGGGGTTCATCACCTATTCACGGGTGTCGGATCCCGCCCTGCCCCTGATTACCCCCGAGGAGGTGTTCAAGGACGGCAAGCCGATCGAGGCCCATCTTGTGACCAAGCGCGTGGAGCAAAACCACGCGATCGAGACTGCCGAGGTCACTCCTTCGGCTGCGGCTGTTCGTGAAATCCACGAGCGCAAAAGCGTCTTCTCCGACTACGTCACGCCATCGGCCTGATGCAGCGAATCTGCCCGCGATAGTGTGAGCCGACGACTTTGCGGGTCGCTGGAATGGCGGGGATGCAAGGAATGCCTCAGTAAATCTTCATGCTGCGGGACAGGATGGTCATCTCGGAGGGCACCGGACGAGCCGGGTTTTCCTCAAGCCTCTTCAGCAGGTCAGTCGCGCGCGCCTTGTAGTCGCTCATCGTCCGGTCGGCGTAGTCGAAGAATGCCTTGCCGCGTCCATCGGTGCCGTAGAGGGTCGTGATGATGATCTGGGGCAAAATTGCCATACTCTGCACCTCACGGTGAAGAATGGCGACCTTGGCGTCGCGATCGATGAAGCCTTCGTTGACGTAGCCGTGGCGATGGTCATCTTGGTCGGCGATCATGTCGCCCACTTCGGCGCCGCCACCCTCCCCCTCTTCGCCCACCGGGGCATTCAGGGAGGTCGTGTTCGGCAGTTCGCGCAGCTCGGCGATTTCCTCAGGCCCCATGACCCTCTCGCCAAAGCTAGCCGAGAGATCTTTGAGTTGCTCGTCATTCATGCCGATCAAGTCGGCCATTTCCATCGGCGGCCGGCGCTAGATCGGAAGAGCGTCGTG
>JANYDW010000046.1 GCA_025363455.1 Oleiharenicola sp. | reverse complement strand
CACCCCACTCCCGCCCATCTTCCCTCCCGTGACGCGAACCGCCCCCACCACTCCCGCTCACCCGCGCCGCGCAGCGGCTTGGTTCAACCAGATGCCAGTGCCAATGTCGGTGCTTCGCACCTCCATGGCACATCGTGAACGATCGGCAGAAATGAAGACAGGTTCGATCATTGTCCTGCTCTGCCTCGGTTTTCTCGGAGGCTGCATTTCGAAATCGCAAGTGGCAACCGCAGGCCCTTATCTGGGCTACGACGAAGCCCAACTTTTTAAAGTAGACGAAGACGAAGGCTTCAGTTCGGAACGACCCAACTATCTCAAGAAGTATTGGACGCTTTCATCGGTGAACCTCGCAGATCGGGAAGTGTTGAGCGTGCCCACCTCCAAACGACTTTTTCCGATCAAGAAGGACGGCTTTCTCTATTTTAGCCTCGCCTATGAGTATGAGCACTATGTCTGGGGGCCGTCACCCCAAGATCCGAAGCTTGTTACGACCACTGCCAAATATTGGGTATTTGGACTGAACCGATATAAGACACCACTATGAGTATCTCGAAGAAAGAGCCGAACTCTAGACGGCACAGAAAACTCCGGGGAGCTCCGCTCCCCTCCGTGTCTGACCTCGATCGTTGGGCAAAAGATGCAGCCTGAACTCCAGAGTTTGATTGGCGATTTTGTGGCGACCGTAGCCCAGCGCTTCGCTCAGCTTCAGCGCGAGGTCGGAGTAGCCACGCCTACATCAAGCACTGCATGGGCTACGAACGGTTTGAAGAAAGGCACGCTATCGGATGGAGCGATTTATTCGAAGCATGGTGTCGGCTGCCTCATTGAGGCGTCAGAAAAAGGAGTCGATTTTGATTTTGGAGATTGTGGTGAAATCGATGGGTTTGACGCGTGGCGGTTGCTCCAGTTCGCCGAGATTTCGAATGGCCAGCACGCTGCTACCGACAAGAAGAAGATTCAGGCGCTACTGGATTCGGCGCTGGCCGCTGGTGAGATCGAAAAGCGCGGCTCGCTTTACTACCTCCGAAAGAAAAGGAATAGTTTCAGATTGGAAGCGCGACAAAAGTGAACCGGCGTGGCTGAACAGAAACGTTGAGCGGAAGCCTTTCCCTTAAATCGAACCCACAGGATGAAAGCCAAATCCATTCCCAATCTCCGCGACGGCACCCGCTGCAAGGTCATAGGCGGCGTCCATGCCGGCAAAGCCGGCACCGTGCGCGACATCAAGACCAGCAAAACGGGTCACCTCACGATCACGGTGGTCCAAACCAACGGTGATCGGTTCAAGACCCTCGCCAGGAACGTCGAGATCCAGGCCGGGAAGAAGCCTTGAGGCAGGTGGCGACGAATTTTTTCGTCACTGCAGCGGCGCTCTATGAGCGCCGTTTTCAATACCGGCGGTCATAGACCGCCGCTACAGGCAAGCTGCAAAGGCTCCTGCACAGGAATGGATTAGGCATTCGGCTCACTTCTTACCGTCGCCGGCGATATTTCCTGTAACCACACCCCGCCCGCCCGGTTATCCCTCCTGCACACCACCATGCTCCCCTACCATGTTTCTCGCTCCCGTCACCCAGTTCCGAGTTTCCTCCGCCGAAGCGCCCGCTAGCCTGCCTGCCACCGTGGACGCCGACTCCGACCATGAACTCATGCTGGCCGTGCGCGCGGGCGAGATCCGCCGCCTGGGCGATCTCTTCGAGCGCTACCACAAGCCGCTCTACGGCTTTTTCGTGCGCCTGACCAACCAGCCCTCCGCCAGCGAGGACCTCGTGCAGATCGTTTTCTACCGCATCCTGAAATACCGGCACACCTACCGCGACGAGGGCAAGTTCTCCGCCTGGATCTACCACCTCGCCCGCAAAGTCTCCGCCGACCACTTCCGCAAGAGCGCCCGCACCCCGACGCCAACCGACCCAGCCGATTTCAATGAACAGCCCGACCAGGAGCCCGCGCCCGACGCCCAGGCCGGTACCGCCGACGACCTCGAACTCATGCGCCGCGCCCTCGCCCGCGTGACTCATGACCACCGCGAGGTTCTCGTGCTCGCCCGCCTCCAGCATCTCAACCATCAGGAAATCGCCCGCCTGCTCGACTGCTCTGTCGGCGCCGTGAAGGTCCGCGCCCATCGCGCCCTCAAGGAACTCCGCGAGGTCTATTTCAAGATCCGCAAGGAGCAGGCCGCCTGACGGCGGAAGTAACAAGAAACGGCCCTCAGAAGCCCGGACCCCAAAACCAAGAACCTCTCACTCCTCCCTCCCATGAACTGCCAACGCGTCCAGGACAACTTCATCGACCATCAAGACGGCACCCTGCCGCCCGCCGAGTCGGCCGCACTCCGCGCCCACCTCGCCTCGTGCCCCGACTGCCAGCGCGAATGGTCCGCCCTGCAGGAAATGACCCGCAAGCTCGACGCCCTCCCGGCCACGGAGGAGCCCAGCCCGCGTCTCCGCGAGCAATTCTACGCCATGCTCGAGACGCACCAGCGCGACGCCGACACCGTAAGCCCTTTCGCCCTCGCCAAGAGCCGGATCGACCGTTTCTTCGCCGCGCTCCTGCCCTCGACCCCCTCCCTCCAGTTCGCCGGCGCCCTGGCCGTACTCGCGCTCGGCGTCTTCACCGGCGCGCGTTACCTCCAGCAGCCGGTCCCCCCGGCGGTCACCTCTCCGGCCGATGCCCAGCGCCTCGCCAATTTGGAGAGGGAACTCGCCGACCAGAAATCCGAAGTGAAGGACATGGGCGGCCTTGTCGCTGCTTCGCTCCTGCAGCACAAATCCACCAGCGAGCGCCTGCAAACCGTGCTCGCCACCATGGACCAGAAGAGTCCCGACCGACATGTCCTTACCGACCTGCTCGGCGCCCTCGCCTTCGACCCGTCGGTCAACGTCCGTCTCTCCACCATCGAGGCCCTCGCCGCCCATGCCGACCAAGCCGTCGTCCGCCAAGGCCTGCTGGCCACCCTCCCGCGCGAATCCGCCCCGCTGGTTCAAGTGGCGATGATCGAACTCCTCACGTCCGTCCGCGAGGCGGCCGCCGCGCCGCTCTTCGAGCGCCTCAGCCGCGATGAGACTGCCGACAAGGACGTCCGCGAGTCCGCTCGCCGCGGCCTGGCCCTGCTCCGCTCCCCTTCACCCACTGACCCTCTCAAAAGCAAACAACCGTCCAATCCCGTCCTCTCATGAACACCCTGTTTCGCCCCACCCCGCGTCTCCTCACCTTCCTCGCCGCGCTCGTCCTACTCGGACCTTCCATCCGCGCCAAGGACAAGGATGACGATGACGCCAAATCCACCGCGCGCGTCCAGTTCTCCGATCCCACCAAGCCCGGCACCCTCAAGCTGTCCCTGCCCTGGGCTGAGGCCCGCATTACTGCCACTGACGGCAAGGAGGTCATCGTCACCTCCACCCTCGACCAGAAGGGCCACAAGGAGGTCGACAGCGAGGGCTTCCGCCGAATCGACGAAGAGGTGACCTTTGAGCTCGTTGAGAAGGACAACGTCGCGCTCGTCACCATCGCCGGCGACAACCGGTGGGCCTCCCACGGCGCCGAGTTCGACATCAAGGTGCCGCGGAACACCAACCTCATCCTCCGCACCGAGGCCGGGGGCGACATCGAGGTCAACGGCGTAGAAGGTGACCTCGACATCAACAGCATGAACGGCGACGTCACGCTCCGCGACATCGGCAGCTCCGCCGTGGTCAACACCATGAACGGCGAGATCAGCGCCACCTTCAAACGCGCTCCCACCAAGCCTGTCTCGCTCTCCTCGATGAACGGCGAGATCGAGCTGCGCCTTCCCTCTGACACGAAGGCTAACCTGCGCATGCGCACCCATAACGGTTCCATCCGCACCAATTTCGCTGAGGGCGTCCTCCAGGCCAAATCGGAGAAGACCAGCCACGCCTCCGCCGACGCCCGGCCCGATGCCCATGCCGACCCCACTTCGCGCGAGATTTCCCGGGAAATGGCGCGCGAAGCCGCCCGCATGGACCGCGAACACGCCAAGATCGCCAAGGAGGTGGCCAAAGCCGTCGCCGAGGCCAACCAGCTCGCGGCCTCGATCACGACCTCCGTCACCACCAACGTGAACGGTGACACGGTCACCGTGAGCGTTCCACCGATCCCGCCCATCCCCCCCATGCCCAACTTCGGGGGCAAATCCATCGTCGGCACGCTCAACGGAGGCGGCATCGACATCAAGCTCACCTCGATGAACGGCACCATCACGATCCGGGATACGAAGTAAGGCGTCCCGGTCGTCCGAACGGGTGGAACGCGGCCTCCGGACGCGTTTTCTCCTTTGTGGATTCAACGAACCCGACCGGAGGCCGGGTTCCACCTTTCAGTGCGGAGATTCCCGATTGAAAATACTCTCCGACTGCATCGTTCCGGCTTAGGGCCTTCATATTTTCAGTTGCACGCGACTGGGCCGGTCACCAAGTTCGCCCCACACCGGGCCGGTTACCACCTGCTTGGCATTGGTCAAATTAATGCCGATTTATTCCGCCTCCTTCATTTTCCTCCTCATTCTGGCCGCCTTCGGCGGCCTGCTGTTACTGTTCCTTCGTCGACTAGGAGCTGCATTAATCATCCCCCACGGTTCGCTCGGCCCGGCCGATGTCCTCCGTTCCTCCCTGCAGCCGCCCGGGGCTGCGCCGGCCGGGAGACCGCCGGAACTCGGCCGTTCCTCCAGCGGCACCCCCTTCCCGCCTCCAGCCCAGGGGGAACTCATCCTGGTGATTGACGATGAACCCAGTGTCCGCGACCTGCTAAGCACCGTTCTTCTTAACCACGGCTACCAGGTAGCCCTCGCCCGCGATGGCGTGGAGGGTTTCCGGTTGTTTTCGGCCGAGCCGGAACGGGTCAGCCTCGTCCTGTCCGACCTCACCATGCCCAATATCGACGGCAAGTCCTTCGCCGATTTGATTCGCCCCATCCGGCCCGATGTCCGGATTTTGTTCATGAGCGGACTGGACGGCACCGAGCACGGACCCGAGTCCGGCCTCATCAACTCCAGTGACCCGTTCCTGCTAAAACCCTTCAAGCCCGCTGCCCTGCTGGACAAGATCCACCGGCTGCTGCATCCCGAATACCCGCTGAAGTCCTGATCGCCTGTCTGTCTTCCGGACCCGAGCCGCCGGCCCTGCCTTCGGTGGCGACGATGGCTACCAACCAGGGGGTGGCCTTCTGCTTGCTCCTCTGATTTAGAAAATCCATGACCACCACGGGAAAATCCGCCGGCACCCCCGCTGCCCCCGCCCCCGAGGCCCCCTTGTTCAACTGGCTGCAAGAGCGCGGCGCAGGCGTCCTGCTCCATCCCACCGCCCTGCCCGGCGCGCAGGGTTGCGGCGTGCTCGACCAGAACGCCGTCCGCTTTCTGGATTTCCTGCGGGCCGCGGGCATCAAATACTGGCAGGTCTGCCCACTCGGCCCCACCGGCTACGGCGATTCGCCCTACCAGTGCTACTCCGCCTTCGCGGGCAATCCTGTGCTGATCGACCTCGGGGTGCTCGTGCGTTATGGGCTGTTGCCCGCCAGCGACCTGACGGCCTTCGCGCCGCTGCCGGCCGACCACGTGGACTTCGAGGCCCTCGCCCGGTTGAAACCCCGGTTGCTCGAAACCGCCCACGGCCTGTTCAAGCAGAAGCAGACCGCCTTGCCCTACGGCGATTACGCGGCGTTCTGCCGGCGCGAGGGGCACTGGCTCGACGCGTACGCCTACTACCGCGCGCTGAAGGATCACTTCGAGGGCCGGCCCTGGTGGGAATGGTCTCAGGAAGCCCGCGACTACCACCGTGCCCTGAAATCCCCGCTGCGCGCGAAGCTCGCCACCGCCACGGACGCCTGGCGCTTCGGTCAGTATCTTTTCTTCGGCCAGTGGGCGCAACTCCGCGCCGCGGCGAAGGAACGCGGGATCCAGATCATCGGCGACCTGCCCATCTTCGTCGCGGGCGACTCCGCCGATGCCTGGGCCAACCCGCAACTCTTCGAACTCGACCCGCCGACCAGCCAGCCGGTCGCCGTTGCGGGCGTGCCGCCGGATTATTTCTCAGCCGACGGGCAGATGTGGGGCAACCCGCTCTACGACTGGAAAGCCCATCGCGCCGACGGCTACGCGTGGTGGTGCGCCCGCCTGCGCGCCTCCCTCGAGCAATGCGACGTGGTGCGCATCGACCACTTCCGCGGCTTCGACGAATACTGGCGGATCCCGCTGCCCGCCACGAACGCCCGCAAGGGCGAGTGGATGCCTGGCCCCGGCCTCGAGCTCTTTCGGGCCTTCCAGCGCATCCTGCCCGACGCGCGCATCATTGCGGAGGATCTCGGCGTGCTTACGGACTCCGTCAACACCCTCCGCGCCGCCACCGGCCTGCCGGGCATGCTCGTGCTCCAGTTCGCCTGGGGCAGCGACGCGAAAAACAGCTACCTGCCGCACAACGCCCCGCGCAACGCCGTCATCTATCCCGGCACGCATGACAACGACACGACCGTGGGCTGGTACCGCAGCGCGCCTGAATACGAGCGCGATCGCGTGCGCCGCTACCTCCGCGTCTCCGGCGAGGACGTCGCGTGGGATTTCATCCGCGCCAGCTATGCGAGCCCGGCCCGTCTCGCCGTCGTCCCGCTGCAGGACCTGCTTTCGCTCGGCGCCGAGGCGCGCTTCAACACGCCGGGCGTTGCCGCCGGCAACTGGCGCTGGCGCTGCCGCGCGGAGTCGCTGGAAAAACTTTTCACCGGAGCGGCGAAATATCTGCGCGAATTGGCTGAGCTCACCGGACGCTGAGCAAACGAAAATTGTTCGTGCAACCGAGCGATTTTTTTTGGATACTTCGTCATGGCCAAGAAAAAAGCTGCTAAGAAGAAAGCCAAAAAGAAGAAGTAACGTTCGCGTTGCCCTTCATTCTTCACTCGACGCGGGTTACCCCACCTCGCGTTTTTTAAAAAAGTCCCGCGCCTTCACCGGCGCGGGTTTTTTTATTGTTCTCTGTAGGACCGGCGCTCGCCTCGGCTTGATTGGGCTGTAGGAGCCGCCGCCCTTATTTCACCGCCGCCCACACGCGCTGCACGTCGTCGTGGTCCTCGATCGCCTGCAGAAATTCGCCCACCACCGCGCGGCTCGCGTCGTCCAGCTCGGGAAACTGCTTGGCCGTGTAGCCGATCTCACTCGTGACGACGTGCCAGCCGTGCTGCTTCAGCCATACGGACACCGCGTGCACCGCAGTGCGCTCGGTAATGAAGCGCGCGCCGGTCACCCCCTCGGGGATGTCGTCGTTCTGCGCGTGCGTCAGGACCTCGAAATCATTCGCCCCCGCCTCGATGGCCACCGCCTCCAGGTCCGCGTTTTTCTCCGCCGTGTGCGCCTCGACGAGCCCCACGTGGTCGAACAGGAATTTGTTGCTACCCGCCGTGCCGAGCACGCCGGTCTTGAAGAGGAAGCGGATCTCGGGTGTGATGCGCTGATGGTTGTCCGTCATGCACTCGACGATGACGGGCACCTTGTGCGGGGCGTAGCCTTCGAAGACCACGTGGTCGAGGTGGGTCTTTTCCCCGCCGACGCCCGTGCCCTTGGCGATGGCGCGCTCGATCACGTCACGGGTGACGCTGGCCTTCTTGGCTTTTTCAACCGCGGCAAAGAGCCGTGCGTTGCCGGCGGGGTCGCCGCCGCCCAGCTTGGCGGCCACGGTGATCTCCTTCGCCAGTTTGCCCGCGGTCTGACCCTTCTTCAGGTTGACGATCGCGCGTTTCGCATGAAGCCATTGACGTCCCATAAGGGTGACAGGCTAGGACAGGGATTGGCCCCCCGGCAAGCCTGCTGACGCGGAACGGAAACATCGTGAAAACTGAAAACCTGAAATCTATCATCGTGAAATCGGCGCATACCGGCGGTTCCACAATTTCAAGGTTCTCGATTTCACGATTACTAATTTCAAGATTTCCTGAACACTCCTGACACACTCTTGTCAGCAGCTCCTGTTACTCTCCAGCCCATGAAAAATCGCTGCCCCTGGGCTGAAGCCGAACTTCAGCACAACTACCACGACACTGAATGGGGCGTGCCCTCCCATGACGACCGGCACCTGTTCGAGATGATCATCCTTGAGGGCGCCCAGGCCGGCCTGAGCTGGGCCACAATTTTGCACCGGCGCGAGGGTTACCGGGAGGTCTATGGCAATTTCGACCCGGCGCTCGTCGCACGCTACGATGAACGGAAAAAAGCCCGGCTCCTCGCCAATCCCGGGATCATCCGCAACCGCCTCAAGGTCGAGGCCTCGGTCCTCAACGCCCGAGCCTTCCTCACCGTGCAGGCCGAGTTCGGTTCATTCAACCGCTATCTCTGGCCGTTTGTGGGCGGTCGGCCCATCCAGCATAATCTCAAGTCATCCGCGCAGGTTCCCGTCACCACGCCGGAGTCCGATGCCCTGAGTCGCGACCTGAAGCAACGCGGCTTCAAGTTCGTCGGCACGACGATCTGCTACGCTTTCATGCAGGCCACGGGGATGGTCAACGACCACCTCCTCAGCTGCCCGCGGCACAAGGCATGCGCGAAATTGGGGAAATCGTGAAACGTCATCTTGATCCCACCTTGGCGGGAAAAGAATCCAAGGGGGAGGCGCCAGTGGCATCCCGGCCTGGAATTCTTCTCCCGCGGCCGCGGGATCAGAATGACGGCCAAGGGGTTCTTGCACCACGGCGGTGACCGCGTCAGTCCTCGCCGTTCATGCCATGGATCGCCGCCAGTCTTGTCTCCGCTTTTTTCCTCGGGCTCTACGACCTGAGCAAGAAGCACGCGCTGCGCGACAACGCTGTGCTGCCCGTCCTGTTTCTCAGCACGCTGTGCGGGGCCGCGGTGTGGCTGGTGCTCCTGCTGCTTGGGCTGGCGGCACCGGGCGCCGTGCCTGCCGGCTTCGTGCCTGAGGCGCTGACGCCGGCGCAACACGGGTTGGTGTTTCTCAAGTCCATGATCGTGGCCCTGTCCTGGGCGTTCACGTATTTCGGCATCAAGCACCTGCCGCTCTCGCTGGCCTCGCCGATCCGGGCCACGGGGCCGCTGTGGACGCTCGGCGGCGCGCTCCTCGTGCTGGGCGAGCGCCCCTCGTGGCTGGAGAACACGGGCATCCTCCTCACCCTTGCTTCCTTCTATGGATTGTCCGTCGTCGGCCGCGGCGAGGGTGTGCATTTTCACCGCAACAAGTGGGTCGGCTGCATGGTCGCGGGCACGCTCTGCGGCGCGGTTAGTGGGCTCTACGATAAATACCTGCTCGGCACCGTCCACCTGAGCGCCGCCGCGGTGCAGGCTTGGTTCACCCTCTACTTGCCGTTGGTCCTGCTGCCGCTGGCCCTCGGGTGGTGGCGGCGCTGGTGGCCGCGCAATGTATTTCACTGGCGCTGGAGCATCCCTTTCATCGCCCTGACCCTGCTCGTGGCCGACTACGTCTATTTTGACGCCCTGCGCAACCCGGCGGCCCTCGTCTCGGTGGTCTCGAGCTTGCGCCGGGGCAGCACACTGGTGGCCTTCGCCGGCAGCATCTGGATTTTCCGCGAGCCCCGGGGCGGGGCCAAGCTGCCGGCGGTACTGGGGATCGTCCTGGGCATCATCCTGACGATGCTGGGTTGAGGCTCCCTCGCCGGGATCGGAAGGTGCTCCGTCTTGCAATCGCCCTCGATTGGTTGATTTTCAGGTCAGATGTTCGCCAACCTCATCCAGTGGGTCACCCGCCACCCGGCACCCGGCTACGACCACGCCTTCGTCGAGGCGGTCCACATCAGCCGGCCGGTGCCACGCAATGCGCGCGCCGAGAAAATCATCCTGTTGTGCTGGGTCCTGATCGCGATCAAGCATGTCGCTGTCATCTGGGCCGTCCACCATTACGCCGTGCCCTTTCACCAGCTCTGGATCAATTTTCCTACCTTTCTTCTCGGGCTCGTCGCCACCTGGGCCTACTATGCCCGCGATTGATCCCGGCGTTTCCGTCTCAACCTCAACCCTCGCCCCGCCATGCCTCACGTCCCAGGCCTCCGCAGCTGCTACGACAAGGTCGGCCCTCTCGTTTATTTCGGCCGCATGCTCGACAAGATCCGGCTCCACGCCGCGGGCCGGCTCCCGGCAAACTATGTCGACGACCTGGGCGACGCCCAGGTCTACGTCCTCGACAGCCGGTGCTGCCGGTTTCTCGGCGTGCGCTATGCCGAACTTCGCGAGCGCACCCTCGCGGGCGGCACCGACGAGGAAATCCTCGCCTGGGCGCGGGCCCGGGGCACCGCCCGGACCGAGGAGGACTGCCACATCTGGAACCGTTTCATCCTGAAGCTTGGCTGGCGGGACGAACGCTCGGCCGTGCTGGCGAAACGGGTCGCGGCCAGCGGGCTCACCGGCCGGCCGATCGAAACCATCGTCGACCAGGTCGAATATGACGAGGGCCGCGATCCCGTGGCCGACCGGGCGTGGGAAAAAGTCTGAGCGCTGCGGCCTTGTCTCCCATGTCCGGATCATTCCCTCCGAAAATCCCAAATCAAAAAAATGCCCGCCGTTCCCGGTCTCCGCAGTCCCTACGCCAAGGTCGGCCGCCTCGTCTATTTTGGCCGCATGCTCGACAAGATCCGGCTCCACGCCGCCGGTCGGCTCCCGTCGGACTATGTCGGCAACCTCGGCGACAAGCCCGGCGCCAATTTCTTTGACGCCCGCTGCTGCCGTTTTCTCGGCGTGAGTCATGCCGACCTGACGCAACGCACCCTCGGCGGCGGCACCGACGAAGAGGTGCTCGCCTGGGCCCACGCGCAGGGCCGGCCCCACACCGACGAGGAATGCGAGATCTGGTGCATGTTCATGTGCAAGCGCGGTTGGCGCGATGCCGCCGGCGAGTTCGTCCGGCAGCGGACCGCGCAGTTCGGCCTGACCGGCAAGCTGATCGCCACCATGTTCGACGTCCTTGATTATGACGAGGGTCGCGACCCCGGGATTGACCGTCCTTGGGAGAAACTTTGACCGTCAGGCTGTGACTTTCCCGCATCGACAACGCCTGCCACTGCTGCTCTTTGTCTTGGGCGCGCTGCTGCTCCTCGTGGGTGTGGCGGTCGGCTGGGGCTGGTGGCAGATGCGCGGCAGCCTGCCGCAGCTCGATGGCCAGCGTCCACTCGCCGGTCTGTCCGCGCCGGTCAAAATCGAGCGCGACGTCCTCGGCGTGCCGACCATCACCGGTTCTTCGCGAGCCGATGTCGCCCGGGCCACCGGCTTCATCCATGCGCAGGACCGTTTTTTCCAGATGGACCTGCTCCGGCGTACAGGAGCGGGGGAGCTGGCGGAGATATTCGGCGCCGGCGCCGTTCCCTCCGACCAGTTGCACCGGCTGCACGGTTTCCGGCGCACCGCGGAAAAGGTCCTCGCGTTGCTCCCCCCGGAGCAACGCGTCGTGATCGACGCCTACACCGCCGGCGTCAACGCCGGCCTCGCCGCTCTGCCCCGGACCCCGTGGGAATACCTCGTGCTGCGCACGGCCCCGCAGCCCTGGCGCGCAGAGGACAGCCTGCTCGTCGTGTACGCGATGTGGTTCGATTTGCAGGACTCGACCGCGAAATTCGAGCTTAGCCTTGCCGCCCTGCGCCAGGCTATCGGCCAAGGGGGCGTGGATTTCTTCGCTCCACGCGGCACCTCGTGGGATTCCCCCCTTGATGGCAGCACATTGCCGCCCGCATCCCTGCCAGCCCTGCGACTCAAGGCCCCGGCCGCACCCGCGGTCGCGCTCGCCTCTCCGGTGGCGGCGGAAGCCTTCTTCCCCGGTTCCAACAGTTTTGCCGTCGCCGGCGCCCACACCGCCAGTGGCGCGGGACTGCTCGCGAACGACATGCACCTCACCCTCGGGGTGCCGCACATCTGGTATCGGGCGGCATTCGCGTGGACGGATTCCGCCGGTCTCGCGCACCGGCTGGACGGCATCACCCTGCCCGGCACCCCGATGCTCGCCGTGGGCAGCAACGGCCGCATCGCCTGGGGCTACACCAACGCCAATGTCGACGCGATGGATGTGGTCTCGGTGGAAACCGAGACCACGGCGGATCTTTTCTACCGCAGCTCCGCGGGTTTCACCGAAATCGAACAACGGGCGGAACCCATCAAGGTGAAGGGGGCCGAGCCGGTGCCCTTCACCGCCCGCTGGACCGAGTGGGGGCCGATTATCTCCAGCTCCGGCCCGGGCCGTCATTTCGCCCTGCACTGGTCCGCCCATGATCCCGTCGCCACCAACTTCAACGTGCTCGACCTGGAGACGGCTGCCACCGCGGCGGAAGCGGTCGCGATCGCCCATCGCACCGGCATGCCGAACCAAAACTTTGTTGTGGCCGATCATGCCGGCACGATCGCCTGGACCCTCGCGGGCAAGATTCCCCGCCGCCGCGGCTATGACGGGCGCTTCCCGGTCTCTTGGGTCTACGGCGACCGCAAGTGGGAGGGCTGGCTTAATCCCGATGAAATCCCGGTCGTTCTCAATCCCCCCGAGGGCCTGCTGTGGACGGCCAACCAGCGGCTGGTCGGTGGCGAGGCCTACACGAAGCTCGGCGATTTCGGCTATGCGAGCGGCCCACGCGGCCGGCAGATTCGCGACGATCTCCGCCAGCTCGTCGCGACGAAGCAAAAGGCTGCACCGGCCGACCTGCTCGCCATCCAGCTCGATGACCGGGCCGTGTTCCTCGAGCGCTGGCAAAAATTCCTCCTCGCCACCCTGACCGACGGCGCTGTCGCGGAGAAGCGCACCCGCGGCGAACTGCGGGACGCGGTTCGTCAGTGGAGCGGCCATGCCAGCACAGACTCGGCGGCCTACCGGCTGGTGCGCACCTGGCGGCTCCGCGTCGCCGAGCTCACCCTCGCCCCTTTCCTCGCCCAAGCCCGCGAGGCTTATGCCGGTTTCAGCTACGCGACCTTCCAGTATGAGGACGCCCTCTGGCAACTGACCCATGAACAACCCGCCCACCTGCTTAATCCGGAGCATGCCACCTGGGAGTCCCTGCTGCTCGCCGCGGCGGACGATGTGATCGCCGAGACCAAGTCGGCCGGTGTATCCCCCGCCCGCTACACTTGGGGCGACTACAACACCCTGGCCATGCGGCATCCGTTCAACAGTTTCCTGCCCGCGTGGCTTGCCCGCTGCCTCGAGATGCCGGCCCAGCCGTTGCCCGGCGGGGCCGACATGCCGCGCGTGCAAAGCCCCACCCATGGGGCCAGCGAGCGCCTGGTGGTGTCGCCCGGCCATGAGGCCGAGGGCATCTTCCATATGCCCGGCGGCCAGAGCGGTCATCCGCTCTCCCCCTACTACCACGCCGGCCACGACGCATGGGTGAAAGGCGAGGCCACCCCTTTGTTGCCCGGCCCGACGCAGCACACCCTGGTGCTGAACCCGTAGGATTTTTCTCAGCGGCGATCATCCTGAGCACAGCGAAGCAGCGGTACAACCGCGGCACTTATCCTTTCGGGTTCTTCGCTTCGCTTATTATGCCAACCACGGGGTTTCAAGTTGGGCTTGTTCCGTTCTCTGTCCTCTGACATCTGTCCTCTGTTTCCCGCCGCCATGCCTCTGCACCTTCTGCAACATCCGCTCGGCGCCCATGTGCTGACCCACCTGCGCGACAAGACGACGAAGCCCGCGTTGTTCCGTACCCTCAGCTACCAGATCTCGCTGCTGCTTGCCCTCGAGGCCACCCGCGACCTCGCCACCGAGGAAAAGAAAATCGAGACCCCGATGGAGCCGATGACCGGCCGCGTGCTCGCCCGACAGCTGGTAGTTGTCCCGATTTTGCGCGCCGGACTCGGCATGGTGCAGCCGATCCAGGATATTTTCCCTGATGTCTCGATCGGCTACATCGGTCTCGAACGCGACCATACCACCGCCATCGCCCGCAGCTATTACTGCAAGCTCCCGCCGCTCGACGGCAAGCGTGTGCTCGTGGTGGACCCGATGCTCGCCACCGGTGGTTCCGCTGCGCAGGCGATCGATGTGGTCAAGGCCGCCGGCGCGAAGGAGGTCGTGTTCCTGTGCATCGTCGCCTCCCCCGAGGGCGTGGCGATGATGGAGAAGGCCCACCCCGCCGTGGCGATCCATGCCGGCGCACTCGACCGCGCACTCAACGCGAAGAAATATATCCTTCCCGGACTCGGCGACTTCGGCGACCGGCTGTACGGCACTTGAGCCAGGCTTGATTGCCTCGCGCCCAGGACGCAAAAGGCGCAACGGACCTATCCCTTTGCGACCGTGGCGACCTTCGCGCGAGGAAGCCCTGTCCTCAGGCCAGTGACGGCACGATGTACGGCGCACGATAGTCGCGCTTGAGCAGGGCATTGGCTGCAGCGGCCCCTTCGCCAGTAAAATGCTCCGACGCCGGGTCGATCGTCAGCGTGGCGCCGAGCACCACAGGGGTCAGGTCGGGGTTCACGTTGTTAGCGGCGAGGTGCTCCAACATCCGGCCAGTGGCCTCGGTCAGTGCCGCGTCGCCCTTGATGCGTTCCCGGGTTTTGCCGGCCGGCGTGGCCCGGCCGAGCGCGTGGGAAATGCCACCGAGGTGGCCCAGCGCACTCGAGACATGCGCCTGCTCGATGGGGCCGTATTGTTTGGCCGTCTGCCGGCTGCGGACGACATCGATGAAGTTCTGCATGTGCCGGTCCTCGCCCTTGAACTCGCGCACGACTTTGCCGTCACGGTCATGCGCTGTCGCGGAAAAATAGCTGCCCGTCACCACGCTGCCACCCTCGCAGTCAATCACGTTGCCGATGTTGACCCCGCGGTATTTGTCCATGGAGGCCGCAAGGGCCCCCGCCGCATCGGCTCCCGGCACACCGGGCTGGCCCTCGTTCGGATCGGCTTTCGCGGGCAGGCCACGCACTTCGAAAATCAACGGCGCGGTCGCGTAATCGTGGATCACGACCTGCGTGTTGGGCGTCTCACCGTCGTCGGTGTAACCGAGCCGTCCGCCGATGCTCAGGGAATGACGCGGCAGACCGGGCTCCCCGAGGAACCAGCGGGCGACGTCCATCTGGTGGATGCCTTGGTTGCCGACGTCGCCGTTGCCGTAGGCGTTGAACCAGTGCCAGTCGTAGTGAAAGCGGGCGCGGTGCGGTGGCTCTTCCTTCGCGGGTCCGAGCCACAGGTCGTAGTTGACCGTGGCGGGCACAGGCTGTGGTCCGGTCGTCTTGCCGATGCTCTTGCGGCGCTTATAGCAAAAGCCGCGCGCCGCGGTGATCTTGCCGAGATTCCCGGCCTGGACCCAATGCACGGCTTCCTGCAAGCCCTCGCCGGAGCGGATTTGCACGCCGGCCTGGACTACGCGGTTGTATTTCACCGCCGCGGCGGCGAGCTGGCGTCCTTCCCAGATCGTATGCGACACGGGTTTCTCGACGTAAACGTCCTTGCCCGCCTGGCAGGCCCAAATGCCCATCAGCGAATGCCAGTGGTTGGGCGTGGCGACGGTGATGGCATCGATGGCCGGCGAGGCCAGCAGGGTGCGTACGTCCGTGAATTTTTCCGGCATGATCCCGTCCTTGGCCAGCTCAGCCGCCGTTTTCTCGAGCACCGCACGGTCGACGTCACAAATCGCCACGATCCGCACCCCGGTGAGGGCGCGCAAGCTCGTGAGATGGTTCCGGCCCCGGCCGTTGAGCCCGACGACGGCGACACGCACGTCCCCGTTGGCCCCTATCACTTGGCCCCAGGATCGGGCGCTCAGTACGGTCGCGGCGGTCGCCAGAGTAGCGGTTTTCAAAAAAACACGGCGGGAAGTCATGGTCATGCGGGGTCGGGGATTAAGGGGGCTCTCTTAATACAGCCAGCCTTCCCGACGCCGCAAATGGAAATCCGCCGTGAATTTCGCCCGATCCCTGCTACATCTCTCCCATGGAACTCAGCCAGCTCTCCGCCCGTGCCCTGCAGATCAACCAAGCTTACGCGGCCCACGCCCGGCAAACAGGTGGCCGCCCCTGGACCCGCGAGGAAATCATGCAGGGTTTCGTCGGGGACGTCGGCGACCTCATGAAGCTCGTCATGGCGAAGGCCGGTGTGCGTCCGGTCGGGGACGTCGACCGGAAACTCGCGCATGAGCTGAGCGACTGCCTCTGGAGCGTGCTCGTGCTGGCGAAACTCTACGACGTGGATCTGGAGAAGGAATCCCTCACCACGATGACGGAGCTCGAGGCGAAACTCGCGGGCACTTAATCCAGCCAGCCACCGGTAGCCTGCACGGGTTCGAGCGCGCCGCGCC
Organism: Oleiharenicola sp.; assembly: GCA_025363455.1. Taxonomy (GTDB): domain Bacteria; phylum Verrucomicrobiota; class Verrucomicrobiia; order Opitutales; family Opitutaceae; genus Lacunisphaera. Next base: position 40,393 of record JANYDW010000046.1, on the reverse strand, counting down.
GCGTGACCCACACCGCCAGGGCGCGGCGCTTCACCCCGGCCTGGGTGGCCGCCGGTAAGGCGAACTCAGCCGCGCCCGATGACAGCAGATGCGTGACCAGTGCGAGCGCGACAAACTCGTGCTGCAGCGTCTCGCCCCGGTTCTCGCCGGCCTTCACGAGCGAGGAGAGGCCGCCACCGAGCAGCGCCACGTGCACCTCGTAGCTCTCGCCGATCGCGACCGCCGGCACATAAGTCGCCCGCGCGCGGCCTTCCGCGAGCTCCACCTTAAGGATTCCGATCTTGTCCCCCGGCTTCGGCAACTTTCGTCCGGCTCGCTCCTGCCACTCGCGACCATCGAGGACAAAACCGGGCGTGTAGACCGTGTTCGCCCTCCACAAATCGGCGTAGGCATACTGACGGGCGGTGAATTCCCGGGTGGCCAGCCGGTCGGTCCAGCCGAGCCGGTCCCAATAATCCACATGGAAAGCCACGGGCACGAAGTCTCGCCACAAACCGGCCTCGCCCCGCAGCCCGTTCAACCAGGCCTCGGCCGGTGGACAGCTGCTGCAGCCCTCCGAGCTGAACAGCTCGATCAGGTGGGTGCGGCTCTCGCCGCTGGAAAACACCTGCGGCGCGGCGCGGCCGGCCAGGTTCGCGAGCAGCAGGAAGGAGGTCAAACAAGCCATGCGCATGACCGTGAGAGCCGTGAGTCGGTGGGGCATTCCCGCTCTTTTTCCCGGAGTGAGGCCGGCATGAAAAGTTGTCAGCCCATAGCATACTTAAGCCCGTGCCCCGCCCTCAAATCACCCTGCCCCCTCACCCCCGGAGTCGCGAGCTCTAGTATACTATTAGTTGACATCAGCCCGTTGGCCCGGCCCGGGACCACCTGAACCAGAACGGTCGCATTTTTTCGTGTTCATTCGCCGGAATCGCAGGCAACTTCCCCGCGCATGATCATCGACCGCCCGGGCCTTATCATCGCCGACCGCTGGCAGGATTACCGTCTGCTCGACTGCGGCGATGGCATGAAGCAGGAGCAGTGGGGCCCCTACAATCTCGTGCGGCCTGACCCGCAAATCATCTGGCCCAAGACGGGCAGCAAGATCTGGACCGGCTGGGACGGCTTTTACCACCGCAGCGAAACGGGCGGCGGCAAATGGGAGCACCGCCAGAAACTGCCCGAGCACTGGACCGTTCGTTATGGCAATCTGACCTTCAAAATCCACCCCACGAGTTTTAAGCACACCGGCCTCTTTCCCGAACAGGCGGTGAACTGGGACTGGTTCACCCGTAAAATCAAGGACGCCAAGGCAGCCGGCCGGGAAGTGAGTGTGCTCAACCTCTTCGGCTACACCGGAGCGGCTTCGGTCGCCGCTGCCGCTGCGGGCGCCAGCGTCTGCCACGTGGACGCCGCCGAGGGCATGGTGAAGTGGTGCAAGGAGAACGCAACTCTCTCCGGCCTCGCCGAGGCGCCGGTCCGCTACATCACGGACGACTGCATGAAATTCGTGCGCCGCGAGATCAAGCGCGGCCGCAAGTATGACGCCATCATCATGGACCCGCCGACCTACGGACGCGGCAGCACCGGTGAGATGTGGAAACTGGAGGACCACCTCTGGGACCTGCTTAGTGAGTGCAAGCAGGTGCTGAGCGACCGGCCGCTGTTCTTCCTGATCAACGCCTACACAGCCAGGCTCTCCCCCTCGGTCGTCATCAACCTCCTCGACGGCCTCTTGCACGACGCCGGCGGCCGCATCCACGGCGGCGAGGTCGGACTGCCCGTCCAGCGCGATGGCAAAATCCTTCCCTGCGGGATCTATGGCCGCTGGGAATCGGCCTGAGCCATGAAACGCCTCTTTGGTTTGCTTTGCTGTGGCGCCGTGTTCGCGTCCGCCGAGGACCTGCTTCCCGAAATCAACATCCGGCACTACACGTTCACGGTCTCGAGCGAGAACGACAAATATTTCGCCGGCACCGACGAGCACTACACCAATGGCTTCAAGCTCACCTGGCTCGGCGAGACCGACCTGAACAAGTCGCGCCGTTTCGTGCAGGTCGCCGCGCGCTTCATCCCGTGGATGAATCCGGAGCGCGTGGACTGGCACTACAAGGTCGGCTTTGCCCTCGGCCATAGCATTTATACGCCCGGCGACACCGAAACCGCCACACCGCTTCCGGGCGACCGGCCCTACGCCGCCTGGCTGTACGGGTCGATACTCCTCCACGCTCAGCTGGCCAACCAGCTGCGCCTCGTCGAATTATCCGTGGGCGTCGTCGGTCCCTCCGCTCTCGGCGAGGCAATCCAGAATTCCTGGCACGACGTCATCCACGTTCCCCATGCCAACGGCTGGGCCAACCAGCTGCACGACGAGCCGGGGCTGCAGCTTTCCTGGGAACGTCGTTATCGCACTTGGCAGTGGACGGACGGCGCCGCTTCGCCCCTCGGGGTAGATCTCGTCCTCCGCCACCGCGTCACCCTCGGCAATGTGGCCACGCACCTCGCCGGTGGCGCAGTCGTACGCGTGGGCTGGCATATGCCGGCCGACTTCGGCGCCGATCTGATCCGTCCTGGGGGCGGCAGCACGCCGAACGACGGCGGACCCGACCGTTTCTCCGCCTACGTCTACGCCAGCGGCGAGCTGCGTGCTGTCGCCCGCGACATCTTTCTTGATGGCAACACCTGGCGGGCCAGCCCTTCGGTGAACAAACGACCGGTCGTCGCCGACCTTAACCTCGGCTTCGTCCTGCACTGGCCCAGCTTCCAGCTCGCCTACACCCAGAACTACCGGACGAAAGAATTTTACGGCCAAGACCGCCGCGATGTGTTTGGCTCCGTTGGATTCTCCTTCTCCCGCTGACCCATGGCCACCATCGCTGACACTTACTACGCCACCGCGACCGCCCTGCTCGCCCGCGCCCGCGAGATAAACGCCCCGACGCTGAAAGAGCTCGGCACCATCCTCGGCCAGTCAGTCGCCAATGGCGGCGTCATCCACGTCTTCGGCAGCGGACACAGCGACGTCATCGGTCGTGAGATCATCGGCCGCGCCGGCGGACTGGTGTGCGTCAGCGGACTCTCCGACCCGACGGGCGGCTTCATCGAGAACCTGGTCGGCTACGGCACCAAGTTGGCCGAACGCTACGACCGCGCCCACGGCCTGCCGGCCGGCGAGACCATCATCATCATTTCCAACTCGGGGAAGAACTCCTCCCCCATCGAGGTCGCGCTCTACGCCCGACAGAAACAGATGAATGTCGTCGCCCTCACCAGCGTCGGCATGGCTAAGACCGCCTCAACCGTCCATCCCGGCGGGAAAAAACTCCACGAGATCGCCGACTACACGCTCGACAATCTCGGTCTGGCTGGCGACGCGATCGCCCCGGTGACCGAGGGCGTCATGGCCGGTCCCACCTCAACGTTGATCGGCGCCACGTTGCTGAATCTGCTCATGCTCGAGACGATCGAGTGGCTAAAGAACGGCGGCCACCACCTGCCGATCCTCCGCAGCCAGAACATGCCCGACGCGATCAATTACAACCGCGAGCTCGGAAAAAAATACAAGGGCCGGCTCAGCCGCCAGCTCGCGTAACGCGGCGGAGGTCTTGTCCTGTAGGGGCCGCGCTTGCGCGGTCCTTCGTGCCAATGGACCGATCGAGGTCGTCCCCTACCTGAAAACAGCCTTGGGCCAGACCTCCTTCCGTGTATTCCGTGTGTGCTGTGGTTACCCATTCCTACAAGATCGGCGTGGACGGTGGCGGCACCAAGACGGAGCTCATCCTTGTCGATGCCGCCGGTACCATTGTCGCCCGCCACACCGCCTCCGGCTGCAACCCGAGCCAGTGCGGCCCGGAGAACTCACCGCAAATCCTGCAAACCGGCCTGACCGCCCTGCTCGATACCGCCCCGGTTCCCGGCCTCCGGCCTCCCGTCTCCAGTCTCCATCTCTATATGGCCGGCTCGCCGGCTTTCTGGACCGAGTTCGCGGCCACACTGACGGGATATGGCCGCGTTGTCGCCGCAGCCGATTCAATTCCCGTGCTCGAACTCGCCACGGCCGGTTCGCCCGGACTCGTGCTGCATGCCGGCACCGGCTCGTTTGTCGCCGCGCGGGCGCCGGATGGCACCGTCCATTATGCTGGCGGACTCGGCTGGAAAATCGGCGATCCCGGCAGCGGTTTTGACCTGGGCCGCCGGGGCATTGCCCGTGCACTCTTGGAACTTCAGGGCTGGGCTGCGCCCTCCGGGCTCGGCGCCGCGCTGCAGACCCATACCGGCCTGGCCGACTACGCGGCCAATTCCCAGTTCTTCTACAATAATCCCACGGCCAACGTCGTCATGGCCGCGTTCGCCCCGCAGGTCGTGGCGCTCGCGGGTCCAGATTGTGCGCCCGCACAGACCATCCTCACCACCGCGCTCGCCGAGCTGGTCGGCCAGGCGCGGCTCGTCACCACCAGATTGTTCGGTGACGCCACCGTGCCCTGCGGGGTTAGTGGCGCCTTGCTCAATACCGCGCTTGCGGTTGCCACGCTCAAGGACCTCGTCGCCGACCACCGCTGGCCGGTCACCCTCAACTTCATCACCACGCCCCCGATTGAAGGCGTGCGCCGGTTGCTGGCGAAACTGTAGGCGGGGCTTTACGCCCCGACGGGACATCAGCGTCGCATCGGGTCGGGGCGTAAAGCCCCTTCTACAGTTTTTGCCGCGCGCGGTTTCATGCTTCATCCCTCCGCCTTCTTCCTTCATCCTTTCCCCCATGTGGTGGACCTACGCTCTCCTCTCGGCGGTCTTTGCCGCCCTTACCGCCATTCTCGCCAAGCTCGGCGTGAAAGGCGTTGATTCCAATGTGGCCACGGCCGTCCGCACCGTCGTGGTGCTGACACTGGCGTGGGTGGTGGTCGCCGTGCAAGGCAACCTCGCTGCTGTTGCCACCATCCCGCGTGCCTCGCTCGGCTTCCTCGTGGTGTCGGGCTTCGCCACCGGCGCCTCGTGGCTCTTCTATTTCAAGGCCTTGCAGGCAGGCCCGGCCTCGCTCGTCAGCGCCGTGGACAAGTCGAGCCTCGCGTTGACCCTCATGCTCGCCGCGCTTTTCCTCGGCGAGACCCTGAGCCTGCGCACCGCGGTCGGCTGCACCCTGATCCTCGCCGGCACCGCCGTCATCGTCTGGCCGTGATTCCGGTTCGCTCCCAATTTCCTCGCCGGCCTGCCTCCTGCCTGTAGGAGCCCGTTTACAGGCGACCCCCAACCCATCGCTTGCAAGCAAGCTCCTACAAGACCGATCTCATTCACCTCGCGGAGCCCGACTGGCTTGCCCGCCGGGCCGCGCATGAGCAGCGCGTCCGCGTCTGGACCGATCCGCATCAAGCCCGGCAGGCGAAGGGTGAGAAACATCCGGTCGAAGATTTCCTCTTTGAATACTACCGCTTCCGCGCCAGTTGGCTGCGTCGCTGGCATCCGGGCCCGGACGTCGTGTTGCTCGGGGCGGCCGCCCGCGATTACCTGCAATGGCCCGAATACCATGAGATGAAAGTGGGCCCGGGCCCTGAGCCGATCTACGGGGTGATGCTGAACTCCGCCGCCTTTCCGCCCAAGCGGCGCGACAGTCTCGCGTGGATGCTGGCCCTGTTGCGCCACACCGCGGAGCGCCCGCCACAGTTCGCCTGCTACGGCCTGCACGAGTGGGCGATGGTTTACCGGCAGACACCCGACGAGGTCCGGCACAATCGGTGGTCGCTGCGTTTTCCGCCCGACGAGCTCGCCCGCATCGTCGAGGCCCAGCCGATCCGCTGCTCGCATTTCGACGCGTTCCGTTTTTTCACGGCGCCCGCCCAGCCCTTGAACAAATTGCAGCCCGAGCGCGCCACCAGCGCGCAGTTCGAGCAGCGCGGCTGCCTCCACGCCAACATGGATCTCTACAAGTGGGCTTTCAAGCTCGCGCCCTTCACGCCGGCCGAGCTGACCGCCGACTGCTTTGCCCTCGCCCACGACATTCGCGAGATCGATATGCGCGCCAGTCCCTACGATTTCCGGACACTCGGCCATGCGCCCATCGCCATCGAGACGCCGGAAGGCCGGGCGGAATACGAGGCTTACCAGCGCGCCTTCGCCGAGCGCAGCCAACCACTCCGGGCCAGGCTCATCGCGCTAGCCGAACGGTTGCTGGCCAGCTGAGATTGCATCGTACCGCGCCTAGGGCTTGGCCAACTTCGGCGGGAATTTGGCCACATCGACCGCGTCCATCCCTTGGGCCATAGTGAACTCGATCCTCTGCCGCGCCCGCGTATTCATAACGCGGTTGTCCTTCATGCCAGGAACAAAGCGCCAGTTGGCCATGCAGGCGATCGCCTGATCGGTGAAGGCCGGATGGGTGGCGGAGATCGCTTTCACGTCTCGCACGCGGCCGGTGGTATCGATCACAAATTCCAACTCAACCGCGCCGTTGGTCCGCGCGAGTCTCATCGCCGCCGGATAAACTGGACGAACCATCTTTATCGGTCGCGGTCGGACGAGGTGATTCGCAATTTCCCAGGCAGTCGGCGCGTCCGCCGCCATGCGCCGGACAAAGCGCTCCTCCATCGGGACACTCATCACATAGCGGAAGGCTTCCGCCAGCGCCATTTCCCCGGCCGACTCCAGAACCTCCGCCGCGGCCAGTTCTCCGGTGGCCGCCGCTTGTTTCAGCAATTGCTCCGCTTTCTTCAGACGGTCGGCTTCCTGGCGCAGGCGGGGGTGCCACAGATATATGCCGGCCAGGTGAAAAGCGGCGACGGGATCTCCGCCCTCCGCGGCCAGCTCCAGCCAATGCAGCCCGATGGCGACTTCCTCCGCATTGGCTGAGGGTTTGAGAAAAGTTGCCGACATGGCGCGCATCCCGTCAGCGTAGTCCTGTTCCGCCGACAACTGATACCACTCGCGCGCCGCCTGCAGGTCGCCGGGCAGCCGGGCAGCCTTCTGTCGGATTGCCCCGGCCAGCGTTTGCGCGCCGGGGTCCCGCTTGGTGGCCGCTTTTTCCGCCCAAGCCAGTGCCAGCTTGAGGTCGGCGGCGACGCCGGTGCCCGAGAAATACATCTCGGACAAGACCCGCTGTGCTGGTTGATAGCCGGCATCCGCCGCCGCCTGCATGTGCGCCACGGCCGCCGGCACATCGCGCGCCACGCCCCAGCCCTCGAGGTAATGCAAGCCCAGCCGCAAGTTCGCCTCCGGCACTCCCAGCACAAGTGCTTTCTCGTAGTGAAGCCGGGCTTCCGCGTAACTTTGCGGCACTCCGGCCCCGGTTTCATACAACCAACCCAGCCGCAACTCCGCTGCGCCCACCCCAGCAGCGGCCGCTAGCTGGTATTGTTCGACCGCCCGGGCCCTGTCGCCCCGTTCATCATAGGCCAACGCCAGTTCAAGCCGGTCATCGGCCGTCCCGCCTGATGGTGCCCGCTCCAGGGCCATCCGTCGCTCTTCGGTGACCAGGAATTTTCCTTCCGTGACGGAAGCTGGCGTTTCTTCCGCCCGAGCGGCGAGGAAGAAGAGCCATGGCAGCAGGCAGAGAGCGAGGCGGCGCGGGCGATCCATGCCGCGAGCATCGCCATAACCGGAAGGCACGCAAGTATTCACCGGTCCGCCGACACCATGGCCGAATGAGAACTGCCGGCTGACTTACTTCGCCAGCCGTGCGCCGTAGCATGCGAAACTGATGTCACGCGCGGTGTTGGCTGCCCCATCCGCGGCCGGCGGCGCCTCGCTGCGCAACTCGAGTTTCAAGTTACCTCGCTCCACCGGCAGCTCGGGGAGGCGGATCCACTGGGGCCGGTCCCCGATCTGCCCGCGCCAAACCCGGACTTGGTTGTGCCACACCTCTAGAGATCGAGGCGTAACTCCGCGTACCTGCAACTCCAGCCGCGCGCGGGGCGCCCAGGGCCAGATCCGGAAATTCACCCCGCCGGTCCCGTTGCACCATGCCCAGCGCCACTTGGTGTTCCACTCGGCCACCGACCAGCGCGCATCGGTTTCCAACACATTGCTTTGATTCCACGTGGCGTGGGCCGACAGGGTGTGAGGTTCCGCGGGCGGAGCCCAAAGCGACCAGAACCCGACAATTACCGACAGGTTTCCCAGCATCAGCCAGGGCAGTGCCGCCCGCCGCCGGACGGCGAGGACGTTGAACGCCAGAGTGAGTGGCAACAGCACCCGCGCGGCGGCGCCCGGCAGCCCCTCCATGACGGCCGGCCCGAGACACAAGCCCAACACAGTGAAGAGCCCGCCCAACCGCCACCACGGATCGCGCCATTGCGGTCGGAACAGGAAATAGACCATCTGTACCGCGAGGGCGACGACATCGAGCCAGGCGCCGGCCACCAGCCAGTGGTTCGATTCGGTCCGCGTCAGCTGCACCAGCTCGTTCCACCGTCCGATCCAGCCCGTCAGAGGCCAGGCGAAATTGGCCGTGCCGGCACTCGAAGATCCGGTTGCCGACCGGAGATACCACCACCAGCCGGCCAGGGGCAGGATGGCCAATAAGGCCAGTCCGCCCCGGCGGGCCAACCCGCGGAAATTTATTCTCTGCCGGGGCAACAGCGTGCTCAGGCCGAGCAATGCCGTTTCCCGGGCCAGACCGCCCGCCCCCAGCAACACGGTGGACGCGACAGACCGGCCCTTCTCCGACTGATATAGCGCCGCCGCCAGCAAGGTCGCCGCGGCCAAATCCGTCAGGGCCAGCCGCACGCTCGCCACGGTCCCGCTGGTCAGCAGCAACGCCCCCCATCCCAGCAGCGCCCGCGCGCCCGTCTCGGTGGGGAATACCGGCCAAAGCAGCCCGGCGAAAACAAACCAAAGGATGACGTTCAACCACGCATACACGTGCACGGTCCTGACCGCGTCCCCCCCACCCGCCACCCAGGCAATCGCACCGAGCAGAATGCGCCGGGCTCGATAACCCAGATCGTCCACGGCTTCGGCCAAGGCGGGATCGCGCAGGGCCGGGCTGGTGGCGATCTGGGCATAGTAGACTCCATCGTAACGGCCCGTGATGGGGTGGATGAAGATTGGCGTGTCGCGCAGCGAGGCCGGCAGAAGAGATTCGGTCACGGGGTCAGCCTGCAAGAGGGCCGTGAACCCATAGTACGGATTCCAGTAGCGTCCGATCAGCAGCATGAAGCCGGCGATCACGGCGATCCGCGCCAGCCGCCAGCCGTCCCCCGGGGACAGGGCGGAAAGCTTGGATCGCAGGGACATGGCGTCGACGACAACCCGGCCCCGGCGCGGAGGCAACAACGGAGCGCCCGCGGCCAGCTTACTGCAGGGGCGCCCGGGGCGCGCCGTCGACGCCGGGATTGCCACGGCACCACGGCCCGGTCAGGGTGCGCAGAGGATGGACGACATCACTGCCTCGCAGGCCCCCTTTCGCACGCGCAAGAAACCGAGCTATCCCATCGGTGACGACCTGCGTGCGTATCTGCGGAAATTCCGCCGTGAGCGCGACCTGCCCGTTACCTACGAGCGGCTGCGGCATTTCCATGAAGCCCACCCGTTGATGGACAGCGAGGGCCGCAACACTCTCTGGGAATCCGTCGCCTACCAAGCCGAGGAAATCCCTGCGCTGAACGAGGACCTCAAGCGCATCTACGCCCTGCTGCGGGTGGACGGCGACTTCTCCGTGATGCAGCACCTCTACATCGACCGCGTCGATTTCTGCAGCTTCGGCAACTCGACGCCCTTCCGCATCCGGATTGTCAATGCCTTCAACGACAATCCCGACTACTTCTACATCAAGAAGGCCGATGCCTCACGCATCTACGGCCTCGAGCTCGAGCACCTGCTCTCGCCCAACCGCCTCAATTTCATCACCCACGGCAACACCCTCGTCGAGGAGCACATCGCGGGCGTGCCGGGCGACATCTTCAGCGCCCGCTGGCTGGAAAACCGCGAGCTGAAGCCCATCCGCATCGCGAAGGAGCTGGTGAAGTTCAACGAGCGCTGCTTCGTGCGCCTGCTCGGCGACATGCGCAGCTACAACTACGTGGTTGTGCTCACCCCCGACTTCGAGGGCTGGCAGGTGCGCATCCGCGCCATGGATTTCGACCAGCAGTCGCACCACGGGCGCAAGAATTTCTACCTGCCGCAGTTCTTCAAGGAGAACAGCAAGCTCGCGCAGTTTTGCGCCCGACACCTCCACCCGCAGACTGCGCTGCAATATCAGCGGGAGGAGCAGTCGCTCATCCTCGCGCGGGCGGAGATTGCGGCCCCGCGCTTGAATGCGCTGATCGACGCCATGGAGCGCGACCCGATCGCGCCCGAGGAAAACGTCCGGAGCCTGCGCGAAGGTCTCGCCGAGCACTTCCAGTCCCCCCGCTACCTCCGCTGCGCCAGCATGGGCGCGCTGGTGCGCGAGAACATCGAGATGCTCCGCCACTACCAAAGCGTGGGGCTCGGCTCGCTGGGCGCGGAATTGATCGGGAAAGCCCCGCCAGTTCCATGAAGTCCTCCCGGGTTCTTTTGTTCGAAGCGGCTTTAGGCCGCGATTCGAGTGGAGGTCGCGGCCTAAAGCCGCTCCTACAATCGAGGGCGCATCGGCCGAATTAATGCCGCGCCCATGAAAATCCTCTGGCTGTGGTGCAAGAACCTGCTTTTCACGCTGCTTGTACCCGGCTTCGTCGTCGGCTGGGCGCCCTTGCGCTGGTTTGAGCGCCGGGCGCAGTGGCCAGAGGTGCCGGGATGGACCCACTTGGCGGCCGGCGCACTGTTTGCCGTCGGCGCGGTGATCTATCTCCACTGCCTGTGGCTTTTCGCCACCCGCGGCCAGGGTACGCCGGCCCCCTTCGACCCGCCAAAAAAACTCGTCTGGCGCGGCCTCTACAAATGGGTGCGCAACCCAATGTACCTGGGCATCCTGATCCTGGTCGCCAGCGAGGCCTGGTTCCATCGCTCCGGCCACATTTTGGTCTACTTGATCTGCCTCCTCTGCCTCTTCCAGCTGTTTGTGGTGGGCTACGAGGAAGCCGCGCTGCGCGCGAAGTTCGGCGCGATGTACGAAGATTACCAGCGCGTCGTGCCGCGCTGGCTGCCACGCAAGCCCAAACCCACCCCGGAAAGCGCGGCCCCGTTCGGCGCGCGCCACTGATGACTGGCTCAGGTAATTACTTGGGTGGAACGCGGCCTCCGGACGCGTTTTTTTTGCTGTAAGCACCGGGCAACCCGTGCAGAGGCCAGGTCCCACCTTTCTGTCCTGACCGGTCGCGCTTACTCGATCCGGCCTTCGTCAAATTCAATCAAATCCACCACGCTGACGATCTGGTCCACCCGGTCGGCGCAGCCCATGTTAGTCAGCGCTTCTTTCAGAAATTCGCGCCCACTCGGGGTCATGCCTTTCTGCACATAGTCGCGGTTCCACTTCGCCGCGCAGACGTCGGCCGGGAGCAGGGCTTTCAATTTCACCTCGATCTCGTCGTCCGTGGCCGACTCGTGCACGATTTTTTCGACGGCAGCCGGATCGATGCCGAGGTGCAGGCAGAGGAAGCGATCCATCCCGCGCTTGTAATTCTTGGCGTAGCTCGCCGGCAACGCGCCGTGGGCCTTCACGTAGCGGCACTTCGCCAGAAACCGCGGCAGGTGCAGCAGGCCCGTGCCGGCATGCGGCGTGTAGGCCGACGGAAGGCTGGTCAGCACTTCGCCGGAGCAGCCGGAGATCGGTTTCGAGGGCATGGCAGCCGCCAGCCCAAGGTGGATTTAACCCGCTGGCAAGCGCGACGAAGCTCGCCAAGAGGAGGCCGTCGTATATTTTTTCGTCACCATGCGTTTCCCCAAATTCATCCCCTTGTTTCTCCTGCTCGCGGCCGGCGGGCTCGCGCAGACCGATCCGGCCGCGCTTGAACGTCAGCAAAAGGATATCGAGCGACGCGAAAGCCGCGAACTGCAGAAAGTCGACCAGGCCGAGGAGCAGGAGCGGATCAAACTGCGCGCGCGCGAACGCGACGAACTCGCCAAGATCCAGCGCGACCTCGCGACCGCGACCGGCGTCAGCACGGCGGCCGTGGTGGCCACGGGCAAAATGCGCGCGATGGATACGGCCAAACTGGCCGAATCCAAGTTTGCTCAGGATGAGGTCAGCAATCTCATCCAGAATCAGCTCGGGGCGGAAATCACCACCCGGTTCAATCGTGATCGCAAGGCCGTCAATCGCAAATACAGCCTCGAGCGCGCCAAACTTGAGGCGCAACAAATCGAGGGGGAGGACGCCGCCAAGCAGCGCACCCTAGCCGTGAAAACGGCTGAGCTCAGTGCCAAATACCAGGAGCAGCTCGACAATCTGGATCTGGAGCAGGAAACCGAGGCGGCCAAACTCCGCTTCAAGCACACCACCAAGATGAATGCCGCCGAACGCGACATCACCGCCCTGACGACCCGCCACCTCGTGGAGCAAATGGACAAGGGTGCCGCCGCCGTCTATAATCCCATGGCTGATCCCGATTTTATCAAGCTCTCCGCCGTCCGGGACGCGGCCAGAGGCACGCTGGAAACCGAACTCGATGAGCTACGAGCCAAGTTCAATGTCCGACGCACCGATATCAACAATGCTCTCGAAGACGAAAAGGCCGCGCTCACCGGAAGCTGAGGCGGCCTCATGCCATGGATGGGAGTCGGTTTCCATACCGACGCCTGTCGCACTCTCTGAAGTTGCGGGCATCGAATGGTGGAAACCGGCCTCCGGACGGGTTGGGCAAAAGTGCACCGGGAAAAACCGGTCCGGAGGCCCGGTTCCACCTGTGTTATCTGCATGATCCGGGCTGAGCCGGTGCGCGGACCTGCGCCCGCAAAAAAGCCGGACCGCGACGGGTCCGGCTTGATCCAGAGCAGTACCTTCAGCCCGAATCAGAAGAACCGCACGGGCTTGGCCTGCTGGCGAGCGTGCTCCTCGTCGGAACAGCCGGCGTTGGTGGCGACCGCCACGGCGGTGCCGCTCGCTTTCACCAGGTTGTTGGCGAGCATGTAGTTCTCGACCTCCTCGCCTGAAATGTCGGCCAGCATCACCCCATCGATCTCGACACAGGGTGAGAGCGGCTGGGCGGACTTCCGCACCATCTCTTCGTAGTTGGCGCGGTTGTTGATGATGTCGATGTCCTCGTATTCCAAGCCGTGCTTGCGCATGATGGCTCGGACTCCGTTGGACCAGCCGCAGGACGGCTTGAGATAGGCTTTGATTTTCATGGTAGGCAGAAAGTTAAGATCGGCACACCTTATGCGGCAGGGTTTCTTCTTCAACTTAAACTTTCATCTCGTTTAGTCTGTCTGTCCGTGCCCACCACTTTCCCCACTCTTTTCCCCAGCCAAGCCTCCGAGTTCGCCCGGCTGGGCCTGGCCAACGTCCGCCGCGATTACCCGCACCTGCTGACTCATCCGCTGAACGACGCCACCGACGCGCGCACCCCGCGCGAGCTGCATCCGGCGTTTTATGGCAGCTATGACTGGCACTCCTGTGTGCACCAGCATTGCATGCTGGCCCGGCTGGCCCGGCTCTTCCCCGAGTTACCGGAACGGGCCGAGATCGACCTCCTCCTCCATGAGAATCTGTCGGCCGAGAAGATTGCGGTGGAAGCCGCCTATTTCCGTGAGCCGGGCCGCGGATTTTTCGAGCGCCCTTACGGCTGGGCCTGGCTGCTCAAGTTGGCGGAAGAACTGTTCCGCTACGATACAGCCCTGGCACGGAATTTGGCGCCCTTGGTCGCGGTGATGCGAGCGGGCCTTCTCGCCTACCTGCCCGCCCTCAACCATCCGGTCCGGCACGGGGTGCACAACAATACGGCCTTTGCCGTCAAACTTGCTCTCGACTATGCGCGCGTCGCCGACGACCAGGAGCTGAAACTTTTTTGCACGAGCCGCATGGCCTACTGGTTCGGGCATGATACCGACTATGGTGCGCGCTGGGAACCCTCGGGGGAGGATTTCCTATCGCCCGCCCTGACCGAGGCCGAGGTAATGGCGGCCGTGCTGCCACCTGACAATTTCAGCCGCTGGCTGAGCCGCTTTTTGCCGAATCTCCACACTGGGGAGCCGGTCAAGCTCTTCACCCCGGTCCGCGTCAGCAATCCCTCGGACCCCAAGATCGCCCACCTCATCGGGCTGAACCTGAACCGGGCCTGGTGCTGGCGCCGCCTCGCCCTCTCGCTCGCCCAATCCGATCCCCGGCAGGAACGCGCCCGCGAGGCCTCCAACCGCCATTTAGAGGCCGCCTTGCCCATGATCGACGTCAACGATTTCAACCGCGCCCACTGGCTGACGTCGTTCGCCGTGTATGCGCTGACGGAATAATCGTTCGGAGACCGGAGGCCGGAGACAGGTCTGCACATCGGCTGCGCGAAAGTTGCGCCTGTGCGCTGGAGGGCCGTGTGCAACACGGCGGATACCTGTAGTTTTGGCCGGCCTCCCGTCTCCTGCCTCCAGCCTCCCGGCGGAAGCAGCGAAAGCTTCCCGCTTGGCCTAGACCCTGCGCTGCGCATGCTTCCGCCCTCATGCGCACCATCCTCCTCCTCTGTGCCTCGAACGTTTTCATGACCTATGCCTGGTACGGGCATTTGAAGCACGCGAACGACAAGCCGCTCTGGGTCGCCATCCTGTTCTCCTGGGGTGTCGCCTTTTTTGAATACTGCCTGATGGTGCCGGCCAACCGGATGGGCTATGGCCGGTTCACCGGCTACGAGCTCAAAATCATCCAGGAGATCATCACACTCGTGGTGTTCGTCGGCTTTGCCTGGTTCGTGCTGGGCGAGAAACTCAAGTGGAACTACGCCCTGAGCCTGACCTGCCTCGCGCTGGCCGTGTGGTTCGCCTTCGGTTTCAACAAGCCGGCGGTTGCTCCAACGATTTGAAAGGCGGAAAGGCTGAACGGCTGAAGGTTCGGACCACGGGTAGTTGCCATGTTGAGGCTGCCCAGCCCTTCTGTCCTTCAGCTTTCAGCCCTTTAATCTCACTCCGTCCTTGCCCGCCGTGCGGGCCGGGCAAATGTCTCCTGACATACCGTTGTCATTCCCCTGCGGTATAAATGGGCCCAACAACCCAACATAACAGTTCCCATGTCCAAAGCTGATAAATCCAAATCCGAATCCCGCGTCGCCCCGTCCGAGAAATCCGCCAATCCCGCCCGCGAGAAAAACATTGAGCTCGCCGTCTCAAGCATCACCAAGCAGTTCGGCGAAGGCTCCATCATGCGCCTCGGCAGCAATGCCAAGATGAAGGTCGAAACCCTCTCCACCGGCTCGCTCGCCATCGATCTCGCCCTCGGCGTCGGCGGCCTGCCCCGCGGCCGCATCATCGAGATCTACGGGCCGGAATCTTCCGGCAAGACGACCTTCTGTCTGAGCGCCATCGCGGAGGCCCAGCGCCAGGGCGGCCTCGCCGCCTTCATCGACGTCGAGCACGCGCTCGACCCGAAATACGCCCGCATCGTCGGCGTCAGCCTCGACGACCTGCTCGTCTCCCAGCCGGACTCCGGCGAAGACGCGCTCAACATCATGGAGACGCTCATCCGCTCCAACAGTATCGACCTCATAGTCCTCGACTCCGTCGCCGCCCTCATCACCAAGGCCGAACTCGACGGCCAGATGGGCGACATGACGATGGGCAGCCAGGCCCGCCTCATGAGCCAGGCGATGCGCCGGCTCACCTCCGTCGTCAGCAAGACGAACTGCGTGTGCATTTTCACCAACCAGATCCGTGAGAAGATCGGCGTGATGTTCGGCAACCCCGAAACAACGTCCGGCGGACGCGCGCTGAAATTTTTCTCGTCGGTCCGCATCGACATCCGGCGGAAGGACCAGCTCAAGACGCCCGACGGCAAAGTCATCGGCAACCGCACCAAGATCAAGGTCGTGAAGAACAAGGTCGCCCCGCCGTTCACCGAGTGCGAATTCGACATCATGTATGACGAAGGCATCTCCGCCATGGGCTCGCTGATCGACCTCGGCATCGATCACAAGGTGCTCGAGAAGAAAGGCGCCTGGATCGCCTTCAATGGCGAACTCGTGGGCCAGGGCCGCGAGGCCGCCAAGGAAGCTCTCCGCACCAATGCCGCCCTCGCCGCGAAGGTGAAGGCCGGCATCCTCGAGAAGGTGGTCGTGAAGGGCGGCGAGTCCGTCACGGCCGAGAAGGAAGAGTAAGCACTGCTGAATTTCTTTTGGACTTCAGCCCGCGCCCGCAAGTGCGCGGGCTTTTTATTGTCCAGATTTTCATCCCGGGCGAAGCGAAGGACCCACGCGGTTGGCGCTTCGTCCTTTCCCTTGGATCCTGCCCTACCCCCAGGATGACGGAGCGGGAAAATCTCTCACGGAAACAGCCACTCGTGGCGCCACGCGGTACCGCTCCGCGTGAAGCGTTGCCGGTCGTGATGGCGGAAAGGTTGCTGGTGCCAAAATTCGATCTGCTGCGGTACCACGCGAAACCCCGACCAGAACAATGGACGCGGCACCGTCTTCACCCCGAAGCGGATCGCCGCGATGGCTACCGCCTGCTCCAGGGCGGAGCGGCCGTTCATGGGCTGCGACTGGTGCGAGGCCCACGCGCCGATCTGGCTCAGCCGCGGGCGCGTGGCAAAGTAGGCGTCGGCTTCTTCCGCTCTGACATTTTCCACCGGGCCCGCAATGCGCACCTGCCGCTCGAGTGCGGGCCACTGCAGGCACAATTCGGCGCGCGGGTTGGCGCGCAGGTCCTCCGCCTTCGGGCTCGCCAGGTTGGTGTAGAAAACAAAACCACGCGCGTCCGCCTGTTTGAGCAACACCATGCGGACCGACGGCCGGCCGCTGGAGTCGGCCGTGGCCAGCGCCATGGCCGTGGCATCGCTTTTCTCGCGATCGCAGGCCTCGGCGAACCACTCTTGGAACAGGCGCATCGGGTCGGGCAGCTGCATGCTCCAGTCTCGCAGAGCGGCGGTAGACCTGCTGCGCCCGACTTGGTCAACCGTGCGCATGGCTTGCGCCGCGCGTCGCGTAGGCGATTTTCCCTTTTGCCATCAGCATCGCGTTCGCTTGCGTGGGGCGATGTCGTTCCTGTCCGATACCATCGCTGCGCTGGCCACGCCGGCCGGCACCTCCGCCATCGCGGTCGTGCGGGCGAGCGGTGCGCAAGTCGCGGCGCTGGTGAAGGAAATTTTTGGTGAGACTCCCCCGCCCCGCTCTGCCCGTCGCGCCGACTACAGGGATGCGGCTGGCAACCTGGTAGATGACGTGCTGTTCACGTTTTTCGCCGGGCCGAATTCCTTCACCGGCGAAGATACGGTGGAAATTTCCTGCCACGGCAATCCGTTCATTGCACAAAAAATCCTCGAAGACTTGTTTGCGCGCGGTTGCCGGTCCGCCGAAGCGGGTGAATTCAGCAAGCGCGCCTTCCTGCATGGCAGAATGGACCTCAGCCAAGCCGAGGCCGTGATGGACTTGATCCATGCCCGCAGTGAGCGAGCACTAGCCGCGGCCAACCTGCAGTTGCGAGGTTCGCTCGGTCGGCAAATGGAGTCGCTTATCTCCCAGCTGATCAATATCTTGGCTCGGATTGAGGCCTATATAGATTTTCCTGATGAAGATCTTCCCGCGGAGGACCGGCAGTCAGTGTTACGCGACTTGGAGCGCCTGAAAGCGGACACGAGCCGCTTGCTCGCTACCAGTCATTACGGTGCGATACTCCGCGACGGCATCAAAACGGTGATCCTCGGCGAGCCCAACGCCGGCAAGAGCAGCCTGCTCAATCGCCTGGTTGGACGCGAGCGCGCACTCGTCAGCGCTGAGCCCGGCACGACGCGCGATTACCTCGAGGAACGCATACTCGTCGGATCTCACGCGCTGCGTTTGATCGACACAGCGGGGCTGAATGAAACGCCTTCTTCCCTCGAGAAACGCGGAATTGACAAGACGGTTGAGCAGGCCGCTGAGGCGGATTTTTTCCTCTGGGTAATCGATGCGACGCGTCCCCTGCCCTCGTTGCCGGCGTCCGTCGCGGCGCGACTTTCCTCCGCCAATACCATCGTTGTCTTCAATAAGATCGACCTGCCAACGGTCCGCGCGGACTTGCCGCCGAAGAATTTTCCGGCCGTGAAAGTCTCGGCGCTTACCGGCGCCGGGTTTGCCCCGTTCCACGTGGAAATTGCGAGACTCGCGGATTCTTTCCAAGCCGAGTGCGGCGAGGAACTGGTCGTGATCAACGCCCGCCACGCTCACGCGCTTGAACAGGCTAATCGTTGCTTGGATTCTGCCGACCAGAAACTGAGTGCCAGCATTGCTACAGAGCTAGTGGCCAGTGACTTACGCGCCGCGCTCGACGCCTTTGGTCAAATCTCGGGCAAGATCGACCACGAGAAAGTGCTCGATCAACTCTTTGCTTCGTTCTGCATAGGAAAATGATACTATATCAAAATATTTATTTTGATAAGGAATCTCTATTGTCGTGATTTTCAATAAGACTCCATTTGACGTGATCGTTTGCGGGGCCGGGCATGCCGGAGTGGAAGCCTGTCTGGCAGCGTCGCGAACCGGCTCCTCCGCCCTGCTCTTGACCGGCAATATCGATACAATTGCCCAGATGAGCTGCAACCCGGCGATCGGCGGCCAAGCCAAAGGTCAGATCGTCCGGGAAATCGATGCCTTGGGCGGGGAGATGGCGATCAACACGGACGTCACCGGAATCCAGTTCCGGCTGCTAAACGAATCCAAGGGTCCGGCCGTCCAGTCGCCGCGGGCCCAGTGCGACAAAAAAGCCTATCAGTTCCGACTGAAGCATACACTCGAGCTGCAGCCAAACCTTCAGGTCTTTCAGGCCACGGTAACGGGCCTGATCTTCAAGGAGGGCAAGGTCATCGGCTGCCAGACAAACTTGGACGTCGATTTCCTTGGCCACACCTTGGTGATCACGACGGGCACCTTTTTGCGTGGCCTCATGCACATCGGCCAGAACAAGAACGAGGGGGGGAGGTTGGGGGACTTCAGTGCCAAAACCCTTTCAGGGAGTCTGCTAGAGGTCGGCATTGAGCTGCTGCGTCTAAAGACAGGAACCCCGCCGCGCATCTTGGGGCGGAGCATCAATTTCACCGGGCTGCAGGAGCAGAAAGGCGACCTCGAGCCAACCTTGTTTGCTTTCCATGACACCCGGGATCGGGAGGACCTGTTCCACGTGGAACGGACGGGTGAACGGCGCATGGGCTGGAAGCCTGGCAGCGAGCAGGTTTCATGTTGGATGACCCATACTACGCCTGAATCCGAGCGGATCGTCCGGGAGAACCTGCACAAGTCGGCAATGTATTCGGGCGAGATCAGCGGGGTGGGGCCGCGCTATTGTCCAAGCATTGAAGACAAGTTTGTGCGCTTTGCTGACAAGCCCCGTCACCTGCTTTATCTCGAGCCCGAGGGTCGAAACACCAACGAATATTACATCAACGGTCTGTCCACGAGCCTGCCTTTCGACGTTCAGCTCGATCTCGTTCACAGCATTCCCGGCTTGGAGCAGGCGACTCTCCTGCGACCGGCTTATGCGGTGGAGTACGACTTCGCCCCGCCGACCCAGATGTTTCCGTCGCTCGAATCCCGCAAGGTCGAGAATTTGTTTCTCGCCGGCCAAATCAACGGCACTTCCGGCTACGAGGAAGCCGCCGCCCAAGGCTTGATCGCGGGCGTGAATGCCGCCCGCAAGGTGAGGGGAGAAGCCCCCATGATCATCCAACGGCATGAAGCCTATATCGGGGTACTCATCGATGACTTGGTGACCAAGGGCACGACCGAACCTTATCGCATGTTCACCAGCCGGGCCGAGCATCGGTTGCTCTTTAACCACGGCAGCGCTGAAATTCGCTTGTTTCAACACGCCAAAGATTGTAACTTACTATCCAGTAATCGTTTAAATCGTGTCAGAGTAAAAATTGAAGCGGTTCGGCATTGGCAGGAGTTCTTAGAGAATACCAAGTCCCACGGCGGGACCTGGGCCGATTCGATTCGCCGTTCGCCCTCGCCAGCTGATTTGCCCCCGGAGTTTCTGACCCAGTCCAAGGAAGTCAGGGAAGAGACGCTTTATCGCGTTCGCTATCGGGGTTATCTTGAGCGCGAGCAGCGTCAGATCGAGAAACTGAAATCCGTCGAAAAGATCCGGATCCCGGATGCGATCGATTACGCCAAGATCCCCGGCCTGCGCCGCGAAAGCGCGCTCAAGCTCCAGCAACACCGCCCGGTCAACCTGGGCCAGGCTAGCCGGATCAGCGGCGTGAATCCCGTCGATATCAGCATACTGATGGTTCTCATCGCCGCGAGGAAGGACGCCCAAGTCTGATCGGTCTGGTCGCCCCGTGCGTTCGGGATTGCGCCATGCTGCGCCCTCGCACCTAAAAGGGCGCGTGGGACCCAAACCCGATTTCCTCGCGCGCGTCGCGCAACGCCAGACCGCGTTGCGCGCCATGCTCGCCGCGCTCATCCCGGCCCCGGCCGCCCTCACGCTGGAGATAGGCAGCGGCCACGGACATTTCCTCACGCGGTACTCGGCGGAATTCCCGGAGCGCTTATGCCTCGGTGTGGACTTGATCAGCGACCGGATCAGACGCGCCAAGCGCAAGGTCGAGCGCGCCAAGCTCTCAAACTGCCACTTTGTCCAAGCAGAGGCCCGGGAACTGATTGATGCGCTGCCCGCCGGGGTCACCTTCACCGAACTCTGGGTCTTGTTTCCCGACCCGTGGCCGAAAAAGCGGCATCACAAAAACCGTCTGCTGCAACCAGCATTCTTCGAAACAATCGCCAGCCGGATGGGGAAGGGTGCCCGCGTTTATTTTAGGACGGATCACGGCGAATATTTCCGCACCGTTTTCGCTTTGTTCCCAAACATACAGACTTGGCGGCTTGAGCCCCCCGCCCAGTGGCCGCTCGAGCAGGAAACCGTCTTTCAAGCCCGCGCGCCGAGTTACCACTCCCTCGTCGCCGTCAGGACATCAAGTCCAGCCAGACCAGCAGGAGCAGCTGTCCGAGTGCCGTCAGTGCCAACAGACTCCACGTCGTCTGCATGAATACATTCTGGGCCAGTTTGCGCTCACCGTTGGGATAGCGAGGCTGGCTGGTGCGCTGCAAAAGATCCGGGGTTGACTGCTCCATGTTTTACAACTGTCCGGATCGCCTCCGGCTGGCAAGCGCGGCTTCGGTCCAAGCATAAGCAGGCCGCCGCGCGTTTCCCGTCATCGCTAATTAACCGGTTTGCCCCGTAATTTCTGATTTCAGGGGTTGACGCATTGCCGGGCTAAAACCTTCCTAATTGTCCCTTTCCGACCGGCCTCCTGCCGCAATCATGCTGTCCATCAACAAATTTCTCGGCTCCATTTCCGCGCTTTGTCTGGCGACTATGGCTCATGCCAATGAAGGTGAAGGGGTCGCGCCCGCTGCAGCCCGACTGATGGACTTGGGCAACGGCTGGTTCATCACCAGCAGCATGGTCACCGGCTGGGCCATCTCGGCCCTGATTATCGCCGTGATCCTTGTGGTGCTCGGCAAGCCGTCGGTGCTGCCGGGTAAGGGCCAAGCGGTCTTTGAATCCGTCCTCGAGGGTTTGCGCGATCTCTTCGAACCCATCATCGGCAAGAAAGCCTTCCCCGCCGCTTTCCCGCTGCTCGTCACTTTCTTTATTTTCATTCTAGTGCATAACTGGATGGGTCTTCTGCCCGGCGTAGGCACGATGGGCTGGGGCCACGATGTCGAGGGACACTTCCATCTGACCAAGCCGCTCGTCCGTCCGTTCAACTCCGACTTTAACGGCACGATTGCCCTCGCGCTCATTTCCTTCGGCGGCTGGGCCATCATCGTTCTCAAGTACGCTGGACCCGCCCTGATCATCAAGGATCTCTTCGGCAACAAAGCCGAGAAGTCCGAGACCCCGGGCTGGCTCTACCCGATCCTCTCCCTGGTCTTCCTTTTCGTCGGCCTGATCGAGGTGTTTTCCATCGCGATCCGCCCCTTTACTCTTTCGGTCCGGCTCTTCGGCAACGTTTTCGGTGGAGAAAATCTCCTCCATGGCACCGGTTTCTTCTTTGTGTTCTATTTCATGGAGCTGCTCGTCGGCCTGATCCAGGCCCTCGTCTTCACGCTCCTGACCTCGGTTTATATCGGCCTTCTCTGCAACCATGGCGATGATCACGCCCACGATCACGCGGGGGGCCACGCCGCCGAGGCGCACCATTGAGACTTTCCCGCCGGGAGCGTGCCTCGCGTGCGCACGGCGGTAACCGCAACCACCAACCCATCCACTAAAATGTATCCTATCCTCGCTGAACTCACTGGCAACATCGCCAGCGGTCTCGGTCTGCTCGGCGCCGGTCTCGGCGTGGGCCTCATTGGCCAGAAAGCCGCTGAAGCCGTCGGTCGCAACCCCGGCGCTTCCGGCAAGATCCTCGTCCAGGCCATCATCGGTATGGCGCTCGCCGAAGGTCTCGGCATCCTCGCGCTGTTCCTCGCCGCCAACCAGATGGCGCCCGCTCACTAAGAAACTCCTGCTAACCGGCGACGCGAAGCCCACAGCCTCGCGTCGCCCTTCCCCTTTCCGCCATGTTGCCACTCCTCCTCGCCGCCAGTCCTCTGGATGGCCTTCAGCAGACCTTTGAGCATTTCGGCGTGGAGCCGAAGCTGATCCTTTTCCAGCTGATCAGCTTCCTCATCCTCTTCGGCGTCCTCTACAAGTTCGGCATCAAGCCCACCATCGCGACGATGGATGAGCGCAACGCGAAGATCGCCGCCGGACTGAAGCACGCCGAGGAGACCCAGGCCCGCCTCGCGGCCGCCCAGGCCGAGAGCGCCGCCATCATCAAGGCCGCCCAGCTCGACGCCCAGAAGGCCATCGACGAAGCTCGCAAGGCCGCCAAGGAATTTGGCGACAAGCAGCAGGCCGAGGCCATTGCCCGCGCCGCCGACCTTCTCGTCAAGGCCCAGCAGTCCATCGAACTCGAGCACAAGAAAATGCTCAACGAGGCCCGCAGCGAAATCGCCCGCCTCGTCGTCAAGACCACCGAGCAGGTCCTCGCCAAGAAACTCTCCGACGGTGACCGCGCCGCCTACAACGAGGCGGCGACCAAAGAGCTTTCAGCTCTTTGAAAATTTGAAAGCCTGAAGAGCTGAAACATCCCGAGCCAACCCACACCTCGCCCCTCCGAACTTTCCGATTTCAGCCTTTCAGCCCTTCGTTTCCTTCAGCCTTTTCTCCCCCATGGCCGCCGACAAACAGACCAAACTCCTCGCGAAACAGCTCTTCAAGCTGAGCGTCGTCAACGGCGTCGTGTCGCCCGAGCAGGTCGCCGGCGTGCTTGGCTGGGTTGAAAAAACCTCGCCCCACCGTCCGGTTGCCCTCCTGAAGGCCTATCAGCACCGCATCGCCCTCGAGCTCGCGAAGTCGCGCGCCGAGGTCGAGCATGCCGGCCCGGTCGGCGATGCCACATTAAAGCAGATCGAGGCCGCCATGACGAAGCGCTACGCGCGCCCCGTCACCGCCACGGCCAAAGCCAATCCGAAGCTGCTCGCCGGCCTTCGCGTCCGCGTCGGCTCCGACATCTACGAGTCCTCCGTCGCCGGCCAGCTCGCCACCCTTTCCGTCTAAAAGGCTGAAGAACTGAAAGCTGAAAGACTGAATACCGCACCACTCAATCGCCCCACGACCACCAGCATCTAACTCTCCAAATTTTCAGCCCTTCAGCTTTTCAGTCCTTCAGCCCTTCCTCCCCATGAGCAACGTCATCGAACAAATCGAATCACAGATCGCCAAGCTGTCCACCAAGGTGGCTCGCAAGAACACCGGCCTCATCCGCACCATCGCCGACGGCGTGGCCAAGATCGAGGGCCTCTCCGACGTCATGTACAACGAGATGGTCTCGTTCCCCGGCGGCGTCATCGGCATCGCGCTCAACCTTGAGGAAGACGAGGTCGGCTGCGTCATCCTCGGCGACGTCTCCCAGCTCAAGCAAGGCGACGAGGTCGCCACCACCGGCAAGCTCCTCTCCATCCCGGTCGGCAAGGCCCTCCTCGGCCGCGTGGTCGATGCCCTCGGCCGCCCCGTCGACGGCAAGGGCCCGATCGATTCCAAGGAGACCTATCCGGTCGAGAAGATCGCCCCGGGCATCATCGTCCGCAAATCCGTTTCCCAGCCCCTCTTCACCGGCATCATGGCCATCGACTCCATGATCCCGATTGGCCGCGGCCAGCGCGAGCTGATCATCGGCGACCGCGGCACGGGCAAGACCACGATCTGTATCGACACGATCATCAACCAGGCCCGCATCAACAAAGTCGGCCTCGCCTCGGGCGACAAGGGCTTCCGCCCCGTCTACTCCATCTACGTCGCCGTCGGCCAGAAGCAGTCCAACATCGTCCGCACCATCTCCGCCCTCGAGGCCGCCGACGCCCTGCAGTACACGATCATCGTCGCCGCGCCCGCCGCCGACAACCCGGCCAACCAGTACCTCGCCCCGTTCTCCGGCGCCGCCCTCGGCGAATGGTTCATGGAAAACGGCATGGATGCGCTCATCGTCTATGACGATCTCTCCAAGCACGCCGTCGCCTACCGCCAGATTTCGCTCATCCTGAAGCGCCCCTCCGGCCGCGAGGCGTACCCGGGCGACGTGTTCTACCTGCACTCCCGCCTCCTCGAGCGCTCCGCCCGCCTCGACGGCAAGGGCTCGCTCACCGCACTGCCCGTCATCGAGACGCAGGCCGGCGACGTGTCCGCCTACATCCCGACCAACGTGATCTCGATCACCGACGGCCAGATCTTCCTCGAAACCGATCTTTTCAACCAAGGCATCCGCCCCGCCGTGTCCGTCGGTCTCTCCGTCTCGCGCGTCGGTTCGTCCGCCCAGATCAAGGTCACCAAGCAGGTCGGCGGCAAACTCAAGGGTGAGCTCGCCCAGTTCCGCGAACTCGCGGCCTTCGCCCAGTTTGGTTCCGACCTCGACGCCAAGACCAAGGCCACCCTCGACCGCGGTGCTCGCATCGTCGAGCTCTTCAAGCAACCGCAGCTCAACCCCGTCGCCATCGAGGTGCAGGCCTCTGTCCTCTGGGTTCTCCAGAAGAGCTACTTCGATTCCCTCGAGGTGAAGCACATCGTCACCGCCGCGAACTCGCTGAAGGACTACCTCACCAGCCGCAAGGCCGACCTCCTCACCCAGATCCGCAACGAGGCCAAGCTCACCGACCCGATCGAGACCGGCCTCAAGGCCGCCGCCGACGAGTGGAAGAACACCTTCAGCGCCAAGTAATCCGCCCTGCTTCTTCATTCTTACTTTTACCTTCTTCCTTTAATCGATGCCCTCCACCCGCGACATCCGCCGGCGCATCAAGTCGGTCAAGAACACCCGCCAGATAACCAAGGCGATGGAGTTGGTGGCTGCGTCCAAGATGAAGAAGGCGCAGCAAGCCGCCCTCGCGGGCCGCGCCTATGCCGGCCTCATGGCCGAGATGCTCGCCGCCGTCGCCGGCCGGGTCGAGGAAAGCCAGCATCCCTTCCTCTCCCGCCGCGAGGTGAAGGTGCGCGGCATCATCCTCGTCACGTCCGACAAGGGCCTCTGCGGTCCGCTCAACGCCAACCTCTTCAAGCTGGTCACCGAAATCAAAGGCCCGGCGAAGTACGCCGTCATCGGCCGCAAGGGCTCGCAGTTCATCGCCCGCACCAAGCGCGACCTGCTCGCCGACTTCACCGTCAGCGACCGTGTCCCCTTCGCCGAAGTGAAAATTGTCACCGAGTTCATGGCGAAGCAGTTTCTCGACGGGGTGGTGGACACGGTCGAGCTGATCTACCCGCATTTCCGCAACACGCTCGTCCAGACCCCGACCAACCTGCCGCTGCTCCCGCTGCAGAGCCTGGCCGCCGTGATCGCCGATCTGCACAAGGATTCCGGGCAGACTGCCAAGGCCGACGACCGCGAGATACTCTTCGAGCCCGACGCGCAGACCGTCCTCGAGTCGCTGCTCCCGCTCTACGTCAACCGCGAGGTCTACCAGCATGTGCTGGACGCCAAGGCTTCCGAGCACAGCTCGCGCATGGTCGCGATGAAGACCGCGAAGGACAACGCCACCAAGCTGGTCGGCGACCTCACCCTCGAATACAACAAGGCCCGCCAGGCCGGCATCACGCAGGAAATCCTCGAGATCGCCGCCGCCTCGTTCTCGTCGAACTAAAGGGCTGAAGAACTGAAAGACTGAATAGCTGAAACCTCACGGGCCATGAATCAACAGTGTTCCATCAACAGGGAGACCTCCGAAACCGGACGCGCGAGTTTGCGCGACGGGTCGCTCGTGCTTGCCGGACGCTGCCCGGCCGGGACAACGTTGCCCGCGTCTGGGGTGACCAGCTTCTTCGCGCCGGCGGTTCTGTCGGTGCCAACTACCGCGAAGCCCAGCGCGGCCGATCACGCGCGGAGTACCGTTCCAAACTGGGCGACTGCCTGCGTGAAGCCGATGAATCGCTGTTCTGGATGGAGCTCCTCGAACTCGACGGCTATTTCAAGCCCGCGCTCATCGGCCCGCTCAAGCAGGAAACCGACGAGCTCATCGCCATCTTTGTCACCCTTCTCAAATAACCGGCTGAATTATTTCAGCCCTTCAGTTCTACAGCCCTTCAGCCCTTTCTCCCCATGAGTAATTCAGGCAAAATCGTCCAAGTCATCGGCGCCGTCGTCGACGTGCAGTTCGCCGAGAACACCATCCCGCCCATCTACCAGGCGCTCACCATCGACTTCACCGTCAATGGCAAGAAGGAGATGCTGACCCTCGAGGTCCAGCAGCACCTCGGCGAGGGCCTCGTGCGTGCGATCGCGATGTCCTCCACCGAGGGCCTCGTGCGCGGCTGGCCCGTGAACGACACTGGCGCCCCGATCACCGTCCCCGTGGGCGACGGCGTGCTCGGCCGCATCTTCGACGTCACCGGCACGCCGGTGGACGGCAAGGGACCGGTCCCGCACACGAAGCGCTATCCCATTCACCGTCCCGCCCCAACCTTGGCCGAGCAGAACACCAAGTCCGAGATCCTCGAGACCGGCATCAAGGTCATCGACCTCATCTGCCCCTTCATCAAGGGCGGCAAAGCGGGCGCCTTCGGCGGCGCCGGCGTCGGCAAAACCGTCGTCATTCTTGAACTCATCAACAACATTGCCAAGGCCCACGGCGGCTACTCCGTGTTCGCCGGCGTCGGCGAGCGCTCCCGTGAGGGCAACGATCTTTACCACGAGATGTCCGAGGCGGGCGTCATCAATCAGAAGGACCTCAGCAAGTCCAAGGTCGCGCTGGTGTACGGCCAGATGAACGAGCCCCCGGGTGCCCGTATGCGCGTCGCCCTCTCGGCCCTCGCGATGACGGAGTATTTCCGCGACGAAAAGAACCAGGACGTGCTGCTCTTCATCGACAACATCTTCCGCTTCTCGCAGGCCGGTTCCGAAGTGTCCGCCCTCCTCGGCCGCTCGCCGTCCGCGGTGGGTTACCAGCCGACGCTCTCCAACGAGATGGGCCTCCTCCAGGAGCGCATCACCTCGACGAAGAAGGGTTCGATCACCTCGGTGCAAGCCGTGTACGTGCCCGCCGACGATCTCACCGATCCGGCGCCGGCGAATACCTTCGCCCACTTGGACTCGACCATCGTGTTGGAGCGCTCCATCGCCGAACTCGGCATTTATCCCGCCGTCGATCCGCTCGCCTCCGTGTCCAAGGCCCTCCAGCCCGACATCGTCGGCGAGGAACACTACAAGGTCGCCCGCGAGGTGCAGCGCGTCCTCCAGCGCTACAAGGATCTCCAGGATATCATCGCGATCCTTGGTCTCGACGAGCTTTCCCCCGAGGACAAGCAGACCGTCTACCGCGCTCGCAAGATCCAGCGTCTCCTCTCGCAGCCGTTCGCGGTCGCCGAGGTGTTCACCGGCACGCCGGGCAAATATGTCCCCGTCAAGGAGACCGTCCGGGGCTTTAAGATGATCCTCGACGGCGAACTCGACCACGTGGGCGAGACCGACTTCTACATGAAGGGCGGCATCGACGAGGTCATCGCGGCCAGCCAAAAGAAATAATGGCTGAAAAACTGAAAGGCTGAACTGCCGAAAGTCCTCCGGCCTCCAATCCGCAAACAGCCACTTCAGCTCTTCAGTCCTTCAGCCCTTTCCCACCGATGCCACTTACACTCGAAATCGTAACCCCCGAAGCGAAAGTATACTTGGATACGATCGACAGCGTCGTCATCCCCACGGTCGAGGGCGAGATCGGCGTCCTCCCCGGCCACATCCCGCTGCTCACGCAGATCGAGCACGGCGAGCTGCGCGTCACCAAGGGCGCGATCACGCAGCTCCTCGTCGTCAGCGGTGGTTTCGCCCAGATCGACGGCGACCGCGTCCGCGTCCTTGCCGAGAACGCCATCAATGAGGAGAAGATAGACGAAAATGCCGTCGAGACTGCGTTGAAACGCGCCGAGGAACAGCTCCGCGAAGCCAAGGACATGGATCCGCAGCAATACGAGCACCTGCAAAGCCTCGTCCGTTACTCCGGCGTCCAGCTCGCCGTCAAACGCCGCAAGCGATAACCCGGCTGTTCTTCGTTCTGTCCGAGCGCGACTCCGGTCGCGCTTTTTTATTGGGTGTGCTTTCTTTCCCACAACAGCGCTGCTTCCCCCGGCCTTTCTTGGATTCTTCGCTGCGCTCAGAATGACGGAAAATGGAAGTAGCCTCTGTTTTAATATGCCTACCTCATCTCCTCTCATCTCCGACACTCTCGTGACCCAGTTCCGCCGCGACGGCTACTGCGTGGTCAGCGGACTCTTCAGCTCCGCCGAGATCACGGAAATCCTGGCCTTCTTCGAGGAATTCAAATCGCAAGGCGACGCGATCTATGACGATGGCCTGCGTTATGAGGACGTCGACCCGAAGCAGCGCCAGCTTCGCGCGATGCATCCCCATCGCTACAGCGAGCAGGTAAAGGCCTGGGCGCTAAACTCGCATGTCGCCTCAGTGCTGACGACTTTGCTCGGCCACGCGCCGCTGCTCGCGCAGACGATGTACTATTTCAAACCGCCCGGCGGAAAGGGGCAGGGAATGCACCAGGACAATTTCTACCTGCTGGCGGCGCCCGCCACGTGCATCGCCGCATGGACGTCGATCGACGGGGCCGACCTCGACAACGGCTGTCTCTACGTCGTGCCGCAATCGAATCACAAGTCCATCTATTGCCCGGCCGACGGCAGTGAGGCGTGGCTCGGCTATGGTGATTCGCACATCAAGCCGTTTCCCCGGGACGTGAAACCGATCCCGGTCGAAGTGCCCAAGGGTGCGACCATGTTTTTTGACGGCAACCTGATCCATGGCTCCGGACCGAACCGCACCATGGATCGCTTCCGCCGCACCTTTGTCGGGCACTACATCAATGAGGCTTCCGAGAAGGTCGCTAAATTCTACCATCCCGTCCTCAACATGAAGGGTGAAACGGTGCCGCGGATACTCGCCCCGACCGGCGGTGGACCCTGTGGAGACGGCTGGGAAGGCGCGACGCACTAGGCAGCCTTTGCCTTGGATTCTGGCCGTTGCCGAATTCTTAATAATCTGATGCCCAATCGCTTGCTTCCAATTCGCCGCTGGCTCTGTTCTTGGCTTGAAACCCAGTCTCAACTAGTTCAACTGGTGTTTCCCGTGTCCAGCCCCGCCTTCAATGCCCGTCTTCCGGTCTGTCAGCTTGCCGCTGGCACGACTGGGCGCGTCTGTGAACTGACAGGCGATGAGAGTTTTTGCCAACGGGTGCGGGAAATGGGCTTCGGCGAGGCTGCCTTGGTGACTAAGATTTCTGGTTCTTCAACCAGTCTGTGTCTCGTCAACGGCACCCGCATCGCCCTCAACCACCGCGCCGCCATGAGCATTCTTGTCGAGCGCCTGCCTGCCCTGAGTACCGTCGAAGGGCCCGACAATGCCCGCTAGACAGGCGAATGGCTGAAGGACTGAATGGCTGAAGAGCTGAAATCGACGCCACCTTTCCGTCGGACTGAACGCAGCGAAGAATCCGCTCGGGCGGTATGGTTCAGCCCTTCAGCCCTTCAGCTTTTCAGCTCTTCAGCCTTCACGGGGCCCCGTCCTTCCTTTGAAGCTCCCGTCCCACATAACCCCACCACCCCGGCGGCGGCCCGGAGCCAGCGACCGAACCCCCGTCTACGCCATGGTGGGCAACCCGAACTGCGGCAAGACCACCCTGTTCAACGCCCTCACCGGCCTCCGCCAG
This sequence comes from Oleiharenicola sp., assembly GCA_025363455.1. GTDB lineage: Bacteria > Verrucomicrobiota > Verrucomicrobiia > Opitutales > Opitutaceae > Lacunisphaera. The sequence goes on along the minus strand of JANYDW010000046.1, from coordinate 10,211 downwards.
AAAGTTGGCAACTATCCCGGTGTCACCGTGGAGAAAAAGATCGGCACGACCTGGTCGCAACACGGCCGGCCCATCCAGGTTATCGATCTCCCCGGCGCCTATTCGCTCGCGGCGCGCTCGCCCGACGAGGCCGTCCTGCGCGATGTGCTCCTCGGCCGGCGTGAGGACACCCCGCAACCTGACCGCATCATCTGCGTCGTCGACGCGGCCAACCTCGAGCGCAACCTCTACCTCGTCCACCAGATCCTTGATCTCGGCCGGCCGGTCATCATTGCGCTCAACATGATGGACATGGCCGCCAGCGCCGGCCTGAAGCTCGATCCTGCCGCCCTTGAGCGCACGCTCGGCGTCCCGGTCATCCCCTGCGAGGCGGTCCGCGGCCGCGGGCTGGTCGAGCTGCGGCTCGCCATGAGTCGCGTCGAGCTGCCATTGGCCAAGCATCGCTGGGATGTGCCGGCACCGATCGCCCCGGCCGTCGCGGAATTGCAGGCCGCGCTGACTGACAGCGACGCCCGCCCGCCGCTGGTCGCCCGCGCCGAGGCACTCCTGCTGCTGACCGATTTCGATGCCGTACGCGTTGCCGGCTCGAGGCCGCTCAGCGACCGGACCCATGATATCCTCGCCCAGTGGCGTCGGCGCTGGACCGCCGAAGGCACCGACTGGTCCGCCGCCCTCATCCGCAGCCGCTACGACAGCATCGGTGTGCTTTGCCGCGACGTCGTCGTGCGCACGCGGGCACAGGGCCCGTCGCTTTCCGACCGGATCGACGCCGTGCTCTGCCACTCCGTGTGGGGCTGGGTCGTTTTCGCCGTCATTATGGCCGCGTTGTTCTACGCGATTTTTTCGCTGGCCGAGGCCCCGATGGACTTCATTGACGGTCGGGTCGCCGCGCTCGGCGGCTGGGTCAAGGGCGCTATGGCCCCGGGCGATCTCCGCGATCTACTGACCGACGGCATTATCAGCGGGGTGGGGGGCATTATCGTCTTCCTGCCCCAGATCCTGATTTTATTCTTCTTCGTCGGTCTGCTGGAGAGCACCGGCTACATGGCGCGGGCCGCGTTCATCATGGACCGACCGATGAGCCGGGTCGGCCTCAACGGCCGCTCGTTCATCCCGCTGCTCGGTTCCTATGCTTGCGCCATCCCCGGCATCATGGCCACCCGCACCATCGAAAATGCCCGCGACCGGCTGGTGACCATCCTCGTCGCCCCGCTTATGAGCTGCTCGGCCCGTCTGCCGGTGTATCTGCTCATGATCGCCACGCTGCTGCCGGGCGACACCGTACCGGCGGCCAAAAAGGCCGGCATTATGCTCCTCATGTATGCGCTCGGGACCACGGGCGTCTTCTTCTTCGCTTGGCTGTTCAAGCGCACGCTGTTCAAGAGCGCGCCGGAGCACATGATCATGGAGCTGCCGCCCTACCAGCCGCCGCGCTTTAAGGAAATCCTGCGCCACATGCTCGAGCGGGCGTGGCTGTTCCTCAAGAACGCCGGCACCATCATCCTCGCGATCTCGATCGTGCTTTGGTTCCTCACCACCTACCCGAAGCCCCCCGCCGCCCACACCACTGCCACGCAGCAAATCGAGCATAGCTTCGCCGGCCGGGCCGGGCTCCTGCTTGAGCCCGCGATCAAGCCGCTGGGCTTTGACTGGCGCATCGGCATCGGTCTCATCACCTCCTTCGCCGCCCGCGAAGTTTTTGTCAGCTCCACCGCCGTGGTCTTCAGCGTGCAGAATTTCGCGGGTGGCAAGCGCGCCGATGTCACGCCGGTCCGCGAGGCCCTGCGCGCGGCCCGCTGGCCCGATGGGAAGGTGCTTTTCACCCCCCTCGTTTGCTTCGTGCTGATGGTGTACTATGTTTTCGCCATGCAATGCATGAGCACCGTCGCCGTGGTGAAGCGCGAGACCAACTCGTGGCGCTGGCCGCTGTTCCAGATCGCCTACATGACCGGCACGGCGTGGCTCGTGTGCTTCGTCTTCTACCAAACCGGCCGCGCGCTGGGCTATTGAGCCATGTCTCCCACCCTCCAGACCATCCTCACCCTCGTGATCGTCGCTCTCGCAGCGGCGCTGCTGCTGCGCTCGTGGTTCGGGAAGAAGAAATCCCCCGGCTGCGGCGGTGACTGCGGCGCCGTCAGCCCGGAGATCAAGCAGCTCCAGGCGAAACTGAAGCGCTGAAAGTTGGCAGGTTCGCAAGTCTCTCAGATTATTCCTATTAATCTCCGCTAAGTGCTGGCCCTCTCTCTCGACTCGGGCTCGTTGCTCTTGCCTGCTGCCTGTAACCGGCCTTTCCCGCCGATTGACCCCAACCCCAGCCATGAACCAACCCCCTATTAAGTCCAGACCGCTGCCCCGTCTTTCTGCCGCAATACTCGTTGCGCTTTTGTCGCTGTTGATTCCAAACGCCTGGACTCAGGAAACGCCGGCAAAGCCCGCCAAAGGACCCGCTGATCCCTCGGCTTCCACTGTATTGCAGCTAGATGAATTTATCGTAACCGGCTCGGCCAGTGCTGTCCGTAAATTCGACAGTGCCTTCTCGGTATCCACGATGTCGGAGGAGAAAATCGAACGGCTCGCACCGCAAAGCCCCGTCGACTTGGTTCGCCGGCTCCCGGGGTTCTGGACCGAGGCCTCCGGTGGCGAAAGCGGAAATAATCTGGCGGTACGTGGGTTGCCTTCGAGCAATTTCCGTTTTGTCGGTTTCTTTGAAGATGGCCTGCCCAACTTCCAAGAGCAGCAGCAGGACTTCCTCAATGCGGACGAACTCCTGCGCGTCGACGCCACCATTGAGGGAGTCGAAGCAGTTCGAGGCGGTACCTCCTCAATCTTTTCGTCTAATTCACCAGGCGCGAACATCAACTTCATTACCAAAAAGGGCGGAACCATCCGCGAAGGACTCGCCAGGCTCACGGTCTCCGATTACGGTCAGGTACGGTGGGATGGCATAATTTCAGGGCCGATTGCCGGAGACCTGACCGGCAGTTTCGGCGGCTTTTACCGGGTGGACGATGGTCAGCGGAATCCTGGGTTTACCGGAAACAGGGGCGGGCAGTTCCGCCTCAGCCTCACCCAGAAACTGGCCAATGGGTCGCTCACTGCGTATGTCAAGGACCTCAATGACCGGACTATATTCACCCTTCCGATTCCGCTGGCGGACCCGCGGAACCCTTCGGTTTCTCTGGCCTACTTGATCGACCCACACAGCGGCACGTTGACGTCCAGTGATTTCAGATTCGCTCGAATCCGCACCTTGAACGGCACTGCTGCCGGAACGGTAATGAATCGGGACATGGCCGATGGCATCAATCCCCGCGTGCGCACCGCCGGGGTGATCGCTGAATTCAAAGTCGGGGACGGCTGGCGATTCTCCAACCATTTCCGAGTCGTCGACGGTGATGTGCGTTTCAATGCGCTCTTCTCCACCACAGCTCCGGATGACGCCGCCGTCTTCCTCGCCCAGCAGCTCGCCCGGGCCCAGGCCGCCTTCGGCCCGGCTGTCACGAGCGCACAATATGTGCTCGCGAATTCACGCAACGCCAATGGCACACGCATCGCCTTCGACCCGTCAACGACCGGTGGCCTGGTCATCCGCATGGGTTGGTGGAATATGGAAACCTCCATGTCGAATCTCCTCGATGACGCGCGTGTGACCAAGACGTTCGGCTCCGGGGTGGGCCGGCATGAATTGGCGGCGGGCGTCTATCTGAGCGACTACTCCTTCAACCAACTCATCTACCAGAACACCAATTTGGTTGAGCTCCATAACCGACCGCGCGCCCTGGACATCATCGCCTTGGATACAAACGGCAATACCGTCGGATCCGTCACGGAGAATGGTTTCGTGCAATATGGGACCAACGGCAACCCCGGTGGCCAGGTCGATGGCCGGATGGTGGCGCCTTATGTGTCGGATACCTGGCAGGTCACCAAGGCGCTGCGCGTTGATGCCGGCCTTCGCCTTCACAACGAGACTGACCGGGGCTACGCCCTTCTGCGCACCACCCAAAACCTGGGCGACGCGACCACACTGGCGGACGACAATGTGGGCGGCGCGTCGGGACTGGTTCAGAACATTACGACAAGCTATCATACGAAAGCCTGGACTTTCGGAGCCAACCTGGACGTGACCGATTCCTTGGGGATGTTCGGGCGCTATACCGACACCTTCCGCACGCCAAACCTTAGCAACATTTATCAACGGGCGACGACCCCGGTGGTCGATATCCATGAGGCCGAATTGGGTGCCAAGCTGAGGACCCGCAGCTTGTCTTTCTTCGCTTCGGTCTTTTGGAATGAATTCTCTCCCCTGGTTGAGAACATCGCCATCCCGGATGCGAACGGCGTGTTTCAGACCATTCCTTTCCGTGGAAAAACAAGAACCTATGGCACGGAGTTGGAGGCCACCTGGATGCCGACGGCAAAATTCGAGTTGACGGCCAATGCCACGTGGCAGGACCCCATCTACTCCAGCTTGATCGACACGCGAACCAATACTCCGGTTGCTGCTTCGGGTAATCAGGTTCGCCGTATCCCAAAGGTGTTGGCGAATATTCAACCTAAAATACTCTTCAATCTGGGCGGATACGCGGCGGAACTCTATGCATCCTACGGTTACTCAGGTGCCCGCTTTGTCGACAGCGCAAACAAGACCTCGCTGCCGGCATTTTCCACGGTCGATGCCGGAGTGACCTTCCATTTCAGCGATCGCCTCAGCCTCCAGTTGGTCGGTTCAAATCTCAACAACTCCGCCGGCCTGACCGAAGGTAACGGCCGTGTCGACCAACTCGTTGGCCAGGGCACGCGGGAGGCGATTTATGGCCGCCCGATTTTTGGCCGTAGCTTTCGTTCAGTAGTAACCTACCAATTCTGAGTGGACTCCGGGATTCCTCCGAAACTAGCTGGTTTCGCGAGAGTCAGGCATTAACGATCGGGCTGTGAACATGAGCGGCAAGAAATTATCTCGACGCCAATTTTTCGGCGACGTTGCGGCACTCACGGCCGCGGGCGCGCTTATCCGTCCGGCTTCTGCACGGGCCGCTGCCCTGGCGGACAAGGCTACGCAGTCATCTGGTGTGGCCTATTCCCCTTGGTCGCCCGGTTGCCTTGATCTTCATCATATCGCCACGGGACGAGGCAGTGCGATGCTGGCCATCTGTCCCGACGGAACTACGTTGATGGTCGATGCCGGTGCCATTTACGATCCGCTCAAATACACCATCGCCCCGAAACCCGATGGTTCCCGGCGACCCGGCGAGTGGGTCGCACGTTATGTGCAACGGCATATCCGCCGCGCCGCCGCAACCGGGATCGACCTCTTTCTGGTCAGCCATCTGCATGCCGATCATATCGGCCAGTGGATGCCCGATCTGCCGAATTCCGCCCAGGGGAACTATGCCCTCACCGGCCTCATGGAGGTGGCCGAACATGTGCCGATCCGCAAGTTGGTGGATCGGGCCTACCCCGACTACCGCTATCCATCCCCTGCGTCTTATGCCCTGCAGGCCAAAGACCAGCTGACCTTCGACAACTACCAGAAATATATCACCCATCGCGTGCAGCATGACCAGGCGGTGGAACGGTTTATTCCGGGTGTGAGCAACCAACTGAGCTTGACGAGACATCCAGAGAAATTCCCGGGATTTAATATCCGCAACTTGGCGGCAAATGGCGAGGTGTGGACCGGCCGGGGTGAGGACACCATCCAACATTTCCCGGGAGCCAGTTCGCTCGCTCCGAATCGTCACCCAACGGAAAATATGTGCTCGACCGCCATTCGCATCCAGCACGGACGTTTTAGTTACTACACGGGAGGCGATCTGCCGAACGACGTGGTCGGCTGGTATGATCCGCCCGCCTGGATGGATATCGCTACGCCGGTGGCGCGTGCAGCCGGTCCGGTGAGCGTCGCCGTGGCCAACCACCATGGCTATGTCGACAGCATGTCACCTGACTGCGTGCGTGCGCTGCGCCCACGGGTGTTTGTCATCCAAGGTTGGGACTCGGCTCATCCCACCATCCGCCCGCTCCACAATATGCTGAGCTCATCGCTCTATAAAGGAGAACGGGATGTTTTTTCCACTGCGGTGAAGGAGGAAAACATCATCGCCACCCGCGATTTGACGCAGCTTAAGAGCCTGAACGGCCATGTCGTAATCCGCGTGCCGGAGGACGGCGAGTCCTTTCGGGTGCAGGTTCTGGATAACTCGGACGAAACGGACTCCGTCATCGCCACGCACGGTCCCTATTCGTGCACCTGAGCGCCCAATGCGCTTCGTCCGCCTACTGCTTTGAAGAACCAATTGGCCGGCTCGCCGTCGTAATTTGAACAATCAAGTCCAGCTCATCACCTATGCCGACCGCCTCGGCGGTGGCAACCTCCGCGACCTCCATGCGCTGCTTTGCGGCCCACTCGGCGGGCTCTTCGGGGGCGTGCATCTGCTGCCATTCTACCATGCGATCGACGGCGCCGACGCCGGCTTCGATCCCATCGACCACACGCTGGTCGATCCGCGCCTGGGCACCTGGGACGACATCCGCACCCTCAGCACCGAGATGCCTGTGATGGCTGACTTGATCGTTAACCACCTGTCGGCCGATTCGCCGCAATTTCGAGATTTCTCGGCCCGGGGCGATCGCTCGCCTTTTGCCGGCCTGTTCCTCACCCGTGAGCGGGTGTTCCCGCAGGGTGCGACCGAGGGCGATCTCCGGGCCATCTTCCGCCCGCGGCCGGGCCTGCCTTTCACCGAGAGGCTTCTCGCCAACGGGGAGAAGCGCACCTTCTGGACCACCTTCACGCCCCAACAGATTGATATCGATGTGGACCACCCGCAGGGCGCGGCCTACCTGAACGCCATCCTCGACCGCTTCAACCGCAGCGGTGTCACGATGATCCGGCTCGATGCCGCCGGCTACGCGGTCAAGCGGCCCGGCACGAGCTGCTTCATGATCCCGGAGACCTACGACTTCATCTCCGGCCTGGCCGCGCGCGCCCGCGCCCGTGGCATCGAGGTGCTGGTCGAAATCCACGGGCACCACCGGGACCAGATCGAAATCGCCCGCCATGTGGACCGCGTCTACGACTTTGCCCTGCCGCCGCTCGTGCTGCACGCGCTGCTCAACCGCCACGCCACCGCCCTTAAGGCCTGGCTGGCCATCAGCCCGCGCAACTGTCTCACCGTGCTCGATACGCACGACGGCATCGGCATCGTCGACGTCGGCGCCGACCGGGCCGGTCACCCCGGTTTGATCCCGCCGCCCGAACTCGACGCCCTCGTGGAGACCATCCACGCCAACAGCATCGGCCAGAGCCGGCAGGCCACGGGCGCCGCCGCCAACAACCTCGATCTCTACCAGGTCAACTGCACGTATTACGACGCACTCGGCCGCGACGATACCGCCTATCTCCTGGCCCGCGCCATCCAGTTCTTCGCGCCTGGCGTGCCACAGATCTACTACACCGGACTCCTCGCCGGACACAACGACCTGGACCTTTTGGGGCGCACCAAGGTCGGACGTGACATCAACCGTCACTATTACACACCCAGTGAGATTGAAGCCGCCCGCCGCCGTCCCGTCGTGCAGGCGCTGTTCGGGCTCATTCGCTTCCGCAACACGCATCCGGCCTTCGCGGGCGATTTTTCCGTCGGGGCATCATCGAGCCGCGATCTGGTGCTCGAATGGCGTTCCGGTTCCCATCGGGCCGTGCTGGCCGTCGATTTGGGCGCCCGCACCGCCCTCGTCACCCACAGCACCGTCGGCGGCAACACCGCGTGCTTCGCCGTAGATCCGGTCTCTGTATGCTCAGGGGCGGCCTAGGCACCGGTCATGCATCGCGTTCTCTGCTTCGGCGAAATCCTATGGGATCTGCTTCCCCAAGGCCGCTTCCTCGGTGGAGCCCCCTTCAATGTGGCTTATCACCTCGTGCGCCACGGCTGCGCCGCGCAGCTCGTTTCTTCCGTGGGTCTCGACGCCGCCGGGGACGAGGCGCTCGCCTGCGCAGTAACCGCCGGCGTGGCGACAGGCGCGCTTGGCCGTCACTTCAGCCTGCCCACCGGCACGGCCGCCGTGCAGCTCGACGAGACCGGTCAGGCCCGCTTTGAAATCCACCAATCCGTGGCTTGGGACGACATCACGGTGGACGCCGTGCTCGATCAAACTCCGCCCGCCGCCGTGGTGTTCGGCACCCTGGCGTTGCGCAGCCCGGTCAATCGCATCGCCTTGGGCCGACTCTTGGATGCCTTCCCCAAGGCTTGGGTCGTGTGCGATCTCAATTTGCGCCCGCCTTTTGACCAGCTGGCCCCGCTCGACCCTTTTCTCCGTCGGGCCCACCTGCTTAAACTCAACGCCGACGAGGCTCGTCGGCTCTGCCGGCGTCCGCAGATCGACACCGACTGGCGCGGGATGGCCGCGGAGCTCGGTGCCCGCCATCCGGGCGCTGCGATCTGCGTCACGCTGGGTGGCGAAGGCGCTGGCCTGCGCGACGGCTCCCTTTGGTGCCGCGTGGAGGCTCCGTCCATCATCGTCCGCGACACCATCGGAGCCGGCGATGCGTTCACCGCCGCGTTGGTCGCCGGACGTCTGCGCTATCCGGAACTCGGTTGGTCCCGTCTTCTGCGTGCCGCCTGCGCTCTCGGCGGCTTCGTCGCCAGCCGCGACGGCGCGCAGCCCGACTCCGGGGATTTTCGGCTGGAATGGTGAGGTCCGGGCTCCATGGGCGTCACGACGGGGTGATCTTGACCTGCGCCTTCGCCATCACTTCCGGCCGCAGGCCGAAGTCGTGCTCCTCGCGGTCGAAGAAAACCGCCTTCGGCTCGCGCTCGAGTTGTGACGTCGTGTGGTGGAGTTCGGCGCGATATTGGACGGGGGAGCGACCCGTGGCCTTGCGGAACACGCGCGTGAAGTAGTTGGGATCGTTGAAACCGCACGCGGTCGCCACTTCCTTCACGCTAAGCGGCGTGTGCCGGATGGCATCGACCGCGTTGGCCAGCCGGATCCGCGTCAGATACTCGATGAGTCGTTCGCCGGTTTCGCGATGGAAGAGCTTCGACAGATGCCCGGGCGAGCAGCGCAGCTCCGCCGCGAGGGTCTCCACACTGAGATCGGGATCGTGGAGATTGTTGCGCACGAGCCACTGGCAGCGGAAAACCTTTTCCGACTCGGAATAGCGCGCCGCGTCCTGCTCCTCGACCATTGCCAGCAACAGCGACAGTTCCGCCAGCAACAGGCCCTTGATCGCCGTGGCGCAAGCGGCGCGATCGCGGAAGCGCAGCTCGCCCGCCCGGTTCAGGTATTCCACCAGCTCGGGAAACAGATCGGTCGTGTAGAAATGGATGTCGTCCACGATCGGGTGGCCCGGGGGAGATTCGTGCGCCACATGAACGGCCACCGTCTCGTTGTAATAACACACCACGACGTTCTCGAAGGCCTTTCCGCCGGTGCTGCGCACGCGCTCGCCGTGCGGCACGCCCTTAGGCATCACGCAGATCTCGCCCGCTCCGAGCACGAATTGCTGGTCGGGGAAGAAAAACTCCGTCTCGCCACCGGTCTGGATGAAGAGCTCGGGCTTGAAATGATACTGCATCCGCGGGTGACGCTCGAAGGCGTGCCGGGTCTCCGGGATGCGGATTCGCGCCCGGCCTGATTCCAGCAAGGCCACCTGCCGGCGGAACGTCTCGATGAAGAGACGCCGGGCGTCGACACGGGTGCCCTGGCGGGTGGGTAGGAACGAGATCATGGGGTGGGGTGGACTGCGGCCATTTTGCCCGTCCGGCGTCCGTTTGCACTCGGAAAATCCGCCCGTGCTGGCTTTCGCCTAATTTTCCGGGTGGGCAGGCTTCCTCTCCGGCTCCATGCTGGGGACAGTCGTCCGCACCCCTTCGCCCCCGCGAACCGCCCCATGAAACCCCGCCTCACCTTTGGCCAGATCCTGAACATGAATTTCGGGTTCTTCGGGATCCAATATTCGTTCGGCCTCCAGCAGGGCAACATGAGCCCGCTCTATCGCTACCTAGGGGCGGACGAGGCGTCGCTGCCCTACCTTTGGCTGGCCGGGCCCATGACCGGGCTGATCGTCCAGCCCATCATCGGCGCCATGAGCGACCGCACGCTCACGCGCTGGGGCCGCCGCACGCCATATTTCCTCGTCGGCGCGATCCTCTGTAGCGTGGCGCTGTTCTTCATGCCGTTCAGCCCGACCCTCTGGATGGCCGCGA
>JANYDW010000037.1 GCA_025363455.1 Oleiharenicola sp. | reverse complement strand
GCGCTTGCAGGACCTTGCCCTTGAGCAGTGTTTCCGGCGGGATCGAGGGGGCGCCGGCGGCCGCGTAGATCCCGTCCAACTGCTTGCTGAGGTTCGCGAGCACCTCGTCGCACATCCGCTTGATCACCCGGATCGGGTGCTGCTCGGGGATCATCGTCTCAACGTTGATCAGGCTGACGAAACAGGGCTGGTTCGGAAGTTGGCCACGCATGTTGCCTGCTTCGACGCAGCTCCACCGCCAATGTTCAAACTGTGACAGACTTTTTCAGCAGCCTGTTAGTGCAGTCGTTTCCGCCGGAACAAGACCCGGTAGAGCACGAGCAGAATGATGGCCCCGCCCACGGACGCCACAAATCCGATGGGCTCGCCCGGCCCGTACCAGCCGGCCGCCCGGCCGATGTAGCCTGCGATCCATGCACCCGCAATGCCCAGAAGGATCGTAACGATCATGCCGCCGGGATCGTCCCCGGGCAAGAGAAATTTGGCAACGATGCCGATCAATAAACCAATAACAATGGTGGTGAGGAGGGACATGAGGATTTTGTGGATTGAGGATTGATGATCGATGACGGCTACCTGCCGGTTTCAGGTTTGAAATGAATTAAACTCAGATGCGCTTTTTTGGGCTCAGAATTCCGACGGTGTTACCAGCAGGTTTAGAGAACTTTTGTCCGACAGCCCGAGGAGATGAATCCGGAAGCTTTAACCGAACACTTGGTGCATCTCTGCACTGGGACTATAGCTTACCCGCAAATGGATCGCCATCGGGGGGACTCCCGAACGACCAATGCGGGAAAATACACATAGAAAGCAGAGGCAAGGAGACCTTGCCGCAGCCGGATTCCGCGCGCGGACAAGCCACGCCCCTCCACGGATCAGCGGTAAACCCCTTTCACAGATTTTCCTGGTTGGGCCCGGGCCGATGAGGCGAGGAGGACTTTAAGAAATGACATTTTTATCGGACGGGAGGGAGTTGAGATTATGCCCGTGTACCGGCAACCGCAGTTTCCGGCTCCGCGACCTCATCGCCGTGGTTGCCCTCTCGTTGGGGACCCCCGGTCCCGGAGACGGATCTGGCCCGGGTCAGTCCCTGGGCTTCGGCCTCGGTTTTTGCGGCTTGGGTGGCGCTCCGGAGCACTACCCGGCCGCGGTCGGCCATCTCTCCGGCACGCTGACGCAGCCGCCGCGCTCCAGGCGCAACCGTCTGGCGCACGCGGTTGGAAGTGGGCAGCGCCAGCCCGCCGATCAAGCCGAGGGCCAGGCAGACCAGTCCGCTCTCGAGCGGGTTTTGTTCAACGAGTCGCCGCGACCGGTTGCCCAGCTCGGCGGCGCCGCGGCGGGCACGATCGCCCATCTCGTGCGCCTTGTCCCGCACGTGTTCACTCATCTCGTGCATTTTCGTGCCGGCCGACTGGAGCGCCTCCTTCGACCGTTCCTGGATCTGCCCGGCCTTTCCCTTCAGGCCTTCCGCTACCCCGAAACCTTCGCGATTGCTAATGCCGAGGTCACTCGCGTCGCGGGCGTAAGATTCATCCGAATAATCGCGAGGAACGTCGGTGCCGGAAGCCGAGCCGTTCGTTCCCGGAGCGCTGATCTGGTTGTAGATATACCACGCCACGCCGGTACCGATCAGGACAGCGGGAAGAGGATTGGCTTTCACGGTATCGACGATGGAGTGGACGGCCGCGTTGGCCGAGGTGCTGATTTTCTGCGTAATTTTTTTCATTTGGCCGTTCTGGTTTTGAGTGCGAATAAAATGGAGTGCTTCATCGGCCAGGTGTCGGCCGGTGAACCGTTCCTTTAAGGCATCGATCGTGTGATCCATGCGGTGACGGGTATCGTCAATCTGGGCGCGGATCGCCCGGGGATCCGTGGAATGGTCAGTGGGCAGGTTCATGGGCGTGGGGGAGTTTGCTTTGCGCCCACTGTTTGCTGTCGCGCAACGACGCGACCGTTTCGGTGGGCTGGAGGGTTTTCGCGTTGAGGTTTTTCTTCGCCTTGGCGAGGAGCACCCAGCCGACCACGGCGACCACCGCGCCAACCAGGAGGAAGCCGAGCCATTGGGCGATATTGTCGTCCAGGCCCGCGGCAACGAGGGCGTGGCGCGCGAGGTAGCCGACGCCGATCAGCAAGATGATCAGACCCGCGCCCACCACCACGCCACCGACGGCCATCGCCGCCACGGATTTGCCGACCAGCGAAAGTTTCTCGCCGAGTTCGGCTTTGGCGAGGGCCGTCTCTTGCCGGAGCAAGGTCGTACCTTCGTCGCGTAGCTCCGACAACAGCGTGCCGATGGTGCTGGGTGAAATGTCCCGGTTCATGGCGCAGCGGAGCCAAAGGCTGCTGAGGCGACGGGAAATTCGGGGCCACCCGTCCCGCGGACACTTTCGGCGGCGTAATTCGTCTGCCCGTCGCTTTGCTCCGGGAAGTCGTGTCCGTCCGGATAGTGGTCTTGGATATCCTCACCGTCGTCAGTCTCGTTTTCATTCAGGCTCTGAACCGACGCTTTGACGAGGTTGCCGATAACCAGGCCCGCGACGAGCATGCCGCCCATGAACAGCGCGGGATGGCGTCGGGCGGCAACGACCGCGTCTTCCTTGAGCCGGGTGATATCGGCGTCCCTCACGTAATTCGCCACCGACTCCAGGCGGTCTGCGGCCTCGTTCGCAAAATGAGCGATGTTCGGATCCTCGGCTTCGGCCGAGCGGGCGGTATCGCGAAGCCGGGAGCCGTACCCGCCGATCTTGTCGGCGGCGGCGTCTTTCTGCTCGTCGGCGACCTGCGCGACTTTTTGCTTGGCCCGGTCGGCCGCCTGGCCGGCAGTACGGCGGATCTTTTCAGTTGTCGTTCCCATTCGGCCCTCGGGCGGGTTATTGGCACCGGGATTTGACGCGGGGGTGGAGTCAGACTGCTCGGCAGTGAACGTTTCGTTTGGATTCATGATGAATTGGTTTTGGCGCGTTGTTTTGTGATCTTGAGATGGGCGGAGGGTACGCGGTCCACCGGGGCCGGAACACGCCGCCGTTGTTGCATTCGAGCGCGGGAAGATAGCGCCGCCCGCGCCGCCCCACCATCGGGTAGACTTGGACATGGAAGCCCGCTTTTGCACCAGCCAAGGCATCCGGCAACCTACCTTGCGTGGCCACCGCCACCGAGAGACGAAAGCGGCGAGAGGCTGAATCTCGAATCCTGAAACTTGAAACCTGAGTCCTGAAAGAGTATGCGGTCGGCCGTCTCAGCCCTCAACTCAATGAAGGTGACGATGCCGGTACTGCTGCATCCTCCACCGGCGCCATGGCGCCGATGTGGAGATCGGCAACCACCTGTGGCGGGATCAGAAATCCTGTCCTACAGTCCTCAGCCCACCGGCGCGGACGGCGCCGCGGAGCGCACGGAATCGGCGATGGTCGTCGACAGCACCTCGGGCTCGCCCTTGTGCTGGTCGAACTTCATCGAGACCGTCTTCGATACGCCGCGTTCCTGCATCGTCACCCCGTAGATGGCGTCAGCCGCGGCAATCGTGCTCTTGTTGTGCGTGATGATGATGAACTGTGACTCCTTCACGAACTGCTTGAGCAGGTTGGTGAACCGGTGGATGTTCGACTCGTCGAGTGGCGCGTCCAGTTCGTCCAGCAAGCAGAACGGCGACGGTTTCACCATGTAGAGCGCGAACAGCAAAGCCACTGCGGTGAGCGTCTTCTGCCCGCCCGAGAGGAGGGTGATGCCCTTGAGCTTGGTGCCGGGAGGCTGGGCGACAATCTCGATGCCGCTCTCCAGCGGGTCCTCGGCGGTCACGAGCTCGATTTCGGCGCGACCGCCGCCAAACAGGATCTGGAAGGTATAGGCGAAATTCTTGCGGATCTGGTCGAACGTGACCTGGAACTGCTCCAGCGAGGTCTGGTTGATGTCGTCGATGGCCTTCAACAGCTGCGCCTTCGCGCTGGCGAGGTCGTCGTTCTGCGTCTTGAGGAATTCGTAACGCTGCTTCAGCTCCGAGTATTCCTCGATGGCCACGAGATTGACCGCGCCCATCGTGTTGATGCGCTGACGCAGGGCGTCCACCTCGGCCTTGATCTCGTCCCAGCTAGTCGAGTCGAGCGCAGTCAAATCCTGTTCCGTGGCCTCGCCTTTGTTCTCTTTCTTTTTCCGCCGGCGAGACTTGGACTCTGAGGAGGCCGACGTCTCCGTTGGTTGAGCGTTGGACGTTGAAAGTTGGACGTTGGGCGTTGCCTCGCCTTCCTCCTCATCCAAATCCAGATCCTTCAACCCCTCCGGCTCGTCGTCGGCGTGCCAGAGCAGCTGACGCCAATCGAGGGTTGAGACATCCACCGAAAATTCGTGGGTGATCTCCTCCGTGAGGAACTGTACGCGAGCGCGGGTCTCGGCGACCTTCACCTCGTTCTTGGAAAGCTCGGACATGGCCGACTCGGCCTCGGTGCGGATGGAGCTGAGGCCCGACTCCACGCGGGCGATCTCCTGCTCCACGTTCGACAGTTCAATGCGGGTTTTGTCCACGTTTTCCTGCGCCACGGCCAGAGTGGTCGTAATTTCGCCCGCCCGGCGCTTCTGCTCCTCGCTGTCACGCTCCAGCTGGGTAATCTGCTCGGTCCACGTCTCGATCTCGATGGTCCGCTGGTCGTGCAAATCGGCGAGCTGGACGCGGCGGCGTTCCATCTCGGTCAGGCCGCGGTCGAGGACTTCGACCTTCTGCCGGCGGTCCGCGAGCTCGAGCCTGGCTTGGGCCAGCGATTCCTTCTTCTGCTCGCGGTTGGTGCGCCGATCCGTGATGCCCAGCTCAACGCCCGCGATTTTTTGCTTTTGGCCTTCCAGCCCGGCATGGGCCTCGGCTAGTTGGGCTTGGGCCTTGGTCAGGCGAGCAAGCGCTTCGTCGTGGTCGCGCTTGAGATTGGCCAATTCATTCTCCATCCGCTGCAGCCGGGTTCGGGCGTCATCAAGCGAACGCTGGGCGTTTTTCTCTTCGGTGTGCAGAGCCGCGGCCTGCTGCGAGGAAGTCAGGACGTCCTTGCGCCGCAGCTCCAAGGTCTGTTCAGCCTCGTTGAGTACCGCGTTAAGCTGGTCGATGAGGGCCCGCTGTTCGTCGTGGGCCTTCTGCTCCGTGACGACAGCCTTGCCCGTCTCCCGCAGGTCGACCTCGCGCTGGACGATGCTGTTGGCCGGCTTTTTGTGATGGCCACCGAAGATCAGGCCGCGGCGATCGATGAGGTCGCCTTTGGGCGTCGCCACCATGAGGAAACTGAACGCCGGATTCGCCTGCCAGAAATCAAGGAACGCACCGAGGTCGTCGGCAATAAAGCACGTGGAGAGGATGGAACGCGCTGGATGGCTATTATCAAGGTTGGCCACGGCATCCAGGGCCGGCCTCAAGCCGGCCGGAAGGCTGCCTCCCGCCTCCGGCATCCCGCCTCCGGCCCCCGTAACCTGCAAGCAAATGCTGCCAATCTTATCAGTCTCGAGCTGGCTCAGAATTTTCTGCGCGGTACCAAGGTCTGCCACCGAGATCGCCTCCACCGAGGCGCCAAGCAAAGCCTCCAGCGCCTTGGCGTACTCAGCGCGGACTTCCAGCCCCTGGGTGATCGGGGTGAACTTCTGGTCGCCAAACAGGCTGGAGAACCGGCCCTGCAGCAGGGCCTTTGCGCCCTCGCCGAACCCTTCCCATTTTTCCTGCAGCTGCTGCAGCAGTTTCAACCGGGCGGTCTTCTGGGCGAGGTTGCGGTCGATCTCCTGGAGCTTGCGCTGGGCCTCGCGGAATTTCTGCGTGGCCTCCTGCAGGGCGGCCTGCGCAGCCTGCGCGTCATTGGTGGCCCGACTTTGGGCGGCGCGCGCCTCCAGCACCTTCTGGCTGGCATCGGCGAGGGCTGCGGCGGCGCTCTCCACGGCCGTGCGCAGTTGGGCCAGATCCTGCGAAAGCGTGTCGAACTTGTGCTGGCTGGTGCGGGCATCGACCTCGAGGCCAGAACTCTCGGTGCGTAATCGCGCGACCGTGCTCTCGATCTGCAGCAGGTGGAATTTCTCCTGGCTCAACTGCTGCTCGGCGCGCGTCAGCTCGCCCTCGATGACGGCCAGTTCGCGGTTGCGGTCCTGGAAGACGGCGTCGGAGCTGCCAAGCAGGCTCAACTGCATCTGCTTGTCCTGCGAACCGGTGTCCACCTGCGAGGCGAGCTCCTTGAGCTGCATCTCAAGCTCGGACAATGCATCCTTGCCGGCGTCCAGTCGCTCGATCAGCCCGGTGCGCTTAACCTGGGCCAGGCCGGACTGGTTCTCGGCCGCTTCCTTTTGCGAGCGCAGGTCAAAGACCGCCTGCTGGGCGTCCTGCACGCGCTGGTTGAGCGAACCACGATCGGCCTTGAAGGTGTCGAGGCCCCGGGACTTCTCCTCGAGCGTGGCCCGGCGCGTCTCGGCCTCGCCCCGCAGACCGTTCACGCGGCCCTCCAGTTCAGCGAGCCCAGTGCTGAGCCCGCGCCACTGGTAATTGCCCTGGGCGAGCGCCAGCTGGCGGAGCCGGAAACTGAGGCGCTTGAACCGCATGGCCTTCGCGGCCTGCCGCTTGAGTGAGCCAATCTGGCGGGCCACCTCGGCAATGACATCGGACACGCGCGCCAGATTCTGCTCGGTCAGCGAGAGCTTGTTCATCGCCTCGCGGCGCTGGCTCTTGTATTTCGTGATGCCAGCGGCCTCCTCGAACACCACGCGGCGCTCCTCGGGCTTCGACGACAGGATCTGGTCGATCTGGCCCTGCGCCATGATCGAGTAGCTGGTCCGGCCGACGCCGGTGTCCATGAAAAGCTTGTGGATGTCCTTCAAGCGGCAGGGCTGGCCGTTGAAGTAATACTCGCCCTGGCCGTCGCGGGCCACCCGGCGCATGATCTCGATCTCGTGGAAATCGCTGCCGAGCTGCTTCTCGCACTCGGTCAACAGCAGCGCCACCTCGGAAAATTGGGCGGGCTTGCGGGTGTCGGCGCCCTCGAAAATCACGTCCTGCATCTTGCCGCCGCGGAGGGCCTTCGCGCTTTGTTCACCCAACACCCAGCGGATGGCGTCGGCGATGTTGCTCTTGCCGCAGCCGTTGGGCCCGACGATGGCCGTCACACCGGGTTCGAACGAAAGGGTGGTGTTGTCCGCGAAACTTTTGAAACCGTGGAGCTTGAGCGCCTTGAGATGCATTATGGGCTTAAAGCGAAGAATTGAGGGAGGGCCGTAGGACGGCGCAATGGAAAAAAGGACTATTTACCCTCTGAAAAGTTGCCCCCAAGGTCGCTTTTGGGCTGGCCAATTCCCCACCCTCCATTTCAAGCACACTCGTCGTCAATCCGACCCGAAATGTCCCCCGAGCAAGAGCGTTTTTATGCGGTGCTAAAAGCCGACCTGGCTCCCCAGCTACGTATTATCGAATTCAAGGGCTCCGGACAGAATTTTAACCGTGTGACGGGCGATGTGATTCACGCGATCAACATCCAGGGTAACCCATGGGGCGGCAGTTGCATTGTGAACCTGGGCATTCACCTCGGTTTTCTTCCGGATACCTTGGGAGTAGTGCTAGAACCACGGAAAATCCGGGAGATCAATTGCGCATTCCGCACGAGGATTGGTTCACCGATTCACTCCGATGGCTGGTGGACTTACGGAAGCGACCCTCGCACTTCCGAAGCGAATGCCCGCTCACTGGTCGCGAGCGTGTTGGACAAAGGGGAGCGGCATTTTCAGCGGTTCAACCATCCGGCCGCAATCCTGGATGAATTGGAGCAGATGCTTTTAGCTCCCGCGAATCCGGGCTATCGACTGACAAGCTATCTCTCCCTGGCGGGGACAGCGTTGGCTGGAGCCCGGATCCACCGCCACAATGGCAACCTGGCCGATTCTCGGAGGTTTGCCCAAGTGGGCCTGGGTGCGATTGGCACCGGTCCCTTCGGCGCAGGCATAGCCCTGGGCGAAGAATTCGAATTCCTCGCCCGGGGGGTTTGATCCGGAATGGCTGGTCGACCTGCGGTATCCAGACCGTTCGTCCAAATGCCCTCGCCCCCATGGTATCGGACGAATAATGAACTCGCATGGCCACCCCGCATCGACTCACCCGAGGCCTTTTGCTGGCCATCTCCTGCCTCATGATGAACGCCACTGCCCGCGCCAAAAATCCGGATGACCTCCTTGCGCTGCTCGATCCGATCTGCGCTAGTGCGGGTGTGCCCGGCATGGTCGCGGTGGTCCTGCATGGCGACCAGATTGTGGCCCAAGGCGCCGCAGGTTCTCGCTCGGCAGGTTCGACGCAAAAGGTGATGATCGATGACCGCTTCCACCTGGGCTCGGACACGAAGGCGATGACCGCAACCCTCCTCGCCGTCCTGATCGAGGAAGGGAAACTGAAATGGGAAGCGACGATCGGGGATATTTTCACCGGCTGGGTGGACAACATCGATCCGGCGTGGAAGGACGTCACACTTGAGCAATTGTTGACCCATCGCGCCGGCGCGCCCGCTAACCTGGATGCCGACGGTCTCTGGGGAAGACTCTGGGAGCGCAAAGGCACGCCCGCCCAACAGCGCCTGCAACTTGTCCGCGGGGTGCTGAAACATCCTCCCGTGGTGCCGGCCGGCACAACCTATCTCTATTCCAACGCCGGCTACGCCATGGCCGGCGCAATGGCGGAAGTCATCACCGGCCGGTCCTGGGAGGAACTGCTCACCGAAAAAGTATTCCAGCCGCTTGGCATTACCACCGCAGGTTTTGGCGCCCCGGGCCGGCCCGGGCTCCGCGACCAACCACTGGGCCATGACGCCAAAGGCCAACCCGTCACAGTCGGGCCCAAGGCTGACAACCCGCCCGCCATCGGCCCGGCGGGCACCGTCCACTTGTCCGTGGGCGATTGGGCGAAGTTCGTCGCTCTCCACCTGCGCGGCGATCCGTCCAATCCGCATCGCGAAACCCGGCTGCTCAAGGCAGAATCCTTTGCCCGCCTCCATCAGCCCGCACCCGGCCCCGGCGAGCAATATGCCGGGGGTTGGCTGGTCACCCGACGCGAGTGGGCCAAGGGTTCCTCACCCCACGCGACCGGACTCGCCCTCAATCACGCCGGCAGCAATACCATGTGGTTTTGTGTGACCTGGCTGGCACCGGAACGCGATTTCGCCGTGTTGCTTGCCTGCAACCGCGGCGGCGAGGTAGCAGCGAAGGCCTGCGACCAGGTGGCCGAAATGCTCATCAAGCAGTTCAATGAGGCGCCGTAAATATCCCCGGGGCATTTGATCAAACGTACCAGCCCGCGTTCCCATTCCGATTTTGTAGGAGCCTGCTTGCAGGCGATTCAGCAGATGGTCTGGTGGCGGGCGCTCCGAATCGCCTGCAAGCAGGCTCCTACCTTTCGACCAAACCGGACCAGTGTCATTGCAGCGCCTTCAATTCAGCCGCGGCGAACTCGTATTCCGGGTCATTTTTCCTCTCGGTTGCGAGACATTTCTGAAAATGCTCCGCCGCCGCCAGACGTTCGCCAACCAGGAGCAGCTTCATGCCGCTAAAGAACCACCCCGAGCACAGTTGACCGCGCTCCAACTCATGGTCGGTGGACGCCGCTGCCTGGAGCAACGCTGCCTCACTCACATGATTGAGGAGAAACGCACCCACCCTTCTGGCCCAAGCGATATTGGTCGGGCCGGCCCGGCTGAGCAAATAGGCAGCTAATTCTCGATCCGCGCTCGTACTGTCTCCCAGCCGCACCTGTAGAATCCAGACATACAACTGCGGAGTGTCGGCCTCCTCAGGCGCAAGTTCGGCTCGGCGCCGGAAGTCCACCAGCGCCTCGGCCCAATTGCGGTTCAAGTACCGGGCAATGCCCCGGTTGTTGCAGGCGATGGCATGCTTCGGATCAATTTTGATCACCTGCGTATAATCCGCAATTGCCCCGGCCAGGTCACCCAGCTGTTTTCGTGCAAAACCGCGATTGTTGTAGGCCGGGGTAAATTTCGGATTGAGCTTGAGCGCCCACGTGTAATCGGCAATCGCGCCCTCCAGGTCCCCCTGCTGCTTCCGGGCAATGCCCCGGTTGTAATAAGTGTTGGCGTGTTTCGGGTCGAGCTCTAGCGCCCGCGTGAAGTCCGCGATCGCGCCAGCCACATCTCCCCGGTGCCGTCGCGCCTCGCCGCGGTTGTTGTAGGCCTGGGCGTTTTTCGGATCGAGTGCGAGCGCCTGCGTGTAGTCCACGATTGCTCCAGCCAGGTCCCCGGCCTTTTGCCTCTCCAAAGCCCGGTCGAAAAAATCATCGGTCGCCCGGCCCCAAGCCGGCAACGACAGCAAGGCAAGCAGGACCGGCCATAAATGCGGGAAACCGCGGCGCATGCCATGAGTGCTAAGGCAGGAGGCGATGTCCGCGCAAATGCCAAGTTGGAGACTAGGACCAAACGAACCCGTCCAGAGGCCGGGTTCCACCCTCGATCGGTTTAATTATTGTCATGGCCCGACCCGACTCGAACAACCCATGCTGATACCGGTCAGTTCTGGATCCTTCGTCTCGCGTTGCTGCGCTTCCTCCGCCGCCCGTGGATCCTTCGTCCCTTTGGTCCTCAGGATGACGCATCGTCAAGCGATGCGTCACTTATGATCCCACGGCAGCTTGAGCTGCAGCTTGGGATATTTCCAGATGCGGACCT
The DNA here is from genome assembly GCA_025363455.1 of Oleiharenicola sp. GTDB lineage: Bacteria > Verrucomicrobiota > Verrucomicrobiia > Opitutales > Opitutaceae > Lacunisphaera. The sequence goes on along the minus strand of JANYDW010000037.1, from coordinate 77,001 downwards.
CCTGGAACATCTTGCCGGGATTCAAAATGCCGCGGGGATCGAGGGCCTTCTTCACCGCTTGCATGGCGCGGATTTGGGCCGGGTTGTGCTGGAGGCGCAGGAAGGGCGTCTTGGCCAAGCCGATGCCGTGCTCACCTGAGATGGCGCCGCCGAAGCTGACGACCGTCTCCATCAGGTCCTGGACCGCGGCCTCGGCGGCGCGGGTCTCGGCCGCATCGGCGCGGTGATACATGATGTTCACGTGCAGGTTGCCGTCGGCGAGATGGCCGAAGGTCGGAATGGGTAGTCCGGACTTCTTTTTCAGTTTCGTGATGTAGCGGGCGAACTTCTCATAGTTGCGCATCGGCACGACGATGTCCTCGTTGAGCTTGGCGTCGCCGAGTTCGAACATCGCCCCGGAGCACTTGCGGCGGACGGCCCACAGTTCCTCCACCTCGGCGCGGCTGCGCGCCTCCTTGTACGCCAGCGCACTTGTTTGCGCCCACGCCAACACCTCCATTTTCAGGTCATCCACCTCGGCTAGCGAACCCGCCAGCTCGAGCAGAATTACCGGCCGGCCGGCCTGACCCGGGAACACCGTCTTCCCCGTGGCGCGCTGGGCGCAGAGCACGCTCTCGCGGTCAAGGAACTCGCAAATCGCCGGCTGCACCCGGGCGCGGAAGAGCGCCCGGACCGCCTTGAGCGCGGCTGTCTCATCCGTGAACGACGTCAGCAGCGTCCAACGCGCGGCGGGCAACGGCACGAGCTTGAGCACGGCGCCAGTCACGATGCCGAGCATGCCCTCGCTCCCAATCCACAGATCGCGCAGGTTGAAACCCGCGGCGAATTTCTTGGTCGCCGTGCCCCACTGCACCAGCTCGCCCGTCGGCAGGAACCCGCGGAGGGCGATGACGAAGTCCCGCGTCACGCCGTATTTGCCGCCGTGCATGCCACCGGCGTTGCAGGCGACGTTGCCGCCGATCGTGCAATACTCCTTGGACGAGGGATCGGGCGGATAGAACCAACCCTGCGCCTCGGCGGCACGGTGGACGGTCGCAGTGGTCGCCCCGGCCCCGACGTGCGCCATGCCGGCATCGGCGTCGATCGTTACCTTGTTCAGGCGCAACATGTCGATGACCCAGCCGCCGCGTACCGGCGCCGCCGAGCCCATGAGGGTCGTGCCGCGACCACGCACCGTCACCGGCACGCGGTGTTTGTTCGCCAGCTCCAGCACCACGCCGATGTCGGCTTCCCGCCGCGGGGTGATGACCGCATCCGGCAGGAAAGAAATTTTGCTGCTGTCAAATGACGCGGCCCAACGGCCTTTTTCGGTCGTGTCGACGCAAACGCCCAGCCGACGTTTCAGGGAGGCAGTGACTTGCGCGGGAGTTTTCATTAGCGAAACAAGACTCAACGAAGTCTTCGGTCTCAGGGCAACCCCGTAGGACAGCGTCCCGGCAAGTTTCGCTTTGTGTGCACTGCTGCCCTCTGTTCAGATCGACCTTCCCATGACGCGCATCCTCCTCACGACCACCTCGTTTCAAGACACTCCCGGCGGCCACCACCAGCTACTGGCTGACACCGGCTGGGAAATCATCCGAGCCCGCGGTCCGCTCAATGAGGCCGACACCCTGGCCCTCGTCGGCGACATTGACGGCTACATCTGCGGCGACGATCTCATCACCCGCAAGGTCCTCGAAAAGGCGATCCCTCGTCTTAAGGTCATCAGCAAATACGGCATCGGCGTGGACAAGATCGACGTCAAGTCCTGCACCGAGTTCGGCCTGCCACTGCTCTTCACGCCGGGCGTCAACCACACCACCGTGGCCGAACACACTTTTCTGCTGCTCCTCGCGCTCGAGAAGAACCTGTTCTACCACACTGATTCCACCCGCAGCGGCGGCTGGAAGCGCAAGACCGGCCACGAACTCCTCGAGAAGACCATCGGCATCGTCGGCCTCGGCCGCATCGGCAAGGAGGTCGCGATCCGCGCCCGGGCCTTCGGCATGAACGTGATCGGTTTCGACGTCTATTGGGATGAAAAGTTTGCCGCCGCAAACAACGTGAAGCGGGCCGCCACCCTCGACGAGGTCTATGCCGCCGCCGACTACCTGTCGCTCCACACCAATCTCACCCCTGAGACGCGCGACATGATCAGCGCGAAATCCTTTCCGAAGATGAAGAAGGGCGTGCTCATCCTTAACTGCGCCCGCGGCGAGATCGTCCACACGGCTGACATGATTGAGGCGCTGAAATCCGGCCAGGTCGGCGGCTACGGCACCGACGTGCTCGACGAAGAACCGCCCCGCGCCGACCACCCGTTGCTTAAGCTGCCGAACGTCGTCTGCACTCCACACGTCGGCTCGCGCACCTACGAGAGCGTCGTCCGCCAGGCCACCGCCGCGGTGAAGAACCTCATCCTCGCCATGCACGGCGAGAAACCCCTCGCCCAGATCAACCCCGAGGTGCCGGTGCGAAAAGCTGAAGGACTGAAAAGCTGAAGGGCTGAACGCCTTTCGCCCTCCAGTCCTTGAGCCGCTTCAATCTTTTCAGCTATTCAGTCATTCAGCCCTTCAGTCCTTCCCATGGAAACCTTCCACATCGTCCCTGAGTCGCAGCACAACGCACTCGTCCAGGCCGCCTACCAGCACCGCGGCTTTGACGCCGACGAATCCCGTGAGGGCGCCCTCGTCTGCGCCGAGGCCACACGCCACGGCATCCGTACGCACAACGGCATCAAGGCCCTCCACCTCGACCATCTGTTCGGCTCCGGCTCCAAGGGCTGCGTGCCCCAGGCCAAGATCGAGGAAAAGCCCTCGCGCTTCGCCGCCGCCAAGATCTGGAACGCCAACAGGAAGCTCGGCCAGTCCACGGCCTACCGGGCCATGAACGAGGCCATCCGTCTCGCCGACCAATACGGCGTCGGCACCGTCTCGGTGGACAACGCCTTCCATTATCTCTGGGGCGGCGGTTACGTGATGGACGCCGCCAAGCGGGGCTACATCGCCTACACCAACTGCACCGCGGCGCTGGCCGAGGTGGTACCTTTCGGCGGCAAGTTCCCCACCCTCGGCACCAACCCGCACTCCTGGGGTTTCCCCACCACCGACGCCGTCGGCTACCCGATCGTCATCGACTGGGCCACCTCCGTGGTCGCCATGGGTCGCGTGCAGCAGCTCAAGCGCGAGGGCAAGCCATTGCCCCCGCTCGCCGCCGTGGACAAGGACGGCAATCCGACCACTGACCCAAACCTCGCCACCTCGCTCCTGCCTTTCGGCGCGCACAAAGGTTATGGCCTCTCGCTCATCAACGAAATCGTCGGCGGCTTCGTTGGCGGCTCGCTGCCCACCCTCCGCAACCGCTGGGCCCAGGCCGAGGGCGACAAAGGCACCTGTGTGTTCTTCTTCCAAGTCATCCATCCCGAGGCCATCAACGGTGGCGCCTTTGCCAAGGGTCGTAACCAGCAACAGAACGTGAAGGCCGTCATCGCCGATGTGCTCGGACACGGCAATGAGAAGTGCATGCTGCCCGGACAGCTCGAGGCCACCTGGGCGGCCCATACCGCCAAGGCCGGCGGCCTGCTCTTCAGCGCGGCCGAGGTCGACGCCTTCAACGAACTGGCGCGAGAAACCGGGCAGCCGGCTTGGTCAACCGCCAGCTTGAAGACCGTGGTGATCTGACCAGCGTACCCGCCGGGTAGGGCGGGACCGCTGGGCCCGCCGTAATTAATCCGCGGCGCGCCCAGCGGTCGCGCCCTACCCTTTAAACCAGGCATTCCCAGCCATGAACGCGCTCCTCATTCCCTGCCGCCGTCTGCTCGCCAAGCGCGAGTTCGTTGTGCTGCTGGTGTGCAACCTGATCCTTGGCATGGCCTACTCGTTCGTGGCGCCGTTCTACTCGATGTTCGGCACCATCGAGGTCGGCATGTCCAACTGGGTGTTTGGCATGTTCATGACGATCACCACGGTGTGCGGCATCGTCATCAGCACGGCGCTGGCCCGCTGGTCTGACACCCGTTTCACGCGGCGTTCCATCTTGTTGGCCAGTTGCGCGTGCGGTGCGGCGGGCTACGCCAGCTATGCCTTCGTGCGTGATGTGGTGTGGCTGACGGTCATCGGCTCGCTCGCCCTGGGCGTATCGTCCATCTCGTTTGCCCAGTTGTTTGCCGCGGCGCGGGAGGAAGTCGGCCGTGACGGCATCCCCGACTCCGAGGCGCCGCTCTACATGAACATATTCCGGCTGCTCTTCTCGCTGGCCTGGACGATCGGGCCGGCCATCTCAGCCTGGGTCATGGTGCAAGCGTCCTACCGGGGCATTTTTCTCGTCTGCGGCTCGCTCTTTGCCGTGCTGTTGGTTTTTGTATGGCTGTTCATCCCGGCGCGGCCGCCGCCCGCGAGCAATGCTGCCACGCGCACGCCACTCGGGCAGGTCCTGCGCCGACCGGACCTGCTCTGCTACTTCCTGGCCATCGCCCTCACGTTTGTCTGCATCACCATGGGCATGTCGAACCTGCCCCTGATGATCCTGCGCACCTTGGGCGGCCATGAACGGCAGATCGGCATCGCCTACAGCGTGGCCCCGATCTTCGAGCTGCCCTTCATGTTCTACTTCGGGCTCCTCGCCTCGCGCGGACACCCCGGCCGGCTGATCCGCATCGGCGTCATCATCGCCATCGCCTATTACCTCCTGCTGTTCTTCGTACGCGAGCCCTGGCATATCTATCCGTTGCAGATCCTCAGCGCCGCGATGATCGCCGTGATCTCCGGCATCGCGATCACCTTCTTCCAAAGTTATATTCCCGACCAGCCGGGCACCGCCACCAATCTCTACACCACGGCCAACCGCATCGGCTCGACCGTGGGCTACCTCTTCTTCGGCACGTTGTCCCAGGTGCTCGGTTATCGCCCGGTGTTTTTGGTGTGTGCCGCGCTGTGCGGCGTGGCCTTCCTGTTGCTGTGGCTGGCCCGCGAGAAGCACGAACAGGCGGCCAGTACCGCGCCAGTTTGAGGCAACCAAACGTGATTGGACAGGGAGGGCGCCGCCGCCGGGATAGTCACGGACGGCCCAGCGGTCCGTCCCTACCGGCGCTACCGCGCCAAAAACCACGGACCCGAAAGGACGAGCCTCACTCCGCCAGCGCCGCGGCGTGCTCCTGCGCCAAGGCGCGGCAGGCCTTGAGGTCGGTCTTGCCGGAGCCCAGGATCGGGATCGCCGCCACCTTGACGATGATCTTGGGCACCCACAGGTTGGGAAACCCCGCATCGAGCAGCTTGGTCCGGATGTCGGCGGCGGCCACATCGCGGGTGGTCAGCAGCACCAGCGCTTCCCCCTTCGACGGATCGGGAATGCCCGTGACCACGGCCACCGGGCCGTCACTTTCCTCCCAGCCGAAGGCCGAGATGATGCGGTGCTCAACCGTGCCATGCGGCACCATTTCACCGCCGATTTTGGAAAAACGGGAGAGTCGACCCTCGATGAAGAGGAAGCCGTCTTCGTCAAACCGGCCAAGGTCGCCGGTGATGAACCACCGGTCCTTAAGCGCCGCCGCGGTTTTCTCGTCGTCCTTAAGGTAGCCGGGGAAGACGTGAGGGCCCTTCAGCCAAAGCATACCGGTCGCGGTCATCGGCAGTATCGCCCCGGTTTCGGGATCCACGATGCAAGCGGTCGAGCCCGGCAGCAGGCGGCCCACGGCGCCGGTGCGCTTGCCCTCCTGGTGTTCGGCGGTTTTCGTCGTGATCGGCGGGTGATATTGGTTGATGCAGGCGGCGGGGGTGGTTTCGGTAAGCCCATAGCCCTGGAGGATCTCGATGCCGAACTGCTGCAGAAACGCGTCGTAGAGGTCCATCGGCAGTTTCTCCGCGCCGGTGACAACAAGGTTGAGCGTCTTGAGTTCCTCCTTGGTCGCCTTCTTGAGGAAGGGCCGGATGAAAGTCGGGGCGCCCACCATCACGGTCGCCTTTTCCTGCTGGATGGCCTCGACGATCTTCCTCGTGTCGAGCGGGCTGGGTACAGTGACCACCTTGCAGCCGCGCAGGATCGGATACCACAGCGTGACCGTGAAACCAAACGAGTGGAAGATCGGCAGGCACCCGAGCATCGTCGCGGTCGCGGGCAGGATGGAGAGCGACGAGATCTGCGCGCAGTTAGCCAGGATGTTGCGATGGGTGAGGATGACGCCCTTGGGTTCACCCGAGCTGCCGCTGGTGAACAGCAGCGCCGCTTCGTCGTGGTCGCCCCGGCGGGGCAGGCCGAGCAGCGTGGCCACCCACTGATTGGGCAGCACATAGGCCGCGATCAGCCAGGGTAGAATGGCTCGCTTACCCCCGGCAGCCTCGATCTCCGACTTCAGGTCGAGCGTCCCCGACGGGAAGGGAAAATTCGGGAGTTTCGACTTCATCGCGTCGGCCGTGATGATGGTGTCGATCTCGCCCAACCGGAGCGACGACTCGATCGCCGCGCGACCCGCGGTGAAATTCAGGTTGACCGGCACCTTGCCCGCGCAGGCGACAGCGAGATTGGCAATGTTGGCTCCGGCGCCCGGCGGCAGTACGATGCCCACGCGGCGCCCGGGAACATTGGTGCGCAACCGGCGCGAAAGAGCGGCAGCCACTGCCAGTAACTGCCCGGCGCTCATCTCCTGCCGCGCCGCCGTGCGGTCCACCACGGCGATGCGGCGGGGATGTTTCGCCAAGGCCCGTACCGCCTCCCGTCCGAGATGCCGCTTCAGCGCAGGGCGTTCCTGGAACGCCTGCTCGCCGAGGTCCAACAGCGCCTGGCGGGCGGAATCGAGGTTCACCCCGGCCGGCGGGATGGGCCGGCCGAAAACCACGCAGACCGGGGTCGGCATCAACCGGGGCGATTTCCAGAGGTATTTGTTGCCGGCAAAGGAGTAAATCGAGCCCCACAGTCCATCGATCACCGCCGGCACGACCGGAGCCTTGGCCGACTCGGCGATCAGGCCGAAGCCGCGCTTGAGGATCATGAGCTGGCCCGTGCGGGAGATCGCCCCCTCCGGGAAGACGCAAACAAGTTCGCCTTTCTGGATGGCCTCCACGGCCAGCCGGATCCCCTTCATCGGTTTGTTCGCCGTGACCGGGATCACTCCCGCCGCCCGGAAAATGAAGCGCATGACCGGGTTCTTCACGAACCCGGCGAACGCGATAAACCGCATGGGCCGCGGCGAAGCGATCTGCAGGACGACGGCATCCACGTAGGAAAGATGGTTGCAGATCATCAGGGCGCCGCTGGACGGAATATTCTCCCAGCCGATCGACTTCACCCGGTAAAAGACCGGGCCGATCAGGCGCATCACCGTGCAGACCGTGTGGTGCGGGATGTGCCAGACCCCGTAGAGCAGCATACCAAACGTGGCCGCCGCCAGCAGGAAGAGCTGCGTGTGCGGTGACCAAGCCAGGTTGGTATCGCCCGCCACGGCCAGGTAGAGTCCGCTGATGGCAAAGCCCGCCAAGCTGTCGAGCAGGCTCACGCCCGCTAGAACGCGCCCGCGCCGCTCGTTGCCGGCCCGTTGTTGGATGAAGGCATAAAGCGGCACGAGGAAGAAGCCGGTGGAGAATCCCGCCAGGATCAATAGCGCAGTGAAGGCGTGGCCACCGAATGGCGTGAAGCCCATTGTCACCAGTGTCCCGAGCAGCATTAGGCCGCCGAGCGGAGCCAGGCCCAGTTCCACCCCGCGCCGCGAAAGCAGGCCTGCCAGCAAATTGCCCAGCATGGTGCCCACCCCGACCATCAGCAGCATCAGGCTGGAAACCGCGCTGGTCCGCACTCCGCCCGCTTCCATTTCGTAGGCGATCTGAGGAATGAGCAGGGACACGTAGCCGCCCACCGCATAGAAAAAACAGATCCCCATTGCCGAACGCCAGAGCGGCCGGTCGCGCCACACCTGCATCACGTCCGTGAAGTGGTGCACCCAGAGGCCCCAGCGGAAAGGCTCAGCCGACTGGGCCTTGGTGGGCTGAGCCACTTGGAAAAATGCCCACGCGACCACCGCCAGCCCCGTCAGGACCCAGGTCACCTTGAGCCCGGCCTGCCAGATATCATTTCCCGCCCCCAGCCAATGGGCAAACAACTGACCGCCCGCAAACGATCCCACCAGGACCGCCGTGATGTTCAACATCTCCATGTAGCCGACAAACCGGGACAGCTTCGCCTCGCCGACGTATTCGAACAAAATGCCGCGCTTGGCCGGCGCAAGCACCGCTGTCTGCACCGACAGGAGAAAGAAACAAATCATCGACCCCCAGTAGGACCGCAGCCACAAGGCCGACACCAGCAGAGCCATCACCCCAATCTGGGATACGAGCACCCAGCTGATCACCGTACGTTTCGGAAACCGGTCGGCGAGCCATCCGCAGATCGGCCCGAACACCACGTAAGGCAGAATGAGCAGCGCCGCGATCAGCGATACCATCGGCTTCGGATCCTCCCCCGCCGCACGCGCCACTTGTTGCGTCAGCGCAATCAGCATGAACTTCGCCGCGCAGTCGTTGAAGGTCTCTTGGGCCTGCGCCAGAAGCAGTGCGGCCAGCGAAGCACGGGGTAGTTTCATGCGGGGTTGACGCTCCCGACTGTGCGGCCCGGGCGGGCCCGGGCAAGACCGTTCGTCCGCCGACCCGCGCGAGGTAAACTTGAGGAGCCGAGGATGAATAAAAACTTTATCGTCAGGTAGCGAATGAATCACAACTCTGGCGCGAGCTGCTTTCCGGACGGAACCTGATCAGTTCGTACTGGTCATCTGAAGACAACCGGCTATCTCGACATCAGGCTTTCATCACCGAATCATCCCAGTGCACAATCCTGTCCCAAAGGAAAATTCCGGACCGCCCATGCCTCCGCCCCTTGGCACTACCTGGGAGATGTTCATGGAAAATCAGGTGCGACACGGACCGGAGGAGATCGACCTCTCCACGTTGCAAGCCGGAGACCGGTTGGAAGTGATCACGAAGCACACCCGGTACGAACTCGAATGGCTGGGAGGAGGCGGAGTGCACCTCAGCTCCAACCGGGCCGACCGCCCGTCCGGGCTGGTCACCCAAGCCGGCTGCGTCTTCCGCCGGTCGGGTATTGTGGTCCCCAACGTCGTATTTCGCGGCGGCAAATTTGATTTCTATATGATGGACGGCAAGGTGCACCACCGGACGACTATCATTACCTCGCATACCCTGCACCGGACCGCCGCCCGCGCGGTAAGCTAGCGAATCGCCAAGCTATCCTGCTCCTCCTGCACGATAACCAGGTCGTCAAGGTGTCACTGTTCCTCAGTACGGTCCCCGGATGTGCGCCGCGACCTGCTGCTCGTAGAACGCCGCGAGTTGCACGTGTTGCGTGGCGCCGAGCGGCGCCAACGCCCCGGCCCGGATATTGGCGCGGGTCTGCTCGGGATTCTTCGCTCCGGGAATGATTACGCTGACAGCCTCAAAATCGAGACACCAGCGCAGGGCCCACTCGGACATGGCCAGCCCGACGGGCACCGCCGGTTTTAACCCGTCAGCCAGTTCCACGCCCTTGGCAAAAGGTAGGCCGGCAAAGGTCTCGCCGACATTGAATGCCGCACCATCGCGGTTGAAATTGCGGTGGTCCTCGGCGGGGAACTTCGTCGCCTGAGTCATCTTTCCCCCGAGCAGGCCACTGGCGAGCGGCAGTCGCACGATGAGCGCCACGCCGCTGGCCCGGGCCCGGTCGAACAGGGCGTGAATAGGTTTCTGCCGGAAAATACTGAAGATGATCTGGAGCGAGGCACAGCCGGGCTGCGCACAGCACCAGAGCGCCTCGTGCATCGCCTCGACACTGGCGCCGTAGGCCTTGATCTTGCCCTCCTGCTTCAACTCGTCGAGCCACCCGAACAATTCCCCGCGCATGAGCACGTCGGGCGGCACGCAATGCAGCTGGGTCAGGTCGAGCGCGTCGAGGCCGAGCCGGCGGAGCGAGTCCTCCGTGTGCTGCCGCACGACCGCGCGGGTGAAGTTCCCCGGCCAGCCCGGGTCGCCGCGGCGGCCGAGCTTGGTGGCGATGAAGAGCCGGTCACGAGCGCCAGTCTCTTTGAGAAATTTACCGATGAGCGTCTCGCTGCGGCCGTCGCCGTAGACGTCGGCCGTGTCGAAGAAGGTCGTCCCCAGTTCGCAGGCCGTGCGCAGGACGGCCCGGCCGGTTTCATCGGGGACGTCGCCCCAGTTGCCGCCGATCTGCCACGTGCCGAGGCCGACCTCCCCCACCGCCCTGCCCGTCTTGCCGAAGATGCGATTGTTCATCGACGCGGACTGTGGCCGGAACCGTCCATTCCTCAAGAGCGCAAATGAGCCGGCCCGGTCACCGCCGGCGCGGCCCAAAATCACGCCCGGCAACAAAGCCCGGAGGTGACACATGATGGACGAAAGCGCGGCGCAGTGTCGGGTTATCTTCCATTTTTCCCTTTTCCGCTTTTCGCATCCGTTTTGCGCCGGGCGAAAAAATGCTCCGCAAGATTCTACGCGCGAGTCACGTAACAGAAGCGTTACGGTTCAATCGGACCGACGGTACAAAGCCTGCGGCATTCAGCCTCTCGTCAGTCTTCAATCCCCAAAAAATCGTGAACAAACACCCATCCATCCGTCTCCTTCCCGGAATTCTGCTGCTGCTGCTTTGCAGTCCGGCCTACGCCACCATGTATCATTTTGATACCGCCCTTTCCGGCGCCGCCGAATCCCCGGCCAATGCTTCTCCGGCCATCGGTGACGCCAATGTATTCTATGACGACGTGGCGCAAACCATGAGAGTGGTCGTGAATTTCTCCGGCCTGACTGCCGGGGCCACGGCGTCCCATATCCATGCAGCGACGGCGGCGCCAAACACCGGAACGGCGGGCGTGGCCACGCAAACCCCGACCTTTGCTGGCTTCCCCACCGGCGCGACCGCGGGAAGCTACGACCATATTTTCAATATGACGGTGGCCTCGTCATTCAATGCCTCCTTCATTACCGCCAACGGCGGTTCGACCACCTCGGCTTCTGCGGCGCTGCTGGCGGCGATGTTGGCGGAGAAATCCTATCTGAACATCCATACCTCGACCTTCCCCGGTGGTGAAATCCGGGGATTCCTGCATGTGTCCGTGCCCGACACGGGAGCGACCGTCGGGTTGCTGGGCATGGGCCTTGGCGCCCTGGCCGGCATCGCCCGTCTGAGGAAAGCCCGGGCCTGATCTTGTACTGCCTGGATCGTGTGATTCATGGGACCACCCTGTACCAGGGGTAGAAATCCGCGATCACCCTGCCCGTCCGGCCGACGATGCGAATACCCATCGCCGGCGGCGGGCGGGGCTTGAGGTCGCCAGCCAGCCGCGTGCGTCTCGATTTATTTTCGCGCCGCGGCGAGCAGGGCACCGATCTCGCGCAAGCGCTGCAGTTGGGGCCCGGAGATCAGGCCGTCGGGATCGGGCGGGACATCGAGGAGGTAATTGGCGCCACGCTCGTTGCAGGCCTTGAGTCTCGCCACCAGGGTCTCCGCCGCCTGCAGATCCTCCGGCTTTTTCACTTCGCGCCAAAACCACCGGGCATCGGTCTGGATCGTGTCGCAGACCTCGGCGGGCAGGGCGTTGCCCGTCGCCGGCAGGGTCGTCCGCCACGGAAACTCGATGCCCACCACGTCCGAATCGTCGAGCGAGTGCGCATTGTTGCCCAGCACGAGGCAGTGCGGCTGGAGCGACTTGAGGTAAGCCCTGATCTCCGGCCACTGGCGCACGGTGTACTTGTTGTCGTACTGGTCGATCCAGAGCAGGTCGACCGGCCCGTAGTTCGTCAGCAGCTCGGCCAGCTGCTTTTTCATGAAGCCGGCGTAGTCCGCCGCCGCCTCCGGCGGCAGACCGTGCAGGTCCGGCTGGCCGGGCGGCGGCGCGTTGTGATGCCTGGCGTCCGCGAAATCGCCCGGGAAGCAATAATACAGTCCGACCTTCAGTCCGCGCGATCGGCAGGCGTTCACGAATTCGCGGACGATGTCCCCGTGCCCACCCCGGAAATTCCTGAACTTGGTGATGTCATGGGTCGTCACCACGCTGTCGTAGAGCGTAATGCCCTCGGTGTGCTTCACCGTCAGCACCAGGTAGGTCATCCCCGCCGCCTTGGCGACGTCGGCCCATTGCGTGCAGTCGAGCTTCGCAGGTTTGAACCGGGCGGGATCCTCATAGCCCCCGGCCCAGTCGAGATCCACGAAGGTGCCGAGATGGAAATGGATGAACATCCCGAAGCGCCACGTCGGGAAATCGCGCTGCTCCGCCGTCAGCGCCCCGGGCGGCTCCCCCGCCGTGGCGGTCGCACTCGCGGCGAAGGCGGCGAGGAGTCCGGTCAGCCAGGCGAGCAGTTTGCGGGGTGGCACCCGCTCCTTCTGCCGGTTTCAGTCCCCGTTGTCGAGGAAGTCGGCGAGCTTGGCCGTGGCGATGCGGGTGAAGAACGCCGTCGGGTCGGGCTTGGCCAGCGTGCCGGCGAGGGTGACCGGCGCCTTGGTACGCGCATACCCGAGTTCGTCCTTGTTGCCATCGAGCGCGTTGAGTTTGTCGAGGAGCTGCTCGGTCTTGCCGCGGGCCGCGAAACTGAGCGAGGCGTTGAGCGGTTGCTCCAGCAGGGACTTGCCGGCCACATAGCTCACGTCACCCCGGCCGGTGAGCCGGATCTCGGGCGAGACGAGGCTGATGTCCTCGAGGCTCATGTCGAGCAGCTCGCCGCGCGTCAGGTGCACGCTGAGCAGGTCGTAGTTGAATTCCGCGAGGCTCTGCGCGAGCTGGTCCACAAAGTAAGCCTGCCCCGCCACCTTCTCCGCGGTCTTGGTGATCTTCTCCGAGCCGAAGATCGAGCCGAGCACCGAGGCGCCGAGTTCCACTGCCTTGGAGGTCCGGGAGAGCTTGTTGCTGGTGCGCTGGAGGCCGCGGAAGATGCCCTGCCGGCTCGTGAACTGCAGGTCGCCCTGCACGCGCTCGAGGGCGCGGGCGGGCGTCTCGCCGTTGCCGGCGAGCTTGGCCGTCACGGTGAAGAGTCCCTCCACCGTCGGGGGCTTGCCCGGCTCGAGCGCCTTGAAGAGCCGGCCGGCGTCAAAATCGTTGAGCGAGTACTCGCCCGTCAGCCGGTACGGCATGGCCCCGCCGGTGAACCGCAGCTCCATCTTCGCCCCCAGGCGGCTGGTCGCGCTGAACGAGGCCGCCAGTTTTTCCAGCGCCAGGCGCGCCGGCTCGATCGCCACGGCCCCGGTGAGCCCGGTCATGGCCCAGTCCTGCCCGCGCGTGACGGACTTGACGTCGAGCGCGAGCTGGCCGCTGAAGCGCGACCACGCGGCGACCGTGTCGGGCGCGACGCCGCCGGTGGGCGCGGCGGGCTTGTCGCCGTTGTCGGGCGCGGCGGAGACGAGAAAAACCCCGAGCACGCCCAGCATGTCTTCCAGCTCCACCTGCTGGCCGGTCAGGTGGCCGTCGACGGAATAGCCCGGGCCAAGTGGCGACAGCTCGAGCGCGAACTTCAGGTCCGAACGCCGGCCCGAGTTGTCGAGCAACAGGGGCGCCTCCAGCGAAATCGTGCCGTTGCTGCGGACCAGGCCGCGGAAGGCGAGGTTGGCGATCGGCAGGGTCCGGCCGCCGTCGGCGGCGATGAGACCGTTGAGCGTCAGCCGGGCCTCCAGCTGGCTTTGCATCCCCTGCGCCGTGGCCCGGATTTCGCCGCTCGCACGCCCGGCCGACACGACCTGGGCTCCGGCGAAGAGCGGCTGGCCGGCGAGCCCGGGCACCTCGAGGTTGAAGGTAATGGTGGCCTGCGTACCCTGCGCGGGAGTCCGCGCCCCCTCGGCCTTGAACGTGGCGAGGACCGTCTTGGCGCGGTTGCGCACGATCACGTCGCCCGTCTGGATTTTCAGGCTGTCCGGGCCCGCATACTCGAGCACGGGCCGGGCCTCGATCGCCAGTTCCGTTAGCGCTGCGGTCCGGCCTTGGGCCAGCGAAACGTCGGCCAGCAAAAGCGGCGCGGTGGCCTTGAAGGTGGATATCCCGCCCTGCACGCTGAGCTCAAAGACTCCCTGCTGCACCACGCCGCCGAGGGTCGACTCGGGTTGGGTCATCGGCAGCAGGCCGAGTGGCAGATGGCCGAGTTCCACGCGGGCGACGGCTTGCGCGGCATCCCGGGGCCGGAGGGTGCCGCCGCTGATCCCCACCGTGAACGGCTGGAGGATCGTCGCGCTGAACAGCAGATTGTCCGCGCCTTGTCGTAGCAGGCTTCGACCGGGCGAGATTTCCCACTCGTCACCGTGGAGGCTGAACTTGAAATCGCCTTGGGCTGTGACGGGGGCCCCCGGGAACCAGCGAGCGAGCAGCTTGACCGCGGTGGCGGTGTACTGACCTTCGACTGCGGCCTGCGTGTTCGCGCCGGTCTGCACGGAAAGCTTCCCGGACAAATTGAGCGTGTCACCCGCCGCGGTGACCACTTTCATTTCAATGACGGGCGCGTCCACCCGGCCAGCAACCACGACCGCCTCGCCCTGCACGATGACATCGGCCTGGGCGAGCAGTGGCCGGCCGGCTTCCACGACAGTGAGTCCAGCCACCTGCAACCGGCCCCGAAGTGAGGCCGCGGTGGCAGAAGTGGACACCCGGGCAAGGTCGACTTGCCCCGTGATGTCCCCGCCGGAAACATCCGCTATCGTCACAAAGGGTCGCACCCAATCCAGGGGCAGGCCGCGCACGTTGACCTCCAGGAGCTTGTCCGCCACGAGACCGTCAGCGATTAACTGCCGCTTTTTCAGATCATAATGGATCGCAGACACCGCGCGGACCTCGAGGACCGGTTTCGCCCCAGTCAGCACGGTCTTGAATTGATCGATGTTCAGGACGCCAGCGCGCTGGCCGACATTGAAGGTGGTATCGATTGTCACGGGCCCAATGGCCCGCCAAGCCGGCTCCACCGCCTCCCACCGATTCACCTGGCCCTGCAAGCCGCCCTGCAGAGTGAAGGCAACCGTGACGGGATCGAAGGTAAAACCTCCCCCGCCCTTCAAGTCAAAATCCGGCAAGGCCCCAACGAGCGAAAATGGCTCCAACTGGGGCGTGCTCGCCTTGATGGTCCATTCGCCAGCGTATTGGTGACTCGTCGCGTCAAGCCGCGCCTGCACCTTGAGTATGTTCTCCGTCGTGCCACGGAGGATGGTATCCATGCCGATGACATAGCTCTCCCCCGAAGTGGTGCGGAACAGCTCGGCGGAGATTTTCAACTGACTCTGTCCGGCCAGACCTCGGCCCTCGGCGTCCACCACGGTGGTCAGCACTACGTTATTGAAGGTGCGTTGCGCCGTCAGGGTCGCACGCAAGCCGGCTTGCGCGCGGAGCGTGGCGACCTTGGCCGCGGGATCGGCGTTGCGGAGGGTGGCAGTGAGCTGGAGCAGCCCTTCATGTCCCGGGGAAAACTTGCCTCCGTTGACGCTCAGGTCAGCCGTGACCGGGGGCTGGCCGGCCGAGCCGGGCAACAACGCCCGACCCTCGATGCGCACATCCTCCAAAGTCAGGTCCACGGGTAGGACCAACTGGGCGAGCAAACCCGGCGCGGCGGCGGGAGCTCCCGCCGCGGCGGCCTCGGCCTTCGTGCGCGAGACCCGGCTCGCGTCGACCACGAGCCCGTCGATTTTGAGGCGACTGATGGCGAGTTGCCGACCGACCAGCAATTGCCAGAGGGAAAAACCAGCCTCCAGCCGGTCCAGCTTCACCACAATCTGCTGCTTTTCCACCTGAACTCCCTGCACGGTGGCTCCGGACCAACCGGCCGAAACGCCGGCCACTTCCAGCTTGAGGCCTGCATTCCGCGCCGCGCGGAGCAGAGCCCAACGCTGCACCGAGGGCGTCATGGCCAGCCCAACCGCGACGGCACCCATCACCACCAAAATACCAAGGATAATGAGCAGCAGACGAACGGGCTTCATGCGGTGCGTTAAGGACACAGTTAATTGGCCCAAGTTGCCCGCAGCGTGAAGAAAAAAGCTGGACCAGCGGTCTGGGATCGCCTTCGAAATTCACCACTCACCTCCCGGCGGTCATGGACCGCCGCTACCGGGCTGTTCACGGATAACTTAGTTCCTTGGTCGGACGCTGCTCATCGGTCTGCCCCATGGCCCGGCGGGCGCGGGCGACCGCGACGTTGTAGCTGTAGTAGGCCTGCAGCTGGTTTAGCTTGGCGGTGGTAAGCTCGACCTGGGAGGTGAGCACATCGAGCTGGGTGGCCGTGCCGGCGGAGAAGCGGGCATTGGCCAGGCGAAGAGCCTCCGCGGCCTGCTCGACGACCTTCTGCGACGCGGCGGCCAGTTCGATCGCCTGCTGGTAGGACGAAATCGCCCGCCGGACCTCGACGTCCACGGTCAACTGAGTTTCGCCCAAGGCCAGCTTGGCCTGCTCCAGGTAGGAGCGGGCCTGGGCGACGCGCCCGGCCGTCGCGCGCCCGTCGAAAATATTCCACTGCGATTGCAGGCCGACGGTCCAGCCATCAAGCGAGGACTTTGTGCTCGAGGCCGGCGCCATGCGAAAATCGTAGGCCCCGAAGGCTGAAATGCTGGGCAGGTACCCGGCGCGGCGGGCGGTCACCGCCTCCTCGGCCGCGGACGTCAGCTTGGCCAGACGTTGCAGATCCGGACGCTGCTCATGGGCGGTGGCGAGGGCGGAACGAATGAGATCGCGGGTCTCCTCAGGCGTGGCCCCGGCCGTGCCCTGCGGGTCAAAGCTGGCGGGCTTGAATTCAAGCGTGCCGAGAAACTCGGGCTGGCTGGTCACGTTCTTGTCGTTGACGTTGACGTAGCCCAGAGATTGGCGGAGTTCCTCGATGGCGAGGCGGAAGTCGTTGCGGGCCGAGATAAGCGCGGGTTGGGCGTTGGCCAGGGCGACCTCGGCGCGCAGCACCTCGAAGTTGGAGACCGTGCCCGCTTCGTAGCGATTCCTGATGTCCTTCAGCTGGCGCTCCAGCAGCTCGATGTTGCTCTCCTGTACCTTGATCTTCTCGCGGGTGAGCAGGATGGTGAAGAAGCGGACCCGCACATCCACCAGGGCGTCGTTAATGACGGCCTGCAGGGCCAGCACGGCCGCGTCGAGGGTCAGCTGCTGGTTCTTCACATTCGCGGCCACGCCGCCGCCAGAGTAGAGCAACTGGCGGGCGGTGATGTCCACGGACCAGGCATGGTCGCGGCCGTTGATGGAGACCTCGTCGGCGTTGCGCTGGTAGTTGCCGGAAGCCGAGACATTCGGGAGTTGCGAAGAACGGACCTCAAGAATAACCCCCTCCTGCTGGCGGATGCGCTCCTTGGCCTGGCGGATCGCAAAGTTGTTATCCAGCGCATAGGCGAGCGCGTACTCGAGGTTGAGCTTGGTCGGCACGACAAAGTCCGGATCGGGCTTGCCGTCGTTGAGCTGGGCGCGGATGGGCAGAGCCGTGGATAGGATTGCACCCGCAAGAAAATAACTGGTCAATCGCATGGGAAACTTCATTAGGAGGAAATCGGGATTACTTGGCAAGGATCGGCTCAGCCCCGACAGCCGGGACGAGGGCCGGGACGCGGGACCTGGCATGATCTTTGGCGAGGAGCACGTAGACCGAAGGCAGCACGAAGAGGGTGAACAGCGCCCCGATGGCCATACCGCCGACGAGGACGAGGCCGATGGAGTTGCGGGCCGCGGCACCGGGACCGCTGACCAGAGTCAGCGGGAAATGCCCGGCGATGGTCGCCACGGTGGTCATGAGGACGGGGCGGAGGCGGGTCTTGGCTGCCTCGCGCACGGCATCGATCTTGGAACGGCCCTCCTCCTGGAGCTTGTTGGCGAACTCGACCACGAGAATGCCGTTCTTAGCGATGAGGCCGACGAGGGTGACGAGGCCGACCTGCGCGTAGATGTTCAGGGTCGTCGTCCAACCGGTGGTCCAGAACGGCGTGTTCGGGTCCGGGATACGGAGGAAGGTGAACAGGAGCGCACCGAACATGGCGAGCGGCACAGAACCTAACAGGATCACGACCGGGTCGCGGAATGAATTGAACTGCACCGCCAGCGCGAGGAAGATCAGCACGATGGACAGCATCATAGCGGGCAGGAACTTGCCGCCCTCGTGGCGGAACTGCCGGGACTCGCCGGTGTAGTCGATCGAATAGCCCGGCGGTAGAACCTCCTTCGAGGCCTTCTCCAAGTAGGTTAGCGCGGCGTCGAGCTGGCCGGTGGCGCCGGAAAGCTTTACGGCGTTCAGCTGCTGGAAGCGGTTGAGCGAGCGCGGCACGGTCTTGTTTTCCAAGTGCGCGATCGTGCTGACCGGGATCAGCTCGCCCTTAGGACCGGTGATATGGATGTTGCGTAGCTGCTCGGGGTTGAGGCGCTCGCTGCGCTCGATCTGTGGGATGACCTTGTAGCTGCGGCCGTCGATGTTGAAGCGGTTGACGTAGTTGCCGCCGAGCGCCGAGGCGAGGTCAGCGCCGACCTGCGACAGGCTGAGCCCGAGCGCGGCGACCTTCTCGCGATCGATCACGATCTCAGCCTGTGGCTGGTCAATCTTGAGGTCGATGAGCGGCGGGAAGTAGAACAGGCCCTGCGCCGCCGGGTCGGTCATGCACTTCATCGAGAGCTGCTGGGCGAACTCGAGCAGCTGCGAGGCATCGGCGGTGGAGGCTATGACGAACTCAACCGGAAAGTTGCTGCCGCCCGGCAAGGCCGGCGGTGTGAGGGCGTAGACCTCGAGGCCGGGGACTTGGGAAAGGCGCCCCTGCACCTCAGGCAGGATCTGGAAGACCGAGCGATCGCGCTGCGCCCACGGTTTCGTGACCATGCCGCCAAAGCCGTCGAAGCCGAAGGCCGCGCCAATGGACGGCGGGAACAGGATCTGAAAGGTGAGGTCGCGCTCCTTGGTGTCGAGGAAAGCCTTCTCCACCGCGGCACCGTAGAAGCTCTTCTGGTCGGAGGTGGCGTTCGCCGGGGCGGCAATGCCGCTAAAGATCACGCTCTGGTCCTCGGGCGGAGCGAGCTCCTGCGGGGAGAACATATACATGGGGATGGTGCACAGGGCGATCACGATCCACACGGCGTACACCAGCGGCCGTTTGTCCAGCGTGCGGGCCAGCCCATGGTCATACATTTCGCGCAGGCGGTCAAACTTGTGGTTCACCCAGCCGGCGAAGCCGCGTTCCTCATCCGCGGCGCTGCGGAGCAGGCGGGCCGCCATCATGGGCGAGAGCGTAAGGGCCACGATGCCCGAGATTGTCACGGCGCCGGCGAGAGTGAGTGCGAACTCGCGGAACAGCGCTCCGGTCAGGCCACCCTGCAGGCCGATCGGCGTGTAGACGGCGGCCAAGGTGATAGTCATGGCGATGACCGGCCCGGCCAGTTCACGGGCGCCCAGCAACGCCGCGTCGAAGGGCGTGCGGCCCTCACGGAGGTGGCGCTCGACGTTTTCCACGACGACGATGGCGTCATCCACCACGAGGCCGACGGACAGCACGATGGCGAGGAGCGTGAGCAGGTTCAGCGTGAACCCGAAGGTCTGCATCAGGAACACGCCACCGATCAACGAGACCGGGATGGCCATGATCGGCACGAGCACCGAACGCCAGGAACCGAGGAACAGGAAGATGACGACCACGACGATCATCAGGGTGTCGATCAGGGTGTGGGTAACCTCGTGGATGGCGTTGCTGATGTATTCCGAGGAGTCGTAGCCGATGCTGGCCTCAAGGCCGCCCGGCAGGTCTTTCTTGAGCGCGTCCAGCTCGATGCGGACGAGCTTGACCACGTCGATGGTGTTGGCGTTGGGCAGCGGGTGCACGCCGATGAATACAGAGGTTTGGCCGTTCTGGCGCACCATGGTGTCATAATCCTCGGCCCCGAGCACGACATCGGCGACGTCTTCGAGGCGGATCACGGTATCGTTCTGCTGCCGGATGGGCAGGCGCTTGAATTCGGCGACGGAATGCAGGTCGGTGTTGGCCGTCATGTTCACCTGCACCAGCGCGCCCTTTGTGTTGCCAATGGCGGCGAGATAGTTGTTGGCGGCCAGGGCCTGACGGACCTGCGCGGGGGTGACGCTGAGCGCGGCCATGCGGTCGGGCTTCAGCCAGACGCGCATGGCGAAGGTGCGGGTGCCGATCAGCTCGATCTGCTGCACGCCGGCCAGGGCGGCCAGCCGCGGCTGCACGACCCGGACGATGTAGTCAGTGATCTCGCTCTGTGACAGGATGTCGGAGCTGAAGCCGAGGTAGGCCGCGGCAAAGGTCTGGTCGGCCGACACGACGCTGATCGAGGGGATCTCTGACTCGGGCGGGAGCTCATTGCGCACTTGGTTCACCTTGGAGGTGATGTCGGCGAGCGCCTTGGTCGTGTCGTAGTTGAGCTTAAGGCGCGCCGTAATGGTGGAGAAGCCGAGCAGGCTCTTCGACTCGATATACTCGATGCCGTCGGCCGAGGCGATGGTGCGCTCGAGCGGCGTGGTGACGAAGCCGCGCACCAGCTCGGCGTTGGCGCCGACGTAGACGGTGCTGATGACGACGGAAGCATTTTCGCTGCGCGGATACTGGCGTACGGAAAGCGAGCGCCACGCTTGGATGCCGGCGATGACGATCACGAGGTTCACCACGATCGCCAGGACGGGCTTGTTGATGAACAGGTCGGTGAAGGAGGAATTCTTCATGGGAGGCTGGACGGAGAGGATCAGGGAGCGCCGCCGGAGGCTCAGGTGTTCTTCGGCTTCGGCGCAATCTGGGGGTCAAGCGCCAGGGTGTTGTCGATCACCACATGAGTGCCCGGGCGCAGCTTGAAGACGCCCGAGGTGACGACCATCTCGCCCGCCTTCACGCCGTCGACGACATTGACGAAGTCACCGCGCGAGCCGCCCACGCGGATGAATTGCTGGCGGAGCACCTGTTGCACCTTGCCGCTCTTCTCGTCTTTCTTCTCGGCGATTACGAAGACCGAGTCGCCATAGGGCGCATAGAGCACGGCGGTCACCGGGATAATGAGCACGGGAGTCTTCGTCGGCAGTACGACCTCAACGGTGCCATACATGCCGGGGCGGAGCCGCTCGTCGCCGTTGGCCAGCGTCGCCTGGACGCGGATATTGCGGGTGGCGATGTCGATTTCCGGGCTGACCGCGTTGATCAAGCCGGCGAACATCTTGTCGGGGGCGGCGTCACTGGTGACGCGCACTGCCGTCCCCTGGGCGAGCTGGGCCAGCCGCTGCTGTGGCAGGGAGAAATTCACATAGATCGGGTCGAGGGTCTGCAGCGTGGCGATGGCATCGCCCTCACGCAGGATCTGCCCGAGGTTCACGAAGCGGAGGCCAAGACGGCCCGTAAAGGGCGCGCGGATTGCCTTCTTGGCAATGATGGCGCGAAAGCTCTCAGCCTGCGACAGGGCCTGCTTCGCCTGCGCGTCAGCTGCATCAAGTTCGGCCGGGGAATTGGCGCTGCTCTGTCGGAGTTCACTGGCCCGGCTCAGGTTGGCCTTGGCCAGGGCGGCGGTTGCCTCTGCGGCGTGGAGCTGGGCTTCCTCGGTGGTCGTGTCGAGCTGGATGAGGAGGTCACCGGCTTGGACCGTGGCACCCGCATCGAAAGCGATCTTCACCACCTTGCCGGGGGTTTCCGCCGCCACAGTAACCCCCTGCACGGCCTCCAGAGAACCGGGCGCCACGATGCTCTCGCCCCAAGTGTCCTGCTTGGCGGGGGCGGCCGTCACCGTGGTGGGCGGCATTACCATGGCAGCACCCGCTGCGCCCATGGTCTCGAATTGCTTTTTCTTGATCAGGAAGAGCGAGCCCGCGATGGCAACGAGGCAAACGATGAGGGCGACGGTGAACACGAGGATTTTCTTAGGCATGGTGGAGGAGCTTGGAGTGGACTGAGTTAAAGGAAGATTAGCGGAGGGACGGAGCGGGCGCGGAATCGCATCTGAGATTGAGCACGGCCGTCTGCTCCTGGACCTTGCCAAGCAGGCGGACCAGGGTCTTGCGTTCCGATTCGGTGAGCGGTGACATCAGCTCGGAGATGAGCTTGAAGTGCCCGGGGAGAAAATTTTTCAGGAACCGCTCGCCCTTGGCTGTCAGGAGCACGGACATCATGCGGCGGTCGTCGGGATCGGGCTCGCGTTTGACGTAGCCGTCGCGTTCCAGGGTGTCGATGAGGCCGGTCATGGTGGCCCGGGTGACGCCGGCCGCCTCGGCCAGTTCGGCCGGCGTGCGCGGGCCGGAGACGCATTCCTCCGTGTCAGCGGACGGCGTGCGGCGGGGCTGGGTGCTCCGCCAGAGGAGCATCAGTACGCCAAAACGACCGTGGGAAATGCTGTGCTCGGTCATGTTGCGGTCGGTCACGCCGAACGCCTCGTCACTGGTGCGGAGCAGGTGAAGAAATGCCTCAGCCGCGGACGGATCGAGGTCAGGAAAATCCTTCGCCGCCTCGAGCAGGCAGTCGTAACGGGGGAGGTCCTTGAGGAGCAGGTAAGGCATGATTATAGGTGAAACCAGAATGTCAGGGGGCTGACAATTAGCCTCCTAATCAATTCCGCAAGGAGAGTTTTGCAGCAATTACGATACAGCGGCCCTCCGCATCCAACGAAACAGCCGGCCTAATGACCGGCTGGGTGGACGGCCCGCGTCTCTGCGGGCCGGCTCGCAGGGACGCGAGCCCTCCAAGCTTTACAGCGACTTCGCAGCGGCCACTACGGCCTCGGTCGTGATGCCGAGTTCCTTCATGGCGATGTTGCCCGGCGCGCTGAGGCCGAAACGGTCGATGCCGACGACCTTACCGTCGAGGCCGACATACTTGCTCCAGAGCCCGGTGACCCCGGCCTCGATCGCGACGCGCTTGCGGCAGGACGACGGCAGGATGGATTCACGATATTCCTTGGACTGGGCATCGAAGCGGAGGAATGACGGCACAGACACGACGCGCGTGCCCACACCCAGCTGCTTGGCGGCGGCAACGGCCCATTGGAGCTCGGAGCCGGACGAGAGCAGGATGTGGGTGAGCGGGGCAGTTTCCTGCACGGCGACATAGGCACCCTTCAGCACACCGGCCCGGCGCATGCTGGCCGGAATATCGTTCAACATCGGCACGGCCTGGCGGGAAAGGGCGAGGAGCGTGGGGCCGTCAGTACGCTCGAGAGCGGCGGCGAAAGCGCCGGCGGTTTCCTCGGGATCCGCGGGACGAATGACATCGAGGTTCGGGATGATGCGCAGGCCGGTGACCGTCTCGACCGGCTGGTGCGTAGGGCCGTCCTCTCCCACCCCGATGGAATCGTGCGTGTAGATATAAATGACCGGGAGCTTGGAAAGTGCGGCCAGGCGCATCGATCCGCGCGAGTAGTCGGCGAACACGAGAAAAGTCGCGCACGAGGGGCGGAAGATTCCGTCGTAGGCGACGCCGTTGTTGATCGCAGCCATCGCGTGCTCGCGGATGCCGTAGCGCAGGTTGCGGCCGGCACGGTTGGTTTTGTCGAAATCCTTGTCGGCGGCGATGTAGTTCAACGTCGAGCCATGAAGGTCGGCGGAACCGGAGATCAACAACGGCACGGCAGCGGCGACGGGCTGGAGCACATCCTTGCCGGCGGCGCGGGTGGCCAGCTTGGCGTCGGCCGGGAAGTGCGGGATCACCTTCTCGATGAGGTGGGCGGCACTGATACGGTCATTGCGCGAATCGAGCAATGCCGCCTTTTCAGGGTTGACGGTGCGCCAGGCCTCATAGGTCTTGCGCCACTTGCCGTAGGCGCGCTTGAGGCGCTTCTTGTGGGCGGCGAAATACTCGCGGACCGCAGGGCTGACATAGAAATGTTCCTCGGGCAGGCCGAGGCCCTTGCGGGCGGTGTCGGAAAACTTCGCTCCACCCTCGCCGTGGCCCTTCGAGGTGCCCTGTACCTCAGGAATGCCCTTGCCGATGATCGTCTTGGCGATGATGAGCTGCGGTTTGCCGGTCTTGGCCTTCTTGGCCTTGTTGACCGCCTTGAGGATGGCGGCGAAGTCGTGACCGTCAGCCAAAGTCTGGACATCCCAGTTCATGGCCTTGAAACGCAGCGCGGTATTCTCGCTCTGCGTCTTGTCCGCCATGGCGTCCAGGGTGACGTCGTTGGAGTCGTAGATGAGGATCAGGTTGTCGAGGCCCTGGTGGCCGGCGAATTCCACGGCCTCCATCGCCACGCCTTCCTGCATACAGCCGTCGCCGGCGAGGCAGACCACGTGGTGGTCGAAGATCGCGTGCGCCGGGGTGTTGAAGCGCGCCTCGGCCATCTTGCCGGACATCGCCAGGCCGACAGAGTTGCCAACGCCCTGGCCGAGCGGGCCGGTGGTGGCCTCGACGCCGGGCGTCTCGTGGAATTCGGGGTGGCCGGGGGTTTTGCTGTGGAGCACGCGGAAATTCTTCAGCTCCTCGAGCGCGAGGTCGTAGCCGCTCAGGTGCAGCCAGGTGTAGAGGAACATCGAGCCATGGCCGGCCGAGAGGACGAAGCGATCGCGATTGAGCCAGCGGGGCTCGTCGGGATTGTGCACGAGCGCGTGGCCGTAGAGGACGGCGCCG
Organism: Oleiharenicola sp.; assembly: GCA_025363455.1. Taxonomy (GTDB): domain Bacteria; phylum Verrucomicrobiota; class Verrucomicrobiia; order Opitutales; family Opitutaceae; genus Lacunisphaera. The sequence continues at coordinate 52,497 of JANYDW010000037.1, read as the reverse complement.
ATCTCGGTGGCACCGAGCGGCAGGCCGAGATGACCGGAGGAGCATTTGTGCACGGCATCGATGGCGAGGCCGCGGGCTTGAGCGGAGGCTTGAGTGAGAATCTCAGTGTGCAGTTTCATGAATTTGGAAATTGGGCGGATGAGCAGTTAACGAACTGCGGGGCACGGCTGCAAAGCCCTTTTTTTGACATAATCATCCTACCCACCCGCCCGGCGCTCCCGCCCGCCGCACAGTTCGCTCTTCGATCCAGCGCGAGCCACCGTCATTCGACCTTCACCGGCTCCAACTCAAATTCCAGCGAGGTCTCGCCACCCCCACGGATCGTGACCGGATCGCTCCGGCGCGCCGCGGCTTGGGTGGCATCGTGAAAGCCGGTGGACCTCAACGCGAAGGTATAGCTGCCGACCGGCACGGTCAGGCGGACAACGATCGCGCCACGATCGTTGCGGCCGACGCTGACCGTCTCATCGACGGGAAAATCGATCGAGCCGTTTGCACCGGCGGTGGGTATGAGGCTCAGGGTGAACTTGAAGGGTGCCGGCGGCGCCTTGGCGACCGTGACGACCAGCACCCCATTCTGCACGACGGCCTCGGCACGCTTCTCGCCGGGCTTCACCACGTTGACGATGCTGCCCCAGACCGATTTGGCGCCGGCACTGACGGATTTGGCCCCGGCACCGACGACGCCCAGGCCGAACTTCCCCGACTTGGTTTCCCGGACGCCCAGCAACCCGCTTTGCGGCGTGCTCAGGGCCAGCCGGAAGCCAACGTTTTCCGGGTTGTCACCCGGCGCGCCGCGCTGACGCGAGGCGGAGCGCGCGTCCTCGGCCGATGAATTCCAGCTGCCTCCCCGGTAAACGTGCAAGGTACCGGTCGAGGGACCGGCGTAGTCGGTGACGTTTCCGCCGGGCAGGTGGTCGATATAGAAGTCGAGGCACCATTCCCAGACGTTTCCGTTCATGTCGTAAAGGCCCCAGGCATTCGGGGCCCGGGCCGCCACAGGATGGGTCGTCTTGCCGCCTTCCTTTTCGATCCAGGCGAAACGGCCGGGCTCGCCAAAATTTGGGCCCGTGCTGCCGGCGCGGCAGGCGTATTCCCACTGCGCTTCCGTTGGCAACGAATAAGCATAGCCGTCGGGCAAGCGGCCGGCGGCGCGCTCGCGCTCGTTCAAACGGCGGCAGAATTCGTTGGCGGCGTACCAGGACAGGCTGTCCACCGGCGCATCCGGTCCGACCTGCTTGTACTGGCTCGGATTCACGCCCATCAGCAACTCAAATTGCTGTTGGGTGACCTCGGTCTTCCCGATCCAGAAACCCTGCGTAAAAGTCACCTCCGTCTGCGGTCCCTCAACCGAATCGCGGTGTGGTTCGCTGTCGGGCGAGCCGAGCACAAACGTTCCGGCCGGGATGAACTTCAGCTCGAGATCCAACTCAGCCACCACCGTCGATTGCCCCGCCTTGGGCTCCTGCCACTTCTCGAGCACGGCGTTCAAACGCAGCTCGCCGCGCGCTTCCACGACACCGTTCACACTGGCCGGTTGATAGCCCTTCAGCTTCAGCGTTAGGTTTTTCAAGCCGGGGTGGACGTCGGTGAGCGAGAAAGGCGTGGTGCCGATCGTTTTGCCCTCCAGCACCACGTCGGCGCCGGCCGGGTCAGATGTCACGACGAGCTGGCCCGTTGCGAAAACACCGGAGGACTCGACAAGTTGATTTCGCGCGACTTCGACTCCGGTCTTTTGGTCGGCCCAGCCGGAGCGCCGGAAGGTGAGATCATAAGCGCCGGTCGGCAGGATCAGTTTTTGCGGCGACTTGAAAGTCTGCCGCGCGCCGGGCGCAGCTGCACCGAGCGTGGTCCGGCCAATGAGCTCGACGGCGAGATCGGGCGGGTCGGATGTGACCACCAACGTGCCCGTGCTGCGCTCGAGCGTCACGTTCACCTCGGCAAAATCGTTTTCCTTCACCATGACTTCGCCGGCCCAGTCTTCGTAGCCGTTGAGGTGGATTTTCACCGGGTAGGCGCCGACGTTGGCCTCCCGAATCGTCAACGGGCTCGGGCCGTGATCGAGCGCGCCGACCGCCACCTCCGCGCCGGCGGGATTGGTGCGGACGATGGCGCCGCCGCGTGTGTTTCCGGGGGCCGCAGCCCTCGGAGTGGCGGGCTTCGTTTTCACGGTAGAGGCGACCGAATCGGGTGGACCTGCCGCGGCCCCGTTGGCTGGCGGCGGGTCCGACTGGTTGTTTGCTAGTGTAGCCGTCGTGGCCGGCGTTTGAAGATTCGCGTGGCGGCCGAGGAAGTACAGGCCACCGCCGATGACCATCAGCCCGGCCACGGCGGCGGCAATCCACCGCCGGGAATTCGCCCGGGAAATAGTCGAAGGAGCTGTCAGCGCGCTCCTGTTCGCCGCCGTCGCCGCCTGAGCCAGCATCGGCGCTCCGCCGTGGGCACCGGCGCTGGGGGGAGTGCTCGGACCGAGCAGCCGCGCCGGCGTCTCAATAGCTACGCCGAGTTGCTGCGCAACTTCGCCGGCGCTCTGCGGCCGGTCCTTCGGCTCCTTGGCGAGGCAGGCGAGCACGACTTTCTCCCAGATGTCGGGGATCGGGTCGCCGGAAATCTGGGGATCGGCGCGCTGCACGCTCATCGGCTTCGGTGGCTGCTCGCGGATCTGCATCATTAGGGCATAGCCGTCACCGCGGAAGAATGGCGGCTTGCCGGCGATCAATTCGTAGAGTGTGGCCCCGAGTGCGTAGATGTCGTCAGCCAGGCTTGGCTTGGCCCCGAGGAGCTGCTGCGGGCTCATGTACAGCAGCGTGCCAGACGTCGACCGGTTCGAGTCCACCGTCAATCGGGTACGCGTCTCCGTCAGGCTGCAGGCGATGCCGAAGTCCATCACCTTGAGGTCGCCGGCAGTCGTGACGATCAAGTTCGCCGGCTTGAGGTCGCGGTGGAGCAGGTGCGCCTTAAAATGGGCGTAGTCGAGCGCGGCGCAAAGGGGCCCGGTGTACCGCGCCACTTCGTCGACCGACAGGCAGCCGTTCGGGCTGCCGCCCTTGCGACCAGCGAGGCTCTCACCTTGGACGAACTCCATCGCGATGGCCGCGCCAGCCGGACCCTGGACAAAATCATAGACGCGGACGATGTGGGGATGCGTCAGGTCGAGGCAGCGCTTGGTCTCAATCTTCAGGTCGCGCACGGCCTCGACGTCCGAGGCGACGGCGTCGGGCAGGAACTTCAACGCGACCGTGCGCTCGAGTTCGTCGTCGCGGGCCCGCCAGACCACCCCCATGCCGCCGCGACCGGCGATGGCCTCGAGCGTGTAGCGGCCGAAAACCTTCTGGCCCACGCCGAGTCCTGGAACCGGAAACTGGTTCGGATCGATCCATTGGGTCGGGTCGGCAGCGCGGCTCATGGGTATTTTGAAAACATCACGCCGGCCGGACAGCGCAAGCCTGGACAGGCCCTCGGCCGGGGCGATAGCCCCAACTAACGGACCGCGGGCACAAAAAAAGCGAACCGGATGGTTCGCTTTTGAAATTTCACTGGGCGGCGACTCAGGCCTTGGCCGGCTTCTCGTAACGCAGTTCCTTGACGGCCATGGCGGCCTTGCCGGTGCGGTCACGGAGGTAGTAGAGACGAGCGCGACCGTTCTCAGCCGTCTTCTCGACCTCGATCTTTTCGAGGTTGGGCGAGTTGACGGGGAACACGCGTTCCACGCCCTCGCCGTAGCTGATACGACGCACGGTAAAGGTCTCGTGGATGCCGCTGCCCTTGTGGGCGATGACGACCCCGGCGAAAATCTGAACGCGTTCCTTGTCGCCTTCGCGGACCTTGGTGTGCACGCGGACACCGTCGCCGACTTTGAACGGCGCAACTTTATGTTTCACCTGATTGGCGGTGATTTCCTGGATAATGGCATTCATGGCTGTTTTTTGAGTAAATCGGGTCGAATTTTCGCTGTTTTCGCCAACTGCTGCGCGTGCCGCCACTTCTCGATTTCGCCGTGGTTGCCCTGAAGGAGCACTTCCGGCACGGACTGGCCGCGGTAAACGGCGGGACGCGTGTAATTGGGAAAGTCGAGCAAGTTGCGGGTGAAACTTTCGCTGGTCAACGACTTTTCTTCACCGAGCACGCCGGGAATGAAACGGGCCAGTGAATCGATAACAACGGCCGCTGCCAAAGTACCATTGGTCAGCACGTAATCGCCAATACTGATCTCCTCGTCGATAACGGTGTCCCTGATGCGTTGGTCGATTCCCTCGTAATGACCGCTAAGCAGGATAAGATGTTGTTCCTTCGAGAGCTCCTCCGCCCGGGCACTCGTAAAAGGCGTGCCGTCGGGCGTCAGGTAAATCCGGCGGCAGCCGGGGGTTTGCAACTGCTCAACAGCGTCAATAATCGGCTCGCACTTCATCACCATGCCTGCCCCGCCGCCAAACGGCCGGTCATCGGTCGTTTTGTGCTTGTCGGTCGCCCAGTCGCGGATGTTGCGGACATTGATATCCAGCAGCTTCGCGTCCCGGGCGCGCCCCAGCATGCTCTCGGACAAAAAGCCGTCGAGCATGGCCGGAAACAGCGTCAGGACATCGATGCGCATGGGGATAATTATCCAATAAAAAAGGTCCGGCGCGAGCCGAACCTCAGATTTGTAGGTCGGGGTTTATCCCCGACAAATCGGGCGTAAAGCCCCGACCCACATCAGACTACTCAGGCCGTTGCGGGCGCAGCCGCCAAGGCGCGCTTGGCGCGCTTGATCATCGAGTGCATGGTCGCGGTGGGCTTGGCACCCTTCGAGACCCAGTAGTCGACGCGGTCGAGCTTGATGGTCAGCGTGTTGCCCTTGGCGCGGGGGTTATAGGAGCCGATCTGCTCGACGGCGTCGCCATCACGGCGGGAACGCTCCTCGGCCACGACGACGCGATAATGCGGCTCGTTCTTGGTGCCAACGCGAGAAAGACGGATTTTGAGGGCCATGTGGATGTGTCTGGTTGCTTAAAGGTATGCGGTGTTCGCTGGGAAAAGGGTGAGAATGCACGGAACAACTTTGCCCTTGTCAAGCCCCTAGCTGGTACGGTTCCAAATGGGTCAAAACCGCCTCGTGGTATAATCCGGACATGCACCCAACGGCAGCTCCCGCGGAAGACACCCCGGCCCGGCCGCCCACCGTCGAGGTGGTGGTGGCGACTTCCCGCCATTTGCTCGCCGCCGGCTTGATCCTAGTAGGTGTAATCGCGAGCGTGCTGTGTCTTTTGACGCTCCGCTGGCACGATACCCTATGGAGGCCGGGTCACCAACCCGGCGGCTGGCCTGGCGTGGTGGGGTTCGTGGTGCTCAGTGCGATCGTCCACGAGTGGTTGCATGTCGTGGGCTGGAAAATCCACGGTGGCGCGAGGTGGCGCGACGTTTCCTTCATCGTCACCCGGCGCGGGTTGGGACTCGCCGCGTTATTACACCAGCCTGTACCCATGGCGGCTTTTCGCGCCGCAGCCCTGTGGCCCGCAGTGGTGTTGGGCATCCTGCCCCTGGCCGGCGCGTTCGTCACCGGTTCCGGCCTGGTCGCATTGTGGGGCGCGTTCTTCCTCTTTGAGTGCATCACTGATGTCACCCTGCTCCTTGGCACGCGTGCGGTGCCGTCGTCCGCCCGAGTGACCTCCCACCCCACTGAACTGGGGTGCGTCATTGCGCCGGGCCCCGCCTGATTTGCGATTGACCGAGGACGAGGGGACGGCGACGTTGACCAACCTTATGCTCAAAGCCGGCATCGTCGGTCTGCCCAACGTGGGCAAATCCACCCTTTTCAACGCCCTGACTCGCTCCCGCAAGGCCGAGGCGGCCAATTACCCGTTCTGCACGATCGATCCCAACGTCGGCGTGGTGGTCGTGCCCGACGAGCGTGCCTATGTGCTGAAGGACATTGCCAAGACCAACGTCGTCGTTCCGGCCGCCATCGAATTCGTGGACATCGCCGGCCTGGTCGCCGGCGCCAGCAAGGGCGAAGGCCTCGGCAACCAGTTCCTCGCCACTATCCGCGAGGTCGACGCCATCGTGCAAGTCGTGCGCTGCTTCGAGGACAGCGACATCATCCATACCATGGGCTCTGTCGACCCCGTGCGCGACATCGAGGTCATCACGACCGAGCTCGTACTCGCCGACCTGGACGCCGTCGCCAAGCGCATCGACAAGACCCAGAAGAAGGCCAAGTCCGGCGACAAGGAGGCCATCATCGAGATGGCACTCTTGGAGAAGCTCACGCCGCACCTCAACTCGGGCAAGACCGCCAACACCCTCCCCGCCACCCCCGAGGAAGTGGCGTTGATGAAGCTCTTCCAGCTCCTCACCGCCAAGCCTGTGCTCTTCGCGTGCAATGTCGCCGAGAGCGACCTCGCCACCGCCGAGCAGAATCCCTTCGTCATGAAAGTCGCGGAATACGTCCGCACCCACCACGACGCCGCCTACGTGCCGATCAGCGCGCGCATCGAGGCCGAGCTCATCGACCTGCCGCCCGAGGAGGCCAAGGCCTTCCTCAAAGATCTCGGCGTCGACGATTCCGGCGTGTCCGCGCTCATCAAGGGCACTTATGCGCTGCTCGGCCTGATGACCTACTTCACGGCCGGCGAAAAGGAAGTCCGCTGCTGGACGATCAAGAAGGGCTGGAAGGCTCCGCAAGCCGCCGGCGTCATCCACACCGATTTCGAAAAGGGGTTCATCAAAGCTGAAGTCGTCAGCTACACCGACCTCACCTCCCTCGGCAGCGTGGCCGCGGCCCGCGAAGCCGGCAAATATCGCCTGGAGGGCAAGGAATACGTCTTTAAGGACGGGGACGTCGCCCTCTTTCGTTTTAACAACTGAGCCGGCTTGCAATTAATCCATAAGGGATTGTTGGTCCGAGTTTCACTGCGGAGCTTGGATGTTTACACTCTATTAGACTCGTCATCCGGAGCTTCGGAGTCAGGCTGGTTCTACTTCGAAAATGAGTCTGGTTCTTAAAGCTTTCGTGGGCGGATTGCAGGTCCGACATTGGGGTCCCGTACTGGCACTCTTCGGCTTGGCTATGGCCAGTCCGGTAGCCGCACAAACCACCCTCTACTGGGATCGCGCCAATGGGGCCGGAGCCGGTTCCGGAGCAACCCTGAACGGAACTTGGGACACCGCCACCTCGAACAATTGGGACGCAACAGCAACCGGCACGGGGGGGAGAGTTACTTACATATCTGGCAGTGATGCGGTTTTCAGTTCGGGCACCAGCGCGGTCGGTCAAACCTATACGATAACAGTATCCGGGACCCAGAGCGCATCGAGCATCTCCATTGAGGAGGGCACGGTGACGTTTTCCGGCGGAACTGCCATTAACTTGAGCGATGCGACACCGGACTTCACTGTAGCCTCGGGCCTCACGGCCAACGTCAGCACTGACCTCACCGGCACCAACGGTCTTACGAAAGTCGGTGCGGGCACGCTGACCCTCAACACGAGCGATAAATCTTACACGGGTACCACCACGATAAGCGCCGGCACCCTGGACCTGGCGTTCAACCAAAATCTCAGCACCGTCGCGCTCGCGGGTGGCACCCTCAAGCTGAGCACTGCGACAAACAATATCACCGATCTCAATATCACGGCCAACAGCACGATCGATTTTGGCGGAGCCAATGCCACCATAAACGTCACCAACTTCACCATCGCCGGCGGCGTCACCCTCAACATCATCAATTGGGTCAATGGCGCCGATTTTTTCTTCGCCACCAACTGGACGGGGGCCGTGTACAATGCCACCGGCGCAACGCCCATGAATCAGGTGGTCTTTAACTCTCCCACGTTCACCGGCAGCGACACCAAGTGGCTCCCCTACGGCAACCATGAGATCACGCCTTTGCCTGAGCCGTCCACCTACGGCGCGCTGCTGCTGGCCGCCGCGACCGGCCTGATCGTCCTGCGCCGCCGGGTCAGTCTGCGGGCGATTTGAGTTCGATCCCCGCCGCTAATAATGCAGCGGATACGTGCCGGGCCAAGGCCACGGCGTCCCGCCCGTCGCCATGCAGACACACCGTGTCGGCCCTTAAGGTTACCTCGGTGCCGTCCGTTGCGCTCACCTTGCCCTCCCGGACCAACCGCAGTACCTGGGCTACGGCAACCGCCGGCTGGGAGATGAGTGCATTCGGTCGGTCACGCGGCGTGAGTGACCCGTTGGACTGATAAGTTCTGTCAGCAAAAACCTCGCTCATCGTGACCAAGCCGGCAGCCGCCCCCGCCACCAACAACTGGCTACCCGCGAGCGCAATGAGCTGGAGCTGCGGATCGGCGTCGTGTACGGCAGCAGCGATGGCGCGAGCCGCGTCGGCATTGCGCGCTGCGAGATTGTAGAGGGCGCCGTGGGGCTTCACGTGGCTCAGGCGCGCTCCGAGTGCTCGCGCGATGGCCTGCAATGTCGAGATCTGACGGAAAACCATCGCATGAATTTCGCTGATCGGCAGAGCCAATTCACGCCGGCCGAAATTTGCGCGGTCGGCAAAACCGGGGTGCGCCCCGATGGCGATACCGTGTCGCAATGCCAGCGCCATCGTCGCGCGCATTGTTGTGTCGTCGCCGGCGTGCGCGCCGCACGCGATGTTGGCCGATGTGATCAACGGCATCAGCTCGGCATCTTGCCCCGCCCCCTCGCCCAGGTCGCAGTTGAGGTCCACGCGGGGCATGGCCTCACCCCGTCACCCGCGCCAAGCCCAGCTGCACGCGGTTGAGGTCACGCTCCCGCGCCAGCCAGAGTTCCTGCGCCACCGGCAGGGGGATTTTCTCGAACCGCACCTTCTCCCCGGGACGCAGTTGCGTGAATCGTCCGATGTCCACGCCTGCCACGGCCGCGATCCGGGGATAACCGCCCACCGATTGCCGGCTTGGCAAAAGCACGATGGGATGACCCGAGGGCGGCACCTGTACCACGCCCGTGTTCACCGCCGCAGAGATCATCTCGCGCGGCTTCACCAGGGCAAGTCCGGGCCCCTGCAGCCGCACCCCCATGCGGTCCGCCTCCTTGGTGGTCTGCCAATCGGCGGAGAAAAAATCCCTCTGCGCGTCCTCGCCGAACCAATCCCATTCCGGGCCGCGTACCGCCCGCACCACCCCGACCGGCGCAGGCTTGCCCAGTGTCTCGGGCCGAACAGTCCAGGCCGTCGCTCGCTTCCCCATCGCGTTGAGCGCGGCAAGCAAAGCGCCGGCCCGCTCGCCGGGGGCAAACGATTTCAGTTCATCCCCGCCGATCAACGGACGCCCTTGGTGTCCACCCAATCCGGCCCGGCGGTAGGTCGTGCGACTGCCCATCACCAGCGGGACATCGATGCCGCCCGCAATGGCTACCCATGCCCGCAACCCGCTTCGGGCCACGCCAAAATTCACGATTTCGCCCGCCGCCACGCGTACGGCGCGGTCGCGCGGCAGTGGTTGGCCACCAAACGTGGCGCCAAAGTCGCCGCCGTTCCACGCGATCAGGGCCTCGCGGTCGAACCGCAGCTCCGGGCCGGTCTGCGCCAGCTCGAGTACCGCCGCGTTATCGTCGTTGCCCACGATCAGGTTCGCGACCCGCGCGGCGAACGCATCGAGTGCCCCGCCGACCACCACGCCAAAACGCTGGTAGCCCGGCCGGCCCAGGTCCTGCACGGTCGTCAGCAAGCCGGGTTTCAATACACGAATCATGACCCACCCCCAAAAACCGTCATTCTGAGCGCAGCGAAGAATCCAAGTTGCGGGACATAGCCACGACTTCGCTTGGATCTTTCGCTACACTCAGGATGACGGGTAAAGTATATTTTTCTGTTCACTTGGACTCCTTCAATTTTTCGAACTCCTCCGACGTGACGGGCCGGAATTTCACGATGTCACCGGCCTGCAGCAGCACCGGGGGATCGTCCTCCGGACGAAACAACCGCAGCGGCGTGCACCCGATCAGGTTCCAGCCACCCGGCGTCACCTGCGGATAAATTCCCGTCTGCTCGCCGCCAATCCCGACCGAGCCCGCCGGCACCGCCATGCGCGGCTTGGCGTGACGCGGCGTGATCAACTCCTTTGGCAGGCCGCCAAGGTACGGGAAACCCGGCGCAAAACCGATCAGATGCACGCGATACTCCACCTTGGCGTGACGCTTCACGACGTCCTCGGGGGAAAGTTTCGCCTGCGCCGCCACTCGCGCAAGGTCCGGACCAAAATCGCCACCGTAAACCACCGGCACCTCGACCGTGCGCGGTTTGGTCTTCGCCGATTTCGGCGGATTCTTCAGTCGCTCCCGCACGCGCTCGCTGAGCCAGGACACAAGGTCATCCGCCGGTGCACCCGCCCGCACCAGTTGCGCCGGGTCGTAGAATAACGTGACCGTCGTGTAGGCTGGCACCGCCTCGCTCACACCGGGCATCGGCTCGGCCGTTAGCGCCCGCCACGCCGCCTGCACACGCAGATGGGTGGACTCGTTGATGGCGTCCCCCAGTTCGATAATCAATGCACTGTCGCCCAGCGGCGTGATCTGCATGCCTTTTTGCTAATGGTCACCGACGGTTTCGCAGCCAAAATCTGCCGGCTTACTCACTGGTAGGGCGCACCGGCCCGGTGCGCCGGGGAGCGTGACATCACTTTCACGGCGGAGCGGGCCGCTCCACCCTACCTCGGCAAGATTACCCAATGTCATCCCCTAATTGGGTGTACCCGCCCCGCTCATAGCTTCGGCGTCATTTTTGTTTGGGTTGCGGTTGCCCGGGGATCGGTAAGCTTCTCCTCTGCCATGCTCATTCGCCGCTCTGTCTGTTTCGCCCTGTTAGCCCTGCTACTGGTGAATGGCTGCAAGGACCGGCAAATCACGGCCTACCGTGCGCTCAAGGATCCGGCCCCGGCGGCGATGCCCCCGGCCATGGCGTCCACCAACGCCGGCGCCTTGCCCGAGGGCCATCCGCCCATTGACGGTCGTTCCTCCAGCCAGACCCAACCCGCGCCCGGCGGCATGGCTGGCACTGCCGTCCCCACCGCGGGTGGCTCAGGCCTGACCTGGACTGCCCCCGCCGCGTGGACCGTGAAACCCAACGGTTCCATGCGCAAAGGCAGCTTCGCCATCAAGAGCGACAGCGGCGAGGCGGACTTGTCGATCACCGCTTTCCCGGGCGCGACCGGCGGGCTGGAAGCCAACCTCAACCGCTGGCGCGGCCAGGTCGGCCTGCCCCCGCAATCCCCGACCGAAGTCACCGCCGCCGTGGAGAAGTTTTCAGCCCACGGGCTGGATTTTATGCTCGTGGACTATGCCGGCGGCGGGAACCGGCTCATCGGCGCCATCGTGCCTTTCGGCGGCAACAGCTGGTTCTTCAAACTCATGGGGCCCGACGCCCTCGTCGCGGGACAGAAGGATGCTTTCCGCGAATTCCTCCACACGGTGAAGGAGCCGGCGCCATGAACGCCGTCGTCCGCCAGTTCCGCGATTTCTTCGTCTCGCTCCAACTCACCGTCGTGCTGCTGATCCTCTCGCTGCTGCTCGTCTTCGTGGCGACGCTCGACCAGGTGAACCTCGGCATCTGGGCGGTGCAGGCCAAATACTTTCGCAGCTTTTTCGTCATGTGGCAGGTGCCGGGCTCGAACGTGGCGATCCCCATTTTCCCCGGTGGCTACTTCATCGGCGGGATGCTGCTCACCAACCTCATCTGCGCCCACGTTTACCGGTTCGCTTTCAACTTCAAGAAACTGGGCATCCAGCTCGCCCACTCCGGCCTGATTTTGCTGCTGCTTGGCGAGCTCATCACCGGCCTCCTGCAGGTGGACAACAACATGCGGCTCGAGGAAGGCGAGACGAAGCACTACTCGGAGAGCTTCCGCGATAACGAGCTGGCCATCCTCGACCGGACCAACCCGGCCTACGATGACGTGGTCGCGATTCCCGAAGCGGTGCTGGCCGACGAGGGAACCATTCAGCACCCCAAATTGCCGTTCGTGGTCAAAGTGAAGGCCTACTACGCCAACGCGACCCTGCAGATGGGCGACCCGGCCGGGCGCCCCGGCGCACCCGTGGCCACCCAGGGCATCGGCGCCCGCGTGCAGGTCCTGCCCCTCGCGCTCACCTACAAACCCGACGAGCGCAACCTGCCCGCCGTGTTCGTTGAAATCATCGGTCCCGCGGGCTCCGCCGGCACCTGGGTCGTTTCCCCGGTGGTCGGCATGCCGCAAACCTTCTCCTTCGAGGGCCACACCTGGGAACTGGTCTTCCGCTTCAAGCGTACCTACCACCCCTTCGCGCTCACCCTGCTGAAGTTCAGCCACGACAAATATCCGGGCACCGAGATCCCGAAGAATTTCTCCAGCCGCGTCCGCGTGAAGAGCGATGACGGCCGCGACGACCGCGAGGTGCTGATCTACATGAACAACCCGCTGCGCCACGGCGGCTTCACGTTCTACCAGGCCGGCTTCGAGAACAACGACAAGGTCACCATTCTCCAAGTGGTGGGCAACCCTGGCTGGCTGCTGCCGTACATCGCCTGCATCATGATGGGTCTGGGGCTCGTCATCCAATTCGGCCAGTCCCTCCGGGGCTTCATCCGGAAGCGGACCGCCGCTGCCGCCGCGCCATGAAAAAAATCCTGCCTCTCCTCATCCTCCTGCTGGGCGCGGTCTACCTGGCCTCCTCCCTGCGGCCGCCGCCGAATAACACGGCGTTCGATCTCCAGACCTTTGGCCGGCTGCCCGTCTTGATGAGCGGGCGCATCAAGCCCCTCGACACCGTCGCCCGCACCTCCCTGCTGACGATGCAGGGCCGCCAGCGGGTGAGCGACCCAACCATCTCCGAACCGCTGGCGGACTCGCCGATCCAGTGGCTGGCCGACGTGTTTTTTAACCCGACCAAGGCGGACGATTATCCAACTTTCCGCATCAGCGCGAGCGATTCACCCGAACTGGTATCATTGATGGGCCTCACCGAGGAGCAGATCCACATCACTTACGACAATTCGACCAAACGGGCGCTGGCGATGGCTGATTTTCTGCCCGGCACTCGCACGCGCTTCTCCTACAACCAGCTCCGGCCAAAACTGGCGGAACTCGACCGGCAGGCGCGGCTCGCCGAACCCGTGGAAAACCAAGTGCGCACCGGCTTCCAAAAACAGGTCGTCGTCGCCCGCGACCGCCTGGTCCTCTACTTGCAGCTGAAAACCTCGCTCCAGGTTCCGGATTCGCCCGATTTCCTCAAGGAACTCGAGCTCTTCGAGCAAGCGCTGCCTGCCGGCATCCACGCCGTCCTGGCCAAGCAAAAAGGTGAGGCGCACGACCAGGTCGCCCTCAAGGTCATGATGACCATGGCCGAACGCGCCTCGTACCTCGAGGAACTCGGCAACCTACGGGTCGTGCCGCCGGCCGCCGGTGACACCGATCCGACCCACTGGCGCCCGACGGGCACAGCCCTCATTGAAGCATTCAGCGCCGGGCACGTTGACGCGACCATCATGGACTACGCCCGGCTGGGCCACGCCTGGCGGGCCGGCGACTCCGCCACCTTCAATCGGATCGTCGGCGCCCTCCATGACAACCTCGCCGCCCGCTATCCCGAGGCCATGCGCAAGAGCGACCTCGAAAGCCGTTTCAATGCGGCGGAGCCTTTCTACAAGAGCATGACCCTTTATGCGGGCGCCTTCTTCCTCGCCATTTTCTCCTGGCTGAAGTGGCCCGAAACACTCGCCCGCAGTGCGTTTTATCTCATCCTGTTGGCCTTCGCCGCGACCAGCGCGGGCATCCTCACCCGGATGTGGCTGGAAGGCCGGCCGCCGGTCACCAACCTCTATTCTTCTGCGCTCTTTATCGGCTGGGGTTCGGTCGGACTCTGCCTCGTTCTCGAGAAAATCTACCGCAACGCCATCGGTTCGGTGGCGGCGGGCATGATCGGCTTTGTCACCCTCCTGATCGCCCACCACCTGTCCCTCAGCGGCGATACCATGGAAATGATGCGGGCGGTGCTCGACACCAATCTCTGGCTCGCCACCCACGTCGTGGTCGTGACCACGGGTTATGCCGCCACCTTCCTCGCGGGCTTCCTCGCGCTCATCTATGTCCTGCGCGGCGCGCTGACGAAGTCGCTGGACCGCGCCACCGCCGACGCACTCACCCGCATGGTCTACGGCATCGTCTGCTTCGCCACCTTGTGCAGCCTCGTCGGCACGGTGCTCGGCGGCATCTGGGCCGATCAGTCCTGGGGCCGGTTCTGGGGTTGGGATCCCAAAGAAAACGGCGCACTGATGATCGTTGTTTGGAACGCCGTGATCCTGCATTGTCGTTGGGGTGGCATGGTGAAGCAACGCGGATTGATGGCCCTCGCGATCTTCGGCAACGTCGTCACCAGCTGGAGCTGGTTCGGCGTGAACATGCTCGGCGTGGGCCTCCACAGTTACGGCTTCATGGACGCGGCGTTTTACTGGCTCATCGCGTTTGTCGCCAGCCAGCTGCTGCTTATCGCACTCGCCCTGATCCCGCTCGACAAGTGGCGAAGCTTCCGGCCGGCGACCACCACGGCCTGACTCAATCTTTCTTCATTGGAGGTGGCGGATGCTCCTCGCGCAGTTCCGCCTCGGACATGTGGCCGGTAAGCCAGGCGAGGTTCGAGCAGCAGGATCGTGAAACACATCCGGCCCCGCTGGAACAGAAAGGAGACATGCATCGCCCGTGGGCGCAGTCTGCCACATGCACACCCCGCCGGCTCCGCAACGCTTGCCGAGGGATGGGCCTATCTTGCAGGCCCGCCGGCGATGCTACTTTCCCTGGATGCCGCCGTTGTGGCAGTCAGCGCAGGAGAGTTCCTCGTCATAGGTTCCATCGGGATGCTTGAACTCGAGACCGGCGGAGGAAAGCGCCGCCAGTTCCGGGCCCTTGCCCTGGGCGATAATGGTGTGGCAGGAGTTGCAATCGCTGGCCTTCACGGTCTCTCCCTTATCCGACTTGTGCTTGTTGTCGTGGCAGCGGAAGCATCCGGCCCAGTCCTTGTGGCCGATGTTGCTCGGGTAGACCCGCCAGTCGGCCTTGCGTTCGGGGAAGATAGTCGTCGCGTAGATTTTCTGGACCTCGGCGATGGCGGCCGGCAGCTCCGCCTCGTCCTTATATTTTCCGCGGAGAAACTCGGCGATCTTGCCCGGGGCCTCGGTGCCGGTGGTGATGTCCTTCTGGATGATGGCCTGCACGGCCGTGCGCTTGATCGCGGGCAGCTTGGTGCTGAGCGTGCCGAGGGCCATCGACTTCTCGACGGCGTCATTGGCCGTGGGAAACACGTGGGCGGGCCGGTTGTGGCAATCCATGCAATCCATCGTCCGGACTGTGCCAGCCGGGGGATCGCCCTTGAACTCCTGGTTGCGATAGATGCGGCTGGAGCCGTCCTTCTTGTTCGTCACGCGCATCCAGACGATGTCCTGGCGCTTCTCGTCGGCCGCATAATACTCGACCGCACTGTCGGGGTTGACGTGCCAGTGGATGCCGCCGAGCGGGCTGCCCGGCCGGCCGGAGTTCACATGGAGCAGCATGCGGACGCCGTAGGAGTCGTTGTTCTTCTTGGAGAGATAGTGGTCGAAGGTGAGGTCGATGTTGCCATGGAACTTCTCGGGCCAGTGGCATTTCTCGCAGGTCTCACGCGCGGGCCGGAGATTCTGGACCGGCGTGGGAATCGGCCGCCGGTAATTGTCGAGGGTGAAGCCGATGAGCTGGCGCGTGCCGTTGAGCTTGGCCTGGATAAAGGCCGTGGCCCCGGAACCGACGTGGCACTCCACGCAGTCCACTCGCGCGTGGGCCCCGCGCTGATAGGTGGTGAACTCGGGATTCATCGCCGAATGGCAGACTTGGCCGCAGAACTGGGTGGACTCGGCGTAGTGATAGGACTGGTAACTGCCAAAGGCGCTCAAGAGGAGAAAGATCACGCCGCCGCTGCCGAAGAGGACCAGCAGGCGGCGCTGCGCGCGATTGGAGAAGTCGAGCCGCCACTTGTCCGGCATGGTGGCGGCGTGCTTGATCTCCCAACGGCGCTGCGCCCAGGCGCCGAAAAACATGATCGCTATCCCGGTGATTAGAAAACCAGGCGCGACAATGTAAGTGAAGATCCCGAGGTAGGGATTCTTGTGCGACCCCGTCAGGTCCATCCAGGTCAGCAGCGCGAACGAAAACAACGAGCCGATCGCGAGCACGGCGCCGATGGCCGTGATCCAGTTGTTGAAAGGCGATCGCGCCGCGGCTCCGGGCAGTGGCGGGGAGGTCGGCTCGGCGCTCATGGGCGCTTCAGCTCTTCAGCTTGCGGACGTAGGCGACCAGTTCCTTGGCCTCGGCCTCCGGAATCTCTTCCTTGAAGGCCTTCATGCGCTCCTTCCCGGAGACCTTGTCCTTTGCGCCTTCCAGGATGACCTTGAGCATCTCGTCGTCCTTGAACTCGGCCTGCACTTTCGGGTCGGTGTAGTCGCGTAGCTTGAGCTTCTTGCCCTGCTTGGTCTGGCCCTTGCCGTCCGCCCCGTGGCAGGAGGCGCAGCTGTTTTCCCAGTTCTCATCGGCGGTCGCAGCACGAGACGCGCCGGTGGCAAAGGCCAGGGCAAGGCCGGCCATGGCTAACTTGGTCGTGGATTTCATGATGCTATGGGTTGGTGAATTAGAGGGAGTAGTCGAGTGAAAGATAGGCCAGCGGTCCGCGGAAGTTGGTGTTGCCACCCGTGGTGTCGGATTTGCTGTCGAAGTAGCCGACCTTGGCGTTGAGGAACATGCGGTCGGTGAGGTTCCGCTTTACCCCCACGGTGACGGTGTATTCCTTCCCGCCCGCGCCATAGGCCACGGCCGACGGGGGCCCCGCCGGGTCATAATTGCTCGCCCGGTAATAAGTGTATTCCAGTTGGGCGTTCGTCATCTTGTCGACCGCGAATCCGGCAATGAGGTTTCCGCTGATGTAATCGTTGTCGGCGTTGCGGAGGACATCGTTGGCGGCGAGCCCTGCGCGGGGATAGGCCGTAGACAAGGTGGCAAAGACCACGTTCACATTGGCCTGCACATAGGCATTCTTGTTGGGGTTCCAATCGATCGTGCCGCCGAACATGTGGTTCTTCGAGTCCATGCTCTCGGATGAATCACCCGCATCGAGCGTGGTATCCATCTTGCCCATCTGGCCGACATAACGGCCGGTGAATTGGAGCGTGGGCATCGGCTTGACTATCGCGGTCACCTTGTAGCCATGGAACTGGTAGCCGAGGATGTACCGGCCGCCGAGGCTCGTGCTGTAACCGGTGTACTTGTTGACATGGTCCTTGTAGAAGGTCTCAGCCCGGAGGGTGAGGAGGGACGACACATCCCAGTTGGCGCCCACCTTGTAGTGGGCGTGATTGTTCTTCACGTTGTCGAAGCTGGTCACGGGAGCGGCCGCGCCGCCGCCGGTGGTCACACCGGTGCTTGATCCCACTTCGTCACCACTGGCGAAGCGATAGTCAACCGTCGTGTAGAGCGCCAGTTTTTTGATGCCGCTGTAGCGAACATCCAGCTCCGGCGTCCACGGCTTTTCGCTGCGCGTGCTGGTGTTCGGGGCAACGACATTCACCGGGGTCACCACGCCGGTGGCCTGCACGATGCTGTTACTGTTGTAGGTAACCAGATTGCTGCCGCTCATGTCCTGTTTCTCACCCTTGAGCGCCAGGCTGATCCGGAAATCCTTCTGGGGCTTGTAGGTAACACCCAGGTTGCCCGTGACGGTCTTTTCCGAAGTCGAGCCGGCATTGGTCTTGTAGGAATAGGGCGGACGACCACCGGCACCGACAAATCCACCCACAGCCTGGACGATGCCCGTGGCGGTCGCGATAGTCAGGGTCATCTGGCGGTTGCCGGAAATGTCGGCCGAAGCGTCCTGATAGGTGATGCCACCAAACACCGTCAGCTGATCACTGATCTTGGTCTCAAACTTTCCCGTGTAGGCCCAGATGTCGGCGTTGCTGATTTGTTCGTCATAGCCGGTGATGAAGTTGTTCGCCTGCGTGCCATCCACCAGGAAAGCCGGGGGGGTAGTGCGGAGGAGCGGATAGGGTTTCAGCTCGCCGGGATAGCGGTTCATCCAGCGGGTATCGTTGCTGTCCGTGCGGGTGTTGACGATTTCCAGCTCCAATTCGGTGTTGCCAACCGTGTGGGTGACCGAGGCCAACAGGGTCTTCTGGTGCTCATCCAGGTCGAGATAGGCTGGTGCGATCTTCTTGTCGGCCGTGACGGGATTCAGGCTGCCGACATTATAGATCGGAATGCCGGTCTGGTCACTGTCTCCCCAGATGGTCGAGTCTTTCCGCCCGTTACGCATTTCATCGGAGTAACGGACGTGGAACACGGGCTTGTCCGGCAACGCGATGGTGATGTCGGTCCAGAAATTGGCGCGATCCGTGTGCAGTTCTTGCGTGCCCATGGGCATCCAGGCCTTGTTCAGCGGGAAAAATCCACCGATACCGTCATAAAAGGTGCGGAAACGCTTATAGCCGATCTCGACGCTGCCGACCTCTTCCTTGGTCAGCTTGATCTTTCCCAGGTAATCCTCGGCGCCCGTCAGGGCCTTGCCGTCGATCTCCAGGGTCTTCTTATCCGCAAGGTCCTTGCTCAGGTGCAGGGCCTCGATGCCATAGGCCCCGCTATCGGGAGTGCGGAAACGCTCGGCGTAGGCGGCGGCATTGCCGGTCACCGAGGGCGCATGGCCCGAAATCTTGATGTAGCTGTCGAACACCGGAAAGGCGTCGGCCTCCTTGGTGGCGGCGGCGGCCCGGGGTCCCGCGATGCACAGGACGAGTGTCAGGCCCGCGAGCATGCCCGCGCTGCGGCGGAGATGGAAGGGAGTGGCATGCATGGTCGGAATAGATGGGGTGGGTTAGTAACGCATGGCCTTGCTGGCATTGGAGCCGTGAACATCTTCGTGGCAGCCGGCGATCCAGCAGGTGCCGCTTTGCAGGCGGGTGCGGTGATCCTGACCGCCCGCCATGATCGTGCCGTCTCCGGCCACCGCCGGGTGCTCAAGGTGGCACTTGAGGCAGAGATTGGCATCGCGTGAGATCAGCATCTTTTGGTTCACCGTGCCGTGCGGGTTGTGACAGGCGGTGCAACCTTCGGTCATGGCATTGTGCTTGAAAAGGAACGGACCCTTCTGCGCCGTATGGCACTTCGTGCAGGTCTCGTTGGGACTTTCCAGTTCGGCGCCCGAGCGCGCCACGACATGACCCTTATGCGGGTTGTGGCAGTCATTGCATCCCATTTTCCCGGCGAGGACCGGGTGGGCGTGCGGCAGGTTGAACTCACCGCGCTTGTCCAAGTGGCAGGTGAAGCAGGTTTCAGGCGAGGTGTTGGGATTGACGATCGTGCCCTTGCTGCCGCCTGACTTGGAGTGCACCGAGCCGGGCCCGTGGCAGGCCTCGCACCCGATGTCGCCGACCTTCGGGTCCTTGAGCGCGAGGCGGCTATGGGTCGCCCCCTCAAAGTGACCGGTCTGGTCCTTGTGGCATTCATCACACTTCTTGGTGCCGACATAGGTGGCGCCGGCAATGTTGGGCGGCATGATCACGGTCCGGTCGACCATGACGCAGCCCACCAGCAGGAGGCCCCAGATGGCGGTGCCTCCGAAAATTATGGTGCTCTTGGACCAGCGCTTTTTTTCGCTCATGGCGAGTGGGAGTTGCGGTTCTTTCTTGGTTACGGAGTGGCCGGGTATGGTGGAAAAACTTTTCGGACAGGCCTATCATCGCAACAAATGCGGATTCTGACTCCGCATCCCTTGTGGACGCATGGGCATTACTTGCGCAAATAGCGCATGCCGGCTCCGTATTAAACGACCTGCAATCGGGTTCGTCGGGGTCGAGTCAAAGCCCCAGGCCCGGTGACCGGGCGCAAAAAAAAAGCGGGAGCGAACAAGTCGCTCCCGCGCGCGCGAATCAAATCCTTATTTCACGTCCGCCGGGATGGCCTGCAGGGTGCCGGCGCCCGGCGCAGCTTGCCCCAGGTTGGGCGTGATATCCGCCTCGGCTTTCTTCGCCACCCAGTGCAGCTGACCGAGGATCATGGACTGGTAGGATTCGCTGTCCCAGATTTCCTCGCGGTGGCCCATCGCATTGTAGCCGACGCGGCCCTTGCCCTGGGCGCGGACCCACGCCAGCGGATAGTTCGCCCGGGCGTAGTCGCCCCCTTCCATGCCGGCGGTGTTCATCACCAGGAGCACGTGGATATCGGGCGTAAATTCCTTCAACGTGTACCACTCCTCCTTCACCTTGATTTCGCCGCCGATTTTTTCAAAGCCCGGAAACTTGTTGTCCACCACGGTCGCGGTGGCGACCTGCTGGGGACCATGACGGATGAATTCGCCGCCCAGGGTCTTCACGAACCGGTCGGCCGCGTCGCCGTAGTTCCGGTAACGTGGCCCCCGGATCGGATTGTTCCCGCCGCCGCGCTCGTTGGTGTGGAAAGTGTCGCTGGTGCTGTGCAGGCCGAGGAAGCCGCCACCGTTGGCGATATAGTTGTAGAAGGCCTCGAGGCCCTCCCCGGTGATGCCCGGATACCGGTCGCGACCCGTGCTCGTAAGGTCACCGCTGGTGTAGAACATGATCGCATCGAACTGGGCGAGGTAGGCGGTGGTGAACAGCGACCCGTCCTTGCTGAAGGTGAACTCGATGCCTTGCTTCGGCCCGAGCTTGGCGAGAACGTTCTCCGCGTAACTGGGCCTTTCGTTGTTCTGATTGATTACATCATGCACCCAGCCGGACGATTTGGAGAAAAAGAGCACGCGCAGGGGCGCGGCGCTGAGGTTGAGTGCGGCCAACGCAAAGGCGAAGCCGATGAACAAACGGGGGTAACAGGGTTTCATCGCCGACCACTAAAGCCAGATGGTCCCGGTATGCAATCCGCGAGTCAGCTGCGTGCTGTAGGGCGGGGTCTCCGAACCCCGCCGTGGCTTCAACGAGACGGGATTCGGAGATCCTGCCCTACATTCAACCCACCCTCACACGTCGCAAATCTCGACCCCGGCGCGCAGGGCCGCGATGGCATCTTTGCCGGCGGGGACGAACTCCTGCCCCAGGTAGCCCTGGTAGCCGGTGTCCATGATCGCCCGCATGATCGCCGGGTAAAATAGCTCCTGATTCTCGTCCAGCTCATGTCGGCCGGGAACCCCGGCCGTATGGTAGTGGGCGATGTACTGGTGATGGCGCTGGATGGTCGCGATGACGTCGCCCTCCATGATCTGCATGTGGTAGATGTCGTAGAGCAGCTTGAAGCGGTCCGAGCCGACGCGCTTGCACAGCTCGACGCCCCACTCCGTGCGATCGCACATGTAGTCCTTGTGGTTCACCCGGCTGTTAAGCAGTTCCATGCAGACCGTGACGCCGAGTTTCTCGGCCAGCGGCATGATGCGTTTGAGACCCACGGCGCAATTGTCCAGGCCCTGGGCATCGCTCATGCCGTCCCGGTTGCCGGAGAAACAGATCAAGTTGGGAAAACCCGCCTCTGCGGTTGCCGTGAGGTGACCCTCGTAGGCAGGCACCAGCGCGTCATGATACTCGAGCCGGTTCCAGGATTTTGGGATGGGGCCGACCGACACCGCGCCCACCTTGGCCGTGGGGTTGCTGACCATCGCGCAAATGAGCCCGTGCTTCTTGAGCGTGGGAAAATCCTTCGGTTGGAGCAGCTCCACCGACTTCAGGCCCATCCCCGCCGCGGCCGCGCAAAGGTCCTCGAGGGGCATCTTGTTGAAGCACCACTGGCAAACCGACTGTTTCACGCGACCCTTCCGCTCGCGGATTTTCTCCTCGGCGGCGGAGGAATTGATCAGACCCATGGTGGTGGCGAGGGCAGTGCCGACGCCGAGGTTTTTGAGCGCCGTGCGGCGTGAAATGGGGTGTTTCATGACACCAGCAAAAATCAGTTTGCGCCCCGAAGCAACTCCTCAGCGTGCGCCAGCGCACTCTTCGCGCTGCGGTCGCCCAGCATGCGCGCCAGCTCGCCGACGCGCGTCTTCCGGCTGTCGTGGATCGGCTCGATGCTGACCGACGCACGGGCGCCAGTCTGGTCCTTGGTCACGACCAGGTGGTTCGCGGCCTGCGCCGCCACCTGCGGCAGGTGGGTCACGCACAAGACCTGGTGCCGCTCGGCGATGTCCGCCATCTTCTCACCAACGATCCGGCCAATCTCGCCACCGACGTTGGCATCCACCTCATCGAACACCAGCAGCGGCACGTCGTCGATCTCGGCCAGCACGGCCTTGAGCGCCAGCATCACGCGGGCGAGCTCGCCGCTCGAGGCGATGCGGTGCAGCGGCAGCGGCGCCTCGCCGACGTTGGGCGAGAACAGGAACTCGACCCCGCTGTCGCCCTGCGGGCCGAGTTCGCCCACCGGCGTGAGTGCCACGCGGAAATCCGCCTTCTTGAACCCAAGTTGCACGATCACCTTCCCGGCGACCCGCGAAAGTTGCTGGGCTGCCTTGTCGCGCGTGGCGCGGAGTTCCGCTGCCGCCTTGCGCGCGGCCTTCTCGGCCGTGGAGATCTGTTTCTCCAGCCGGGTAAGCGAGCCCTCAACATCGCCCTGCAGCTCGAGCTTGCGCCGCATCTCGTCGCGCGCCGCGACCACGGCCTCAACCTTGGCCCCGTGCTTCCGCTTCAGCTCGAGCCAGGAATTCATCTTGCCTTGCAACTCCCCGGCCTGCTCAGGGTCGAAATTCAGGGACGTGGCCAGCGTGGAAAATTCCCCGTCCAGATCGCCCAGCTCAACCGCGCTCGATTGCAGCCGGTCGGCCAGGGGTTTGCTCGTGGCATCGAAGGCCTCGAGCTGCCGGGCCTCGCGCAACAGGAGCGCCAGCCGGCCGAGCAGACCCTCCTCTCCGCTGAGGCCGTGGCTGAGACGCGCGGCAAGCTGCATGATCTCCTGCGCGCTTTGCTGGCGCTGGAAATCGCGCTCGAGCGTGGCAATCGCCTCCTCGGTCAAGTCGAGGGCCTCGATCTTCGCGAGCTGGAGCTGGAGAAACTCGATCTGGTCGGCCGAAAGCTTGTCGGCACCGGCCAACCGGTCGCGTTCCGCGATAAGGTCGCGCCACTGGCCGTAAAGGGCTTGGTATTGCTCCAGTATGCCGCTGTTGCGGGCGAAAAGGTCGAGGAGTTCGCGCTGGCCATTTTCCTTGAGCAGCCGACGCGGCTCGCCGGGCCCATGGAAGTCGATCCATTGCGCACCAAGTTCCTGCAGGGCTGAAAGCGTGGCGAGGCCGCCGTTGACCGAGAGCTTCGGGGCCTTCTCGCGCGGCAGGTTGCGCTTGATGATCAGCACGCCGTCGTCACAGGCCGGCAGGTTTAGGTTGGCCAGTACCATGTCGAGCCGGCGGGTGTCGGCGAAAAACAGCGCGGCTTCAACTTCGCAGGCGTCGGCGCCCTGCCGGATGATGGTCTTGTCGGCCCGGGCACCCGCCAGCAACGAGAGCGCGCCGAGCAGGATACTCTTCCCCGCCCCGGTCTCACCCGTCACCGCCGTGAAGCCACTCTCGAAGTCCAGTTCCACCCCGTCGAGGAGCGCGAGATTGCGGATGCGGAGCGACTGGAGCATGGTGCCGATATGGCAAGGAAACCGGCCCGGTTTCAAGCGGCGTGTTGCCCGGGATCGGAGACTCCTGACAGCTTTCCCGGTACAACGAACACGTGGTTGCTCAAGAATTTAACCTGCACGCAGCACGGTATTTCTGAGGAAGATGGTGGACCTTACTGGACTCGAACCAGTGACCTTTTCGATGTCAACGAAACGCTCTAACCAACTGAGCTAAAGGTCCACAGAGGGGCAGGAGTGAACAAGTCGAAGCCTCCTGCGCAAGGTTTAATTCCATGCGGCCACTCCTCTGTGCGGAGCTCTCCCCGAATCAGGCGGCGATGAGGGGCAAGTTATTGCGCAGGGCCCCGCTGGCGCAGAAATACTATGTGTGCCGCAACCGACTCGCCATAGCCTCCCACCTAAACCGAGGCTGGATAAAGCTTTCCCCGCTCCGCCAGTTTCGTAGGCTGCAAACAATGGAATCGCCGGACCGACCACCCGTCTCCGAAAGCGCCTTGCGCGCCGAAGCCGAGATGGTGCGGCAGGGCTACAATGATTTGCCGGCGGGGATGGCGACGACGTTCCTGGCGGCCGCCGGCCTGACTTGGGTCGTGGCGAAAGTGCATGGCCACACCTCGGCGTGGCTGTGGCTAGCCGTCATGGGAGCACTGGTCGCTTGGCGCAGCACCACCATTTTCATGTACGGGCGGGCCGACCGCGGCCCGGGCCAGCACAAGCACTGGGAACACCAATTCACCGCCGGGGCGATCCTGACCGGTCTCGGCTGGGGTTACGCGTCGTGGGTGTTTTATCCGATCATGGGAGACCTCGAGCTCTCGCTGCTCATTCTGGTGATCGCGGGCATCACAGCCGGCGCCACCCGCTCGCTGGGCCCGATCCTGCCCGCTTGCTGGAGTTTCCAAGTGATCAGTCTGGCCCCGCTGATCGTGCGCTCGCTCCAGACGGGAGTTCTCGCCCAGACCATCATGGGGGTGCTCGCCATCTTCTATGTCGCTTTCTTGATGGCCATGGCCCGCAGCTACCACCGCAGCCTCGGCGACTCATTGCGTCTCGGATACGAATCCGCCGCCATGGCCGAGGAACTGAAAGAGAAGCAGCGTCAGACCGACGTGCTCAATCGCGGCCTCAGCGCCGAGGTCGCCCACCGGCGCGCGGTCGAGGCTGAGCTCCGCGCCGCCAAGGACCGCGCCGAGTCGGCCAACCTGGCCAAGAGCGAGTTCCTTGCGACCATGAGCCATGAGATCCGCACCCCGATGAACGGCATTCTCGGCATGCTCGACCTGCTCAACACCGCCACCCTCACCCCGGCCCAGCGCGAACAGGTGGAAACCGCCGCAAAGTCCGCCGATTTGCTCCTTCGCATCCTCAATGACATCCTGGACTTCTCCAAAATCGAGAGCGGCCGGCTCGATTTCGAGTCCATCCCCTTCCGCCCGTCCATCGTCGCGGAGGAAATCCTCGCGCTCATGCGGCCGCGCGCCGCCGCCAAGTCGCTCGAGCTGCGCTTCAAGTCCAACGACGGCGCCGGTCTGCGTGTGATGGGTGACCCCATGCGCCTCCGCCAGGTGCTCCTCAACCTCGTCGGTAACGCCGTGAAATTCTCCGAACACGGTGACATCGGGCTGGAAATACTCGGCACGGAAAAAGCCGGCAAGGTGCGGCTGGACGTGCGCGTGCGCGACCACGGCATCGGCATGGACGAGTCGACCCGGTCCCGCCTCTTCGAGCCCTTCCAGCAGGCCGACAGCTCGATGAGCCGCAAATACGGCGGTTCGGGTCTGGGCCTCGCCATCTCCCAGAAGCTCGTGCAAGGTATGGGCGGGAGCATCGCGGCCATCAGCACGCCCGGGGAGGGCTCGCTGTTCGAGTTCACCCTGTCCCTGCCGGTGGCTCGGGAGCGCCACACCGCCCTGCCCTTCTCGATCAGCAATACTCTGCCCACCCATTTCAACGCCCGCATCCTCGTCGTGGAGGACGACCTTATCAACCAGCGCGTTGTCTCGCTGATGCTGCAGCGCCTCGGCCTGCAGTACCAGGTCGTGGCCGACGGCCAGTCCGCGCTCAACGCCCTGCAGGCCGGGGACTGGGATCTCGTCCTGATGGACTGCCAGCTGCCCGGTATCGACGGACTGGAGACGACCCGCCGCGCCCGGCTTATGCTCGGCGAACGCGAGTTGCCCATCGTCGCGCTCACCGCCAACGCCCGCGCCGAGGACCGCGCCGCCTGCCTCGCTGCCGGCATGGATGATTTCCTGGCCAAGCCCGTCCGCACCGATGTGCTGCAGACCTGCCTCGCCCGCTGGCTGCAGCCCGTGCCGTAGTGGCTCGTAACCATGGAGGGCCCACGTCCCTGTGGGCCGTGGCTCGCCAAGACGCGAGCCCTCCACATTGACCGCCTTTGCGCTGGACGAGGACGGCGGCACCTCCCACAACCTTGGGCTCGTGGCCACATCCCCGAAGCACGACGCCAAGACGATCGGACAAGCGATCGACCGCATTGCTTCCAGCATCGCTCGCCACCACGCCGGCACCCCCCGCCTCCTGCTCCTCGGCATCGCCAACGGCGGCCTCGTCCTCGCCGCCCGCCTGACCGGCGCCCTGAAAAGGGCCGGCCTCAAGCCCGCGGCCGGCACGATCGACATCTCTTTCCACCGCGACGACATCGGCCGCAACCCGATCCCGAAGGAACAGACCCCGACCCTCATCCCTTTCGACGTCAATGGCGCGACCGTCATCCTCGTCGACGACGTCCTCCACTCCGGCCGGACCGTCAAGGCCGCTCTCGACGAGCTCTTCGACCATGGCCGCCCGGCCTGCGTCGAACTTGCGGTTCTCGTGGACCGCGGCGGACGCCTCCTGCCCGTCGCTGCGACCTACACCGGCCTCACCCTCGTTGCCGGTGACACGGAAAAAGTCAAAGTCCGCCTCGACGCCGCGAACCCGGCCCGCGATACCATCATTACCGAATCTGCCGCCGCCCGTTCCCCATCGAAAATCGAGAATCGAAAATCCAAAATCTCTTCCCGTGCCCTGGCATCGTAAACATCTCCTGACCATTGAGGAACTCACGCGCGCCGAGATCGAACAAGTGCTCGCCACCGCCGGCGCGTTCCGCCGCATCCTTGACCGCAAGGTCAAAAAAGTCCCCGCCCTGCGGGGCAAGACCATCGTCAACCTCTTCCTCGAGCCCAGCACGCGCACGCGCATCTCCTTCGAGATGGCCGCCAAGCTCCTCAGCGCTGATGTCATCTCCTTCGACTCCGCCGCTTCCAGCGCGACCAAGGGCGAAACCCTCCGCGACACCGCGCAGAATATCCAGGCGCTCAACGCCGACATGATCGTGCTGCGCCATTCCGCCAGCGGCTCACCCCTCTACCTCAGCAAGGTCCTCAACATCCCGGTCGTCAACGCCGGCGACGGCGCCCACGAGCATCCGACCCAGGCGCTGCTCGACGTCTTCACCATGCGCGAGAAGCTCGGCGACCTGAAAGGCCGTAAGGTTGTCATCCTCGGCGACATCCTCTTCAGCCGCGTCGCCCGCTCCAACATCCACGCCCTCACCAAGCTCGGCGCCGACGTCACCATCGTCGGCCCCTCCACCCTCGTGCCGCACTGGTTCGAAGCCATGGGCGTAAAGGTCTCGCACAACCTCCGCACCGCCCTCGCCGACGCCGACGTCGTCATGCTCCTCCGCATCCAGCACGAGCGCCAGGGTGTCAGCCACTTTCCCTCGATCGGCGAATATACCAGCATGTTCGGTCTCAACTACACCCGCGCCAGCTGGGTGAAGCCCGACGCCATCATCATGCACCCGGGCCCCATCAACCGCGGCGTTGAGATCGACAGCGACATCGCCGACTCCCCCCGCAGCGTCATCCTCGAGCAGGTGACCAACGGCATCGCTGTCCGTATGGCGGTCCTCTATCTCTGCGCCGGCGGCCAGCCCGAGCACGTACTCACCCCGGTGGCGTGATTTTCAATTCAATTGGCCACCAAACAATTTTACCGCGGATTACACGGATGAACACGGATAAATTCCACCTAACTTGTCATTCTGAGTGCAACGAAGAATCCATCAACGTATTCGCAAGCCCTCATCGTTCCGGATCCTTCACTTCACACAGGATGACAGAAAGACTATTCCCCATCCGCGCCTATCCGCGTAATCCGCGGAATATTTCCTCATGTCTTTCCTGATCATCAAAAACGGCCGCGTCATCGACCCTGCTTCCAAACGGGACAAGGTCGGCGACGTCTTCATCGCGGACGGTAAATTCGTCAAGTCCCTGACCCCAGCGCAGAAGAAGTCCGCTTCGATCATCGATGCCAAGGGCCTCGTCGTTTGCCCCGGCCTCGTCGACATCCACGTACATTTTCGCGAGCCCGGCCAGACGCACAAGGAAACCATCCTCACCGGCTCGCAGGCCGCCGCCGCTGGCGGGTTCACCACCGTGGTGTGCATGCCCAACACCGCCCCCGTCGTGGACAACGCCGGTACAGTTGAGCTCATCAAGTCCCGGGCCGCCGCCGCCCCGGTCCACGTCTACGCCACCGGCTGCATCACCGTCGGCATGAAGGGCCAGTCACTGGCCCCACACGGCTCGCTCCAGAAAGCCGGGGTTGTCGCCCTCACCGACGACGGGCTGTGCGTCCAGTCCAACGAGCTCATGCACCGCGCAGTCGAGTATGCGAAGATGTTCGACCTGACCATCCTCGACCACTGCCAGGACGAGTCCATGACCCACAAGGCCGTCATGAATGAAGGCGTGGTCTCCACCCGCCTCGGCCTGCAGGGCTGGCCCAATGCCGCCGAGGACATCGTCGTCGCCCGCAACATCATCCTTTCGAAATACACTGGCGCGCACATCCACATGCAGCACATCAGCTCGGCCCACTCGGTTGAGCTCATGCGCCGGGCGAAGCGGGACAAGATCAACGTCACGGCCGAGGCCACGCCGCACCACATCGCGTTGACCGAGGATGCCCTCGCGACCTACGACACGAACCTGAAGATGAATCCCCCCCTCCGCACCGAGGCGGACCGGAAGGCGATCATCGCCGGACTGCGCGACGGCACGCTCGACTGCATCGGCACCGACCACGCCCCGCACGCCCCCGAGGAGAAGGACAAGGAATTCGACTACGCCCCCAACGGTATCATCGGCCTCGAGACCGCGCTGCCCGTGTGCCTGGATGTCTTGGTGAAGCAGAACAAATTCAAGCTCAGCCAGGTCATCGACCTGCTGACGCGCAAGGCCGCTAACATCCTGAAACTCCCCGCCGGCACGCTCGCCCCCGGCGCGGTCGCCGACGTGTGCCTCTTCGACCCCGAGGAAACGTGGAAATACGACACCTACGGCGCATTCTCGAAGTCGATCAATTCCCCCTGGGACAAACAGAACCTCACCGGCCGCGTGAAGACCACCATCGTCTCCGGCAAGATCGTTTACCAAAACGGCAAGATGGTGGTGTGACCCTGTGGGTGGGGTGCCCTCACCCCGCAAATGGAGGGCCCGCCTCCCTGCGGGCCGGGATTAACTACCGGCAGGACCGCCGCCATCTCCCGTAGCCGCGCTTGAACGCAGTGAAAGCGTGGCCACCGAGTGGCGGCTCAAACAGACCCTGCCCATGTAAAACCGAGTTGGAGGAGTCAACGGGGTCAGGTTATGTGGTCTGTGATCATTGAGGCACTTACGGATAAATTACGTGGATAGGTTGGGCAGGAGCCTGGCGGAAGGCAGGCTGGCGGTATGGCCCGTCGCTTGCGCATGGAATCAGAAGCCGGGGTCTATCATGTCCTGAATAGGGGAAACTATCGGTCGGCGATCTTTCAATCTGACAAAACCAAAGAGGCCTTTCTGCGGTGCCTGGATGAGGCGTGCGTGCACACCGGGTGGCGGGTGCACGCCTGGTGTGTCATGTCGAATCATTACCATCTGGCCCTTTCCACCCCGGGGGCAAACCTGGCTGATGGCATGCGATGGTTTCAAGGCACCTTTGCGTTGCGCTTCAACCGACTGCGCCAGGAGCGGGGTCATATCTTCCAAGGCCGCTACAAGAGCCTGCTCGCGCAGCCGGGCGAAGGTTTGGGCCCGCTCTGCCACTATATCCATCTCAACCCCGTCCGCGCGAATATCTGCACTGTAAATGCCTTGAGCCGCTATCGGTGGACGAGCCTGAGTTGGCTGGACCGCGCCACCCGGCCGCCGGAATGGTTTGAGCCCGAACCGGCACTCCGTCACGCAGGCGATCTCTCGCGGACACCGGCGGGGGTACGCCAGTATCTGACCTATCTGGGCTGGCTGGCCGAGGATGAACCAACGCAGCGGCGGCAACGATTCGAAGCCATGTCCAAGGGCTGGGTCATCGGCACGCGAGACTTTGCGACGGCGGTAATGGCTGAGCATCGGGAACTCGCGGCCCGGGGACCCCAGCTGGCCACCGATCTCCAGGCTGCCCGGGAAGCGGACTGGCTCGCGGCCCTGGGGCAGGAATTGCACCGACGGCGGCGCTCTTGCGACGACTTACAGTCGGGAGGCAAGTCCGCGGATTGGAAACTTCAGCTGGCCGCCGCGCTGAAGGCCAGAACCACAGTGACGAATCGCTGGCTGGGAACCCACTTGCACCTGGGCGCGAGGGACGAAGTGAGTCGCAAATTGAATGCCCGATTGCGTCGAATCGAGGGAGGAGCCGAAGGGAACGATAACCTGCCACAGACCACATAACCTGACCCCGTCGTCTTCCGTCGTCTTCGTCAGCAGCCGCGCCGGGAAAGCCCACCGCGCAGTTGCCTCAAGCCCAAAAATCTGCACCGTTTCGGCCATGAGCACAGTCCAGGAGATTGAAACCGCACTAGATCGTCTGCCGCCCGAGCAATTGCGGGAAGTGGGCGATTGGATCGCCGCCCGGCTCATGCCTGCGAGCACCCCGCCCATGCTCGCCGCGTTGGACGAAGGAATTCATTCTCTAAAGGCCGAACCAACGGTCCCGGCCAAGGAAGTGTACAAGAAAATCAAGGAATAGTCCACCGTGTAGTCTTTGCGACACGGGCCATCCAAGACTTGGGCGACATCGTTCGTTTCCAGGCACAGTTCAACGCCGCCTATGCCGAGCGACTCGGCAATTCACTTTTCGATGCCGCCATGTCGCTGGCCACCCTGCCTCGCCGCGGCATGGCAGTACCCGAACGGCCGGGCTATCGCAGGATCTTTCACCCCAAATGGTATCTAATTTTCTACGCGCTAAATGAGTCAGCGCAAACCGTGAGCATTGTGCGCATTTGGGATGTTCGGAATGACCCCAATTTACTCTGGTAGGTTGAACGCCAGGCGCAGCTTTTCTCCGACAAACAGGTAGCACCCATCGCGGCATCAAGCCGCTCCTACAGCGCGTCACACCGGGCTGCGCTGCGGGCGATGCATGCTGGCCAGGCTGCGGACCATGGCGACGATTTCCGCCGCCGCCACCGGTTTAGCCACGTGGCTCTGAAAGCCCGCCGTCAGCGCCCGGGTGCGATCGTCAGACCGCGCCAAGGCGGTCAGCGCGGCCGCGGGAGTCGTGGCGCCGGTGGCATGCTGCCGGATCCGGCGAACGAGTTCGTAGCCATCATTCCCCGGCATGCCGATGTCACTGAGCACGACGTCAGGCGCGAAACGATCAAACCTGGCCATGGCTTCATCCACCGACGAAGCCGTTTCCACCTCGGCATTGCGTCCGCTCAGGATGCGTTTCACCAATTCCAGCGAATCCTTGTCGTCGTCCACCGCGAGGACCTTGATGCCCTGCAGGTCGGGTAGGATTTCGGGGGCAAGGGGACCCGGGTTTCCCCGGGGCACCGGCCGTTGCGGACTTTCGGTATGCAAGGCGGCCACCGGCAACACCAGCGTGAAGGTGGCCCCGTGGTCCACGCCAGCGCTCTCCGCCCGCACGGTGCCACCATGCAGCTCCACCAGTTGTTTGACAAGGGAGAGGCCGATACCCAATCCGCCATGCTGCCGGGTGGTCGAGGAATCCGCCTGGCGAAAACGCTCGAAGAGATGCGGCAGGAAATCGGCGGCGATGCCCTGGCCCGAATCTGCCACGGAAATTTCGATGTGCGAATTGACGCGCATGGCGTTAACCGCGATTTTTCCCCGATTGGGTGTAAACTTGATCGCGTTGGTCAACAGATTCCAAACGACCTGCTGGAGCCGCTTCCCATCGCCCAGCAGGCCCCGGATGGTCCCGATGACCGGCTTGATGGTGATCTCCTTGGCCTGGGCCGCGTGCTCGACCGACGCCAGGGCCTCCCGGATGACGAGCCCGATATCGACGGGCTCCACGTTGAGCGTCATCTTGCCCGATGAGATCCGGCCCAAATCCAGCAGGTCCTCGATCAGTTGCGCCTGCATGAGGGCGTTGCGTTTGATGATCTGCACCCCGTGAATGACATCGTCCGGTCCTTGTCCCCCGTGCTCCAGGACTTCCGTCCAGCCGAGAATCGCATTTAAGGGCGTGCGCAGTTCGTGGGACATCGTGGAGAGGAATTCGTCCTTCATCCGGTTGGCGTGCTCCGCCTGGGATCGGGCCGTCCGTTCGCTTTCCAGCAGCTGTTCCCGCTCGGCGGAGGCGCGCTTCATTTCGGTGATGTCCCGGGCGATCTTGGAAGCGCCGATGATTTCCCCTGAGGAATCCCGCACCGGCGAAATGGTGAGCGATACCGGAAAGTATTCACCGTTCTTGCGTACGCGAATCGTCTCGAAGTGATCGACGCGTATGCCGCGGCGCAAGCGTTGCAGGATGTCCGGTTCCTCCGCCCATCGCTCCGGCGGGATGAGCCGGAGAACGGGCTGGCCGATCATTTCGTCGGTCGTATAGCCGAAAATACGCTGCGCCCCATCGTTCCAACTGGTGATGATGCCCTCCAGGCTCTTGCTGATGATCGCATCGTCCGAGGAGCTGACAATCGACGCGAGCAACAGGTCGGCGCGATCGCCCCGTTTCTGTTTCGTGATATCCCGGGCAATTTTCGACGCACCGATGATGTTCCCGCGGGCGTCCTTGATGGGCGAGACGGTAACCGCCACCTCCACCGAGGTGCCGTTCTTCCTCACGCGCACGGTTTCAAAATGATCGACACGTTCGCCGCGGCGTACTTTTTGGAGAATTTCCACCTCCTCCTGAGCCCGCTCCGTTGGCAGCAGCATCAAAATGGGCTGTCCAATCATTTCTTCCGCGACATAGCCGAAAAGTCGCTCGGCCCCCTTGTTCCAGGTGGTGATGGTACCATTCAGATCCTTGCTCAGGATGGCATCATCAGAGGAATCGATGATCGCCGCCAACAGTAGGTCGGCCGGGGGTGGAGAGGGATGGTTGCGGGAGACAGGGTCAACGCTCATTGGTTTTCGTAGCTTCGCAACGATAGGCTACGATGCTGATTCACGCGCGAGTATAGCAATATCGCCCCCACTACCACTGGGGTATATACCTGCTTTTTTAGGGGCGAATTGGTGAGCTTGCGTGATATTCAGTGGAAAGGTCATGGTCGCCTGAACTCTCCTGCAATGAAATCACTCCGCCAGCTGCACCTGTATCTCGGTTGCTTCTTCGCACCCTTGGTCGCGTTTTTCTCGTTCACTGGCATCCTCCAAACCTACCGCCTGCACGAGGCGCCGAAGAATCAGCCGCCACCACCGGCCTGGATCAAAACTCTGGCCACAGTGCACAAGGACCAGCGCATGGCGAGAGGCGAACCCGCCACCGCCATGAAGCTTTTCACCGCCGCGATGGGGGTGGCGCTCATCGCCACGATGGCCCTCGGCGTGGTCATGGCCTTCAAGCTCGGCCGCAGCCGGCTGGCCGTCGTCGGCTGTCTGGTCCTGGGCACGGTGATTCCAATCGCCGCGGTCTGGCTCGCCCACGCCAGCGCCGCGCCTTGAGCGTGGTGGGCCCAGCTAAGGGTCTGGTTTGAAATATTTCATTCAACCGCCGCGCAGTCTTCCCCGCCGCGACCGGAACTGTCGCTTCTCTTCGGCGCGCTTGACCCGCCCGTCAATTTCGCGCCTCCTCCCCTGACGGGCTCAATTCTAACACCAGATGACTCATGAATCTGTCCGGGGACGATTCCGTCCGCTATTACATCTACATTGAGGAAAGTGTGGGCGGGCCCTACACGATCGAGGGACTCGAATCCCTGGTCTATCTGAAGAAAATCACCCCGGACACCCACGTCGCCCGCGAAGGTGACGAGGAATATATTCTCCTTCGGGACAGCGAGCTCCAGCCCATTCTTTTCCCGGGTCTTCTGACTCAGGAGAACAGCACCCCGGACGTATGGACCCCACCGGGCCAGGAGAACGACCCGGCGCAAATCAACCGGAAGCGCTTCCGCACCACCACCGCCAAGTTTGAGAATGTGAACGCCAAGGCCGCCAACCTGCCCAAGATCGATGTGCACGACATTCTCGGCGAAATCCGCGAGGCCGAGAAACTGTCCGGGTTCGACCTTCCACGGGCGAGCCGCTTCCGGATTTCCAAGCGCAGCCTGGATTTCTGGTTCATGATCATTGTCGGCAACGCGGTCATCCTCGGCGCGGGCATCGTCATGCAGAGCACCATGAGCATGGTTTTCGGCATCGGCTGTTCCGCCCTCTACACCTTCGGCCTGCTCTGGTCCATGTATGGCGTGATGGACCGGTATTGAGACGCGGCGAGACCGCCTAGTCCGAACCATTGGCCACAAGAAACACAAAAAATCGAGCCTGCGCCTATCGGCGCTCGGAACAGGTTGTTAGGAGTAGCAATACCTTTTCGTGTTTTTCGTGGCCCACCTCTGGGAGAATGATCTCATCGGTGCGACGCCCGGCGTAATCAGCGGTAGAGAGCAGTCACTGGAGTCGCCGTGAGCACGTTGTACTGGCGCATGGCCAGGCGCCACCACGGGGAAAGCCGGGCAGGTGGCTGCTTCCAAAGGTGCTCGTGCAGCCAGTTCATCGATTCGGCGTCGAGCAGCAGCGCCAGTTTCTCGCGCGTCGCCAACTTCTCCGGGCCGTCGGCAAGGAGCCGGCGGCGCAATTCCACGAAGTAACGCCGCACGGAATAGCTACCGGGGCGTCGCTGGCGCAGGAGCGACACGTGCACGGCGTTCACATACGGATCGAGGATGGCCTGCATCAACCCGTAATCCTTCCGCAGCTCGCGAATCGGCTGCATCTGGCGATAGCACTCCTCCAGGTTGTGCTCCAATTGCGCCAGCTCCGGCGCCGGCTGCGTCTCGTCGGGCGTGAGGAACAGCCCCAGCTCACGCGCCCGGCGACCGAGGCCGGCCCGGCTGAGCATGATCGAGAGCGGCGCCGCGAAGACCAGACCGAGCAGCACGGGCAGCAGCCACCAGAAAAACGATGGGGCCAGCACGTAGGTCGACGCACCCCACACGAGGCCGAAAAGCGTCTGGCCCGAGTGCGTGATGATCGCCTCGCGCCAGTCCGCCTCGTCGCTCGCCGCGCGCTGTTGGGTAACCCAACCGACGCCCTGGCCGAGGAGGATGTAGACCACGAACTTGGCGTGGAACATCATGTTGATCGGCGCGAGCAGGGCCGAGGTGATCACCTCCAGCGCCGCGCTGGCAATCAGCCGCGCCGATCCCCCATAAGCCGCGCTGCGCCCGTGCTTCAAGACCAGCCCGACGCTCAGCACCTTGGGCAGGAAGATCAGCGTCATGGTCAGGCCGAACAGCGCGAGCGCCTCGGGCACCGGCACGGCGTAGTTGAAGATCATGGTATATTTCTCGGACCCGTCGCCGTGCTCCACCACATTGAACCGGTGCAGCGTGCTGAGCAGCATGAACAGGAGCCAGATCGGCGACGCGAGGTAGCCCATGATGCCCTGGAACAGGTGAAAGCGATTGAGCGGGTGCAGGGCTTTGGCCGAGAGGAGCCAGCTGTGCTGCAGGTTGCCCTGGCACCAGCGACGGTCGCGTTTGGCGGCGTCGATCAGCGTGGGCGGTCCCTCCTCGAAGCTGCCTTCGAGGTCATAGGCCAGCCAGACCTTCCAGCCGGCGCGGCGCATGAGCGCAGCCTCGACGAAATCGTGGCTGAGGATGCGTCCGCCGAACGGTTCCTTGCCGGGCAGATCGGGCAGCGCGGCGTGCTCCATGAACGGGACGACGCGGATCACCGCGTTGTGCCCCCAGTAATTGCTCTCACCTTGGTGCCAGTAGTTCAGCCCGGCGAGAAAGAGCGAGCCGTAGAGCCGGCTGGCGAATTGCTGGACCCGCGAATATAAGGTCACGCCGTTGATGATGCGGGGAGCGGTCTGCAGGATGCCGACCGTGGGGTTGCGTTCCATCATGGCCACGAGCTTCACGATGGATTCGCCGGTCATGATGCTGTCCGCGTCCAGCACCACCATGTAGCGGTAGCTCCGGCCCCAGCGGCGCAGGAAGTCCGCGATGTTGCCGCTCTTCTTGTTGATCGAGATGCGGCGCTTGCGATAGAAGATGCGGCCGAAGCCGTTGAGCTGCTTGCAGAGCTCGGCCCACGCCACCTCTTCCTGGATCCAGCGGTTGGGATCGTTGGAGTCGCTGAGAATGAAAAAGTCGAACTCGTCGAGCCGGCCGGTCTTTTCCAGCGAGCGGTAGATCACGCGCAGCCCCTCGAAGACGCGGCTGGGATCCTCATTGAACACCGGCATCACGATCGCAGTGCTGCCGAGCTGGAGCTGATCCAGCGGCACATTCTCGATCGTCCGGCTGATCCGCGCGGTGTCACCGCGATTGATGACGTAAAGTCCGAGTAGCGCGGTGCAGAAGCCGGTGGCGATGTTGGAAAACAGGATCGAGAACAGCACCAGCACGGGCAGGTCAATAAGGTACACCGACCCGCGCCACAGCAGATCGGCCATGAACCACGTCGCCAGCGTGGTGAGGAGGAAGATCAGGCTGAAGAACGTCGCCCGGCGGCGGCTCACCCGCGACTTGTCCACGTGCTCCACGGTGAAGGGCGAGGTCGTCAGGCGGTCAGGGGTCGACCACCACCTGTTGGATCCGGGGCTCATGGCGGCGGATTCTGAAGGCGGATCGAATGTGGGAGGGGCTTTATGCCCCGATATGCTCGACGCGCGACACATCCCGTCGGGGCGTAAAGCCCCTTCCACATTTCGCGCCGCTTGTTTTCGCCGGTCTTCATCTTGTCGCGTAGAAAACCAGCGCCAGCACGGACAGGAAGACTGCCCACAGCAGCGACACGCGCAGGATCGGCCACTTCTCGATATGTTCGAAGGTTTGGCCCGCCACCTCGGTCAGGGCCCCAAGCTCGATCGGGCGCGGCACCATGCTGGTGACGGTCATGTCGGGACCGGCCTGGATGGAACGGCGCTGCATTTCCTCCGCGAACTCCGGCGGCACATGCTGGTCGTCGAGGAAGGAATAGGGCCAGCGCTCCACCCCGTCACTGAGGTGCAGCGCCACGCGACCCTCGACCGCGATGCGTTCGTGCGGCAGGGCCTTGTCCCCGAGCAGCTCGCCAAACCACTCGTCCATCATGTGGTCGACCTCCTCGGCCGCCAGCGTCGTGGGGTTGAGCGTGGTGTCGCGTTCGTGACGCAACGCCGCGCGGGCGAGCACCCGCTGGAGAATGGTGATCTGCTGGAGCCGGTTGTGCACCCGGTGCGCGCGCAGGTAATCCTCCACGCGGATGAAGGCCTCGTTCCATTGGTCCGCCGTGCCCGTGCGCGGCCGGAACGTGTTCAAGGATTCCAGAGTTGGCTCCATGTCTCGGTGAGAATGTTGTCGTCCTGGCTCAGGTAACAACGCATCTCGACGGGCCCGCGCGTGGCATCCGGAATCAACTCAAAGGCGGCCCGCCAAACTTTCGCCTGCTCAATCCAGCGCACGCCGGGACTCGGGACGACTTTGGCTCCCGGCCCGACCCACAGTTTAATTTCGACGCCTGCATTTTTCTTGGGCGGAGTCACGCCGGCGAAATCCACGACGAACAGCCGGCGATCCGGTTTGTGCAGGACTGCGCCCTGCCGGGTGGCGGCGACCCACCCGGCCGGAGGCGTGCCCTTAAGCGCTCCGGCCCAGTGAAGGCGGTATTCGAAGGCGAGCGGTTTCCCGATCGTCGGCGGCACGGCCGGCACCCAGCACGCCACCGTATTGTCGTTCGTCTCGTCAATCGTATGGAACTGCAGGAGACGGACCACCCCTGGTCCCCAATCACCGACCGGCTCGACCCATGCATTCGGCCGGTGATGATAGTTGGCGTCGACATCATCGTAATGAGTAAAATCCCGGTCGCGCTGCATCAGGCCAAATCCACGCGGCGTGCGCTCTTGAAAGGTGGTTACCTGCACGTTCGGCGGGTTCGTCAGCGGCCGCCACAGCCACTCCCCGGTGCCCGTGTGCATAAGCAAACCATCGGAATCATGCACTTCGGGACGAAAATCGTCTCGGGACCAGCCGGTGTTTTCCCCATGGAGGAACATGCTGGTCAGCGGCGCCAGGCCGACGACCGCCGGAATCCGGCGAAAATACAGTGCCGCCTTCACGTGCATGACGGTGACGTCGCCCGGCTGAATGACAAAACGATAGGCGCCAGTCACGCTGGGGCTGTTGAGCAGGGCGAATACCGTGATGGTTTGGGCGTCGACGGCCGGGCGCTCCACCCAAAATTCCTCGAAGCGGGGAAATTCCTCGTCACCCGGTTCCCCGCTGTTCAATGTGAAACCGCGGGCAGAAAGTCCGTATTGCTGGCCCCGGCCCACGGAACGGAAGTAGCTGCCGCCCAAAAACACCGCGATCTCATCGCCGGGCTGATTGAGTTGGCCATGGATCCGCAGGCCCGCGAAGCCCAGATCCGGAGGGACTTCCCCGGGCGTATTGCTGCCATAGTTGAAAAGCTCCGGAGAAAAATTGATGGGGTGCACGCGACCTGCCGTGAGTTCATGCACCTGGATCGACGTCCTGAACAACCAGCCGGGATGAAAGAACTGCAACTGGAATGGAAGTTTTTCCTTGGCCCACCAGGCGTGGGCCAGGTCGTAGTAGATCGCGCGATGCGCATCGTAATCCAGCGCCTGTATCCAGGCCGGCATGCGCACCGCCGGAGCGCGATAGTCCACCGCCGCCATCGTCCGGGCCCGCTCCTGCAGGGCGGCAAAGTCAAAGTCGGCCGCCGCCGCCCCCAGTGGGAAGTTGAGCAACAGGCAGGTGAGGACCGGG
Organism: Oleiharenicola sp.; assembly: GCA_025363455.1. Classification (GTDB taxonomy): domain Bacteria; phylum Verrucomicrobiota; class Verrucomicrobiia; order Opitutales; family Opitutaceae; genus Lacunisphaera. The sequence goes on along the minus strand of JANYDW010000037.1, from coordinate 13,757 downwards.
AGAAGAAAAGGTTTCATCAGAGGAAATAGTTGCGCTGCTTTTCCGAGATCGGAATCGCGGCTCGCTCCATGACGGCGAGTATGTCCTCCCAGGCGTCCCGCTTGATCTTCTTCGCCGCCGTGGACACGAGGCCCTCCTGTCGGAGCAGATACGAAGGGTGGTAGGTCGCCCGCAGGGGCGTGTCGGCATAGGCGTGCCACGAGCCACGCGCCGCAGCCATGGACTTGAAACGATCGGCACCCAGGAGTCCGTCCACCGCGGTCTTGCCAAGCGCGACGAGCACCTTGGGCTGGATGATCGCGATCTGCGCCCGGATGTACGGCAGGCAATACGCCATCTCCTCGGCGGTGGGCGGCCGGTTGCCGGTCTGTGAGCCGTCAGCATTGCGCGCGCCCATCTCCGGCCGCCAGTTCAGGATGTTTCCGATGTAGACCTGGCTGCGGTCGAGGCCCATGGCCTTGATCATCCGGTTAAGCAGCTGGCCGGCGCGGCCGACAAAGGGTTCGCCCTGATCTTCCTCGTCTCCGCCCGGGGCCTCGCCGACAAACATAACGGCGGCATCGAGGTGGCCCACGCCGAAGACGACCTGCTTGCCGGGATGGACGTGCGATTTGCAGGTGGCGTCGTTGACCACGATCTCGCGCAGGGCGTTCCAGCGCGTTGGCTTGTCGCCCTCGGGCAGCTTGATCGGGACTGGCGCGGGCAGCGTCGCAGCGGCCGGCTTGGGTGCCACGACGGCCACGCGGACCGGCGCCGATTCTTCTTCCCTGAGCGCATGCAGCGGAAATGCCGGAACAGTATCCGCTGCGTGAGAATCAACGACCCTCACGACCGCGCCACCCGCGATGGCTGTCCGCAACCCCGCGATGCTCTCGTCCGTCACGGACACGCTGCGCCGGCCCTCGGCTTTGAGACGGCGGAGCTCTTCGTTGAGCGCGAGAAGTTTATCGCGGACGTTCACGGGTCAGGCAGGGCGGCCAGCCAACAGTTTCTCGACATACTTGGCGAGGAGATCGAACTCCAGGTTCACGCCAGAGCCCGGCCTTTTTTCCGGCAGGTTTGTCACGGCCATGGTATGCGGGATCAGCCAGACCGCGAACGAGTCGCCATTCGCTTCCGCCACCGTGAGGGAAATGCCGTCGATCGCGATCGAGCCCTTGCCGACCAGGTAGCGGCCAAAACCGGCGGGAGCCGCCACGCGCAGATAATAATCCTTGCCGCGCGCCTCGCAGACCTCGACGCGGCCCAGGGCATCGATGTGCCCCGAGACGAAGTGTCCGCCCAGCCGGCTCTCCGGCTTCAGGCTGCGCTCCAGATTCACGGCCGACCCGGACTTGAGTTCGTTGAAATTGGTCAGCCGGCGGGATTCCTCCAGCAGATCGAACCAGAGGTGACCGGCGTCGAAACGGGTGACGGTCAGACAACAACCGTTGACCGCGACGCTATCGCCCACGGCCACGTCTGAGGGCACGAGTTTGGCCGCCAGCTGCAGCGACCAGGCCTCCTTCGCGGGGGCGAAGACGACGACCTGACCAACTTCCTCGATGATTCCGGTGAACATGCGCTGGAGTGGTTAGGCGACTGGACGGCAAATATCCATCACAGAGACACGGAAAGGAGACTTCGGAGGGTTGACCGCTTGGGTGAATGTCTCACAGTGACCGATTTAAAGAATGTCAGCGACCAACTGCAAAGAATACGAGTTCCTCAAGATCGAGCCCCATTGGCAGGGCATCTGGGAGAAAACCAGGGCGTTTCGGGCCGAAAACGGCTCGAGCAAACCCAAGTACTACGTGCTGGACATGTTCCCGTACCCGTCCGGCGCGGGCCTGCATATTGGCCACCCCGAGGGCTATACGGCGACGGACATACTCGCGCGCTACAAGCGCGCCCGCGGTTTCAATGTCCTGCACCCGATCGGCTGGGACGCCTTTGGCCTGCCTGCTGAGCAGCACGCGGTCAAAACCGGCACGCATCCCGCCGCCAACACGCAGAATAACATTACGAATTTCCGCCGGCAGATCAAGTCGCTGGGCTTCTCCTACGACTGGGACCGCGAGGTCGACACGACAGATCCGAAATATTTTCGGTGGACGCAGTGGATTTTCCTCCAGCTTTTCAAGAGAGGCCTCGCCTACGTGGACGAACGCCCGGTGTGGTGGTGTCCGGAACTGCGCACCGTGCTGGCCAACGAGGAAATTGTCGACGGCAAGTCCGAGGTCGGCGGCTTCCCGGTCGAGCGTCGCAACCTACGCCAGTGGGTGCTCCGCATCACGGCCTACGCCGAGCAGTTGCTCGATGGCCTCAAGCACATCGACTGGCCCGACTCGACCAAACGCATGCAGGAGGCCTGGATCGGCCGCAGCGAGGGCGCCGAGGTTGTATTCAAGATCGACTGTGGGTCGGGCTTTGCGCCCGACCAGTCGGGGATAAACCCCGACCTACAGGACCTGAAGATTTTCACCACCCGGCCCGACACGCTCTTCGGCTGCACTTACATGGTCATTGCGCCCGAGCATCCGCTGGTGCCGGCATTGACCAAGCCTGAGTTCAACGCAGCGGTCGAGGCTTACCGCAAGAAGGCCGCCCGCAAGAGCGACCTCGAGCGCACCGACCTCGCCAAGGACAAGAGTGGTGTTTTCTCCGGCAGCTACGCGATCAATCCGGTCAATGGCGCGCGCGTCCCCATCTGGATCGCCGACTATGTGCTCATGGGTTATGGCACGGGCGCCATCATGGCCGTGCCGGGGCACGACGAGCGGGACTACGAATTCGCGAAGCAATTCGATTTGCCGATCCCGCGCGTGATCGCCGCGGCCGACGGCAGCGATACCCTGCCCTACATGGGTGATGGCACGCTGATCAACTCTCCCGGCTACGACGGTCTCACCTGGCCGGAGGCGAAAAAGAAAATCACCGCTGCACTCGCAGCCAAGGGCATTGGCAAGGGCACGATCAACTACAAGATCCGCGACTGGCTGTTCTCGCGCCAGCGTTACTGGGGCGAGCCGTTCCCGATCGTGTGGGTGAGCGAGGCCAACTACCGGCTGGCGGTGGCCAAGCGCCGCGACCTGCCGGCGCAGCCCGTCACCTTCGCGGAGAATGGCGTCACGCTTTTTGCCCTGCCGCTGCCCGACGCGGCCCTGCCGCTTACTTTGCCCGACGTGCAATCGTACCTGCCGAGCGGCAACGGCGAAAGCCCGCTGGCGAACGAAACCTCCTGGCTGGAAATCTGGCTCGACGTCGTGTCCGGCGCCGCCGTGCCGGCGTCCGCCCCGAAGCCGGCCGGCGAAAACTGGATCCGCGCGCGACGCGAGACCAATACCATGCCCCAATGGGCCGGCTCCTGCTGGTATTATCTTCGGTTCATGGACCCGCAAAATGCCGACGCGATCGCGGGTCCGGCCGCGCTGAAATACTGGGTGGGCCCCGACCTCTATGTCGGTGGTGCCGAACACAGCGTGCTGCACCTGTTGTACGCACGCTTCTGGCACAAGGTGCTGTTCGACCTCGGCGTCGTGGCGGAGCCCGAGCCGTTCCAGAAACTTTTCCACCAAGGCATCATCCTCGGCGAGGACGGCGTCAAGATGTCCAAGAGTCGCGGCAACGTCGTCAACCCCGACGACATCATCGCCGCCTACGGCACGGACTCCCTTCGCCTCTACCTCATGTTCCTCGGGCCGCTTGAGGCGATGAAGCCTTGGAACACAAAGAACATCGAGGGCGTGCACCGCTTCCTGAAAAAGATCTGGCGCGAGTGTCTCGACGCCGAGGGTGCGGTCAACCCGCGCATCTCCGATGGCGGCGCTCTTTCGCCCGAAGCAGAAAAAGTTTTGCACGAGACGATCAAGAAAGTTGGCGAGGACACCGAGGCGCTGAAGTTCAACACGGCGATCTCCCAGATGATGATCCTCGGCAACGCGCTCCAGAAGGAGCCGGCCGTGCCGCGCGCCGTGATGCTCGACTTCCTCCGCATCCTCGCTCCTTACGCCCCTCACCTGGCCGAGGAACTGTGGGCCCGACTCGGACAGACCGGTTCCGTCGCCGTGTCTGCCTGGCCCACTTACGATGCCGCAAAACTGTTATCGAACACGATCACCATAGTCATCCAGGTGAACGGCAAGCACCGGGGCGACGTGGAAGTGGAACCGGGAGTCACCGAAGACGTACTGAAGTGCATGGCCGAACAGCATCCCAAGGTCGGTTCATACCTGGCAGGAAAACCCATCAAGCGGACTATTTATGTTAAAGGCAGATTGATAAACTTTCTGGTCTAATGACTTACGCAAAAACCGGTAAACCAACGAGAATTCGGCTTGTGGTAGGTGTAACACCCTAGTTCAATCTAGGTATAAATAAAGTGCTCCCTTGCCAGCCCAATTCACCCGTTTAATAATTACCTGGCCATGAAAACCATACCCCTTCGTTTGCTTCTCGTGGGCATGCTCGTGCTTGCCGTCGCTTCACCCACCGCGTTGGCCCAACGGCAGCTTGGCAAGAAAAAGGGTCCAGTCAGCAAGTTGTATGTGGCGGAAACCAAGGGACAGACAGAAATCCAAAACGGCGACAAGATCTACACCATCCGCCAAGCCACCGCGTTTGATGCGCCGGGCACCGTCATCGAGACCAAGGCCGACTCCCACGACACGCTCGTCTATTCCAACGGGACCGGTATGTTTGTGGGTGAAAACACCCGGATCGAGATCAACCATTTTTCCCAAGAACCCTTCCGCGCGAATCGCAACAACCAGCTGGATTCGCCCTACGAGCCTTCCGTTTCCCAAAGCGAAGTCTTCATCTCGCGTGGCGCCGTTGGCCTGTGTACCAGCCAACTGATCTCCGGTAGCGCCATGCTTTACAGCACCCCGCTGGCCACGATCAACATCCGCGGCGGGCGGCTCGTGATCGAAGCCAGTGCCACCGAGACGATCATCGATCTGCTTGAGGGGGATCTCACCGTCCGCCACGGGCCCAAGGATGTCAGCGGGCAGATTCTGCGCGCGGGGGAACGCGCCACCGTCCGCCGGGCAGCCGCGCCGGGTTTGGATCCCGTCATCACCATCGAACCCATCCCGCGCAGTGCATTGGTCGTTGCTGATGACCGCACGGCCATGGCCTGCAATGCCCGGAAATCCGTCACCTTTGAAGCCATTGAAAAACTGGCCGACGCCGGCCTGGAGCAGGCCGGATCCGCCGGCAGTCCGGTCGAGGGCGAAGCCGCTGGTGCGGGCGCCCCCCAGGAAATCGTGGCCAAGCCCACCGTACCGCAAAATCCTCCGACTAACATTGTGATCAGCCCCGACCGGCTGCCGGGCACGTAGGATTCAACATGCCGCCTGTCCTCCGCACCGCCCTCCTCCGGAGCCTCCTGTTGGCCTGCCTGCTGGCGATCGGGGTGCCGCCTGCGGGCGCGCTGCTGAATCTCGACGGCACGCGCAACCAGGTCTTTGCCTTTGGCGGCGTCACCTACGCCTACAGCAGCAACGTCTTTGCCGAAGCCGAAGCCCGTAGCGACTACACCATGACGGCGCAAGTGGGCGCCGAGTATCAACGCCGCGCGGGCATCATCTCCGTGGACTCCACGGCCAAGATCGATTTTGTCCGCTACGGGAAATTCCGGGATGAAAATACCCTCAACCCCAATTTCTCGCTCGAATTCACGAAGAGCACGGGGCGGACGACTGGCTCGCTGAACGTCCACGTCTTCCGCGAGACCCGCTCCGATAGTGCGGTGAACCTCCGCACCAGCTCCTGGAATTACCCCGTGGGGCTGAACATCAAGTACCCGATCAACGAGAAGTTCTACACCACTTCGGACACCGGGTACATTCGCCGCACCTACAGCCAGAGCCAGGCCCTCGTTAACTACTCGGACTTCAGTGAGGGCGTGGACCTGTATTACGTCTACACCTCGAAGCTCGACCTGCTCGCCGGCTACCGCCTCCGGGTGGCCACCACTTCGATCGACGGCCGGTCCGTGGACAACTGGTTCAACATCGGCGCCACGGGCGGGTTGTTCTCGAAGATGTCCGGCACCCTTCGCTTCGGCTACCAGATTCGCGAGCTCAGCGGCACGGGCAGTGGCCGGTTCAACCAGTTCAACGCTTCGGGCTCACTCAACTGGCCGCTGACCCGCAAGGTCCGCCTCGCGCTGAGCCTCAACCGCGACTTCAGTACAATCGCCACGGGCGCCACGGTCGACTCGTCCAGCGCGGCGCTCCATGCGACGTACGCTTATTCGCGCAAGGTCGACTTCAACGGGACGCTTTCCACCGGGGTGAATCATTTTCAGGATCTGGCGGACACCGGCCGGCGCGACACGTTCTTCAGCTGGGATCTGGGCATGCGTTATCGGATGAACGAACACCTGCAGATGGGTGCCGCCTACAATTATATCAAGAATTGGTCGTCAGTCAGCCGGGCTGACTATGACAGCCAGGGTTTCTCCCTGGATATTTCCAGCCGTTACTGATTTCACCCCATGAAACACGCCCGCCTGCTGCTTTTTCTGCTGTTCTCCATCAATCTGGCCGGGGTCGCTGGCGCCCAGGGCACCGGGGCCAAGAAGAACTACATCCACACGCTCGCCCTGGCCGACCGGGTCAGGATTTCCGTCTATCAGGAGGAAGACCTCGCCAGCCTTACGCGCATCGACGCCCGTGGCCGGGTGAACCTGCCGCTTATTGGCGAGATTAACATCGGCGGCCTGACGGTCATCGAGGCGCAGGCGGTCATTGAAAACGCCTACAAGGACGGCCGCTTTCTGCGCAACCCGCAGGTCTCCGTCAGTGTCGAGGAGTACGCCCCGCGCGAGGTATCCATCCAAGGCCAGATCCGCAACGCCGGCCGCTATACGCTCCCCATCGAGTCCACCCTGACCGTGGTCGAGCTGGTCACCAAGGCGGGCGGCATCACCGATATCGGCAAGGGTTCGGCGGTGACCGTCACCCGGCTCCTACCCGACGGCACCAAGAAAGTCTTCACAGTGGACGTTGATAGTGTAATCAGAGGCAAGAAAGACTCCAAAACTGATGATTCCGCCCTTCTGCTCCAACCTGGTGACATTGTCTACGTGCCTGAGCGCCTGATCTGAGTTCTCCGACCCATGGCTGCATCGGACTTCCTGCCCTCGACCGCCCCGGACCGTTCCGGCGGCCCCTCGATGCATGGCAATGACAATCAGGTCGTGGAGCGCCGGTCGCTGCGGGACTATTACATCATCCTTCGGGAACGCCTCTGGATCGCTCTCCCCGTGGCCCTCCTCGTGGCTCTTTCCGTGGGCTACTACAATGCGCAGGAGACTGAAATGTTTTCGAGCACGGCGACGATGCAGTTTGAACGCCCGGAACGCGTGGTCGTCAGCGAACAGGTGGTCGACACCTCCATCCGCTCCGAGGTCGACCTCAACACCTACATCCAGATTCTCACGAGCGGCCGCTTGCGTACGATGGTCGCCCAGTCGCTGACGCCGGACGAGATCAAGATCCTCCAGCGGCCCTACCTCAAGGATCTCGCCCCGGGGGCCAGCCCGCCGCCAGTCGCCTACCTGCTCGGCAACATGACGCCGCAATCCATTCGCAACAGTTTCCTGCTTAATATTTCCGTCACCCATCGCGACGCCGAGGGTGCCGCCCTGATCGCCAACCGCTATGTCGATCAGTTCATGCGTTACCTGCTCGAGAACGTCGGAGGAAAGAACGAGTACGCCGTCGATTACCTCCGCACTCGCGCCGAGGAATTGCGCCACGAATCCGAGGCCGCCGAACAGAAGCTCCAGGACTACCGTCGCAAGAACAACCTCGTTTCCCTCGACAACAGCATCAATATCATCAGCGAACGGCTGCGCGCCATCAATACCACCCTGACTTCGGCCCGGCTGAACCGCATTGAGACTGAGAACCTCCTCGGCCAGATCGAGCGGATGCAGAAGGTGAACGGCAACCTTCTCGAGATAGGATATATTTCCGCCTACGGCAACATCGCTACCCTGAAGACCCAGCTGGCCCAGCTCAACAACCAGCAGTCCGTCCTGAGCGAGCGCTACCTGGAGCGTCACCCCAAGATGCTAAACCTCGCGAGCTCGATTGATGTAGTCACCGCCCAGATCAAGCAGGATGTCGATCAGTCCATTTCCGACCTGCGCACCCAATACGAGAAGCTCAAGGAAACCGAGGCCTCCTACACCAAGGAATACAAGGAGGCCGAGCAGGGTCAGCTGCGTCTCGGCGAACTCTCCGTCGACTTCAAGAGCCTCGAGAACCAGGCGCAGGTCGCCAAGGCCGCCTACATCAAGATCCTCGATCGCCTCAACGAGACGACCACCTCCAAGAACCTGGAGAAGGTCCCCGTGAAGCCACTCGATCGCGCCTCTCCCGCCGGCTCGCCCTACACGCCCAATATCCGCAACATCATCAAAACCAGCGTAGGTCTCGGCCTGCTCGTCTTCGCCGCCGTCGCCATCGGTCTGAGCTTTATCGACGACCGGGTGAAGAGCGCTTGGGACATCGAGGGTTTCATCGGCACCACCCTCCTCGGCATCATCCCCGAGCTTGGCGACGTGCCGGACACCGAGAAGCATTCCCTCGTCAACAGCAACAAGAGCTCTCCGGGCTCCGAGGCCTTCCTCAGCATCTACAGTGCCGTCAAGATCCAGTCCAAGCTCGACTTTCCCAAGGCGATCCTCGTCACGAGCACGATTCCCGGCGAGGGCAAGACGATGATCAGCTGCAATCTCGCCGCCTCCTTCGCCCGCCACGGCAAGCGCGTCCTCATCATGGATTGCGACATGCGCCGCCCGATGCTGCACCGCCATTTCAAGCTCACCAACGAGGCGGGTCTCATTGCCTGGTTCGAAGCCGGCGCCAAGATCCCCGCCGACCCCTTCACAGACGCCGCCCTCGGTCTGGTCAAGGCCGAGGACAACCTTTACCTCCTCCGCTCCGGCGGCCGGTCCAAGAGCCCGACTGAACTCCTCGAGAACCCCGTCTTCGGTCAGTTCATCGAGGCCATGAAGCAACACTTCGACCTGATTGTCGTCGACTCACCGCCGATGGGTGCGGTCACCGATTCCCTGCTGATCTCCGAGCGCACCGATGAGGTCATCTACGTCTGTCGCTTCAATCGCGCGTATCGGAAACACATCCGGCTTTACATCAAGCAGCTTCGGGAAGGGAAAAACGAGCTGCTCGGCATCGTACTCAATGGCCTGTCGCCGCGCCGGATAGAGTATTACAGCAATTACCGGTACTATCGCAGCTACAAGAAATACTACGGTTCGCAGAGCTGAAGGGCTGAATGTCTGAAAAGCTGAATGACTGAACCGGAAGTCCGACCAACGGATAACATCCTTGCGCCGGGATTCCTTCGCTGGCTTTTGTGTCCTGCGGTCGCGGCCCATTTCAGCCGTTCCGCTTTTCAGCTTTTCAGCCTTTTCTCTCCCCGTGCCGTCCGCCTTCCTTCCACCCAACTTTGACCCGAAGCGACCCGTCGCCCTGATCGCCGGCCGCGGCAGTTATCCGGTCATCACCGCGGCCGCCATCCGCGCTGCTGGGGTGCCGGTCCGGCTGATTGCCATGGACGATGAGACCGAGGCCGGGTTAATCGCCAGCTTTCCGACAAACGAACGCGTTTCGATCAATGTTGGCCAGATCGGCAAGATGCTCGACGCGCTCAAGGAATTCGACGCGGGCTACGCCTTGATGGCCGGCCAGGTGAAACCCAAGAAACTCTTCCACGGCCTCACCCCCGACCTCAAAGCCGCCTCGATCCTCTTTTCACTCAAACGCCGCAACGCCGAGACCATCTTCGGTGCCATCGCCACCGAGATCGAGGAGCTGGGCGTCACCCTTCTTGATGCCCGGGCCTTCATCGACGACCAGCTCGCCGCCCTTGGAAACATGGCCGGCCCGAAGCTGCCGACGGACCAGGAATATCTCGACCACGGCATCCACATCGCCCGCGAGATGGCCCGCCTCGACATCGGCCAGGGCTGCGTCGTGCGCAAGGGCACCGTCCTCGCGGTCGAGGCCTTCGAGGGCACCGACGACATGCTCCGCCGCGCGGGCACGTTCAAGACCGACGAGACCCTCTTCGTGAAGACCGTCAAGGCCCGGCAGGACTTCCGATTCGACGTGCCGGTTTTCGGCCTGCGCACCCTCCAGACCATGCACGAGGCTGGCATCGCCGCCGCCGCCCTCGAGGCCGGCAAAGTCATCATCCTCGAGAAGCCCGCCGTCCTGAAGCAGGCCAAGGCTCTCGGCATCGCGCTGCACGGGTTCTGAAAACAGGAATGCTCCGTCGAATGCCCGCTTTACAAACCCCGCCCTTGGGGCACCCCTCTCAAGAGGGGACCTCAGCCGACACTGTCTTGACTCCCCTCTATGAAGAGGGGTGGCGCGCTGCGCCGGGGTGTGTTGGTCGCTTGAACTTCGACACAATCCACGCAACTTAGCCCCCATGTCCGCTGATATCGTCGAAGTCACCATCAAGGGCCTGATGCCCACGGCCAATGGCTGCGCCGTGTTCCTCGGCAACGATGACAAGACCTTTGTCATCTACGTGGACCCCAGCGTCGGCAGCGCGATCTCAATGACGATCAACGGCGTCAAGAAGGAGCGCCCGCTCACCCATGACCTGATCGGCCACTTGCTGATGGGCTTCGAGATCAGCCTCGAGCGCATCATCATCAACGACGTCAACGAGGGCACCTATTTCGCGCGCATTATCCTGCACATGCAGAACGAACTCGGCCGCAAGTTCCTCGAGCTCGACGCGCGCCCGAGCGACTCGATCGTCCTCGCCCTGCAGCAGAAGCGCCCGATTTTCGTCGCCCGCAAGGTCTTCGACGTCGTGGAGGACATGACCGAGATCCTTGAGCGCGTCCTGAAGCAGCAGAAGGACGAGCCCAAGGACGAGGGGGAAGCGTAGGTCTCTTCCGGTGTAGGAGCTTGCTTGCAAGCGACCCAACCCTCGCCTGTAAACAGGCTCCTACAAATGGCATTTAACGCCACAACTCTTCCTCCCGGTATCACTCCCGGCCAGCCGCTCACGGCGCTGGCCCCGATGCAAGACGTCACGGACCTGCCGTTCATGCGCGTGATGGCGCACTACGGCGCGCCGGATTATTTCTTCACCGAGTTCTTCCGCGTCCACGCCCAGTCCCGGCCCGAGAAGCACATTCTCCGCTCGATCGTCGAAAACCAGACCGGCCGCCCCGTTTTCGCCCAGCTTATCGGCGAGGAAATCGCCCATATGGTCCGCACGGTAAAGGAGCTGCTGAAATATCCCATCGCCGGCATCGACCTGAACATGGGTTGCCCGGCCCCCAAGATCTACAAGAAGAACGTCGGCGGCGGCCTCCTGCGCGACCCGGCCAAGATTGACGAACTCATCGGCTCGCTCCGCGACGCCGTGCCCGGCCTCTTCACGGTCAAAATGCGCATCGGCTTTGACTCGACGGAGAATTACCAGCGGGTCCTCGAACTGATCAACAAGCACGGTGTGGATCTGCTCAGCGTCCACGGCCGCACCGTCAAGGAGGGCTACCGCAGCGAAGTGCACTACGACTTCATCGCCCACGCGGCCCGCACGGTCCGCTGTCCCGTGCTCGCCAATGGCAATATCACCTCGGCCGACAAGGCCGCCACCGTCCTAACCGAGACCGGCGCCGCCGGCGTCATGATCGGTCGCCATGCCATCCGCAACCCGTGGATCTTCCGGCAGACGCGGGAACTCTTCGCTGGAGGGTCGGGCTCCCGCCCGACCGCGGTCGGGCGTGTGTGGAGGTCGTTCCTGCTGCGCCCGGTGTGCAGCCGCCCGCCGGTCTCGGGGCCCAAAGTGCGGGTGAGGTGGCGCTCGATGTAGGAGTAGAGGTCCTCCTGGCGGCCATCGATGCCGAGCGCCCGCGGCCCCGCTTCATCCAGCGCCAGCAGGGCGGCCCGCAGGCGGGCGGCATCCTCGGGGCCGATGATGCCCTGGTGCACCAGCATCAGGGCGTGGGCGAGATGCGACCAGATCTCGATTTCGAAGCCATGCGCCAGGCTGCGCGCGAGATTGGGCGCGAAATAGGCATCGATCAGCCGCTCGGCCGGCGGCAGCTTCAATCGCTCGCGGACGGAGACTTCAGGGGCGCCGCTCATGCCAGCCGCCCACCATCCACCGGCAAGGCCACGCCGGTCATGTAGCTCGCGGCATCGCTGGCGAGGAACAGCACGGCTTCGGCCACCTCGTCGGCCCGGCCGAAGCGGCCGAGCGGGTGGCGGGCGCGATAGAGCGCGGCGCGGGCTTCCTGGGCGGCTGCGTCTCCTGCGGCGGCGAAAGTGGCCTCCAGCATCGGGGTCTCGATCGAGCCGGGGCAGACGCAGTTGACACGGATGCCCTCGGCGGCGTGGGAGAGGGCGAGGCTTTTGGTCATCATCACCACCGCGCCTTTGCTGGCGCTATAGGCGCCGAGCACGGCGGAGCCGGCGATGCCGGCGGTGGAGGCGAAGGCGACGATCGCCGCACCCGGCTTGCGCAGCTTCGGCATCGCGGCGCGCACGGCCAGATACGTGCCGCGCACGTTGACGGCGAAGACGCGGTCGAACTCGTCGGGCGGGCATTGATCGACCGGCACCGCGGGGCCGATTATGCCGGCGGCGGTGACGAGGATGTCCACCGTGCCGTCGATATGGCTCCAGGCGCGCTCCACCCCGGCGGGGTCGGCGACGTCGCACACCAGGGAGATCACCTGGGGTCCGCCGGCGATCTGCGCCACCGTCGCGGCGAGGCCCGTCGCGTCGCGGTCAAGCAGCACCACGCGCCGCGCCCCTTCGGCCGCGAGGCCCAAAGCCACCGCCCGCCCGAGGCCGGAACCCGCCCCCGTCACCACCGCCGTCTTGCCGTCGAAGCGCATCGGATCCTCCTGTGTTGACGCCATGGAACACCGTCAAACCCGCCGCGTCACGTGCGATTCACTTCGTGTGCTGCGGAGCGCGTGGCAGTGTCGCCGATATGGTGAAGCGCCGCGCCGGATTTTCCGACCAACTCGGCCTGCTCGAGGCCGAAGCGCCTGAGTCCGCCTCCAGCGTGGGGTCGGAGGGGCATCGCGGGCGGATGCGCGCCCGCCTGCTCACCGCGGGGCCGGACGCCATCGCCGACTACGAGCTGCTTGAGATGGTGCTGTTCCTCGCCCTGCCGCGGCGGGACACCAAGCCGATCGCCAAGGCGCTGATGGAGAAGTTCGGCAGCTTCGCCAACGCCATCGCGGCACCCCTGAACGACCTGCGCGCCGTCGAGGGGGTGGGCGAGGCCGGGGCGGCCGCGCTCAAGACGGTGCAGGCGGCAGCGCTCCGGCTGGCCCGCGCCGAGGTGATGGAGCGCCCGGTGCTGTCCAACTGGGACCGGCTGATGACCTATCTCAACGCCGTGATGGCGCGCGAGCGGGTGGAGCAGTTCCGCGTGCTGTTCCTCGATACCCGTAACCGCCTGCTGGCCGATGAAGCCCAGGCCAAGGGCACCGTGAACCACACCCCGGTCTACCCGCGCGAGGTAGTGCGCAGGGCGCTGGAACTCCAGGCGACCGACATCGATGGGCAGAAGGAAGTCTTGCAGGACCGCCTGGCGCTGGCCCAGACGGCGAGCGAGCGGCGCAGCATTGAACTGGAGCTGCTGGAACTCGCCGACCGGGAACAGCGGGCGCAGTTGCAGGCTGTTATCGCATCGGAGCTGACCAGCGCCACCGAAAAGCAGATTGCCGGCAAGAAGCTGGAACAACTGGC
>JANYDW010000014.1 GCA_025363455.1 Oleiharenicola sp. | reverse complement strand
CGGCCCCTACCAGTGCCAACCGCTATGCACGCTGCTGCTTGGCCTGGCTGTAGGAGCCTGCTTGCAGGCGATTCGGAACGTCCGCCACCGGACCGACCGCAGAATCGCCTGCAAGCAGGCTCCTACATCCCGACCAAGCCGAAGCAAACTTCGAGGTATTGCACCCACAGCGAATAAATTCTTCCCGTCATCCTGAGCGCAGCGAATACGCCCTTGTAGGCTCGGCGCTCGCCGCCGGGCCGTGGGCGGGCGGCCAGCGGCAGCCCTACATAATTCTCAATCGCGCCACTATCCCTTCGCCAGTTCCGTCAGCACGCGCTCGGAGGTTTCGATGCCCTTCTTCATCACGCCGAGGTGAAAGCTTTCATTGGGCGCATGGAGGTTGTCCTCCGGCAGGAACAGGCCGAGCATGACCGCGTCGAGCCCGAGCACCTGTTTGAGGTCCGCGATGAGCCCCACACTCCCACCCTCGCGGAGATACAGCGGCGGCTTGCCCCAGACCTCCGTCGCCGCCTGGTCCACGGCACGGAAGCATCGGGCGAGCGCCGGCGACTGGTTCTTGGGCGTGTTAGAGCGATCCGGCGGTATGACCACATAAGGCGTGGCATGGTGCTGCTCGGTGATTGTCATCGTCACCCCTTGGGGGCAACGGGCGCGGACAGCGGCGAAGACGGTCTCCTTGATCGCGTCGGGAGTCTGGTTCGGCACGAGCCGGCAAGTGATTTTACCCCGCGCTTTGCTTGGGATGACGGTCTTGGTTCCCTCTCCCTGATAACCACCGCTGAAACCATTGAACTCAAGGGTAGGCAGGAAACGGATCGCCTCGAATGGTGTATAGCCGGGCGGCGTATGGAATTCCTTGATGCCGAGAAAAGCCTGGTAGGTCTTCACGTCGAGGCCGGCCTCCAGGAGTTGCTCGCGCTCCCAGGGCTCGGGTTCGACCACCGCGTCGTAGAAGCCGGGAATGTTCACGCGTCCGTCGGCGGTGTGCAGTGAGGCACAGAGCTCGGCGAGAGCCTGCAACGGGTTCATGAGTACGCCGCCGTGCATACCCGAATGCAGGTCGGAAGCCGGCCCGGTCAGTTCAACATCAAAGGCCATCATGCCTCGCAGCCCGACGGTAATGACCATCCGGTCGGGCGACAGGAGACCGTTGTCCGACATGTAGACAAAATCAGCGCGCAGCTTTTCCTTATTCGCCAGCAGGAAGGTCTTGAAGTTCTTGCTGCCGATTTCTTCTTCGCCTTCGACGACGAAGGTGAGGCGGAGGGGAAGATTCGGGTTTTTCTCCAGGAGCCGGGCCACCGCGGCGATGTGCACCATCAAGGGCCCCTTGTTGTCTGCCGTGCCGCGTCCGTAGATGCGCTCGCCCTTGATCACCGGCTCGAAAGGCGGTGTGGCCCACTTGTCGAGCGGGTCCGGCGGCTGGACGTCGTAGTGTCCATAGATGATCACGTGGGGCCACTGGGGGTTGTCGCCCCGCTTCGCCACGATCACCGGATGCAGCGCGGTCGGTACCACCTCGACGGCGAAGCCCATCTCTCCGAGCAGGCCGGTGACGAAGTTTTGGGCGCCGAGCATGCCGGCTTTGAACTGCGGGTCAGCCGAGACACTCGCTTGTCGCACGTATTCCTTTAATTTTTCAACGGGATCGAACATGCCGCAACTTGACCCAAGTCACGCGGCGGCGCTAGTCATAAAACCAACCACTGCTAGGCGGTGAGTCCCTTCACCGCCGCGGCGCGGAACGGAGTCCGCGCCCTACCCGTCCGCGGCCAGCGCCACCGCCTAGTGTTTGAAATGCCGGACGCCGGTAAAGACCATCGCCATGCCGCGCTCGTCGGCGGCCTTGATGACCTCCTCGTCGCGGACTGAACCACCCGGTTGGATGGCACAGGTCGCGCCAGCGTCGGCTGCCGCGATCAAGCCATCGGCAAACGGGAACAATGCCTCGCTGGCGACCACTGAACCTTTTAGGTCCAACTTGGCCTCGCCCGCCTTCCACACGGCGATGCGCGAGCTGTCCACGCGCGCCATCTGGCCGGCGCCGATACCGAGCGTCTGCTCACCCCGGCAATACACGATGGAGTTGGACTTGACGTGCTTGCCGATCTTCCAGCCGAAGAGCATCGAGGCCCATTCGTCCGCCGTGGGCTGGCGTTGGGTGACGACCTTGCAGGCGGCCATCTTCTCCATCGAGCGGTCCCGGTCCTGCACCAGCACGCCGCCGATGACGGAGCGCACCTCCTGCAGGGCGTCGGCCCCGATGCCTTCCTTGGCGATCATCAGGCGCAGGTTCTTTTTCTTGGCGAAGATCGCCAGCGCCTCATCCGAAAAGCGCGGTGCGATGATCACCTCGGTGAAGATGTCCTTGATCTGCTCCGCCAGGTCCAGCCCGAGCGTCTGGTTCACCACGATGATACCACCGAAGGGCGCTTGCCGGTCGGTGGCATAGGCCTTGTGCCAGGCTTCGATCAACGTGTCCGCGCTGGCCGCACCGCAGGGATTGGTGTGCTTAAGGATCGCCACGGTCGGCCGCTCAAACTCGCCGATCAGGTAGGTCGCCGCCGTGATATCGAGAATGTTATTATAGCTGAGCTCCTTGCCTTGCAGCTGCTCGAAATGCTGGTGAAACGTGCCGTAGAGCGCCGCCTTCTGGTGCGGGTTCTCCCCGTAGCGCAGGCTTTGGGCCTTCTTGAGCGAGAGAGAATAGGTCGCCGGAAAACCGCTCATGGCCTCGAGGTCCGGCTCGGCCTGTTGGGTCTCGAGGTACTTCGCGATGGCCGTATCGTAGGCGCCAGTGCGCTGGAACACTTTCAGCGCAAGCTTGCGGCGCAGATCGCCCATGGCCTCCGGCTTCGCCAGTGCCGCCAACACCGCGACATAGTCGGCCGGGTCGCACACCACGGTCACGCTGTCGTGATTTTTTGCGGCACTGCGGAGCATGGACGGACCGCCGATGTCGATGTTCTCGATGGCTTCCTCGAACTCCACGTGCGGCTTGGCGACGGTCTGCTCGAACGGATAAAGGTTCACGACCACGAGATCGATCAGGGCGATGTCGTGCTGCTTGGCCGCGGCAAGGTGGTCGGCCTTGTCGCGACGGCAAAGCAGGCCGCCGTGGATCTTTGGATGCAGGGTTTTCACCCGTCCCTCCATCATCTCGGGGAAACCGGTGTGCGAGCTCACCTCGGTCACGGGCAGGCCCGCCTCGGCCAGGAGCTTGGCAGTGCCACCGGTCGAGATGAGGCGGTAACCGTGCCCTTTGACCAGCCCCGTGGCAAATTCCACCAGGCCGCGTTTGTCACTGACCGAGAGTAGAGCGAGTTTTTCCATGGAGTCAGTCTTTGTGCTGCCCGCGCTTTTTCCGGGCAAGCCGAAAGGCGGAGGACTTCCCCGCGAATGACGCAAATAAGCGCCAATCAAGCCAGCCATTCGTGTGGATTCGCGTCATTAGCGGGCCCTCCTTCATTTTTCCGTGTCTTCTGGGTATTCCGTGGTTTCCTCATCCCCATGCCTCCTTCGCTCGAACTCCCCGGCCTCCGGGTGGAACTCGACAAACTCGTCTACCGCAATGGAGCCGATGGGCAGCTACCGCCGGACAAGCCCCACGCTTTCATCTATTTCCTGACCATCCACAACGATTCCGACCGCACGGTGACACTGCTGGGCCGCAAATGGATCATTGAGCACACCGACGGCACCCGGCTGGTGGTTGAAGGCGACAAGATCGTCGGCGAAACCCCCACCCTCGCCCCGGCCGAACATTTCTCATACAACAGCTACCACGTCGGCCATTGCGATGCCCGGGCGCACGGCAGCTTTCACGGCGTCGATGCCGCCGGTGCCCACATCTTTGTGCGCATCCCGGCGTTTGACATGGTCATCCCGAAGTGAATGGCGGACTAAGGAATTTTGCCCACGAATATGGTTTCGCTAACGCGAATCTTACCATTGCTCCTCCGGCTGATCGCCTACGGAGTTCCTTTTACTGAGAAATACCCAAAGAAGTTACCATTTTTGTCATCGCGAGGGGCGCGAAGCGCGCCGTGGCAATTCAGCTGGATTGCTTCGTCGTTTCCCTCCTCGCAATGACAGTGGGAATGTAACTTCTTTGAGTAAGCCTCAATAGAACCCGTTAATCGCTGGTTATCCTGGTCTGCGATTAGCAGACCCCTAAGTTAAACCCGGAGGCGATCAGCCGGAGGAGATTCTGTAGACTTCGCCTTTGGCGAAGTCCATTAGCGGTTAAACTGGCTTGGGGCCATGAGACTGAACTTGCGCCCACCGCGTGCGCCCGCCTCTCTGAAGCCGCTCCCATGAAGCTCATTGATCTCAACGCTGACGGTGGCATCGGCGCCAACTCCCTCTACCTCCAGCTCGGCGACTTTCACCTCGTCATCGACAGCGGCCTTCACCCCAAGAAGATCGGCCGGCAAGCCGCCCCCAATCTCAGCCCGCTGCAGGGCGTGAAGCTGGACCTCATCATCATCACACACTGCCACCTCGACCACATCGGCTCGCTTCCGCTGCTCATGCGGAACCAGCCGAACACGCCGGTCATCATGACACAGCCCAGCCACATGCTGATCGAGCGCATGCTGCACAATTCCGCCAACGTCATGGTCCGCGAACGCGAGGAGAAGGGCATCGCCGATTACCCGCTGTTCGGCCACGAGGAGATCGACCGGTGCGCTCCCCGGATGCATGCGCTGCCCTTCAGCACACCGCGGAAGTTTTCCGGTGCGCGCGACGAGATCGAGTTCACGTTTCATCAAGCGGGGCACATCCCCGGTGCTGCCGGCGTCGAGATTATTCACAAGCACCGCCGCATCTTCGTTACCGGCGACGTCCTGTTCAACGTCCAGCGCATCCTCGACGGGGCAAAGTTCCCCAAGGGCAAGTTCGATACGCTCATCACCGAGACCACCCACGGCGCCACCGAGAAGTCCCCGGGGCACGAGCGCTCGCAGGAGATGATCCGGCTTATCGACACCATCAACACCACGATCCAGCGCGGCGGCTCCGTGCTCATCCCCGTCTTTGCGCTCGGCCGCATGCAGGAGATCATGGCCATTCTGCACGACGCCCGGAAATTCGGCCGGCTCGCGGACGCCCAAATCTTCGTCTCCGGCCTGGGCATGGATATTGCCGATTACTTTGACCAGATCTGCAAGAAGACCGGCCTCGTCCACTTCACCCGCAGCATCCTCAAGGAGCTCAAGGTCAAGAAATCACCCCGCGAGCTCAAGCCCGGCAAGGAGCCGTCCGAACAGGGCATCTATGTCGTCAGTTCCGGCATGGTGGTGGCCAATACCCCCTCCTACGTCCTGGCCTCCTGTCTCGTGGGCAACGCCAAGCACAGCCTGTGCTTCGTCGGCTATTGCGACCCCGACACACCCGGCGGGCACCTGCTCGCGGCGAAGAACGGCGACCAGTTCCTCTTCGAGGAGATTAACATCAAGACCCGCGTCCGTGCCCACATCGAGCGTTTTGAGTTCAGCGGCCACGCCACGCGCGACGAGCTCCTCGCCTTCGCCCTGAAGTGCGACCCCCGCTCGATCGTCCTCACTCACGGCGATCCGCCTGCCCGCACCTGGTTCGCCGATCAGCTCAAGGAAAAGCTCCCCGCGGCCAAGGTTTTCGACCCCGTGCCGTTGCAGAGCTACCAGGTCTGAGCCCGTCGTGCGTCGGTCTAATCAGACTTCATCCACCCTAGCCACGTCATCGCCTCCGGCAGGTTGGTGAACACTTTCACGTTGGCGCCGCGGTTTCGGGCCATGGTTTCGCCTAGCTTCTTCGGGTCGACGGAGATTTCTGAGAGAACTCCAGCCACGCGAAAGCCGCGCAGATTGGTGACAAAGGCCAGGATCATCTGCAGGCGACGGAGCACGCTCAGTTTTTCCTGGATTGCCCGGGCATCGATGAGCAACTCCCTGGCCTTCTCGGCCAGCGCCTGACGGCTGATCTCCGCGAACAGGCGGGGCGCATCCTTCGTCTTGACGCCTTCGGCAAACCGCACGTGCAACCGGCCGCCCCCCTTGGAAACCACGATTATTTCCTGTGGATTCAGGCTCGCCATAAGACCGATATAATCGGGTCGTACTTTTCGTCCAGTCCGGAGAATGCCGCAGTGCCGGACAGTTCGCACCAACGGCAGCTAGCGCCCGAGAATTTCCCTCAACCGCGCCACCATGGCCGGACTGCCCGTCACGTATTGGACGCGGGCGGACTTCAGGCTGAACTCCTTCATCGGGAAAGGAGACTGGTTGAGGTAGTGGATTTCGGCGCCAGACTCCTCCACGAGCGCGGCCGCGGCGGCGATGTCCCAGACCTTGTTGTTGTGCTCCACCACCCCGTCCAACAGGCCGATGGCAACGTAGGCCAGATGCAGCGTGCTGCTGCCGAGCCCGCGTATCTTGAAATTCTCAATGACACGCTTGCCCTCCACCGCGTAGCTCTTTTCCACGGGCGAATGGAATCCAATCAGGCTGTGGCCACCCGGGGCTTCCAGACGGGCGCGAGCCGACTTGTCTCCGTCCCACACGCCCCGGCCGGGGCCGCCCTGGATGAGCGTGCGCCGCGCCAGGTCGTAGATGACACCATAAAGCGGAACTCCGTTTTCCAGCAGAGCCAGCGAGATGGCGCAGTGGCTGATGCCGTTGGCGTAGTTGTTCGTGCCATCGATCGGGTCGAGCACCCAGCAGAACCGGGACGTCACCGGCACCGGCGCCTCGGTCGGCGTCAATTCCTCGCTGAAAAACTGATCCGCTGGAAACTGCCGCGTGATGGCCGCCATGATGTGCTCCGAGATAGCGATGTCCACGGCGGTCACCTTGGTGCCGTCGTGCTTGATCTCGGTGCGCGCCCGGCCGAACTCCCGGTGCAGCAGCTCCGTTTCGGCCAGGACGGCCTGCTTGGCCGCAGCAATGCGTTGATCTATTTCGGAATTGTTAGCCACGATTACACTGATGGCCACGGATACGAAAAGCGGAAGCACTATTTGCAAGCCACGAGCCATGAATCCAAGGCATTGTTGTCCACGAAAAGGCCCATAGAATCTATCCGGCAGGACAGATTCTCAAGTCGCCTCTAGGCGCGCGGGAAATCAACACTACCCGTCGTAACTCTTTTTTTGTGCCTCTTTGTGGCAAAAAACTCCGGGCTTGGATCAGTCTTGGCCTTGTTTCAGCTGGTGCCCGTGGCGGACGACGCCGTTTCCACCCTGGGCATTAAGTTTGTCCAGCACGGCGGCCAACCGCCGCTTCTTCTCGTCGGTGTGCGCAAACATCTCCAGCTGCGTTCCCTTTTCTTCCACGCTCGAAAAACGCACGCTCACCAACCGCAGCGGCCGGCGCTTCGTCCAAGCCGCCTTGAGTAAGGGTTCGACCAGCGCATAAAACGGCGCCTCCAGGTCGGTCGCTTCCACGAGGCTGCGCCCGGCCGTGCTGTTCTCCATTCCCGGGTAACGCACCTTGACCGTCATCGTCTTCACTCGTTTCCCATCGGTGCGGATGGCGGGCATTAGCTCGTCGATCATCCGCTTGGCGATGCATTCGATTTCTGCGAAGTCACCAATGTCGTGCCCGAACGTTTCCTGCGTCGAATAGCTCTTGGCGTCTTCGTACTCCGTGTGCACCTCGCGGTCGTCCTCGCCCCTCGCCATGGCCAGCATCTCCCGCCAGCCGCGACCGAACAATGCCTCTAACTCACGCTCGTTTCGCGTGAACAGGTCGCTAACCAGCCGGATGCCCTCCGCCGCCAGCCGCTCCTCGCTCTTCTTGCCCACGCCGGGAATGACGCTGATCTTGAGCGGGGCGAGATAGGCCGCCTCCGCACCCGGCGGGACGACGGTGAAACCCTTCGGCTTGTTCGCTTTGCTCGCAATTGCGGCGACCAGCTTGTTCGCCGCGATACCGAACGAGGTCGGGATCTGCAGGTCGTCCCAGATGCGCAGTTGCAGGACCCGCACCCGCTTCTGGATTTCCTCCGCCGTCCGGAAACCGCAAGGCCCGAGGTCAAGGTAACCCTCGTCGATGGAGTTGCGTTGCACGATCGGCGTCAGCGTCTCGCACAAATCAAACATCTCGCGTGATTTTTTGCTGTAGATCCCCACCGTGTGCGGCAGCAGGATAAGATCCGGGCAGACCTTCAGCGCCAGTTTGGTCGGCATCGGCGTGTAAACTCCGCAGGCCCGGGCCTCATAACTGGCGGAGGAAATGATACCGCGCTCGCGTCCGCCCACCGCGCACTTGGTGCCGCGTAACTCCGGCTTCATCGAGAGTTCGCACGACACGAAGAACGCGTCGGCGTCGAGGTGGACGACAGTCGGCAAAGCCGGGGTCGTGACGATAAGGGGGAGGATTGGCATTGCCTCCTCGATTACACGGAACAGCGCGGAGGGCAACGCGAGGATGTGGTAGGGCGCGACCGCTGGGCGCGCCGCGAACTACGGACGGCCCAGCGGTCCGTCCCTACCCCTTCAAAGGCTCAGCTTCTGGCGCTTCAATTCTCCCCGCCAGCCACCCTTCGGCATATGCATCTCGGCCAGGTCGGCGAGCGCACTGGCATCCACGTTGGTCGAGACCACGATCAGTTTGTTGCCATCGAGAACGGCCAAGCAGAGGTCGAGCCGGCTGCCCGAATCGATGTCGTTTGAAGTGTAGACCAGCACGGTCTCATTGTTCTCCGCCACGCCAACCAGCCTCGTCCACCCGCGCTTCCGCATCAGCTCGTCGGTCCGGGTGAAAAGCACGGCGCGGTCGAGGTGCGCCTCGCGAGTGTTGCATTCGTACACGCCCACACTCGCGCTGCGGACGGCCTTCATTGCCTGTCGCGCCTCGTCCATGTGCTCATGATTGACGAAACGGAGGCCGGTGCGCACGGCACCGAGCGTCGCCCAGCCCACGCTGAGCTGCACCTGGGTGTGCCACCCGGCTTCGCTGGCGGCCATGACTTCGCGCTTAAGTGCTGCGGCGTCGCGATCGAGCCGGAGCATGGAGAGGACGCCCACGCCGAGCACTACCGGTGGGATCAGCAGCAGTCCAAACCCGAGAGCGATCCACCAGCCGAGGCGGCGGCGGGACTTGGACTCGGGCGGAACGGTGGGGTTCATGGAGAAATGATGAAGGATGAACTAAGAAGGAAGAAGGTGAGCAGAGCGGTTCGACGTGAGGATGCCGGGATTCTTACTTCTACCTTCATCCTTCTTACTTCGCTTTTCAGGCCTCGTCGTCCTTGTTCTTGGCCTTGTTGTGCTTTATTTTCACGCGAAGCTGCTTGAGCGGTTCGATATTCAGATTCTCAGCGACCTTCGCGATCTGGTCGGCGCTGATGCTGCCGACAATATTCACAAACACCGCCTCGCCTTTGTGGTCAATGACCGTGACCACCAGGCCTTCGATCACGTCATCCCCGCGTTGCTTGACGTGGATGTCGACGTTGTCGCCGCCTTCCTGCTCGCGGACGGTGACCATCTGCGTCCAGCCCTGACCTTCAAGTTTTTGGCGGATCGCATTGATCTGCGCCACCGTGTCCTTGCGGTTGGAGTCATCGAGGCTCACCACATTGACGCGAATGCGCTTCAAATTGCCGATGAGCTCGGCGGCTTCCGGTTCCTGCCGGGCGGCGAGCTTCGCGGCGAATTTCAGCATACCGGTCGAGAGATTAACCTCGACGAATTTGCCCTTGGCGGAGGCCATGAGCTGGCCGACATCGATGTAACCGGGTTCGGCATCGGCGGCAAAGGAGGCAGTGGTCAACACCAGCGACAAGGTCGCGGCGGCAAGCGAGCAGCGGAGGAGGTTTTTCATATAGGTAATGGGGTGATTGCGACAATACACCCCGGCTTTCCCCAAAGTCGCAAAAAAGACCCACAAATGAAAAACGCGCCGGTGGGAACCAGCGCGTCGACCTTCCCCGCGGTTTATTGTAAACCGATCAACGGCCGATTTCGGAATGGCCGCTCGCTCGGCGGCGCAGGTTGGATTTTTCCTCTTGAGTCAGATACGAGGTCACATCCACGTCCTGCCGGCCACGGGCACGGGACTGCAACATCTCCCTTTCCTCGTGCGTGAGCAGACCGTAGTAGTCGGCACTCGTGTATCCGTAGGAATCCCGGTCCCGGGTCTGGTAATCACCCCTGGCCCTCTGGTCCTGTTGATGGCCATAGACGCCACCGGCCGTCGCACCCGCGGCCGCGCCTAGGGCCGCCCCGGTTGCGCCTTCCCCGGATTGATGGCCAATGATGCCGCCGATCACCGCCCCGGCCACCGCGCCGCCGGCGGCATCGCGGTCTCGGTTCGGGTTGTTATCGTATCCGCTGTTGCAGCCGGCTAGAAGACACACGCCGCCAACTGAGAGAAGTGTTAGCAAGGATTTCATGTTTTGTGAATGGTTCATTTGAACGTGACTGTCCCACTGGGGCCCGGGTTCCCCGGGATACGGATACCCGGTCGAAATCGGGGCAAACCCTGATGCCGCCGCGGGCAGTCCCCCGGATGTGATGCCCCCTGCGGGCCGTCCTTAAAATTGCCGGGCGGCGCCTGCCGCCTTGCCATCCCTGGCGCGGCGCCCCAAGTGATTGCTCCCTTTCGCACCCGCTTGTCCCGCCTCTCCTTCACCATCGAGAAAGAATGCCCCGGTTCCCAAGCCCGGGCCGCCCGCTTTCGCACGGCCCACGGTGAGGTCTGCACCCCCGTCTTCATGCCGGTGGGCACGCAGGCGACGGTCAAGAACATGACCGTGGAAGGTCTGAAGGCCGTCAATGCCCAGGTCCTGCTCGCCAATACCTACCATCTGCTGCTTCGTCCCGGTCCCGACGTTTTTCGGAAATTCGGTGGGATCCACCGCTTCATGAACTGGGACCGCCCCGTGTTGACCGATTCGGGCGGTTTCCAAATTTTCTCCCTCCCCGAATCCCGCGCCATGTCCGAAGCCGGCGCCCGTTTTCGCAGCTATGTGGACGGCGAACTTCATTTCCTTTCGCCCGAATCGAGCATCGAGATGCAACGGACCATCGGCAGCGACATCATGATGGTACTCGACCAGTGCATCGCCTCCACGGCGCCGCTCGCCGCGGCTGAAGCGGCGATGCACCTGACCCACCGTTGGGCGGAACGATCCCTGCGCGCGCGCGGCGATTCGCCGGCCGCGCTCTTTGGCATTGTGCAGGGTGCCTGTCATCGCGAGCTCCGCCTGCGCAGCGCCGAATACCTGCGCGCCCTACCCTTTGACGGCCTGGCCATTGGCGGCTTGGCGGTCGGCGAAACCCACGCGCAGCGGTATGAGTTTACGGGCCTTACCACCGCCGTGCTGCCCCAAAACCTGCCGCGTTACCTCATGGGTGTGGGCACGCCCATTGACATCCTCGAGTCCGTGCACCGGGGGGTCGACATGTTCGACTGCATCATTCCCACGCAGCTCGCCCAGCGCGGCACGGCATTTTCTTCCCATGGTCGCCTGCACTGCCGGCGAGCCATCTACAAGTTCTCCGAGGAACCGCTCGACGCAGCCTGCGACTGTTCCACCTGCCGCCAATACTCGCGCGCCTACCTTCACCATCTCATCAAAGCCGATGAGGTCCTCGGCTGGCACCTTTTGTCGGTCCACAACCTCGCCTTCTACCAACGGCTCATGGCCGAGATCCGCTCGGCCATCCTGCAGGGAGAATTCCTTGCCTACTACGAGCGCCAGCGAATCGCCCTCGTGCGCGAGGACGAGGCCAATCCCTCGGTCCGCCCGGCGGCGGCCCGCGTCCCGGTCAATCCCCACCGCGGCGATTACGAAATCCAGACCGCCCCGCAGGGTTTTTCCAGCATTCGCCAACTGAGCTCCGGCGAGATCATGCACTCGGTTTCCGCCCCCACGGACGAGGCCAACCGGCTGTATATCGAACAATCGCGCCTCGCCTTCCGCTTGCGTCGCCGCACGCCGGATGACGTCGCTCCGCTCGTCGTCTGGGACGTCGGCCTCGGCGCCGCGTCCAACGCCATGGCGGCGATTCACTGCGTGGAAGCCGAGCTGGCCTCCGCCGGTCCGGCGGGTCTCCGCCCGCTTCATCTCATCAGCTTCGAACGCGACCTCGATCCGCTCATCCTCGCCGCGCGCCATGCCTCGCATTTTCCGCATCTCCGTCACGGCGCACCGCACGGCCTCCTCAACAAGGGCCGCTGGGGCCATGCCACCGGCGCCATCGACTGGCTGCTGCTGCGCGGTGATTTTCTCGAGCATCTCGAGGCGGCCCCCGCCCCCGATCTGATATTCTACGACCCATTCTCGAGCAAGACCGACGCCGCGCTATGGCGCACCGAAGTCTTTGCCCGCCTCCACCGCCACTGTCAGACGGGCCCGGCCGAGCTCTATACCTACGCCGCCGGGACGGCCGTTCGGGCCGCACTTCTCCTCGCGGGCTTCTTTGTCGCCGAAGGTGTCGGCACCGGGCCCAAGGCGACCACCACCGTGGCCTTTACCCGTCACGAAGGCCAGGGCGACCACCCTGCCGCACCTAAGCTCCTTGGCTCCGACTGGCTCGCCCGCTGGCGGCGAAGTGAAGCGAAATACCCGCCCGGCCTCACCGAAGTGCAACAGGCCGCATGCGAGCGGAGCATCGAGGGCCACCCGCAGTTTGCTTGATTGAAGGTAGGGACGGACCGCTGGGCCGTCCGCGATTGTTTTACGGCGCGCCCAGCGGTCACGCCCTACCCCTTTAACGCCCTTCCCGTCAGCGATCGCACCTCGCCACTCAATCCTTCCACCGGCCCGGCATAGACGATCTCGCCGCCCTCTGGTCCGCCGCCCGGCCCCAGATCAATCACCCAGTCGGCCAACCGGATGACATCTAGGTTATGTTCGATGACGATCAGCGTGTTCCCCGCATCGCGTAGTTTGAACAACAGGTCCATCAACCGCTGGATGTCGGTCCAGTGCAGCCCCGTCGTCGGCTCGTCGAGGATGTAGAGCGTGGTGCCCTGCTCGCGTTTGCTGAGCTCGAGCGAGAGCTTGATGCGCTGTGCCTCACCGCCTGACAGCGTCGTGGCCGATTGCCCCAGCTGCAGATAACCCAGGCCCACGGCCTCGAGGGTGGACAGTTTCTCCATGATGCGGGGCAGCGCACGGAACAGCTCCATCGCCTCCCGCACCGTGAGGGCCAGCACGTCGGCAATGCTCTTGCCGTGAAACCGCACCTCGAGCGTCTCGCGGTTGAACCGCCGGCCGTCGCAACTCGGGCACGGCGCGTAGGCATCGGCCATGAACTGCATGTCGAGCCGGATCTGGCCGTCGCCCTGGCAGCGCTCGCACCGACCACCGCGCACATTGAAGCTGAAACGATTAGCCTTGTAACCGCGCACCTTGGCCAGCGGCAGCTTCGCAAAAAGGTCACGCAAAAGATCGAGCAACCCGACGTAACTGGCCGGGTTCGAGCGCGGGCTGCGACCGATCGGCTCCTGGTCCACCTGCACCGCCTTTTCAAAATGCTCCAACCCCGTCAGGCCGCGGTGACGGCCGGGGATGTTCTTGGTCGCGCCGTTCAGCTTCCGCGCCGCCGCGATGGCGATGATGTCATTCACCAACGAACTCTTGCCCGAACCTGAGACGCCCGTGACGCAGGTCAGCAGGCCCACGGGGAATTGCGCCTCGATGTCCTTGAGGTTGTGCTCCGCCGCGCCCTTGACCGCCAGCCAGCGGCCGTCGGGTTCCTTGGCCTTCGCATCCCGGACGACTCCCTCCTGGCCGGCGAGATACGCGCCGGTGCGGGAATCCCGGGGCGAAAGCTTCGCGCACTCCGCCGGTGACCCGTGAAACAAAATGCTCCCGCCCTCGGTGCCGGCGCCGGGTCCGAGCTCGATCAGTTCGTCGGCGATGCGCATCGTGTCGGCGTCATGTTCCACCACGAGCACCGTGTTGCCGCGGTCGCGCAGCTCGCGGAGGGTGGCGAGGAGCCGCAGGTTGTCGTGCGGATGCAACCCGATGCTCGGCTCGTCGAGGACGTAGATGACGCCCACCAGGCCCATGCCGAGCTGCGTCGCCAGCCGCACCCGCTGCGCTTCGCCACCCGAGAGCGTGGCGTACTCGCGGTCGAGCGTCAGGTACCCCAAGCCGGTCTCATTCAGGAAATGCAGCCGCTGCGTCACGCCCTCCAGCACTTCCCCCACGGCGTCGGTCGCCGGCAGGTAAGCGCGCAGGCTTTGCATGAATTCCAGCGCCCGGCGGATGTCGGCCGCCGTGAAGGTCGCAAAGCTGTTCTCGCTCAGCAGCACGGCCGCGCTGCGGGCGTTGAGCCGCAGCCCATGGCAGGACGGGCAGTCGCCGCTGGACATGAATGTCGCCAGGCGGGCGCGGTAACCGTCGCTGCGCGACTCGCGCCGGGCCTCGTCGAGCAGGGCAAGAACGCCGGGAAAGGGTTTCGACTCCGCCTTTTGGGTGCGGCGCAGCCGAAAGCTGAAGAGCCGGTCACCGGCGCCGTGCAGCAGCATCTGTTGCGTTTCCGCCGGCAGATCCTGCCACGGCATCTCGGCATCATAGGGTAGCTGCTCCGCCAGTTGCTTGAGGATGGAGCTGTGGCGGATGATGAGATTGCGACCGCCGATGCGCCACGGCTTGATCGCGCCCTCCCGCACGGATTTCTCCGGCTTGGGCACGACCAAATCCTCGCTGAATGCCAGCTTGCGGCCCAAGCCGCCGCACTCGGCGCACGCCCCCTCGCTGTGGTTGAAGGAGAAATGCCGTGGCGTGAGCGGTTCGAAGACATCGCCGCATATCACACAACTCAGGTTCTGGCTGAGCGGGATCTCGCGCCACGGGCCGTCCGCCTTCTTCTGCACCAGGATAACGGCGCGATTCTGTCCCTCGCGAAAGGCCAGCTCCAGCGAGTCGGCGAGGCGGCTGCGCTGGTCGGCGGTGATCACCACCCGGTCCACGACCAGCTCGACGGCAATCTCATCCGACCCGTTCGACACCAGCTTGGGTTCATCGAGCGACTTGATCTCGCCCGCAATCCGCACGCGCTGGAATCCCCGCTGCCGCAGCCGGGGCAGTTCATCGCGCAGCACGGCCGGCTTGGCGGTCAGCCACGGCGCGAAGACCATGGCCCGCTCGCCCGGGGCGTCACGAAAAAGTTGCGCGATACAAACATCCAGGGAGCGTTTTTCCACGCGGCCGCCGTCCTTGGGACAGCGCTGCTCGCCGCAGAGCGCCCACAACAACCGGGCGTAGTCCGCGACCTCCGTGACCGTGGCAACCGTGCTGCGGGGCGAACCACCGCCCGTGCGTTGTTCGATCGCCAGCACGGGCGAGAGCCCGTGGATGAAGTCCACATCGGGCCGCTTGAGCTGCTCCAACACCTGCCGGGCCGAGGCCGAGAGGCTCTCCATGTATTTGCGGTAGCCCTCGGCATAGATGGTATCGAAGGCCAGCGACGACTTGCCCGAGCCGCTCGGCCCGGTGATCACGACGAGCTTGCCGCGGGGAATGCGCAGCTCGAGGTTCCGGAGATTATGCTCCCGGGCGCCCTTGATGTGAATGTGCGTCGACGCATCCATGGCTTCAACGTTGTCCTTTCGCCGCGCGCGTCAAAAGGCTAATCCGTAAAAGTATTTCCACCGCATGGCCTGTGGATTAGCACTTGAATTCAATCTGAATCCACCGCTTCATGGCCATGTCATAAACGGCCATCGGCCTGTGATCCTACCCCCAACCCCACCTCGCTACTGCGAGGCAGTTCGCGACTCCGATATCATGAAACTACGCACTGTTATTCCCCATCGCCTGCGCAGACCTTTGTTTGTAGCGCTGGCCATCATCAGCACCACCGTCCCGTCCGTCCGGGCGTTTGTCTTCGAAGTCGGCGACCTCAAAGGCAGCTTCGACACCACCCTCTCGGTCGGTGGTCTCTACCGACTGAAGGATCCGAATTCCGCGCTTTACAGCATTTCCAGCACGTTCGCCGGCATCCCCGGCCAGCAACGCTCGAGCAATGCCGACGACGGCAATCTTAACTACCACAAGGGTACCGCGTCCTTCCTGGTGAAGGCCAACCACGACTTGCAGCTCGACTACCACAATGCCGGCCTGTTTGTGCGCGGCTACTATTTCAACGACTTCGCGAATTCCAACGGCAACCGTGCGCGCACGCCACTCAGTGACGAGGCGAACAAAATTGTCTCCGAGGGTGCCGAGCTGCTCGACGCCTATGCTTACATCAAAGAGGACATCGGCGGCATGGCCGCCAACCTGCGCGTCGGCCAACAGGTCCTGAGCTGGGGCGAGAGCACGTTTATTCCAAACGGCATCAATTCGGTCAACTCGATCGACGTGGCCAAGCTCCGCACACCCGGTTCCGAGCTCAAGGAGGCCCTGCTGCCCGTCAACATGGTGTCCACCTCGCTCAGCCTCACGCATAACCTGACCATGGAGGCTTTCTACCTGCTTGCCTGGAAGCGCACGCGCGTGGATCCCCCGGGCACTTATTTCAGCACGAATGACTTCGTCGCCAAGGGCGGCAAGAAGGTGTACCTCGGCTTCGGCGCGATCTCCGATAGCTCCGGATTGGGCGCCATCCTTCGGGGCGACTCCAAGGACCCTTCGGGCAGCGGGCAATACGGAGTCAATCTTCGTTATCTCGCCGAGAAGCTGAACAACACCGAGTTCGGGCTCTACTACATGAATTATCACAGCCGCCTGCCGACCATCTCGGCTCGCACGCCGTCCTCGGCCATCAGCTCGGCGCTGGTGCAGGCGACCGCCGGCTCACTCGCCAACGCCAACATCGCCCCGGCGATGGCTGCGGCCGGCATCCCGGCCGGCACCATCGCGGTCGTGCTGCCCAATCTCGTCGGGTCTGCCCTGCTGGGTGTCCCGGCCGGTTCGCTCGACCCGTCCCTTGCTCCCTATGCGGCGTTTTATCCGGCCTCCCAGTCTATCGCCTCCGGGGCCAAGACCATCGGCTTCCTCACCGCCGCCCAGACCGGCAACTACCTCATTGAGTTTCCCAAAGACATCGAGCTCATCGGCGCCAGCTTCAACACCAACCTCAAGGGTATCGCGCTCCAGGGAGAGGTCAGCTACCGCTCAAACCAGCCGTTGCAGGTGGACGACGTCGAACTGCTCTTTGCCGCCCTGTCGTCGATCAATCCGATTTACGGCACCAACAACCAGATTGGCAGCTTCGCCGGGCAGCTCAGCACCTATGTCCCGGGTTACCGCCGGCACAAGGTGTGGACCGGCCAGATGACGGCCACGAAGGTCGGCCGCGGCATCCTGGGCGCCGCCCAGTCCACCCTGGTCGGGGAAGTGGGCTTTGTCAGCGTGGACCTGCCCGCCAAAAGCACCCTGCGTTTCGACGGCCCCGGCACCTTTGTCGGCGGCGACCTCAACTACATGAACGGCTCCGGCAGCAACAGCTCCGGCATCCTGCCGCTGTCTGAATCCTCGAGTGCTTTCGCCGATAAACTGTCCTGGGGCTACCAGCTGGTCGGCCGCCTTGACTACAACAACGTCTTCTCCGGCGTGAACGTTTCGCCGCTCTTCGGGTTCGCGCACGACGTCGGCGGCAACACCCCGCTTCCGCTCGGCAACTTCGTCCACGGCCGCAAAACCATCACGGTGGGCGCCGACTTTACGTTCCAGAATGCCTGGGCCTTCGAGCTGCGCTACGTGAATTTCTGCGGGGCTGGCCGCTACAACCTGCTCGGCGACCGCGACTATGCTTCCGCCACCATGAAGTATTCGTTCTAACCCGCCGTTCCCTCCTTCTACCCCATGAAAACGAAACTCTTCCTTTTCGCCGGTCTCTGTTCTCTGTCATCTCTCGTCGTCGGCCGCGCCGCCGATCCCGCCCGACTCGGCGCCGACCTCACCCCGCTTGGCGGCGAGAAGGCCGGCAATGCCGATGGATCCATCCCGGCTTGGGAGGGCGGCATCACCACCCCGCCCGCCGGCTACAAGTCTGGCGATCATCACCCCGATCCCTTCGCCGGCGAGAGCCCGCTGTTCACCATCACCACGGCCAACCTTGCGCAATATGCCGACAAACTTACCGCTGGCCAGCAGGCCCTGCTCAGGACTTACGGCGATTACAGCATCCCGGTCTACAAGACTCACCGCAGCGTCGCCAACCCCCAGCGGGTCTATGATGCCACCAAGAAGTACGCGACCACCGCCCGGCTGACGGAAAGCGGCAACGGCTTCACCGGCGCGGTCCTCGGCGTGCCGTTTCCGCAGCCCGAGAACGGCCTCCAGGTCATTTGGAACCACCTCACCCGCTACCGCGGGATCACGGGTGCCCGCCACATCGGCCAGGCTGCACCCCAACGCGACGGCAGCTACAATCTCGTGCAGTTTGAGGATGAGTTTCTTTTCAACTACTGCCGTGACGACATCCCGCAGGAATCCCTCATGGCGGAACTCGCCTCGGAGAACGTGCTGATCTATTTCAAGCAGGCCGTCATCGCGCCCGCCCGCCTCGCCGGCTCCATCCTCGTGGTCCACGAGACGCTCGACCAGGTGAAGGAAAAGCGCCGGGCCTGGATCTACAACGCCGGCCAGCGCCGCGTCCGCCTCGCCCCCTCAATCGAATACGACAATCCCGGCACCGCGGCCGACGGCATGCGGACCTCCGACCAGTTCGACATGTTCAATGGCGCTCCGGCGCTCTATGACTGGCAACTGCTCGGCAAAAAGGAGATGTACGTCCCCTATAATTCCTACCGGCTGCACAGCGACCAGGTGAAGGTGGCCGACATTCTCAAGCCACTGCACATCAACCAGGCGCTGACCCGCTATGAACTTCACCGCGTGTGGGTCGTCGATGCCCAGCTCAAGCCGGGTGCCAGCCACCTCTATTCCCGCCGCACGTTCTACGTCGACGAGGACAGCTGGCAGGTGCTCGCCGTCGACCAATACGACGGCCGCGGCCAGTTGTGGCGCGTCTCCGAGGCGCACTGCATCAATTACTACGATGCCCTTAGCTTCTGGAGCACGCTCGAGGTCCACACCGACCTGCTGGCCGGCCGTTATCTCGCCTTCGGGCTCGATAACGAGAACAAGATGTATGATTTCAACCAGCGGCGCTCCCCGCAGGACTACACGCCTGCGAAGCTCCGCCAGGAAGGCGTGCGCTGAAGGCTCGACGCAAGACTACGAATGGAGCTTACTTGGGGCGGGCGCAAGTCCGCCCCTTTTTTTGTTATGGGCCACGCATCAACCGACACACCCCGGCGCTGCGCGCCACCCCTCTCCAGAGGGGAGTTCCTCAAACATGCGCCGTGGTCCCCTCTTGAGAGGGGTGCCCGTCAGGGCGGGGTGTGTTGGCTCGCAGTCTTCTTCGTTTTCCTCCTGGGTACTTCGGCAGCTTGCGCCCTCGACTCCGAGCCCGCTCCGCTGGCCAGCCAATCCCTGTTGCTCGACATCGCCCGGGCGGGTCCCCGGTTGGTGGCCGTCGGCGACCGCGGACATGTCCTGCTCTCGGACGATGAGGGCCGCACCTGGCGGCAGGTGATCGCGCCCACCCGTGCGATGCTCACCGGCGTGAGTTTCGGCGATGACAAACATGGCTGGGCGGTGGGCCACGACGGCGTGATCCTCGCCACCGCTGATGGTGGCCAGACCTGGTCGCAACCGGTGGCGGGACAGGATCTGGATACCGTGTTCCTCGATGTATTCTTCAGCGACCCCTTGCACGGCTTGGCCGTCGGAGCCTATGGCAAATGCCTGCTCACCTTGGATGGAGGAAAATCCTGGCAACCCGCGGCAACGATCCCTGACGAAGTCCATATTAACCAAATCGCGCCCGCGTCGGGTGACACCGTCTACCTGGCGGGGGAAACCGGCACTCTGCTGTTTTCCGCGGACGCACGCACGCCGTGGCAAAAACTTGTCGTGCCCTACGAGGGTTCGCTTTTCGGAGTGCTGCCACTGGGCGGCAAGGCGCTGCTCACCTACGGCCTGCGGGGTCATGTCTTTGTGTCGGAGAATGCCGGAGCCACGTGGACTTCGCGCGAAATTCCCGTGCCCGTGCTTATCATGGCCGGGGTGCGGTTTAAATCCGGCGTGATCGTCCTCGCCGGTCTGGGGGGCAATTTCTCCCTTAGTCGCGACGGCGGCCGCACCTTCGAGGGGTGGAAGCCCGCCGCGTTCACCGGCGGGGTGGCCGGCCTGCTGGAAACGGCCGACGGCGCCCTGCTCGCGGTCGGCGAAAGCGGAGTGGTGCGGTTGCAAATCCCGGAGGCCTCCAAGCCATGATAGCGCTCACTCTGGCTGTCATCCCGAGCGCAGCGAAGGATCCAAGGAAATCCCATGCGTCACGTCCGCCAGCTTGGATCCTTCGCCCGGCTCTGGATGACGGGAAACAAGGCTTTAGGGTGGGATCACTGATCCCGCCTGATTGTTCTGGTGGAGGGCCCGCGTCTCTGCGGGCCGCCGGCTACCAAACGGCTCGCATGGACGCGAGCCCTCCAAAGACGGAATACGGCGATCCCGCCCTGCAACCGCTCTGAACCATGATCCGCCACGTCGAGGCTGTCATCTTCCGCCACCGCCACTTTATGCTGGCGCTCTTCGCCGCGGCGACGCTGGTGCTCGGCTGGTTCGCCTTGAAGACGCGCGTCGACGCCAGCTTCTCCAAACAACTTCCGATCGACCACGAGTACATCCACAACTTCAAGATCTACCAGACCCAGTTCGGCGGGGCGAACCGCGTCGTCATCGCCCTCGTGGCGAAGCAAGGTGACATCTTCACCGCTGATTTCTTCAAGACCCTGAAAGCCGTCACCGACGAAGCCTATTACCTGCCAGGTGTAGACCGGGCGCAGGTGACTTCCATCTTTACCCCGAACGTCCGTTACATCGAGGTCGTCGAGGCTGGCCTGCAGGGCGGCAATGTTGTCCCTGGAGATTTTCAGCCCACCCGGGAGGGCTTCCAGCAGGTCCGTCAGAACATCGTCAAGTCCGGCCGCATCGGCATGCTGGTCTCGGCCGACTACACGGGCGCCGCGGTCATCCTCAACCTGCAGGAGGTTGACCCTGCCACCGGGGTCAGCCTGGACTACGCCAGCGTCGCGGCCGCGCTGGAAACGAAGATCCGCGCCAAATACCAGTCGGACAACATCGGGGTCCATATCATCGGGTTCGCCAAGGTCATCGGCGATATCCGCGATGGCGCGCGCGGCGTGCTGCTCTTCTTCGGCATCGCCCTCGTGATCTCCGCCGTGTTGCTGTACTATTTTTCCCAAGCCTTGATTCTGACGATTCTGCCGTTGGTCACATCCTTCTGTGCGGTGATCTGGCAGCTCGGTCTGCTTAATATTTTTGGCTACGGCATCGACCCCCTGTCCATCTTGGTGCCGTTTCTCGTGTTCGCCATCGCTCTCAGTCACGCGACGCAAATGCTCCGCTCCTTCCGTTACGAGCTCAACGTCGGCGGCAACGAGCTCACCGCCGCCCGCGAGTCCTTCAGCAATCTCTTCGTTCCCGGCACCGTCGCCATCCTCACCGACACGGTCGGCTTTCTTACCATCTACCTCGTCAAGGTGCCCGTCATTCAGGAACTGGCCATCACGGCCAGCCTCGGCGTGAGCCTTATCATCCTGACCGACCGGTTCCTGCTCCCGGTGCTCCTGTCCTACACGACGATGTCGGTGGAATTCCGCCGCCGGGTAAACTTCCGCCGGTTCGCGCTCCAGCCGTTCTGGCGCCGTCTCGTGAACCTGACCACTGGTCGGTATGCGCTTTTGCTGCTCGTCGGCGGCGGTGCGCTCTGGGCCTGGGGTTTCCACGAGGCCAAGGCCATCAAGATCGGCGATTTCCACGCCGGGGTGCCCGAACTGCGGCAGACTTCCCGCTACAACCGCGACACCGCCGTCATCACCTCCAAGTTCAGCATCGGGGCCGACACCATCACCACCCTGACCGAGACGATTCCCAACGGTGTCATCGACCATGACGTCATGGCCTTGATCGATAACTTCGCGTGGCGCATGCGCAACGTCGAGGGCGTCCAGTCCACCACCGCCGTTACCGACTACGCCCGCACCATCAACGCCGGTTGGAACGAAGGCAGCCTCAAGTGGCGCGTTATCCCGCGCAATCCGTCAGCCCTGGCCCAGGCGGTCTCACCGGTCGAGACCTCCTCCGGGCTGCTCAACAACGACGGCAGCGTCATCCCCGTGATGATCTACCTCAAGGACCACAAGGCCGAGACTATCCGACGCGTGGTCGCTGCCGTGAAGGAATTCCGCTCCGCCCACCCGAACGAGCGCGTCAAGTTCCAGCTCGCCACCGGCAACGTGGGCGTCATGGCCGCAACCAACGAGGTCGTCGAGGCCGCCCAGTTTCCGATGGTGATGTGGCTTTACGCCGCCATCGTCGTGCTCTGCCTGATCTCCTTTCGCAGCTGGCGCGCCACCGTCTGCGTCGTGCTGCCGCTGGTCATCGTGTCCGACCTGGCCTACGCGCTGATGGTCCATCTGGAGATCGGGCTCAAGACCTCCACGCTGCCGGTCGTCGCGCTCGGCGTCGGCATCGGCGTGGATTACGGCATCTATCTCTGCTCGGCGATGCTCGAGAAAATGCGGGACGGTTACTCGCTCGAGGACGCCGTTTGCTGGGCGTTCGCCACGATGGGCACCTCGGTCGTGTTCACCGGTTTCGCCCTCTCGATCGGTGTCGGCACCTGGGCCTTTTCCGCCCTCAAGTTCCAAGCCGATATGGGCGTGCTCCTCGCGTTCATGTTCCTCTTCAACATGCTCGGCGCGATGCTCATCATGCCCGCCCTCGCCGCGTTCCTGTTCCGCAGCAAGCGGGCGGGAAAACTCGCCCCGCCAGTTGAGTCGAATCCGGCAGCGCCGGGCTGAGTTCCAGTCCTCGTTGAGCCACAAATGAGCGCAAGACCACAAGGCCTATTTCTTTCCCTCGGGCGGGGTGGTGGGTTTTGAGTCAGGTACGACGCCGAGGACCTTGAGTTCGCCGAGCGTGACCTTGCCCTCGGGCTCAAATTCCTGGATCAACCGACCGCTGTCCTGGCCGAAATATTTCGACGCTTTCGCAAGCATCAGACCCGCCGCTTCGTTGAACTTGTTGCCTTGGGCCTGGATGCTGACGCGGGTGGCCCATAACAGCTTCCGCTTGCCCGTTTTAGTCGCCGTCGGGAAATCGTAAGCGGAGATCACGAAAAAATAGCGCTCGTTCTCCAAGTCGGCGATGAGGTCATGATAGGCCGTGCCCGCGCCGGCGAATTGAGCCGGGGTGTCGTGGCGGTTGATCTCGTCGACGTAGCCCAGCAGCTTGGCGTTGAATTCGTCGGCATTTCGTTGCATGTCGGAAAACATCTGCGCCTGGTAAACTTCGCCTTGGAGGTCGTTGAGGGCTTCCTGCGCCAGGATCGTTTCCTTGCTTGCGGCGCCGCTGATGTCATGGGAGCTCCCGCCCGACGCTTTCAGGTCGTTCTTCACGGTCACGTAGTGGTTCATGGTGGAGAAGAGCGAATCTCTGTTCGAACGAATGGCGGAGTCACTGAATGGCAGCGTCTTGCCCCAGGTGATGATCAGGAGGAAATCAGCCTGCTTGGCATCCGGTGCGAGATGATAGTTGCGCAGGGCGAGGAACTGGGCCGTCGCTCCGGCGATTTGCGGAAACTTCACCTTGTCGATCGAGGAGTCCACCGAGGCTCCCGGCAGGAAGGTCCCGTTGGCGATGGCATAGTATTCGCGCTGCGGCGATCCGTCGGCCGACTTGGGGCGCTGGTAACCATTGTAGGTGCGCGAGTACACCGCGGTGACGATACTGTTGTTCGAAGCCTGGGCCATCGATACGGCAATCAGGAGAGTGCATGCAACAAGGCAGGATAATTTCATGGTTGGATAGGAGACGGAGGTTCAAATTTGACTCATCGATATGATATCTCTCAAATCTCTGATCGGCCAATATTGATTCTGCGTTGGCGCGCGGATGGACTGGTCAGATATTCCAGTATGCTAGGTCCGTGGGTGTCGATATGAGTTTTTGCTCATGGTATTATCTCGACTGTGCTTTGTCCGCTGCCGACTTCCGCTTTTCAAGTGCTGCGGATTCCGCACGTTCAATAAGTATTGCTAGGCGCTTTTCGTCCCTGCTGTTTGCCGCCAATGCCCTGCCATTGATGTAAATTGACGGAGTTTGATTGATGCCTGCCTCAATCGCTCGTTCCCGTAACGCCGTTAGCTCTGCTCGGGCCGTCTCAAGGT
The DNA here is from genome assembly GCA_025363455.1 of Oleiharenicola sp. Taxonomy (GTDB): domain Bacteria; phylum Verrucomicrobiota; class Verrucomicrobiia; order Opitutales; family Opitutaceae; genus Lacunisphaera. The sequence goes on along the minus strand of JANYDW010000014.1, from coordinate 22,346 downwards.
GTTGTGCAACGCCAGTCTGCTGGAGGCCAAGTTCCTGAAATAGTTTCTCGATCTCCTCCAAACTGAGCCCACCTTTTTTCTGACGTTCAAGTTGAAGTTCCCACATGTCGAAATACTTTCCTTCTTCGCCGGCCACCAGGATGGCCAAAGACTGCATAAAGGGAAAATCCCACAGCACACGGGGCATGATGTAGATTCCAATTCGCGACCCAAACTGCTGCCCTAGCTTCTTGAGCACCGCGAAAGTATCCCGACAATGAGGACAATTGGGGTCTAGAAATACCAGCACGGTAACACCGTCGGCGCTCCCAAGCACCGGCGTATTCCGCTGCAGCCACTGCTTTGGTTCGATGGGCTTGGTTCTTTCATCGAAAAGAGCCGGCTTCATCTCAGCCAACCGTGCCGAATCGATGAATTTCGGCAGCGATCTGTCCATCATGGTTTCAAACTGCTCTGCAGAATCGCCTCTATCAAGTCGTCTCGTGCCTACTTGATCCACAAATAGCAAAAGTCCAAACATCATCGCAGTTGCGACAAATAGAATACCTGATGCATAGCCAATCTCTAAGCCGCGCGTCTCCTCCTGCACCGGGTCGAATCCACGGCGGTGTTGGATCAGATGAAGGATAAACAGCCCAACCGTCAAACCATCCGACACCAGGCATAATGGACAATAAGCTCTTATCACGAACACCTGAATATAGATAAGATAAAGGCAAAAAGGAACCGCACCACCCAGCACAGTCTCCGCGATCAGATGGAGCCATTGCGCCGTACGCGTGTTGGCCAGGATTCCCCCAAAGGCCAATGCTCCGACGAAAAGATACATACCATAGCCCCATGCGGCCAATGGAATGCTTAACAGGGAGTCGGGTTGCGCCTGCGCAAGGCGTGGATCACGACAACCGCTGTGATCTGCGATCGGTGTTGTCTCCCCAGCACCCCAGCACCCACGGTCAAAATTCCTCTCTTTTTGTACCCAAAGATGGAGCGTTAAAATCACTCCGATGGCACTAAGCATGATGATAAGTCGCCGATAACTCATACTTCAATTTCTATTGCCGATTTGCAGCTCGAAATAATTACCCATGCGCAAGAAAAAGACCTGCTCCATTGGTTGGAACAGGCCTGATATTGAGTTGATCCGGGACTATTTTGCCTGATGGCTTTGGGATGCCAGCTCAAGGTGCGCAGGCAGCTGAATTCGAACACGAATTCATGCACCCAGACATGTAGTTTCCGCAATCATTGAGGCATTGCTGCTGGAGATAATTGCAGTCCGGATTACCACTGCATTGGAAATTATAATAACAGGTTGACTGACAATTTCCAAAATTGTAACTGCACGAATCGCGGCAAGTTTGACATGATTGCTGATCTGCGCGCGCTATCAACGGCACCAGGAGGCCCGCGCAAACCGCCACCAGCGGTATAAGCCACGAAAGACCACGTCCTGTTTTTTTATCGGATGTATTCATATTTTTCTTTATTCTGATTTTATGCGTTGTGGGTTTGTGGGATTAAACACGGCATACTTCTGTAGTTCTTTTCGTTAAGAGCTTCAGTTGAGTGTAATGTCTTAGCCCAAAGACTGGATACCAGTCACGATGCCCTTCGGCATTCAGTAGTTTGACCTATATTTAGGTCCTGCTTTGCTCGCTACCCACTGCTTCTCCTCAGGTCGCCTTGAGCAAGGCGTTGACGATGCCAACGCACGTGTTCCGCGAAGGCCGGCTCCGACTGCTTCTCAGCATAACGGCGGATCAACTCGGCGTCTTCGGGGTCCGGCTTCATTCCCTCTTTAGTAGCCGCCCACCTCAAAACAGCACAACAAATTTATCCCCGATCATCGCCCCGTCGGCGTCAGCTGCACCCCGCCAGTTGCTGTGAAGGTGAACGACAGGTCGAATTCGGTCTCCGTCGCCTCCGTGCGTGTCACTCGGGCAAAGGGGAACCCGTTCTCATTTCGAATCTCATAGTACTCCACCCGGGCCGGGGTGAACTGCCAATGGCGAACCGCCGCTTCGACCGCGTCGCGGAAATCCTCGGCAAAGTGTCCGGGCGTGCTGAAAACGAACATACTCGGCCGGATATCCGAAACCCGTCCGTTGGTATCGACCATGATGTGGAACCCGACGAGGGCCCGCCCCGCCTTGGCCTTCAACGCCCGGATGGGATAAACGGGAATGGTGGCACCATCCTTCAACTGCGCCTCGCTGTACTGCGCCCGATTCACGGGTTCCAAGACCTTCCCGTCCGACGGCGGTGGCGGAGGCACCGGCTGGTCAACAAAAGCAAAGGAACTCTCCCCTTTTGCTTCAGGCATCGGTGCATGCCGGCAGCCACTGGCCAGCAGACAAAGCCCAAGCAATACTGCGACTTTCGCATTCACCCTCGCAGTCTTGTTTCACTCGGCCCTTAGCGCAATCACCGGATCAACCTTCGCCGCGCGCCGCGCCGGCAGCCAACAGGCCAGGAACGTCGCGAGTGCCAGCAGGGCCGGCGCGAGGGTCAGCGCAACCGGGTCGAACGCGCCCACGCGATACAAAAGGCTGCCCACCATCTTCCCGATGCCCAGCGCCATCAGGAAGCCCGCCGCCACGCCGCTGGCCAGCGTGACCATGCCTTCGCCGACGATCATCCGTTGCACTCCTCCCGCAGGCGCGCCGAGGGCCATGCGGATGCCGATCTCGCGCGTGCGCTGCGTCACCGAGCACGCGACCACGCCATAGACGCCCGCGATCGCCAGGCAGAGCGCGAGTCCGCCGAAGGCGGAGAAAATCTCCGCGCCGGAGCGCACGATCCAGATCTGGATGTTGCTGTCGAGATGGACGGCAAATGACTTGAGCGACAGAATGGGCAGCGTCGGGTCGACCTCGTGAACCGCGCGACGGAGCAAATCCGCAGTGGCCGTCTCATCGGCCGCGAGCTCGGGGCGGACCTTGACGTGATAATACACGTGACCCTGGAAACCGCGCGCCAGCGGCAGGTAGAAGCCCGGGTCAGGCTGCGACTCGAAAAGCGTGTGCCGGGTCGCCGGCACCACGCCGATCACCTCATAGCTGACCGCCGGATCGTCGGCCAGCTGCACAAGCCGGCCCAGGGGCTCGCCGTCCGGCCAGAGTTGCCTGGCCAGCCGGTCATTGACGATCACCACGGGATTGCTCCCCGCCTCGTTGGCCTCTGTCGCCGAGAAAGTCCGGCCACGCTGCAGCGTCAGGCCGGCAGCTGAAAAATAATCCTCGCCGACACCGTTCCATTTGGCCGACGTGGCAGACTCGCCTTCACCTGCCCGCTGCACCCGTTTTTCGGGATCCTGGCCGCTAAGAGGCACGTCGGTGGCCACACTCGCGCTCTCCACCCCGGGAAGTCCGGCGAGACGCGCGCCCAGCCGGGAGTAGAGCTGCCTCGCTTGAACCGGAGCGAGGCCGCCCAGGTCCGCGTCCAGCTCGATGAGGAAGACACGGTCGGCTTTCAGGCCTGTTTCCGCGGCGCTCGCACTCGCCGCACTGCGGATGAACAGCGCTGCAGTGGTGAGCAGGGCGAGCGAAAGCGCAATCTGCACGGCGACGAGCGGATTGCGCGGCAGAAATCTCCAGCGCCGCCGGACGATCACGGCCGACTGTTCCTTGAGCAGGGTCATCAGGTCGCCCCGGGAAAGCCTGAGCGCGGGCCCGAGGCCAAACACCGGGACGCTCGCCAGGCAAAATCCAAATGCGGCCGCCAGCACCGCCGGCGACGGACGGCCGGACCAGACCAGATCAACCGGAATCATCCGGCCCAGCGAGGCACTGAGCAAATCGGATGACCAGAACGCCAGCAGGAGACCGCCGGCTCCGCCCAGCAGCGCCAGGAGCAGTCCTTCCGTAAGCAGCTGCCGCACGATGCGGGAACGTCCGCCGCCCAGTGCCAGGCGGAGGGCGATTTCCTTCTGCCGCGCCGCACCGCGCGCCAGGAGCATGTTCGCCAGATTGAGGCACGCGACCAGAAGGACGATGCCCGCCATGCCCAGGAGCAAAAATCCGACCCAGGCCACCGCGATATCGTTGCTATGCGAGGCAAACCGCGACGGCGGCGCCATCGTCAGCCGCTGGTCCTTTTGCTGGGCTGGATAGACCCGGGCCAGACTTGCGCCCAGCGCCTGGAGCGCCGGTTCGGCGGTGGCGACCGTCAGGCCCGGCTTGAGCCGGCCGATGACCATCAGGTCGGCGCTGTCGGGATCGCTGAGTTGGTGGCCTGAGTCCTTGCCGCCCGCACCAACCACCAGATCATAGACTCCGAGCGGGAACCACAGCTCCGTGAAGAACAGGTTGGTGGTGCCGGTGAAACCCTCCGGCATGATGCCGATGACTGTATAGGGGCGGCTGTTGATCAACAGGGTCGAGCCGAGCATCGCGGCATCAAGCTGGTGCTTTTTCCAGAACGCATGGCTGACAATGACGACGGGGGACGCCTGGCCGGGTGTTTCCTCCTCGGGTCGGAAGGCGCGGCCCTGCGCGGGCTGAACCCCCAGCACCGCGAAGTAATTGGCGCTGACTGCGGCGGACGCGATCCGCCGCGTGTCGCCTTTCTCCCCCAGCCCGGCCACCAGCAGCGCAGTAGCCAGCGTGTCGGACAGGAAATCGTTGGTCGCCCGGATATCGCGATAGGCGAGATAGGAAAAGTCGCGGATTTTTTTGGGATCGCGGCTGTCCTGGGACTGGAGACGAACGACTTCACCGGGGCGCGCATAAGTGGGAGGCGCGAACAGCAGCGTGTGGACCAGATTGAAGACCGCCGTGTTCGCCCCGATGCCTAGGGCAAGAATAGTGACGGCCGCCAGGGTGAAGCCGGCGTTCTTGAGCAACAGGCGCACCCCATGCCGAAGATCCTGAAGAAAATCGTCCGCCCAGCGCCACCCTCGCACATCACGCGCCTGTTCCTGGATTACGCCCGCGTTTCCGAACTGGCGCAGGGCGGCGTAATGAGCCTCAGTCTGGTTCATTCCAGCATTCACGTTCCTTTCCGCCTGCAACTCGACGTGCAGGCGCATCTCCTCGGCCATCTCGGCATCGAGTTTTTCGTAGCGAAAAATATTTCGGAATCGACGGAGGATTTTCATTTCAGGTTTCTCCGATACTCACTCCGCTCTCAGCGCCACCATCGGGTCCACTTTCGCCGCGCGCCGCGCCGGCAACCACGCAGCGAGGGCGGCCACGGCGACCAGAAGCAGCGGTACGCCCAGCAGGATCGGGGCGTTCAGGATGCCGCCGCGCACATGGAGCATGACCACGAAGGCGACAAACCAGGCCGGCGCCAACCCGAACCAGACGACCCGCAGGGTTTCGCGAACAATTTCCCGCACGACTCGCTGGCTGGAGGCACCGAGGGCGAGCCGCACGCCGATCTCGGTCGTGCGCTGGGCCACGGCACAGGCGACGACTGCATAGATGCCCACCGCCGCCAGGAACAGGATCAGCGGTCCCAGCACGGCGAACATGCGCGCGGGGATTCGGCGGAAAAACAGGTTCTTGTCCACGTGTTCGGTCAGCGTGCGGATATCGTGCAACGTGATCGCCGGATTCGCCTCCCGCACGAGCCGGCGCAGGTCGGGCGCCAGCCCGGGCTCGGAGTTCCGCCAGCGGACGTGGAGCTCCCCGCTGGACCGGAATCGCTCGCGGTAGGAGAAGTACACGATCGGCTTCAGAGGCTCGCCAAAGGTCTCGTAGAGCGAATTCCGGACCACGCCGACAATCTCAAAGTTGCCACCCCCGGTGGCGAGCTGATGCCCAAGAGCCGGGCTGCCGGCCAAAAACCGGCGCACGAACTCCTCGTTCACCACGGCTTGCGGTGGCTGCGCGGTGTCCTTCAGGTCCGTGAAGTCGCGACCCGCGACCAGCGGCAGCCCCATCACCGTAAAATAGCCGGGGGTTACCGAGTACCCTAGCGCGCGGTCCTGTCCCCCGTCGCTCCGGGTGCGACCATTGATCGTGAAAGTCGTGCTCGGCATCGCATGAAAATCAAGCGGCACCCACGACGCGATGGCCGCGGATTCCACGCCCGGCGTCGCCGTCAGCCGGTGCAGCAAGTCGTCCGTCAGGCTGAGCCCGACAGCCCGGTCGTAACCCACGCCGGAAAGATCGTAGCTCCCGAGGAGGACGCCCGGCGCCTTGAAGCCCGGGTCGGCCGTGCGCGTCTCGAGAAAGCTCCGCATCATCAACGCCGCCCCCATCAACACGAGCAACGCGAGGGCGACCTCCGTGGCGACCAGCACCCGGGGAAGGCCACTCCGGCCGTGCGAGGACCGGGCAACGCGTAGTGCCAGCTGCGCGTCGGTGCGGGCAGACTTCACCGCCGGCACCAGGCCGAAGACGAACGCGCAACCCGGACCGAGCAACAGGCTGAAAGCCAGGCCCGCCCACTCCAGGCGGGTGTCAAACTTGAAGGGCAACGCGCCCGGCAGGGGCACGGCTCGCAGGGCCTCGTTGCCCCACCACGCGAGCAGCGTGCCGACAATCGCCGCCAGGCCGCCGAGCAACAGGCTCTCGACCAAAAACTGCCGCAGGATCTGCCCGGGACGTGCCCCGAGGGCAAGCCGGACGCCAATTTCCCGACGTCGGGCGGACGCACGCGCCAGCAGGAGATTCGCCGCGTTCGCGCAGACCACCGCCAGCACCAGCAACATGAAGCCCTGCAACACCGCCAGGCCGCCGAGCAGCAACCGACCGGCGCCGCGTGGCGCCCGCCAGAAGGCCAGCACCTCCCCTTTCACGCCCCCGTTGCTGACAGGAAATTCCGTCGCCAGCGCCGCGAGGGCCGTGTCGAGCTGCCCGCCCGCCCCCGCCGATGTGGCTCCCGGCCGCAGCCGGCCAGCCAGCGAATATCCCCGGTTCTCCCGCTGTTCGAGTTCCTTGGAACCGCGAAGGAGTTCCGGCACCATCGTTGCCGGCAGGAACAGATCGAAGGTCAGCCCGACAATCATGCCACGGAAGCCCTGGGGGGCGACGCCGACGATTGTGCAGCGGCGTTCGTTGACCAGGATTTCCTTGCCGAGCGTGTCCGGCGAACCTCCGAAGCGCGCCAGCCAGAAGTCGTGCGAAATGACCACCACCGCCGGACCGCCGGCGCGATCGGTTTCGTCAGGACGCAAAAGCCGGCCGAGCGCGGGTTGCATGCCGAGCGCGGAGAAGAAGTTACCAGATACGAACTGGCCGTAAGCTCGCTCCTCCCGGTCAGGCGCGCCGTAATTGAGTGGAGTCGAGCGGTAGGCCAGCAGCGACTCGAAGGCCGGCAGCCGCGCCTGCAGGTCGCGATACTCCAGCCATGACGCTCCAGGATAGGAACCAGACTCCAGGCGCGGTTCCACCAGCAGCACCTCGGTCGCGTGTGGTACGCCGGGCAGCGGTCGGAACACGAGCCCGCGAAGCCACGAGAAAATGACCGTATTGGCCCCAATTCCGATGCCCAGCGACAGGATGATGACCGCGGACAGGCCAGGATGCTTGCCGATCATCCGCCAGCCGTGTCGCAGATCGCGCTGCAAATGTTCGAGCCAGACACCGCCGCGCTGTTCGCGCGCTTTCTGCTGGATGCTGGCGATATTGCCGAATTCGCGCTGCGCCGCGAAACACGCCTCAGCGGCCGCCATGCCCGACCGACGGTTGCGCGCGGCCTGCATGTCAACATGCAGCTGCATTTCCTCGGCCATTTCGGCGTCGAGGTGGTCCTTACGGAACAGCAGGCGGAGTTTGCGGAGGAGCCTCATGGTTCGGTCACTTTCAATTTCACTCGGCCCTTAATGCCACCACCGGGTCAACCCTCGCCGCCCGGCGCGCCGGCAGCCAGCAGGCCAAGCCGGTGACGCTCGCCAGCACGACCCCTACGACGGCCAGTACTTGGGGGTCGTAGAGCGAAACATCGTAGACCAGATTTTCCAGCATGCGCGCGCCGAACAGCGTGCCGGCCAGCCCGGCGCCTGCCCCCCAAGCCGCTATTTTCGCCCCGTCCCACAGGACCTGCCGCGAGAGGCCTGCGGGCGTGGCGCCCAGCGCCATTCGGATTCCGAACTCTCGCGTCCGCTGCCCGACGCCGTAAGCGACGAGGCCGTACAATCCGACGCCGGACAACAACACCGCCAGCGTGGAGAACAATCCGAACAATTGAAAATGTAGCTTTGGTTGCGCGATACTGCGCCCGACAATCTCATCCATCGGCGCGACATCCGTAACCGGGGTATCCGGATCGATCCTCAAAAGTGCCGCCTGCACGGAGTTTGCCATCGCCACCGGCGGCAGGGATGTACGAACCATCAGGGTAGCGAATGAGGGCGTGCGCTGGGCGAGCGGCCGATAAACTTGGAGCGGTGCGTCTGCCACCAAACCCGACCGGCGCACATCGCCCATCACGCCGACGACTTCAAAGCTTTGGTCCCCACCCGAGGAAATGCGCCGGCCAATGGCATTCTCCTTCCCGAAGAAACGCCGAGCGGCGCTTTCGCTGAGAATGACCATGGGCCGCGCCCGATAGTCATCTGCGGGACCGAAACGCCGCCCTGTCCGGAGCGGGATTCCCGTGGCCTTGAAAAAATCGACGCCAACGGAATCGGTGTACGCCTGGACGGTCTCGGCATGCGGATCAGGTCCGGCGGCACCGACCGCGGTGAATCCCGCGGGGATACCCCAGCGAAAGGGCGAAGTCTGGGTGAAGCCGGCGGCCTCGACTCCCGGCAGCGCGGCCACCGCGGCTTCGGCACGGGAGAAGTAAGCCCAGCTTTTGGCCGGCTGGTCGTAGCGTTTGCCGGAATGCGAGATCGTGAGCGACAGCAGGTGCGAGGCGTCGATGCCGGGCGACCGCTTCGCCAACCGTGAAAAGCTCCGCGCGAGGAGACCAGCACTCGACAACAACACGACGGCGAGCCCGATCTCCGCGCCGACGAGCCATGCCCGCAGCCGGCTGCAGCGCAATCCTGCGGAGCCACGGACGCCATCCTTGAGCGCATCGGTCGGTTCTACTTTGGCCGCGATCCAACCGGGCACGACGCCAGCGGCCAGGCCACAGGCCGCCGCGAGCGAAGCACTGACACCCAGTACCGCCCAGTTGAGAGAAATCTCCTCCGCACGGGGCAGCCAGCCCGGGGGCAATCCCGCCAGTAATGCGACGACGCCCCATTTCGCCAATAGCACGCCACCCACACCGCCAATCACGGCCAGAACGAGGCTCTCCGCCACCAGCAGGCGGACCAACCGCCCCCGCGACGACCCGAGCGCGGCACGGACCGCCAGCTCCCGTCCGCGCGCGGCGGCGCGGATGATCGAGAGGCTCGTGACATTGGCGCAGGTGATGGCGATCAGGCACCCCACGGCGGCGAGCAGGGTCCACAAGCCGCGGCGGTAATCACCCACCAGCCGGCTGCGCAGGTCCACCGCCTGCAATGTCCAGTCCTGGTAGTTCGCGGGATAAGCCCGGACGAGTCGCTGGCTGATCGTGTCGAGCTCCGCGTTGGCTTGCTCGACGGTCACGCCGGATTTGCCGCGCGCGAATCCCGTCCAATAATGCGAGCTGCGATCGGTGAGATTGTCCCGCCCCGGGCGCATCGGCCGCCACAACTGCGCCGTGCCTGCGGGGTCGGTGAAGCCCGGTGGCATGATCCCCACCACCTCATACGCCACGTCGTCGAGGAGGATTTGACTCCCCAGCAATGATTCGTCGCCGCCGAACTGGCTCCGCCACAGGGCATGCCCCAAGACCACGACCGGAGTTGCATTTTTGGCCTGATCCGCCGGGCCGAAAGCACGGCCACGCCACGGTTGGACTTGAAACACACGAAAGAAATCCCCCGTCACGTCAGCGCTGTTCACCAGTGCCGGGACAGCAGTTCCGGTCAGGTTGAGGTAGTAGTAATACTGGGCGGCCACCGCGTCGAAGGATGACGCACTCGCCGCCACATCGCCGAATGTCGCCGGCGTCAGGTCGGAAGCGCCGTCGCGCACATGACGGGCTTGGATCTGGAGGAGCTCGCCCTGGCGACCATAAGCCAGCGGCGCCAGCAACACCGCGTGGACCACGGAATAGACCGCCGTGGCGGCACCGATCCCCAACATAAGCGACACCGTGACGGTCGCCGCGAAACCCAGGTTGCGCCGCAGCGACCGCAGAGCAAAGGCGATATCCCGAACAAAAAGTTCCAGGCCCACCCCGGGCCGCGTCTCGCGCGCCCGCTCCTGTACACTCGCCACATTGCCGAACTGTCGCAGTGCCGCGTAGCGGGCCTCGTCCGGGTTCATTCCTTCGGCCCGGTTACGTTCGGCCTACAGTCCAACGTGAGCCTGCATCTCCTCGGTCATCTCGGCGTCGAGTTTTTCTTTTCGAAACAACGAACGAACTTTGCTCAGGAATCTCATGTGATCGTTCTCGTTCTCTTACTCGTAATCGTTCTCTCGGTTCATCTGTGTTGGTTTGGGAGAAAGAGAAAGATTAGGAGAACGAGAACGATTCCCTTCAGGCATTCCCCAGCACCAGATTGATCGCCGTGGAAAGTTTCGCCCAGCTTTGCTCCTCGGTGGTGAGCTGCTTCCGGCCCGCGGCCGTGAGCGTATAGAACTTCGCTTTCCGGTTGTTGTCGGAGATTCCCCACTCCGCTTTGATCCAGCCTTGGTCCTCCAGGCGATAGAGTGCCGGGTAGAGCGAGCCCTGTTCCACCGTCAGCATGTCCTTCGACATTTGCCCGATCCGCACGGCGATGCCGAAGCCGTGCATGGGCTCGTTCTGGAGCGATTTCAGGATGAGCAGGTCGAGGGTGCCCTGCAGGAGGTCGGCTTTGTGGTGGGTCATGGATGTTCGCCTAGACTTTCTAGGAGAGAGCCGCGCTCCCCTAGAATGTCAAGGCGAGAAGGTTTGATCGAGCTTTCCGCGGATGACGCAGATCAATGCCGAATGTAGGAGTCTGCTTGCCCGCTCGACGGACTCAGGGCCCAGAGCCTGCCGTGGGGCAGGCGATCAGCGCTCGGTCCGTCGTTGTCCCACCCAATCGCCTGCAAGCAGGCTCCTACGGTTCAACGCCTATCTGGGCCATCTGCGAAATCCGCGGTAAACGGCCTTGTTCTGTCCATCCGCAGTCCAACCTCGACTATTCGCGCCGTCCCGCTACCAAACCACACTGTCCGATGAACCTGCCGCCCTCTCCCCAACCCGGCTCTCTTGCCCCGTTCAGTCGGAAGATGAACATCGTGACCGTGTTTGACCCGGAACGCATGATCCGGACCCATACCGTGTCTGGTACCATCAGCCTGCCGGTGTTTCGCGAGATTTTGCCCGGGCTCTACACTTCAAAGCAGTTCAACCCCGACATGAATGCACTCTGGGATCTGCGGCAGGCCGATTTCTCCGGCATAATGCCCGAGGATGTGCGCGATCTCATGCACGTGGTGATGAACAGCTGGGGACGTAGCGGCAGTTGCCATTCGGCGATCCTGGTGGCTAGCGAAACGGAATATGGCGTGGCCCGCATCTACGTCAGCCAGTTTGGCCAAAAGGCTCCCTGCAAGCTCAAGGTATTCGTGGCGCTGGACGAGGCCCGGGAATGGCTGGGGCTGGGCCCTGATGCCAAAGGGGTGATTGTGGCCAACCAACAAATGAAAGCGGCTGACGGCCGGTAGATGGGCCCCGGACCTTTAACGACACCCGCACCATGTCAGCCGAGTCCACCCCACTCCTGACCCCTGCGCAACGCAAGCTGGTCGGGTTCGCCCTGGGCTTCGCCGCGATGTGTGCCATCGGCGGTCTGCTCTTTTGGGTCCTCACGGGGGTGGCCCGTTTCATCAGCGCGTTTTCGAGTGTCATCTGGCCGCTGGCGGTCGCCGGCATCCTGGCGCTCCTGATGCGTCCGGTGGTAACCTTTTTCGAACGACGGCTGAAGCTCCGCCGAACCGTCGCTGTGGTGCTCCTTTACCTGGTCTTTCTCCTGCTGGTGGCCGGCCTGCTCGTCACCTTCCTGCCGGCCCTGGCCACGCAACTCCTGGACTTCATCGCGTACCTGCCGACGCTCTGGCAAAAAACAATCGCCTGGGGCGAACTGCATTATCCTGGCTGGCTGGCGATAATCCGGCCCTATCTCGACAACCCCACGGTCAAGGCCGCCCTCGATGGCCTGACCCAGCAGGCGCAGGACCTGCTCGGTCATCTGGCCCCGACCATCAAGTCGGCGGGCGCGGGACTCTTTGGGATCTTCGGCTTCGCGGCCTCGGTTGCGGTCATACCCGTATATCTCTTTTTCTTCCTGCTCTCGAACGAAGACCCGACAAAGTCCCTCCCTGAGCATCTGCCTTTTCTGCAGAAGGAGCATCGGGATGATGTGGTGTTTCTCATTGGTGAATTTCTCGGTATCCTGGTGGCTTTTTCCCGTGGCCAGCTGCTCATCGGGTTGATCATGGGCGTGCTGCTCGCGACTGGCTTCTCGCTCGCCGGGCTAAAGTTCGGCCTGGCGATCGGCCTGCTGACGGGCCTGCTTAACCTCGTGCCCTACCTCGGCTCGATCCTCGGCCTGAGTGTCGCGTTGCCGCTGGCCTTTTTGCAACCGGACGGTGGCCTGCCGTTGGTCGGAATCTGCCTGGGGGTGTTCGGCGTCGTGCAGGCGATCGAAGGCTGGTTCCTTACGCCACGAATCATGGGCAAGCAGACCGGGCTGCACCCGGTCGCGATCATTGTGGCGGTGTTTTTTTGGGGCCAGGCCCTCGGCGGCGTGCTCGGCATGATGCTGGCGGTGCCACTCACGGCGTTCTTCGTGACCGCCTGGCGCTTCGTTCGTCGGAATTATTTCAAAGCTGCCGATGAAACTTTGGTCTAAAGATGCGGTCGAATAGCCACCCCGCATGAAGCCCCCCCATCTGATTGCCAGCCTCATGGTAGCCATCACGGCCTCGGCTGCCGATCTCAAGAATTCCTCCGAGGTCGCCCGGGCTTGGGATGAAAGCACCTCCTCGAAACCACTGATCGATGACTTCAGCTTGCGCGGCACGCTCCCCCCGCCCCCGCGCGCGCTTCTTCCCACACCGCCGGTCCTGCGCGACAAACCCCTGGATCTCTTCCAAGTGCCGTCGTGGGGCACCCCCGGTCACGACAAGCCGTCGAGGCCCGAACCGGGCATCGATTCGCCACGTAATCGAGCTCCCGAGGTCCTGCCCAATAACGTGCCCATGCCTCGCGGTGCCAAGCCCTGGCTCTATGGTGGACAGACCTATTGGGTGATGCCGCTGATCCCGTCGCGGGAGAAATGAGTATACCGGAGGTAGGGCGCGGATTCCGCTCCGCGCCGACGCACCTCGGCGGTGAGCAGCCTTCGCCAAGCCTGCGGCCGCCAGGAGGGACTCACCGCCCTATCCATTCAATGACGTGGCAACCACCTTTGACTTCGCGCCCTTCGCGTCCTTTGTGTGAGACCCATGCCTTGGGAGGTCCCAACACGGTGACGGGGCTCGAGGCAAGCGCACTGGGAGCAGCGCGCTCCACCTCAAACCAAGCGAGCGGGACTTCCCTGGAGGCGCGGACGCTCAACCGATGTTCACCGGGCCGTGGCTTTCCACGGAACGGCACGTCGCGTCGCACAACGCCATCACGCTCAAGTTCGCCGAGCCGGAAATTCCGACCGGTTCTCCGCGCACGCAATGGCGGTGAAAATCCGCCAGCACGCCAGCTTCGCCCGCCTGCGGTTCGAGGGGCACGGGGACGGGGGGCTCATGCTGGAGCTGGATGTCCCCGCGCGGGCAGAAAAACACCCGGTCGCCGTCGACGAGAATCGCGCCGCGCGCCGCTTGCACCCGGATGCGGACCTCGTTGATCGCCGCGTCATGCGTATGAAGATAGTGCACCACACAGCCGGAAGCGTGGGCGATCTGGATGCTGGTATTGTTCGGATGGGTGTAGCGGGTCCACGACGGCCCGAAGGCGCGCGCCGTGACTTCGGTGAATCCCAAGCCGAGCCAGGACAGCAGCGTATCGAAATGATGGCAGCTCATGTCCCACACCGAGGCGAATGGGTAGTCCAGCGTGCGCGGATGGGGCCGCTGGCGATTTTGCGTATACTCGATCAGAAACGGTGCGCCCGCGTGCTGCGGATGCGCCGGGTCGCCAATCATGCGCGCGACCGTCCGTTCCATGGCCTGATACCGATAGTTCTGGGCCACGCACAGTGCGCGCCGGGCGGCCTCCGCGGCGGCAACCAACCTTTTCGCCTCGGCGAAACTGGGCGCCATGCCTTTCTCGACCAGCAGATGCAACCCGGCCGCGAGGCAGCGGCTGCCCTGCGCTACGTGGAAACGCGTGGGCGAACAGACTATCGCCACCTCGGCGGCGGTTTTTTCCAGCGCTTCATCGAGATCGGTGTAGGTCGGAACTCCCGGACAAAGCTCACTCGCGGCGGCCAGCATTTTAGGCTCGGGATCGACCAACGCTACCGGCTGAAATCCGGCTGCGGGTGTGGCGAGTCGCAACGGCCACTGGCCCCGGTTCCCGACTCCGAGATGGATCGCACGCAAAATTTGTTTCATAGAGTGAAAGGAAACTCAGGCGACCCGCGCGGCGCCCGCCTCGGGCGGGTATGGGGTTTCATCGGGGAGATGATGGCGCGCGAGGGCCGTGAAATCCGAGAGTTGGGTCGCGATCCACGCGGGGTCGCGGCCGAGTTCGCGGGCGAGCAGATCGGCAATGGCTGGCGCCACTTCCCGGGCCGCGCGGGCGTCGAGCAAAAGCACGCGAGTGCGGCGGGACAGCACGTCTTCCACCGTGCGCGCCATCTCGTGGCGTGCGGCCCAGCGGACTTCGGCCGGGCAAATCGGAAGACGCGGATGCAGCGCGCGGCCGAGCGCCGGCTCATGCGCGATCATCCTTTCGATCGCGGCGGCATCACTGCCGTACTGGGCGAAACGTCCCGTGGGGACGGACTCACCGGGCCGGCCGGCCCCGTGGAGCCCGAGCGCTTCGGTGGCGGCCGCGCGCGGCGTCAGTCCGCCGACCTCGGCGGCGCGGGTGACGGCATCCTCGGCCATTTTGCGGTAACTCGTCCATTTGCCGCCGGTAATGGTCACCAGTCCGGCGGAGGAAACCGCGATCACGTGGTCGCGCGACAAGGTGGCGGTCGCGGCGGTATTTCCCTTGCGCACCAGCGGGCGCAACCCGGTAGACACGCTGAGCACGTCGGCGCGGGAAACCGACTTCGTCAGATAGTCGTTCGCGTGTTCGAGCAGAAACCTTACTTCCGATTCGAGCGGGCGCGGTTCGAGTTCCGCCGTGGTTCGCGGCTCGTCTGTTGTTCCGATAATCACGTGATCCTGCCACGGCACGGCGAAGAGCACGCGACCATCGTTCGTTTGCGGAATCATGAGCGCCTCGTCACCAGGCAGAAAACTGCGGTCGAGGGTCAGATGAACTCCTGAGCTGAACGCCAGCATCGGGTCGATCGCCGGGTCATCGAGCCGGCGAATTTCGTCGGTGAATATGCCCGTGGCATTCAACACCGCGCGGGCTTTCACCGTCAGCGGCCGCCCGGTTTCCTGGTCGACGACCACCGCTCCGGCTAGCCGGCCGTCGGTCTTCAGCAGACGTTCCACGCGCGCGTAGTTGACCACGACGGCGCCTTTCGCCTCGGCGGTACGGGCGAGCGCCAACGCCAGCCGGGCATCATCGAACTGGCCGTCGAAATACAGGACGCCCCCGCGCAGCCCGGCGGACTTCACCGTGGGCAGCAGTCGGCGCGTCTCCGCGACCGAGAGGACCCGCGAAGCGCCGAAGCTCAACCGCCCCGAGAGCCATTCGTAGACTTTGAGGCCGAGGCCGTAGAGCGGCAGGTCGAGCCAGCGATAGATCGGAATGACGAAGCCACGACGACTCACCAAGTGCGGCGCGTTGCGGGCCATCAGGCCCCGCTCGCGCAGAGCGCCGCGGACGAGGCCAAACTCTCCGCTGCGCAGGTAGCGGACGCCGCCGTGCGCGAGCTTCGTGCTGCGGCTGGAGGTGCCCTTGGCGAAATCGCCTTGCTCGACCAGCACCGTGCGGTAGCCACGCGCCGCGGCATCCACCGCGGCACCGAAGCCGGTGGCGCCTCCGCCGATTACCAGCAGGTCCCAGGGTTCATCGGCCGAACCCAGGCGTTGGATGGCGTTATCGCGGTTCATGGCGTGGCCCAGGCGCGGGCGCAGCGGATCGCCCGACGCCAGTCGTCCCGGTGATTTTGCCGTTTTGAACCCGCCATCCCGGGGGTGAAACGGCGCTCTTCCGCCCAGCGCGCACCCATGTCGGTCGTCGATCGATACACCCCGACGGCCAGTCCGGCGAGACCGGCGGCGCCGAGGGCCGTCGCTTCGAGCGCCCGGGGACGCACGACGGGCCGATCAAGCAGGTCCGCCTGAAACTGCATGAGGAGATTGTTGACCGCGGCGCCGCCGTCCACGCGCAGCTCCTTCAAGTCCAGGCCGGTGTCGGCCTGCATCGCCTCCAGCACGTCGGTGACTTGTTGGGCAATGGCCTCGACGGCGGCGCGGGCTATATGCGCGGCGCTCGTGCCACGGGTGAGGCCGAGGATAGCGCCGCGCACGTGTGGATCCCAATAAGGCGCCCCAAGGCCGACAAACGCGGGGACAAATTGAACGCCGCCGGTGTCGGTTACGGAGGTGGCGAGCGATTCGATTTCAGACGCGTGGCGGATCAGTCCGAGGCCATCGCGCAAATATTGGATCGCGGCGCCGGCGACGAAAACGCTGCCTTCCAGCGCATATTCCAGACGGCCGCCGATCCGCCAGGCGATCGTGCTGAGCAGCCGCTGCCGCGAATGCACGCGGGCCGTGCCCGTATGCATGAGCATAAAGCAGCCGGTGCCATAGGTGTTTTTTGCCATCCCCGGCTGCAAACAGCCCTGGCCGAAGAGGGCGGCTTGCTGGTCGCCCGCGATACCGGCTATCGGCACCCCCGGCACCACGTCGCTGGCCAGCGCATAGACTTCGCTGGAGTCACGGATCGCGGGCAGCAGCGCGCGGGGCACGTTGAAAAGGGCGAGCAGTTCGTCGTCCCATTGGCCGTTGGCAATATCCACGAGCATCGTGCGCGACGCGTTGGAAGCGTCGGTTACATGCAAGGTGCCGCCGGTGAGTTTCCACGCGAGCCACGAATCGATTGTGCCAAAAGCCAGCTCGCCGCGCACGGCCCGGGCCCGCGCCCCGGGCACGTGGTCGAGCAACCAGCAAAGCTTGCTTGCGGAAAAATAAGCGTCGATGACGAGTCCGGTTTTCCCCGTGATAAACGCCTCGTGTCCGGCGGCGCGCAACTCTTCGCAGAACTCCGCGGTGCGCCGGTCCTGCCACACGATGGCGGGCGCGATCGGCCGCCCGGTGCGGCGATCCCAGACGAGCGTGGTTTCGCGCTGGTTGGTGATGCCGACGGCGGCCAGGTCCGCCGGTCGCAGTCCGGCTTTCGCGAGGACGTCGCTGATCGTCGCGGCCTGCGTGGCCCAGATCTCCTCGGCGTCGTGTTCGACCCAGCCCGGCTGCGGAAAATACTGCCGGAATTCCCGCTGGGCGGATGCGACGAGCGTGCCGGTTTCGCCGAAGACGATGGCCCGGGAGCTGGTCGTGCCCTGATCGATGGCGAGGAGGTGTTTCATCAACGAAAGACGGGGGATTTTGAACCGTTAATCTGAAGGCATTCCTGGCTTCATTTCCTCATCGGGCGACGAGGCGCCTGGTGCGCGGCGACGCCGCGATTTTGCGCTTCAACCAGCGCGCGTAGAGGGCGGAATCCAGAGGGAGTTGGACGGGCTTGTTCGTCCAACTCGAGAGCAGGATGCCGTTGGCCAACTCAACCGACCGAATGCCTTCCGCCGCGGGCGCGATCAACGGCGCGTCGCGCAGGATGGCATCGGCGAAATTGCGCAGAACGGCCACGTGCTGCAGGCCGGTATCCTTGAAAGCGAAAACCCGCTCGCGCGTCGGTGGCAGGGAGAACGGGGCTTTCGTCGTCCGACTGAATTTCGCGGTCGGCACCCGATTCTGGGTGAAACGAAGCGTGCGGTCCTCGGCGACGACCCGACCGTTCTCGGCCACGACTTCGAGCCGGTTCGTGCCGGGCGCTTCGCCGGTCGAGGCGATGAAGGTCGCCGTGGCGCCGTCCGCGAGCTCGAAAAATGCCGTCACGTCATCTTCCACCTCGATGTCGTGGTAGCGGCCGAATCCGCAAAATCCCCGCACCCGCTGCGGCTGACCGAAGATCCAGGAAAACAGATCGAGATTGTGCGGACATTGGTTGAGCAGGACGCCCCCACCCTCGCCCGCCCAGGTTGCCCGCCACGCGCTGAGCGAATAATAGACCTGGGGGCGAAACCAGTCGGTGACCGTCCATTGCACGCGGTGTATTTTCCCCAGCCCGCCGCCGTGCACCAAGTCGCGGAGTTTGCGGTAAAGCGGATCGGAGCGCTGGTTGAACATCGCCGCGAAGACGAGGCGGCGATCCGTGTGCGCCGCCATCAGTCGCTCACAATCGGCCCGCTGCACCGAAATCGGCTTCTCGACGAGCAGGTGCAGTCCCGCACTCAGCGCGGCAATCCCGGTATCCGTGTGGTGATAGTGGGGGGTCGCAATGAGCACCGCGTCGACCAGGCCGGAAGCGATCAGCTCCCGGGCGGAGGTGAAGCCCGGGAGGGGCGCGTATTTGGCGAGGCGGGCCGGATCGCTGTCCGCCACGGCCGCGAGACGCAGCCGGGGAACCTTGCCCTCGAGAATATTGCGCGCATGGACCTGCCCCATGACGCCGAGACCGATAATGCCGAGACGGACGTGTTTCATAAGATCAATCAGTTTTGATTCGCCGGGCGACCGCTTGCGCGTGCAGGCAAAGCTCGGCGGCCTTGAAGGCGTGGGCCTGGGTCATGGCGTCCTCCGTCCGGGCCAGACAATCGAGCACGAGCTGGCCGAAGAAAGGAAAGCCGACGGTCCCCGCGACGTTGAGATGGCGGACTCCTTTTGCGTCGACGATGAAGACGTGATCGCCGCGGTCGTCGCGCGCGACGTCGATATATTTGCGCAGCTCGACGGTGCCCTCGGTGCCGAGGATGATCGTCCGGCCGTCGCCCCAGGTGGGCAGCCCGTCGGGCGTGAACCAGTCCACCCGCAAGTAGCCGCTCGCGCCGCGGTCGCCCACGAGGGACGCCTCGCCGAAGTCCTCGAGTTCCGGTTTATCGGGATTGGCGTAGTTGGCGACGGCAGCGGAGAGCACCGTGGCATCGCGGGATTGCGTGTAGAAAAGAAACTGTTCGATCTGGTGGCTGCCGATGTCGCAGAGGATGCCACCGTAATGCGCCCGCTCGAAAAACCAGGCCGGCCGGCTGGCTTTGCTCAGCCGGTGGGGCGCAATGCACATGACCTGGAGCACGCGACCGATGGCACCGCCCTGCACGAGGTCGCCGGCGACGATCGCGCTCTCCACGTGGAGCCGTTCGCAGTAGTAAACCAGGTATTTCCGCCCGGTCGCCGCGACCACGGTGCGGGCCTCGGCGAGCTGGGCCAGGGTGGTGAAAGGCGTTTTGTCTGTGAAATAATCCTTGCCGGCGCGCATCACCCGGCAGCCGAGCGGACCGCGAGCGGAAGGAATCGCCGCCGCGGCGATGAGTTTCACCTCCGGATCGGACAGCACCTCGTCCAGCGTGCGGGCCACGCGGACCTGCGGATATTTCCCCTGGAAAGTCGCGACGCGCTGCGGATCGGGATCGTAGACCCACTTGAGCTGGGCCCCGGCCTCGATGAGCCCGTTGCACTGGCCGTAGATATGGCCGTGATCGAGATGCACCGCCGCAAAGGCGAATTCACCGGGTTTCACCACCGGGCGGGGCTTTCCCCGGGGTGCGTAGGTCATGCCATCGTAGCGAGCATTCATGAAGAGGGGGTGACGGGTGCCGGGGCCGCCCGGGGCGGCGGCGAGGCGGGCGCAAAGTCCCAGACGGTGAGGCCACGCAGGCTTTTCGCGTCTCCGCGGGTCGCGAACAACCAGCTGGCCACGTAGCCGACCAGCATCGTGCACGCAATCGCGAGAAAGGTGTGGAAGAAGACGGAAGTCGCGGTGAACGTTTGGACCCACCAGGTGAACACGATGCTGACGACGGCTCCGACGAAGACGCCCGGGCCGTTCGCGCGGCGCGTGAGCAGGCCGAGCGCAAACACGCCGGGAAATCCGCCGCCCAGCAGCGCGGCGAGTCGCAGGAATTCATCCCATAGCGACGGCACGTTGCGCCACGCGAGAAACAACGCCATGCCCGTGGCCGCGAGACCGCAGGCCAGCGTGACCCACCACGCGAGCCGGGTGCGCGCGGCGACGGATCGGCCGGGACACAGTGTGTCGTAGAAATCGCTGACGATCACCGTCGCGCTGCTGTTCAGCATGCTCGAGAGCGCGCCCATCGCGGCGGCGAAAAGCCCGGCGATGATGAGGCCGACGACGCCGTGGGGCAGCTCGTTGACGATAAAATAGGGGAAAATCGCGTCGCCCGGGAGCGTGGGTGCGAGCCGCTCGGGATGCGCACGATAGAAGGTCCAGAGAGCGGTGCCCACGAAGAAAAACACGAAGCCGCTGAGCAGCCCGATGAGGTTGCCGATCGTGACGGTGCGCTTCGCGTCCCGTTCATCGGCGGTCGCGAGCATCCGCTGCATGAGCGGCTGGTCGCTGATCTGGAAAAAGAGCGTCGCGAGAAACATGCCCAGGAAAACCCAGACGGTCGGTTTCGTCACATCGAAGTCCCAGGACACGGCGTGGAATTTGCCGGCGGCGGACGCGGTATCGACGATGCCGCCGAAACCGCCGGGCACGCCGGCGGCGATGTGGCGGAGGGCGATTGTCACCCCGCCGACCATTACGACGCTTTGCAGCACATCGGTCCAAACCACGGCTTCAAATCCCCCTTCCATGGCGTAGATCGTCGTGATCACGCCCATGAGCAGGATGCTCAGATAAACATTGAGGCCAGTGACCGTGGCCAGCGCGAGAGCGGGCAGCAGCATGACGATGCTCATACGGCCAACGACCTTGAGGAGAATCGCGAGACCCGCGCCAAAATACCGCACCCGCCGGTCGAAACGCCGCTCCAGATAGTCGAAGACGGTGGTCAGGTTGAGACGGCGAAATATCCCGACGAAGACGAACCCGGTGACAATTCCCGCGCAGGATTGCGCCGGCGCGGAGCCGATGGCAAGCCAGTCGCCCTGGAACGATTTGGCCGGCAGCGCCATGAAACTGATACTGCTCACGCTCGTGGCGAAGAAGCTCACGGCTGCCGCCCACCAGACGACCCGGCCGCTGCCGAGAAAGAAACTCGTGGCGCTGCGCCGGCTGCGCTGCCGGCACCACCAACCGATGGCGAGATTGACGGCGAAATAGCAGGCCAAACACAGGTAGTCGGGACCGGTGAGCGAGTGCGGGGCAGAGCTGGCAGCAAGGGTTGGGTTCATTCGCTTGGGGTGGAGTGTCTGAAAAGGTCGTGGGCGGTGCGGCCATTGGGTCGGCGGCGGTTGGGCTGGCGGG
Organism: Oleiharenicola sp.; assembly: GCA_025363455.1. GTDB lineage: Bacteria > Verrucomicrobiota > Verrucomicrobiia > Opitutales > Opitutaceae > Lacunisphaera. Next base: position 821 of record JANYDW010000014.1, on the reverse strand, counting down.
AGTTGGAAATATGCGGCGGGTGGCCGCGATGGGTGCACACAGCTCCGCTTCTGTCGCCGGGGGGCTGACACCAGGGCGACGAACAGCAGGCTAGCGCTGGGCAGGCGGGTGGCTTAGCCGGGATACCTCGCACCCAGGCCGGCCGTTTCGGGCGCCCGCGCCGCGGGGCGCGGGGACCCGGCGCTTTCGCGCCGGGCTGCAGGACCTAGGAGGGTGACACACACGAGTGTACGAGAAAGGTTCGGACTAGAACGTGTACTCCACGCTGAACTTGGCGTTGATGTCTGGACCGGGGACGATGACGTTCACGCTGCGTACGGAGTAAATATACTTCTTGTTCAGTAGATTGTCGATGTTCAGCCCGAAGGTCCAATGAGCGTCGTAGCGGTACGTCGCGTTCAGGTTGAGGATGGTGCGACCGGGGACGTAGCCAAACCAAACCTGGTTGCCGTTGTCCGTGATCGCGCGTTTGCCGAGGGTGTTCGCGCCCAGGCTGAGATTCAACTTGTTGAGCGGTCCCTCGGTGAAGCGATAGAGGCCGATGAAACTCCAGCTTTTCTCCGAAATGTTGTTCACCGGAATTGAACCCGAAATGATCGTGTTCGTGTAAGGCTGGATGAAGGTGGCGGCGGCCGGCCCGAGGATCGACTTGGCTTTAAAGGCCGAGAACGAGGCCATTAGCAGGCTGCTGAAAAAGTCTGTCACAGTTTGAACATTGGCGGTGGAGCTGCGTCGAAGCAGGCAACATGCGTGGCCAACTTCCGAACCAGCCCTGTTTCGTCAGCCTGATCAACGTTGAGACGATGATCCCCGAGCAGCAC
>JANYDW010000064.1 GCA_025363455.1 Oleiharenicola sp. | reverse complement strand
GCTCGGGGATCATCGTCTCAACGTTGATCAGGCTGACGAAACAGGGCTGGTTCGGAAGTTGGCCACGCATGTTGCCTGCTTCGACGCAGCCCACCGTCAAATGTTCAACCAATGACGGACTTTTTCAGCAGCCTGCTAATGCTTCGCCTAACGGCTGCGCTACATTGAGCGCTCCGCCACGGTGGGTTTCGGGGGTCGGCTAATCGCCGACGGACAACCGAGTTTCCCTGCTCACCGCGGCAATTAGCCGCGCCCCGGAACCAAGACCGGAGCCGAATATCCGCCTGAGTTTCGCGGAGCGAGAACTCAGGACGGACCCTGGGCGGCCAGCAGGCCGCAACAGGGTCGAAGGGGATGTTAAAGCGCAGCCGTTAGGCAAAGCATTTGTGGTCAATCTCTCCGACGGTTTGAAAACACACCCTAGCTGGATCGCCACGCCCGGCTGTGCCGGGCTCGCGATGACAAGACAAACTGTACCATTGCCTCTTGCCGCCCGGACATCCCGGTTCGACCAGGAGTCCCGCCGGGGCGGGCCGGTCAGCGGGCGGAAGCCAGCGCCCCTTCGGCGGACTTAAGCAGCGCCCGGCTGATGATGATCCGCTGCACTTCGGAGGAGCCCTCGCCAATTTCGCTCAGGCGCGCATCACGCCAATAGCGCTCCACCGGGATGTCGCGCGTGTAACCATAGCCGCCGTGGATCTGCAGAGCATGGTTGCAAATGCGGGAAGCGGCTTCGGAGGCGTAGAGCTTGGCCACCGAGGATTCCAGCGTATGGCGCACCCCGCGGGTGGCGAGGATGGCTGCCTGCAGGACCAGCGCCTCGGCCGCGCGGAGTTCGACCTCGCAGTCCGCGAGCATGAACTGCAGGGCCTGAAAATCCGCCAGCCGTTTGCCAAACTGGCGCCGGTGGAGGACATGCTTCACCGCGGCATCGAGGGCCGCACGGGCGAGCCCGAGCGAGGCGGCCGCGACTCCGATCCGGCCCTTGTCGAGGCAGCCGAGCGCCGCCGCCTGACCGTGACCGCGCTCGCCCAGCAGCTCGGCATTGGCCTTGGTCAGGCGAAACTCCGCCGTATCACTGGCCCGGAGCCCGCAGGTGGGCACTTTGCGCAGGGGTTGGATTTCCGCGCGGTTCACGACGAAAGCACTGATTTCCTTTCGTCCCTCGGGCGTCTGCCCGGTGACCGCAATCACCACGAGGACATCCGCCATACGGCCGAGCGTGATATAGCGCTTGAAACCGGTGAGTTCCCACCGGCCGCGGCCGATTTCGGTGGCCATGGTTTGGACGCCGCCGCTGTCGCTGCCCGCTTCCGGCTCGGTCAGGGCCCATGCCGCCAGCCAGGTGCCGCGCAGTAATTTGGGCATAACCCGCCGGTGCTGCGCCGGGGTGCCGGCGGCGAGCAGATGCCCGCAGCCTAGCGCATTATGCGCAGCAATGTCGATGGCGAGGGCGGCCTGGTGCCGGGCGATTTCGCGGACCGCCAGGGCGTAAGTCACGTAGCTGAAGCCCCGGCCGCCCAGCCGGCGCGGGGCGGTCATGCCCAGCAAGCCGAGCCGGCCCGCCTTGGTGAAGATCTCGCGAGGCAGCTCTTCCTGTTTTTCCCATGCCTCACCATGGGGGGCGACTTCGGTGGCGGCGAAAACCGCAACCTGGCGGAGAAATGTTTTCTCCGCCGGCGAAAGCTGTTCGTGCCAAAACGCAAGTCCGGTGGGATCGGCGGGGCTCACCGGGGGCGGAATTGATGCTACCGAGGGCATGGTTTGGGGGACGACCCCAACGGTACACACCTCGGCCGCGCCGACGAGTCGGATAGCGATTTTGCCGGGCACTCCAGCCCACAATACTCCGTTTGGGGTAGAGCGATACCGCGATTGCAGTTTGCCTGGCGCGAAGCTTAGAGTGAGGCTGTAATTGAAACAACCCACTCCCCCCGATCCCGTGCCTCCCGCCAAGAATCCGCTTGATCGCCCCGATGACTTTGCCGGGCAGGAAGCCGGACTCCGGGAAGGCGGTGGTGCGGACGGGCAGGCCCGCCAGCATAAGCTCGGGCGACTGTTCGTGCGCGAGCGGATCGCGGCGCTGGTGGATGATCCGGCATCTTTTCTCGAGCTCGGCCTGTGGGCAGCTCACGGCATGTATCGCGAATGGGGTTCTTTCCCCGGCGCCGGCGTGGTGACGGGCATCGCCGACATCGGGGGCCACGCCTGCATGATCGTGGCGAACGACGCCACGGTGAAGGCCGGCGCCTTTGTCCCGATGACCTGCAAAAAAGTGCTGCGCGCCCAGCGCATTGCCTTCGAGTGCAATCTGCCGCTGGTGTATCTGGTGGATTCGTCGGGGGTGTTCCTGCCCATGCAGGATGAAATATTTCCCGACGAGGACGACTTCGGGCGGATATTCCGCAACAACGCGGTGATCTCCGCGGCCGGCATTCCCCAGTATGCGGCGATCATGGGCAATTGCGTCGCGGGCGGCGCCTACCTGCCCGTGCTCTGCGACAAGATCCTCATGACGGAGGGCAGCGGCCTCTATCTCGCCGGACCGCAGCTGGTGAAGGCGGCGATCGGCCAGGAAACCGACCCCGAATCGCTGGGCGGAGCAGCCATGCACGCTGAGATTTCGCGCACGGTGGACTTCAAGGAGAAGGACGACCCGGCGTGCCTGAAGCGGCTGAAATCGCTGATCGGGTTGCTGCCGATGGAAACTGTAGGAGGGGCTTTACGCCCCGATCAATCTCACCCGCAGCCGAGCGAGTCGGGGCATAAAGCCCCTCCTACAGCCCCGGAATTTCCGAGCTCGAAGATACTCGAACTGATCCCGCCCGGTGGTCGCGGCGAATACGACACGCGTGACCTGTTGCGCTGCCTGATCGACGCCGGGACGATGGATGAATCAAAGGCCGATTGCGGCAAGTCCCTCGTGACCACTTTTGCCCGGTTGGGTGGACGCCCAGTCGGTATCGTGGCCAACCAGCGGATCCGGGTTCAATCCAAAACCAGCGGTTTGCAGATGCCGGGCGTGATCTACGCCGACGCCGCCGACAAGGCGGCGCGGTTCATCATGGATTGCAACCAGACGCGGCTGCCACTGCTGTTCGTGCAGGATGTATCCGGTTTCATGGTCGGCCGGGATGCCGAGCAGAGCGGCATCATCCGCTCGGGCGCGAAGATGGTCAACGCCCTCAGCAATTCCACCGTGCCGAAGATCACCCTCATCACGGGCGGCTCCTACGGGGCCGGCAACTACGCCATGTGTGGCAAGGCCTTTGACCCGCGATTCATCTTCGCCTGGCCGAACGCGAAATACGCCGTGATGGGCGCCGCCCAGGCGAGCGACGTGGTTTACAACCTGCTCGCCAAGGCGGCGAAGGACCGGCCCAAGGAGGAACTCGACCGGCTGCGCCGCCAGGTGAAGGAGAATTACGTCGAGCAGGCCGACATCCGCTACGGCGCCGCGCGCGGCTGGGTCGACGCGATCATCCAGCCGCAGGAGACAAGGGAGATCCTGCGGCGCGCTTTCGCGCTGGCCACCCGGCCCGCCGCCAAGGCTGCGTTCCACACCGGCGTAATCCAGGTCTGAGCCGAACCATGCAACCGATTCGATCGTCAAATGATAGACACGAAGCCGATTGTAGGGCGGGATCGCTGATCCCGCCTTTCGAAAAGGTGGGCGTCGGTTTCTCCATTCGACAAGCTCAGGACCCCGAGCCGGTCGAGGGGCATACCGACGCCATGTCGCCGATGTGGAAATCGGCTACCACCTTCGGCGGGATCAGCGATCCCGCCCTACAGCACACACCGTTTTGTTCCATCTGAGTCATGCCCGCTCCGCTCAAGATTGCCAATGCGGCGGGTTTCTGGGGCGACCAACCCGGCGTGGCGGCCAAGCTTGTCGCGCAGCAGCCTGACCTCGATTTTATCACCTTCGACTACCTCGCCGAAGTCTCTCTTTCCATCATGGCGATCCTGCGCGCCAAGGATCCGGCTGCCGGGTACGCGCGAGACTTTATTGAGGTTGTCCGCTCGCTGGAAGAGTTCTGGAAACAGGGCGGTCGGACCAGGCTCGTGAGTAACGCGGGCGGTCTCGATCCGGTTGCTTGTGCCGAGGCTGTTCGGGTCGAACTGGCCCGGGCAAATCTTGCGCACCTGAAGATTGCCGTGCTTTCGGGCGATGATGTGCACGCGATGGTCACATCAGACGGGGCGGAATTCCAGAACCTGGAAACCGGTGCTGGACTGGAGGAGGTCAGGGACCGTCTCGTTACGGCGAATGCATATCTCGGCGCGGAGGACATCGCTGCCGCGCTGCGGGCCGGCGCCGATATCGTCATCACCGGCCGCGTGGCCGACCCGTCCCTCACCGTCGGGCCGTGCCTGGCTCATTTCGGCTGGGCGGCAACCGACTACGACCGCCTTGCAGGTGCCACGGTCGCGGGCCACCTCATCGAATGCGGCACGCAGGTTTGCGGTGGTATTTCGACCGACTGGCTCGAGCTGCCCGACAGCCACGCGATCGGGTTTCCCCTCGTCGAGGTTTCCGCCGACGGTTCCTGCGTGGTCACCAAGCCGGCGGGGACCGGTGGGGCGGTCACGCTCCGGACGGTGAAGGAACAACTGCTCTACGAGATTGGCGATCCGGGCGATTATCTCTCGCCCGACGTCAGCGTGTCATTTCTGGCGCTCAAGGTCGACGCGATCGCCGAGAACCGGGTGCGGGTTTCCGGTGCGACCGGTCGCGCTCCTCCGCCGACCTACAAGGTCAGTGCCACCTACCGCGATGGTTACAAAGCCCACGGGATGCTGACCGTATTCGGGCACGACGCGGTGAAGAAGGCGCGCCACGCCGGCGAGGGGCTGATCCGCCGTTTGCATGATGACGGCTGCGTTTTTCGCGAGCACCTCATCGAGTGTCTCGGGACCGGGGCAAGCGTGCGCGGTGTCGCCAGCCGGGTCAGCGACACGCACCTGATCGAGACCGTGCTGCGCGTGAGCGTGGCGGCCGACACCAAGGAACCGGTCGAACGGTTCACCCGCGAGATCGCCCCGCTCGTGACCTGCGGGCCGCAGGGTGTGACCGGTTACGCGTCCGGCCGCCCCAAGGTGATGCCAATCTTCGGCTACTGGCCCTGCCTGATCGACCGCTCCCTCGTCCAGCCCATCGTCAGACTGGTGAACTGACCTTCGCTCTCCATGATCCCCCTTCGCGACATTGCCTACGCCCGCAGCGGTGACAAGGGATCCTCGGCCAATGTCGCCGTCTTTGGCCGGACGGCCGAGGCCTACACCTGGCTCCGCACCCATCTCACCGCCGCAGTCGTGGAAGCTTACTTCAAGCCGCTCGGGGTGGGAGAGGTCGTGCGGTACGACGTGCCCAACCTTGAGGCCTTGAACTTTGTGCTGCCCGGTATCCTCGCCGGCGGCGGCAGCCGGTCGCTCCGGATCGACGCCCAGGGCAAAACGCTGGGCATGGCGTTGCTGGAGATGTCGGTCGAGGCTCCGGTCGGGTTGGGGACGATTCGACCGACTGAATCGAAAGGCTAACCCAATCCGGATAATTTCCACTCCCTCGATGTCTTTCCCATACACCCCAGCGCTGTGCGCCACTCCTCTTCATAGAGGGGATTTAAGAACCACGCAACCAGGTCCCCTTTATCAAGAGGGGTGCCCGACAGGGCGGGGTGTGTTGGTTTTGCGTTGCGTTGATGCATTCGGGTTAATCCATCCGTCCTCCCATGCCTGAAGAATCTTCCGTTTCCCCGATACTTGTTTCCACCGACGGTCCGATCACGATCATCGCGCTCAACCGTCCCACCAAGCGCAATGCGCTCAACATCGGCTTGCTCGAGCAGCTGGTCGCGGCGGTGGCCGCGGCCGAGGAGAAAAAAGCCCAGCGTATCCTGATCCTGCGCGGGGAAGGTCCTGCATTCTGCGCGGGCCTGGACTTGGGCGAAGCTGCCACGCCGGAGCACGCGCACCGGCTGGCTGAATTGATCGCCCAGACCCTGCAGGCACTGAACTCCACGCGGCTCGTGACAATCGCCGCCGTGCACGGTGCCGCCATTGCGGGCGGTGCGGGACTCATGACTGCCTGTGATTTTGCGGTGGCGGCCCAGGGCACCAAAATCGGTTATCCCGAAACCCGGCGGGGACTGGTGGCGGCGCTGGTGATGACTTTTCTCCGCCGCCAGTTGCGGGAGCGCGATGCGCGCGAACTCCTGCTGACCGGCGAACTGATCGATGCCGCGCGCGCCGTGGACATCGGCCTGGTGAATCGTGAGGTACATGCCAGGGATCTTATGGCCACCGCGTGCGGCTACGCCGACACCGTGCTGTGCGGCGGACCTGAGGCGGTCGCTAACACGAAACGTTTCCTCGCGGAACTCTGGCCCCGTCCGGTGCAGGCCGATCTCGACCGCGCCCTGGCGTTCCACCTTGAAGCACGGCAATCACCCGAGGCGGCCGAAGGCATCGCGGCCTTCAAGGAAAAGCGTTCACCGAAGTGGGCTCCGAAGTCGCAGTGATCGCGCGCGGTAGCGGTGGGGCCAGCCTGTGACTGGCCTGCTGCTTACTTGGAGTGCCCGGTCAAAGGCCGCCCTACCGTAGGACGCAAGTCCTCAGTCCGGCAGCGTGAAGCCCTCGGCCAACACCTTCACGTCATGGAGGAAGGCGGCGGCTCCCACACCATTCACGACCCGGTGGTCGAAGGTGAGCGACAGCGTCACGACTTCTTCGGGGCGGACCACGCCCTGATCGTAGATCATGCGCACATGCGCCTGGCCGACCACCAGCGTGCACATCGCCGGCGGCACCACAATCGGCGTTGCCACCTCAATCCCCAGGGTGCCGAGACTGGTAAGAACGAGCGGAGCCGGCAGGATTTCCTGGCGGCCCGCGCGCGCGTCGGCCAGGCCCCGGCCATAGGCGTCCGCGAAACCGCGCCAGTCGAGCCTGTTCGCTCCAGGGATGACCGCCATGACCAGTCGGTCGCCGCCGAGAGCGACCGTCACACCCAGCGCAAAATCGTTTTGCACCGCAATGTTGCCGTTCTCCTGCACGGTGCCGCGAAAGGCGGGATGCTTCTCCATCGCCCGCGTGATGCACCAAGCGAGCATGAGGGAGGGCGAGCAGCCTTGGGCGGCTTGCCGGACGGCATCACGGGCGGTGCGAATCGCAGCCCAGGACGCGTCCATCTGCAGGTTCGCCGGCACCACGCCGACGAGACGACGGGTGTCCGCGGGTGAAAGGGCAGAGGTGGCAGTGCTCATGGGATTTGGGGTAAGGGGCGAGTCGGTGTAACTGTTAGATTTTGCCGAGGACACGACACACCCCGCCCTGCCGGGCACCCCTCTCGAGAGGGGATTTCCGACCACGGATGCTTGAGTCCCCTCTATAGAGGGGTGGCGCGCAGCGACGGGGTGTGTTGCAGAGCGTGTTGAAATGGCGCATGGATTTCAGAAACCTCAGTGGTTGTTGCCGGCTGTTGGTATGCGCCCAATGCTGCGGGCGTAGCGCATCAGTCCGCCGCGAAAGGCTGGAAACCCGGCGCCGGAAAGCAGGGCGAAATCAATATCGGCGGGTGAGAGCACGACACCCTCCTTCAGGCAGAGGCACGCCTCATCGATCATCACCCCCATGAGATGATCAACAATGTACGCCTGGGAGAGCTCCGGTCGGCCGGTTCCGGCGGCCGGCGGCCGGGGTACGGCTTCGTTCACGGCCTCCCGGCCGTTGACATACGTGTAGAAGCCGGCGCCCATGCCGTTCTTTCGTCCCTTCAGGCCGGCGGCCAGCAGCCGGGTGCAGGCGCTGGTGGAAGCGAGCCGGGCCGGGAAATAATGAGTCATCTCGTGAAAAATGAAGTCACTCACGTCCACGCCGACTTCGTCGATCAGGCGCAGCGGCCCCATGGGCCAGCCGAAATCGCGCAGGGTTCCATCCAGCACGGCGGCGGGTACGCCTTGCTCCCACAGCTTCACGGCCGCGTTCAGGTAGAAGAACAATACGCGGGTCATCAGGAAGCCCGGCGATGAACGGGCGATGACGGGTGACTTGCCGAGCGCCCGCACGAGCGCCAGAACCCGCGTGGCGGACTCGGCCGAGGTGGCCCGGCTGATCACCAGCTCGACCAGTGGCATACGGCTGACGGGATTGAAAAAATGCAGCCCCAAGGTCCTTTCCGGCCGGGGAACATGGCCGGCGATTTCCTCGATCGGGAGGGCCGAGGTGTTCGAAACCAAAAGGGCGTCGGGCCGCACGATTCCGGCGAGCTCGGTGAAAAGCTGCCGTTTCGCCGCCACATTCTCCACGATTGCTTCGATCACCAGATCGCAGGACTCGAATCCGTCCCATCCCGTGGTGGTGGTCAACCGGCTCAAGCCCGCGTCAGCGTTGGCCGCGGAAAACTGGCCGCGTTTCACGGCGTTGGCGAAAAGACCGCGCACAACCTCGCGGCCCCGCTCGACGAATTCGGGCTGCACGTCGCGTAGCACCACTTCGTAGCCGCTGGCCGCGAGCCAGTGCGCGATGCCTGAACCCATCACGCCGGCTCCGACGACCCCGACTCGTTTGATCGGGAGTATTGTACCCGTGGGGGCTTCAAACCAGCCATCGAGGTTCCGTTTCCGGGCGGCGTCGCGCAAAAAGAACACTGCGACCAGATTCTTGCAGACTTCACCGGCGGTGACGCGACCGAAGGCGAGGGCCTCGATCTCGAGCGCGGCGGAAAGGTCTAGGCCGGCGCCCTGCTCGACGATATCGATCACGGTCGGAGATGCCGGTTGCTGATCGCGCAGCTTCATGACGGTGGCCCGGCGCAACTCCGCAAAAAAGTTCGGCGCGGGAACCGACGGGGATGGCCGGAGGGGGAGACCTGTTGCTCCCGCCAGCCGAAGAGCGGCGACCTTGGCCCGTTCCTTGAGTTGGGCCATCGGCACGACCTCGTCGACGAGCCCCGCCGTCAAGGCTTCGCGCGCAGGCAATAATTTTGCCCGGAGAATATGGTCGAGCGCCGGCACGGCGCCAATCAGCCGCGGCAACCGGACGGATCCGCCCCAGCCGGGAATCGTGCCGAGCCCGACTTCCGGCAGCCCGATCTGCGTCGCCGGCGCGTCGCTGGCCAGGCGCCAATGGCAGGCGAGAGCGAGTTCGTACCCGCCGCCGGCACACGCGCCGTGAATGGCGCACACCACCGGAATCCGCAGGCTCACGACTTGCTGGAACAAGGCCTGGCCGGTCCGGGAAAAAGCCGTGGCGCTTTCCGCATCGGGCAGGACCGCCAGCCACTTTAGATCGGCTCCGGCGATGAAGATAGTCTCCTTCGCGCTCAGGACCACCACGGCTCGGGCCATGCATGCGTTTACCTGAACGATGCAGCCCGCTAGAGCCGTCTGGGTGGCGGGATTGAAGACATTGGCGCGGGCGTCGGGAGCGTCGAAGATGATCCAAGCCACGCCATCAGCGTCGAGAGAGAAGGTAACGGGAGGACTCATCGGTCGGAGGATTTTATGGAGTAGCGTGCGTTCGCCAGACACACCCCGGCGCTCTGCCCGCCTTCGCCTAGCTTCGGCGAGGCAAGCGCCACCCCTCTTGATAGAGGGGACCCAAACCAGCGCTGGCGAAAATCCCCTCTATGAAGAGGGGTGCCCGACAGGGCGGGGTGTGTAGTCCAGGTGTGAAACTCAAAAATAACGTCCATGGTCGGGCTATTATGGATTCTCAATGGGCGGCCACAGCCACGGCAAAGGGACAGCCAGTCTTGGCGTGCACTTCGTCGAGGGTGACGCCGGGATGGAGCTCGGTGAGGACCAGTCTGCCACCGGGCTTCACTTCGAAGACGCAGAGGTCGGTGATGATGAGGCTGACCACGCCTTTGCCCGTGAGAGGCAGAGTGCATTTCCGGCGGATTTTCGGGCTGCCATCTTTGGCGCAATGTTCCATCACGGCGACGACTCGCTTCACTCCGGCTACCAGATCCATCGCGCCGCCGGGACCCTTGACCATTTTCCCCGGGACCATCCAGTTGGCGATGTCGCCGGTTGCGGATACCTCGAGCGCGCCTAGGATCGACAGGTCGATGTGGCCGCCGCGGATCATGGCAAAGGAGTCGGCGCTGGAAAAGAAGGCGGAGCCGGCAATGGTGGAGATGGTCTGCTTGCCGGCGTTGATCAGGTCGGGGTCGATCCGGTCCTCGGGCGGAAACGGTCCGATGCCGAGCAGGCCATTCTCGGACTGCAAGGTGACGTTCATGCCTTCGGGGATGAAATTGGCCACGAGCGTAGGGATGCCGATGCCAAGATTCACATAGTAGCCATCGCGCAGCTCCTGCGCCGCCCGGCGCGCCATCAACTCGCGGAGGGGCGACTCTTTCCGCGAAGCGGCCTGCCCCTGTACGGTGCGGAACTCGATGCGTTTCTCGTAGCGTGGGCCCTGGATGATGCGGTCCACATAAATGCCCGGCGTGTGGATCGAATCCGGTTCGAGTTCGCCAACCTCGACGAGTTCCTCGACCTCGGCGACGCAAACCCGGCTGCAGGTGGCGATCATGGGGTTGAAGTTCCGCGCGGTTTTCCGGTAAACGAGATTGCCGGACCTGTCGCCCTTCCAGGCCTTCACGAGCGACACCTCGGCCTGGATGCCGGGTTCGAGGACATATTCCTTGCCGTGGAAGATCTTGGTTTCCTTGCCCTCGGCCAGCTTCGTGCCGAAGGCAGTGCGGGTGAAGAAGCCCGGGATGCCCGCGCCGCCTGCCCGCAGGCGCTCGGCGAGGGTGCCTTGGGGGACGAGTTCCAGTTCCAAATCGCCGGCAAGGACCTGACGTTCGAACTCCCGGTTTTCACCGACGTAGGATGCCACGACCTTTTTCACTTGCCGGGAAGTGAGCAAAACACCCATGCCGAAACCGTCCACGCCGGCGTTGTTGCCGATGATCGTCAGGCCCCGCACCCCGCTGTCGCGCAACGCAACGATCAGGTTCTCGGGTATGCCGCACAGGCCGAACCCGCCCGCGGCCAGCGTCATGTTGTCGTGGAGCAGTCCGGCGAGGGCGGCCGCCGCGTGAGGGTAGACCTTGCTCATGAGGAAGAATGTCTAGGGTGTGTTTTCAAACCGTCGGAGAGATTGACCACTAATGCTTCGCCTAACGGCTGCGCTTTAACATCCCCTTCGCCCAATCGGCTCCGGTCTTGGTTCCGAGGCGCGGCTAATTGCCGCGGTGAGCAGGGAAACTCGATTGTCCGTCGGCGATTAGCCGACCCCCGAAACCCACCGTGGAGCCGATCAGGCGGAGCGCTCAATGTAGCGCAGCCGTTAGGCGAAGCATTAGTGATTAAAACCGGATCGGTTCTTTGCTGCTTTGGCGCTCGGCCGTGGGATTTAGGGGTTTGAAGACACACCCTAGCCACAGATGACATGGGAGAACGCGGAAGGGGTTTCATGGCTGTCATTCTGAGCGTAGTGAAGAATCCAGAATCGCAGCCGCAGCAGACATTGTGCTGGATCCCTCGCTTTGCTCAGGATGACAGGAGGGGCGAGACTTGGCGGTGTTCATCCAGGTGATCATTGGGTAGACTCAGGTGAGTTCGATGCAGGCGGCCAGGCCTTCGCCGCCGCCGATGCAGATGGCGGCGACGCCGCGTTTGAGTCCACGTTGCTGGAGCGCGGAGAGGAGGGTCACGAGAATGCGTGCGCCGGAGCAGCCGATCGGGTGGCCGAGCGAGATGGCGCCGCCGCGGACATTGAGCCGGTCATGCGGCACGCCCAGTTCCTGCATGAAGGCCATCGGAACAACCGCGAAGGCCTCGTTGACTTCCCAGAGGTCGACGTCGTTTACCGACCAGCCCGCCGTTTTCAGCGCCCGTTGCGCGGCGGTCACCGGTGCGGTGGTGAACCAGACCGGTTCTTGGGCATGACTGCCGAAAGCGACGATGCGGGCGATGGGTTTAAGACCTTTGGCCTGCGCGGTTCCGGCCGTGGTCACGACGAGCGCGGCGGCGCCGTCATTGATGCTGGAGGCGTTGGCCGGCGTGATGGTGCCGTCTTTCTGGAACGAGGGCTTCAAGGTGGGAATCTTGTCGTATTTCACCCTGGCCGGACCCTCGTCGTGCTCAACCCGGGTGACGTTGCCTTTGGCGTCGGTAAGCTCAACCGGCGTGATCTCCCGGGCGAAAAGACCCTCCTTTTGTGCGGCGTTGGCGCGGCGGAAACTTTCCATCGCGTAGGCGTCCTGTTGCTCGCGGGTGAAATGGTATTTCGCGGCGCACTGCTCGGCGCAGCTGCCCATGTGGATGTTGTCATAGGGGTCCCACAGTCCGTCCGTGATCATCGAGTCGACGACCTGTTGGTGGCCGATGCGGTAACCGTCGCGCGCCTTCGGCAGCAGGTAGGGCGCGAGGGACATGTTCTCCATGCCGCCCGCGACTGCGATCGAGCCCATCCCACCGGCGAGAAAATGCGCTGCGCCGATGACGGTCTGCAGGCCGGAGCCGCAGACCTTGTGGACGGTGGTGCAACGAACGGAGACCGGCAGTCCGGCGTGGAGGGCGGCCTGGCGCGCGGGCGCCTGGCCCAGACCAGCCTGGAGCACATTGCCCATGAGGCAGTCGGTGATCTCGGCGGGATCGACGCCGGCTTGGGCAACGGCGCCCTTGATCGCAGCCGCCCCGAGCCGCGGGGCTGGGACGGTGGAAAGGGCGCCTTGGAAGGAACCGAGGGGCGTGCGGGTGGCAGAAAGGATGACGGTGGCGGTCATGAGTGTTTTGGTAAACGTTCTCGTTGGTTGTCAGGTCGAGAGGATGAGAAATTTCATAAGATCGACTAACACTATTACGTTAGGTGGTGGTATTCCGAGCGACACACCCCGCCCTGCGGGCACCCCTCTTAATAGAGGGGAATCGAACAATGGTGGTTTTACTCCCCTCTGGAGAGAGGTGGCGCGAATGCGCCGGGGTGTGTTGGTACATAACGTAGTAGTGCTAAGCAGGCCTTTCCATGGTGAACAGTTCGGTGGTGCGGGTGTAGGTGTCGCCGCCCATTCGGCCGATCGTGTCGAGCTTGCGGGGGTCGAGCACGCCATCGGTCAGGACGGACTCGCTCACATGCGCGCAGAGGATGGTGCCGAACACAACGTTGCCCGCGAGCGGGCCCTCGCCGATGCGGACGATGCGGTCGAGTTTGCACTCGAAGGCCACCGGTGAAGCCCCGACGCGAGGCGGCCGGACATGCGTGGAGGGCGCAGGCGCGACGGCGAAACGCTCAAACTCGCTCTCTCCGTACGGCAGCGCGGCCGAGGAGAGGTTCATCGGCTCGCGCAGGGCATAGGGGACGAGGTTGACGACAAACTCGGGCACATGCTCCACGTTAACAATCGTGTCCTTCTTCCGGCCGGTGCGATCGTTGGCGACGGAGAACATCAGGGTCGGGGGATTGGCGCAGATGCCTTGGAAGAACGAGAATGGCGCGAGATTCGTGCGACCGTCCGCCGATACGGTGGAGACCCACGCGATGGGCCGCGGATTGATGGCGTTGATCAACCACGGGTAGGAGTCCCGCGGCGTGAGCTGGCCGAAGTCGACGATCATGGCGTGGAGGGAGTGGGCCGAACGACGGGAGAGGTTGCGGGGGTTCGCGGCCGGGTTCAGCCCAGCCAGGAAAGGGGATAATTAGGGTCATCCATCGCCAGCGCGGCGGTGGTGAGCTGCAGCGGTTGCTGCGTATCGAACATGACCGCGAGTTCCTCGGTGCGGTCGAGGCCGAAGCTCCGGAGGGTGGTGCCGGGATGCGGGCCGTGGGGAATGCCCTGCGGGTGCAGCGTGAAGGAGCCAGGGGCGATGCCCTTGCGCGAGCCGAACTCGCCGCGCACGTAGAAGAGCACCTCGTCGGCCTCGGTGTTGTCGTGCGCCCATGGCACCTTGACGGCCTCCGGGTGGTGGTCGAGATGGCGCGGGGCGAACGTACAGATCACAAAGCCGTTGATCTCAAAGGTCTGGTGGATCGGCGGTGGGAGATGGACGGTGCCCGTGATCGGCTCAAAATCATTCGCATTGAATGTGAACGGGTAGATGTAGCCGTCCCAGCCTACGACGTCATGCGGGTGGCCAACCACGACGTTGCGCGTGTAGCGATGGCGGCTCTTCGTCAGGATCGCGAAGTCTCCCCCGTCGTCGTGGGTCAGGATTTCCGTCGGGCCGTGAAAGTCCCGTTCGCTGTACGGTGCGCCCATCCGGATCTGGCCCTCCGGGTGCAGGTAGCGGGCGGGGATCCGGACGGGATGCGCCGACTCAAGGATGAGGTAATCTTCCTTGGTGATGTCGTCTGGTACCAACCGGTGAATGGTGCCGCGTGGTATCACGATGTAGTCATCCTGCCGGTAGCGCAGGCGGCCATATTGCGATTCGAGCCAGCCGCCCCCTGACCAGACAAAGATCACATCGTCGCTTTGGCCGTTGCGGTAGAAATCGTATTCCCTGGCCATGGCGGTCGCCGGCCGGCAGCGATGGCAGACCATCGTGTCGTTGAAGAGCAGGGGCACCCGACCGGTGTAGGGGTCGCCTGCGCGGGCGAGGTCGGCGGACTTCAGGTGGTGATGGCGGAGAGGCGCGGGCGCGGCGGGCTGCAGCGATACGTCGCGCCACAGATCGACCTGCTTGGTGCGGGTCGGCGGACGCAGATGGTAGGCGATGCTGTAGGCCCGGTCAAAGCCCTCGGTGGTGACGACGTGTTCGTAGTGCAGGCCCTCGCCTTGGTGGCTGACGGTCTTGTCCCGCGGCAACCGGATGTGGTGCTTGGCGGGAGTGAGACCAAGCTTGAGGTAGTGGGGCATGGAGTGAGCTAGCCTGAATGTTTCACGCTTCGGGACTTTTCCCACACACCCCGCCCTGTCGGGCACCCCTCTTCATAGAGGGGACTTCGGCTGCGGGCATTTTGAGAATCCCCTCTATAAAGAGGGGTGGCGCGAAGCGACGGGGTGTGTAGGCGGACATTGAGACGCGTGAACGATGCGACGGTCGGAAAGTGAGAGTGAGAAGGGCGGTTGGTGGTGTGTGGGGTGGTGTCAGGTCCGTTGGGTCTTTCCCCTCTCACTCTCACTGAAAACTCACAAGGAGCCGCGCTTCACCTGTTCGCGTTCGATGGCCTCGAACAGGGCGCGGAAATTGCCTTCGCCGAAGCCCTTCGCTCCGCCATGCCGCTGGATGACCTCGAAGAAAAGCGTCGGGCGGGCGAAGACACACTTGGTGAAGAGTTGCAGCAAGTAGCCGTCGTGGTCGCGGTCGACGAGGATCTTCAGCTGGCGAAGCAACGCCTTGTCCTCGGCGATCTCCCCGATGCGCTGGTCGAATTCCGCGTCGTAGTAGGTGTCGGGCACGTCGAGGAAATCCTGCCCCATGCGGCGCATCTCGGCCACCGTGTCGATGATGCTGGGGGTGAGGAGCGCGATGTGCTGGACGCCCGGGCCGTTGTAGCGGTCGAGAAACTCCTGGATCTGGGAGTTCTGCGAGGAGGGTTCGTTGATGGGCATCTTCACCCAGCCGTCGGTGGAGCTCATGACCTTGGACATCAGGGCGCTCCGGCCCGTGTTGATGTCGAAGTGCATAAAGAGGTCGAAGCCGAAGACCGTCTCGTAGTATTTTACCCACTCCTCCATGTGCTCCACGTTGGCAACCACGTGGTCAATCATGGCGAAGTGGATGTCACCCTCCTCGACGCCGCCCGGCATGGGCCGGTAACCCGGAGCGAAGTCAGTGTGGGGCTTGCGCTCGATGAAGGTGTGGATCGTGTCGCCGTACGCGGCGATCGAGCCGCCGTTGAACTGCGCGTGCTCGTCGAGCGGGCGGATCACCCGGGCGCCGCGGCGCTCCGCTTCGGCGAGGGCAAACCGCGCGTCCTTGACCCGGAAGGCGACGTCGCGCACCCCGCAGCCGTGCTTCTCCAGGTGCCAGCGGAGAAAGTCCGCCTCGGTCCCACGACCTGCCGGCTCAGCGATGAGGAAGTTGATGCGGCCCTGGCCGACGACGTGGGCGCGGCGGCCCATCACGCCCGATTGCTCGTCGGCGTAGTAGCGGCAGGTCATGCCATATTTCCCGATGAAGAAGTCGCGCCACTGGTCGGCGTTGTCGACGATGAACTCGATGTGATCGATGCCTTTAAGGCCCAGGGGATTCACCCCGCTTTTCTTTCCCACAGCAGAATCAAAGAAGGTGGTGCTCATGGCAGGGGTAGGGCGCCACTGTAGCCCCGAACCGTCCCGGCCGCCATACGCCATAGGGAGTAATGACCCATTCGGCGTATTGCCTTTCGCGCCGAACTGCGCTTGGCTCCCGGCGTGCCCCTGCCCGCGTTCACTCTCGGCGATGCCAAGCTCCGGCCGCGCGTCTACGCGGTCTTGCGCCGTGCCCTCGGGCGGGAGGAGCCCGGTCCGCTGGCGGCGCACTTCGCCACCATGCTGGAGGATATGCCGATCGGCCTGTTGCTGCTCGACTGGGACCTGCGGGTTATCTGGTACAACGGCGAGGCGGCCAATGGCTGCGCCGTGTGGAACCACGGGGAGCGCCGCGCCGCGGCGCTGAACCCGCGGCGGAATTTCCGGGTGCCGGCGGCCTTGCTCGAAGCGTGCGCCAGCCTGAAGGCTCAGCGGGAGCAGGCCCGCGCCCGGAACCAGACCTTTGTCTCCCGGCCGGTGTTGGTGAGCGACCATGTGCTCGGCTTGCATGCCCAGGTTGTGCTGCGGGCCATCGGCCAGAACACCGAGCAACGCCCGGCATTTGGCATTCAGCTGGATTACCGTCGCCCGCGGGGCGACCGGAACCGGCCGCTGTCCCCGGGCGCGGTGGCTGTCCTCAGCCGGCTTTCGCCGCGTGAGCGCGAGGTCGTCATGGGGGTGCGCGAGGGGCTTTCCACTCGGCGCATCGCCACCGAGCAGCGGCGGAGTCCGCTGACGATCAAGACACAGCTTTCCGCGATCTACGCCAAGCTGGGGTTGGGCGGTCGCACCCAGGTGGCGGCCCTGCTCAATCGTTAGACTAAGGCCCTACTCCGTTACGTTGCTTGAGTCCGACACACCCCGCCCTGTCGGGCACCCCTCTCCAGAGGGGAATCAACGCGGCATTGGTTTGGGTCCCCTCTATGAAGAGGGGTGGCGCGTAGCGCCGGGGTGTGTCGATGAACCTAACGGAGTAGTCCTAGGCCGGGCGGGCCGTGATCCGGGTCCGCAGGACACCAAGGCGCTCGATTTCCAGTTCGACGATGTCACCGGGCTTCAGCCAGCCGCCGGTGTTTTCCGGCCCAAGTTCCAGGATGCACCCGGTGCCGACCGTGCCGGTGGCCAGCAGATCGCCCGGATACAGGTCTGTGTCGCGAGACGCGTGAGCGATCAGCTGCGGAATGGAATGGTGCAGGGTGCACACGTTCCCGCGGGAGAGTTCGCGACCGTTTACCCGCGCAGACATCCCGAGAGTGAGGCGCTCGCCGGCGATGCGGTCGGCAAATTCGTCGCGCGTGACGAGCCAGGGGCCTGCCGCGGTGGCGAAATCCTTGCCCTTCGCCGGGCCTAGCCCGACCGACATTTCCACGCGTTGCAGGTCGCGCGCGCTGAAGTCGTTGACGATCGTGAATCCCGCCACGTGTTCCCAAGCCCGCCCGGGCGGGATATCCCGGCCGCCCCGGCCGATCACGATGCCCAGCTCGAGTTCATAGTCGAGTTCCTGGCAGCCGGCCGGGGCGCAGACAGCGGCGTCCTGGCCGACGAGGGCGTTGTGGTTGGAGAAATAGAACACCGGCACGTCGTACCAGGCGGCAGGCACCTCAAGACCGCGCTTGGCCCGGGCGGTCTTCACATGCGCTTCGAAGGCGTAGAAGTCACGGAAGGCTGGCGGTCGTACGATGGGGGAAAGCAGGATGCATTCATCCGGTCGCAATGTGGGGCCCGACCATGCGGCCAGCTTCTTGGGCAATTGTGGCGCCATGGAAACAATCCAACCAAACTGGTCTTCCAGCCGAGAAGCCCTTGGACTGCCGAGGGCTGCAAGCGGAACCCAGTGGCCATCTGGGGTAGACACAGCGGGAACCGGTTCTTTTTGGGCGGAGGTCTGCAGGGACGCGAGACGCATGGCAGTCGCCTCATACCATGCCCGCGGCAGGCCGGGCCGTCGACACTTTCCGGGGGCGGGTTCGTGGCGCCGGAGTGGCCGCGGGGTATTTTACGCCATTCGCCGTATGGCAACCTTGGTCACGAACGGCTACCTTGCGCGCATGGCCTCGTCCACCAGCCCCGAATCCACGACCCAGGACGGTTCTGATCCGCGCTGTGTCCCGATCAAGCTTACGGCACCGATTCCAATTGGCGCCGAGTGCGCCTACCCGAGCTACACGGCGGACGAGCAGGCGATCTGGCGAACCCTTTACGCCCGGCAGGAAAAACTGCTGCCGGGTCGTGCGGCGGACGAATTCCTCCACGGCTTGCACCAACTCGAACTGGAGCACGACCGGATCCCGGCCCTGGCGGACGTCTCGCGCAAGCTCGACCGCCTGGTGGGCTGGCAGATCGCGCGCACGCCGGGCCTGCTGGCGGCTGAGGATTTCTTCGATCATCTCGCCCGGCGCATTTTTCCGTGCACCGACTACATCCGCGGGCCGGACGAACTCGACTACACGCCGGCACCGGACTGCTTTCATGACATCTTCGGCCATACGCCGATGATTGTGCATCCGCGTTTCGCGGATTTCTATCAGAAACTGGGGCAGGCCGCCCTGGCCTGCACGGACGAGGCCACGATGGAGGGCCTCACCCGCATCTACTGGTTCACGGTGGAGTTCGGCCTGATAAGAAATCCGGGCGGCCTGCGCATATACGGCAATGGCATTATCTCATCCTACGGCGAGACGAGGCACAGCCTGACTGAGAAAGTGAAAAAGGTGCCCGCCAAGCCGGAGAGCATGGCCGTACAGCCTTACGACATCTGGCATTTCCAGGACACGCTCTTTGTGATCGAGAGCTTTGATGCCATCGAGGCAGACTTTGACCGCTGGGCGCGCACCCACGGACTCTTGGCGTGAACCGGGTCCACCGATTTGGCCTTCATGTGTCGCTATCGATTCAGCAAGCAGTTGCGAAAGTCAAGCACCTGAGCGATGCTGAAAAATCGAATTTCGAGGTGTGAACTATCCATCAGCTATCCGTCAATCGCATGGCAACTGATTGCACTTCCAACACCGGTGGACAAATGAATCTAAACTTGCGACGCATCCTTGTTGTGTTTTAGTTTTCCTAGATGAATGCGGTAAATCAAGTGAACTACGTGGACCTTTTTTCCGAGAAAGATCGCATTGTTCGATATCTCCGCGACGCGGGACCGCAGCCATATTCGCGCTTACTTATGGCGACTCAGTTGTCAGAATCGGTTTTGACTACCGTTCTAGGACTTTTGGAGAAAGAGCGTAAGATTGAGCACGCACAATCTCAACCTAAGCAGGAAGAGACTGTTTACGTTCCGGCGTCCGGCAGCTTCTTTTCAGGGATTCGCTAGTGTGGTACCCAGCGGCTATGGACCGATGGCGCTGTGGACTGTGTTGATCGCCATCGCCGTTAGCCTTGGTGAAATTCTCTCCAAATACGAGAGACGCGTTTTCCGAGACATTATCAATTGGTATGTGGTGCTCTATCTCTCGTTCAATGGCATCTTTGCTTACGCGACGTACTGTTTTCTGCCCGGAGTCGCAGACTACTTTTTGAAACCCGAGCAGATTGCAGCGGTACAGGGTTCAACTTGGACGCGGGTGTTTGTTTCCGCGTTCGGCTATATGGTGATAGTGCGAGCGAAGGTGTTCACTATAAAAGACACCGCCGTGGGGCTAGACACACTCTATAATTCTTTC
Source organism: Oleiharenicola sp. (assembly GCA_025363455.1). Taxonomy (GTDB): domain Bacteria; phylum Verrucomicrobiota; class Verrucomicrobiia; order Opitutales; family Opitutaceae; genus Lacunisphaera. The sequence continues at coordinate 10,683 of JANYDW010000064.1, read as the reverse complement.
GCGCAATATTGTCTTCGGCACACCAACATGGTGATAAATAATCGCCGTGCCGGTATTCTCGATGATGTATTCGCTAACTACAATGCCCTAGCTCAATACCAGTCGGCATTTGAAGATCGCTTGCCTGGGGCACCAGATACCGAGCGCGAAACGCTGAGGGCACAACGTGACACCGTAATATCCTCGCAGCTAAACGAAGGCATTAAGTGCAAACGTCTTGGTGAGCTAATTCTTCAGATTGTCGGAACCAAAGAAGAGTTAATCAAAGCTTTGAAGGCAGCAAAATAGCGGAAATCCCGCTGGAATGGCGCCTCAATTCAAGGCTGCAAGTTCCCTATCGAGAGCCCACAATTCATCCTGTTTTGCTTGAATCTCCGGGGACATGCCATTCCCCTCACGATTTCTGTTCGCATTGAACAGCGCCATTTGCGTGCCCTTCAGTCGGTCAATTTCAGCCGATAGTGAGCGACGATGTGCCTTTAGGATCTCGATTTGACTCCGCTTTTGTTCCCTAGCGGCGTTCTGGCGCTGTCTTTCTTGAATGCGTTGCTGCATAGCCGCTTCTTCCTCCTGCGTTTTTTTCTGAGTTTCGGCCTTTTGATTTGCAGCGGCAGCAGCATTGCGAAGCTCAGCTTCACGCGCCTCTTTTCGACGCGCAGCGTCAGCAGCCTCAGCGGAGATATCCCGGATACGAAAATCAGTAACCACGCCGTTGACAACGGTGACCTGTAGGTCGGGCCAAGTGTATATGACTTTAGCCCCTGCCTTCAGGGTATTGGCTGGCTTACCCTTTGCAGAGAATAGCTCCGATTCTGGTTTCCCAATCCAACTGTCGGCATATACTGTGGAGATGCAGGTGAGCAGAAGTCCCAAACCGATGCTCTTTTTCAAGAGAGCGCAGGTTGCGCGATTTCTGGCAACAGGGGAGTTGCCTGTGCCACTATTTATCACAAGCAATGATGTAGCCCCGTGACTCAAGCCGAGCAAGTTATATGATCTCTGCCTATGGCAGACATTTGGAGCCCGGCCCTCCAGCGCAGAGGGCGCGTCCCACCTTCAATACCCTTGCCGCTGGAGTTGAGTCTGCAGTTCGCGCTGGAAGGCCTGCACGTCGGCCGGGCTGGGCTGGTAGCCCTTCTGGGCGGTCTCGAGCATCAGGCGTCCCTGCTGGTCGAGCGCCCACTTGCCTGTGACGCCGTCGCTAAAAGTCACAGAGCCGCTCACCATGGTGCCGGGACGCATGATCCGGTCCATCTCGAGGGAAAAGGTGCCGGGGCCGGGCGGCGGGGCGGCGGGGATGCCCTCGTCTTCGGGCAAGCCATCGGGGGGCAGGGTGTCGTCTCCCAGCGCGCTGGGGTCAGCGCGCTCCACCCCAGCGGCGGGCTTGGCCACTGCGGCTTTGGACACATCGGAGGCGTCGGTTTTGGGGGCGGCGTTTTTCAGCTCCAGCCCCAGGTCGTCCACGAGGAAGCGGACGTCCCGGTAGGTCATCGAGATCTTGAACTGCTCGGAGAGCTTCTTCTGGACGGCGGAAAGGTTGTCGCCGGCGGCGACCCAGGCGGCGACGGCCTGCTTTTGTTCGGGTGAGAGAGTCATGAGAAAGGATTTGCCGCAGATTACGCGGATAAGCACGGATAAGAAGCAAGACTGGCAAAACGACAAGCCCGGGATGGAGGTGGGACTAGTAGTCCCGCGAGTTTCTGGCTGCGAGAGTGATATACCGCGGGACTGCTAGTCCCGCCTCCAAGGAAATAGCTGGATCCTTCGGACGCTGCGCGCTCAGGACGACGCATCGGCGGGGCGATGCGTCACTTGCTCAGCTGCGTCTTCAGGAAGTCCACGCTGCCGCGGACTGAGTCGTCCTGTTCCATCATGTTCTCGACGGTCTTGACGGCGTGGATGACGGTGCCGTGGTCGCGGCCGCCGAAGGCCTCGCCGATTTCCTGCAAGGAGTGACGGGTAAGCTGACGGCAGAGATACATGGCGATCTGGCGGGGGAAGGCGATGGCATTGGGCCGGCGCTTGCTCGTCATGTCCGAGTGGCGGATCTGGAAATGGTCGGCGACGCGCTTCTGGATGCCCTCGATGTTGAGGCGGTTCTGGGCCTCCTCCATGAGCACGTCCTTGAGGAGGTGCTCGGCGGTGGCGAGGTCGAGGGCCTTGCCGGTGAGGGCGGCATAGCTGGAAATCTTGATCAGGGCGCCCTCGAGGCGGCGGATGTTTTTCGAGATGTGCTGCGCCATGAACTCGATCACGGGCATGGGCAGGTCGATCTTCAGGGTCGCGGCCTTCGTCTTGAGGATGGCGACGCGGGTCTCGAAGTCGGGGGAGGAGATGTCGGCGGACAGGCCCCACTGGAAGCGCGAGACGAGGCGGGCCTCGAGGGTGGCGATCTCGGTGACCGGGCGGTCGCTGGAGATGACGATCTGCTTCTGGGACTCGAAGAGGTCGTTGAAGGTGTGGAAGAACTCCTCCTGGATGCGCTCCTTGCCGGCGAGGAACTGGACGTCATCGACCAGCAGCACGTCGACGCTGCGGTAGCGCTGGCGGAACTTGGTCAGCGCGTTCTCCTGGATGGCGTGGATGTACTCGTTGGTGAATTTCTCGGTCGAGAGGTAGGCGACCTTGGCCTCAGGGTTGCGCTGGAGGATGCTGTGCCCGATGGCGTGCATCAGGTGGGTCTTGCCGAGGCCGGTCGAGCCGTGGATGAACAGCGGGTTGTAAGCCTGCGCCGGGGCCTGGGTGACCGCCATGGCGGCGGCGTGGGACAGCTGGTTGTTGGGCCCGACGACGAAATTCTCGAAAGTGTTGCGCGGGTTCAGGGTGCCGGCGGCGGCGGAGCGCTCGTCGTAGCGGGTCGTGCGCTTGGCGGCGGGCTTGACCGGTACGGCGGCGGCGCGGGCGGCGGGGCCATTGCCCTGGTCGATCTTGCGGAGGTTCACCTGCACCAGACGGCCGGCGGCCAGCCGCAGGCGCTGGGAGATGAGATCGAGGTAGTTGTCGTGGATCCAGATCGCGGCGAAATCGTTCTGCACGCCCAGAGTCACGGCGTCCTCGGTGGTCTCGAGGCAGAGCATTGGCTCAAACCACATCTGGAACACGTCGTCAGGGAACAATCCCTTGAGGTCGCATTTGACGGTTTCCCAGAGACTGGTCTGGAAGGGGGAGAGGGGCATGCTGGGGACGGAAAGGGGGCGGTTTTATTCACACCTCACAACGGACCTGCCGGAACATCCGCCTCGTCTGGGCCGTGACACTCAAGGGAAATTGGGTTTGGGGGCCGAAACCCGGCCGGCAGCGTGGGCTGCGGCGCGTAGTGGGATGGCCTGCGTCTGGGGAGAACCTTGAATGGACCGGGCACCAAGTGCGCTGCGGAGTTGGCAATGAACAATCGAAAGGGAGAACAGTTAAAAATTACTTTGCGAGTAACGTGAATCAAAAAATGCGTTTCAAGGGCAACTTTCCGACATCTTGTTCACACGTGAACGGAGCATAACTTTTGGCATTTTGATGTTGCGAAAAAATGTACGGGTCCCGGGTCGGTTTTCCCCTCTGAAACTGAAAGATTGGTCGGCGACGCTTGAATTCCGGCCGAGGAAACCAGGTTTTATTGCCACGGAAGGCCCGGATTGGCACGGATTCGAACCGAAGGATTTTTTAACCACGCAGATTTTGCTAAACATCACTGATGGGGGAGTGGCATGGGTGGTGGAACCCGGCCTCCGGACGGGTTTGCTGTGGCAAGTGACGGAAACGCGTCCAGAGGCCGCGTTCCACCTGGCACCTTACGCATTCGCCAGCTGGTGCGCCTCAGGCTCGGCCCACTTTCCATGCTCCTTGATGAGCGCAATCAGGCGGGCATCGGCTTCGGCCTGGGGGATGTTATATTGCACGCAGTTTTTACCAACGTAGAGGTTGATCTTGCCTGGCGCGCCGCCGACATAGCCGAAGTCCGCATCCGCCATCTCGCCCGGGCCGTTCACGATGCAGCCCATGATGGCCAGCTTCACGCCTTTCAGGTGGCCGGTCTGCGCCCGAATGCGTTGGGTCGTGGTCTGGAGGTCAAACAAGGTACGGCCGCAGCTCGGGCAGGCGACGAACTCGGTCTTGGATATGCGGGCGCCCGCGCCCTGCAGCACATTATAGGTGAGTTTGGCGGCGCGAGTGAGGTCAACCTCGGTCTCGATGCTTACCAAGTCGCCGATGCCGTCGCACAGCAGGCTGCCGGTCAGGAAACTCGCTTCCAAGAGCTTGGACAGGAAACTGGCGTCGCCCTGCACGGCTGTGGCGGCGGTGTTGCGGATCCAGATCGGGGCGCGGGAGCCGACTGTCTTGAGGTTTTCGACCAGCTGACGGTACGAGCCAATGGCATGGCCGGCGTTGGCGGTGGAAGTCGAGAGAGTAAAAATCAAGCCGGCATCACCGGCCAACTGCAGCTCATCGGCATAGTCCGGGAAGTTTTCCGGGGCGATCTCGGCGGCAAGAAACTGGCCGTGCCGGTGGACGAGGTCGGCAAAGGCGGCGAAAGTCTCCGTTTCCCCTGCCTCAAACCGCCGGACCAACATGAGGCGGCCTTGGCTCAGGGCCAGCAGCGGCTGCAACACGTCGGGCGTTAGGGTCGGGGCGAGATCGAGGGCGAGGAATTCGATCTGTAGGTCGGGGTTTACCCCCGACTTGTCGGGCATAAAGCCCGACCTAACGAAGAACTCACATAGGCCAGCGAGGTCACCCAGGGAGCTGACCGGCACCAGCAGCCCCTCGGCGGGGGTGTCCTTGAGCTTGGGCGAGGCGAGGACCTCAGCCGCGTCGGCCAGCTGGGTGACCGAATCGAGGCGCACGATGACACGGGGCGGCTGCTCGGGGCCGACCAGGCAACGCTCGGAGAGATTCAACGTAGCCGGCTCGCGGCGGTTGAAGTGATAGGGATCGATCGAGTCTGTCTCGGGCGCGGAACGTTCAACGTTTGAGTCTCGCCAGAGACTCATGGCTTTGGCCGCGATCGCCTGGGCGACGGGGATCTCGTAAACGGAATCCTCCGTGAGCGAAACGCGGATGGTATCGCCGAGGCCGTCGAGGAGCAGCGAGCCGATGCCGATGGCGCTCTTGATGCGACCGTCCTCACCATCGCCGGCCTCGGTCACGCCGAGGTGGAGTGGGTAGTGCATGTCCTCGCGGGTCATGCGCTCGACGAGCAACCGGTAGGCCTGGATCATGACCTTGGGATTGCTCGACTTCATCGAGAGCATGATGGCGTGGTAGTCGTGCGACCGGGCGATGCGGAGAAACTCCAGGGCGCTCTCAACCATGCCCAGCGGAGTGTCGCCGTAACGATTCATGATGCGGTCGGAAAGGGAACCGTGGTTGGTGCCGATACGCATGGCCCGGCCGAGTTCCTTGCTGCGCCTCACGAGCGGGGAGAAGGTCTCATGCAGGCGCTGCAGCTCGGAATCGTAATCGGCGTCGGTGTATTCCTTGACGGCGAATTTCTTCTTGTCGGCGTAATTGCCCGGGTTGACGCGGACCTTCTCGACGTGTTCGACGGCTTCCATGGCGGCTGAGGGCAGGAAATGGATGTCGGCCACTAGCGGGATATGGCCGAAACCAGCGGCCGTGAATTGCGCGCGGATGTCCTTGAGGCATTTGGCCGCCGCAACGTTTGGCGCGGTGATGCGGACGATCTCGCAGCCGACCTCGGCGAGGGCGATGGACTGTTTGACGGTAGCGGCGATGTCCTGCGTGTCGCTTGTGGTCATGGACTGCACGCGCACGGGATTCGTGCCGCCGACGCCCACGGCGCCGACCATGACCTCGACGGTGCGGCGGCGGACAGTGGCGAAGCGGGACGCGCAGTAGGACATTGGCTTATTGTTCAATTTTCATTGTCCACTGTTCAACGTTCATTTCCGAAGTGACCGATGAACAGTGAGCGATGAAAAATGAACAATGATCAGGGTTTGGCCGGCGCGGCAGTCTTCTTCTGCTCGACCGCGGCTTTCTCCTGAGCATCGGCTTTTACGTCGCGGATCCAGCGGCGAATGTCGCCGAAGGCGGTGACGTACAGGATCATCGTGAAGAGCAAAATGATGAACACGCTCTGGGTCGCGGCGATGAAGTTGACCGGCAGGGCCCGGCCCCGAAGCTTGGCCACGGTGGCGAAGAGAATGTGCCCGCCGTCGAGCACGGGGATCGGCAACAGGTTGAAGATGGCGAGATTGACGTTCACGAGGATGGCGATCCAGAGCACATAGCGGATGCCGGCTTTCGACGCGTCCCAGTAGATTCGTCCGATGCCAACCGGTCCGCTGAGCTTGGAAATGCCGACGCTAGAGCCGGGATTCAGCAGGCTCTGCAAGGTGCGCCAAGTCCAGACAGCCTTGTCCCATACCTGCTCCCACGGAGGCGTGCGAATGGTCTTCAGCGTGAGGCCGCCCTTGAGCGAGACGCCGAGGCGATAAACGTCCGCCTTCATTTCGGGGTCCCTCACATTGGCGGGCGTCACGGTCACATCGCCAATCTGGCCGTCGCGGAGGTAAGTTAATTTGACCGGCTTAGCGCCATTGGTGCGAATGTAGTCCGAGATGAAGCCGACATAGCCGATAGCCTGGCCATTGATGTGAGTGAGAACATCGCGGAATTTCAGGCCGGCGAGCTCGGCCGGCTGGCCAGCGAGGACACCGGCGATGGTCACCTTTGCGGCAGCCTCGATACCGATCTCGCGATTGCCTTCCGCGCCGACGAGCTCAGGGGACAGCTTCGCCCGTTTGCGCTCGCCCTCATGCTCAAACTCAATTTCGACACTCGGGCGGCCCTGTGGATCCCGTCCGCCGCCGAGCACAACCAGCTGTCCGATGTCGCCGAGGGTTTTCACGGTCTTTCCGTCCACCGACAAGATGGTGTCGCCGCTCTGGATGCCAGCCAGGTAAGCGGGGCCATCGGCCATCTTTCCGTCGGGCAATTCGATCTGCTTGTGCACAAAGCCTACGCGTGTAGTCTGTTCCTCCTCGATGGCCGGCTGGCCAACGACCCAGAGAATCGAGGCGAGGAAAAACGCGAAGAGGACGTTGAAGAACGCCCCGGCGGCAAAAACGATGACCTTGGTGCTGTAGCTGATGGGGGGCAGCTCCGCCATGCCTTCGGACTCGCCCTCGATGGCAGCCATGTCCGCCAGCTGAGGCAGGGCGACATAGCCGCCGAGGGGGACCCAGGACAGGCGGTATTCGACGCCATCCTTGCCGGTGCGCGACCAGATGGCTGGGCCGAAACCGATGGAGAAACGGCTGACCTTCACCCCGCGGCGCCGGGCGGCGAGGAAGTGGCCGAGCTCATGGACAAAGATCGAGCCGCCGAAGAACAGGACGATCATAAAGATCGACCAGAGGCTGCTGAAGATACCGGAAAGAAATTCCATTTTATAAGCATGTCATCCTGAGTGAAGCGAAGGATCCAAGGGATGAGATTGAGCGCTTGGATTCTTCACTACGTTCAGAATGACGGGTTATTTAATTTGTTTGGTAAATTGCGTGGCCGTTGCCCGGGCTTCCAGGTCCGTGGTCAGGACCACATCGAGGGAATTTGGTTCAACGGGTTTCAGGCGGGACAGAGTGTGTTCGATAATCCGCGGAATCGCAAGAAAGGGGGTCTGACCGGCCAGGAAGGCGCTGACGGCGATCTCATTGGCGGCGTTGAAGATCGCCGGGGCGGTGCCGCCGGCCGCCATGGCCTCCCGGGCCAGGCGCAGGCAGGGATAGCGGGCCTCATCGGCCGGACGAAAATCGAGCGAGAAGATCTTTTCCAAGGGCAGAGCGGTGTCGGTGCTGGCCGGGGCCCGGTCCGGATAAAGCAGGGCATGCTGGATGGGGAAGGTCATCGAGGGCGGGCAGAGCTGCGCGAGCATGGCCCCATCTGTGAATTCGACGAGACAGTGGACTATACTCTGGGCGTGGAGGACGGCCTGGCACTGGTCCGCACGGAGACCGAAGAGCCACTGCGCCTCGATGAGTTCGAGGCCCTTGTTGGCGAGCGTGGCGGAGTCGACGGTAATCTTCGGGCCCATCGCCCAGTTTGGATGCTTGAGGGCATCGGCCGGCGTAACCTGGGACAGTTTTTCCAACGGCCAGTCGCGGAACGCACCGCCTGAGGCAGTCAGCACGAGACGTCGGACATCGGCGGAGCGGTGGCCCTCCAGGCATTGGAAGGCGGCGTTATGCTCGCTGTCCACGGGCAGCAGGCGGCTGCCGCTCGCCCGGGCGGCGGCCATCACGAACTTACCGGCCATCACGAGGATTTCCTTTGACGCGAGAGCGATGGTCTTTTTGGCCGCGATCGCCGCGAGAGCGGGCCGGAGTCCGGCGGTGCCCACCACGGCGATCAGGACCGTGTCAGACTCAGGCAGCGCGGCGAGGGCGCAAAGTCCCTCGATACCGCCATGGAACTGCGTGCCGAGGGGAAAGGCGGCGTTGGCGCGGGCCGCGGCCAACGCGGTGGGGTCATAGAGGCCGACATGAGGCACGCCGAACTGCCGGGCAATCTCGGCGAGGCGGCCGTGGTTGCGCTGGGCGGCGATACCGACTAGTTCCAGCCGGTCGCGGTGCGCCGCAATCACCCGGAGTGTGCTCTCGCCAATGGAGCCGGTGGCGCCGAGGAGGACGATGCGTTTTTTCTGCGGTACGGACACTGTAGGAGGTGCTTTATGCCCCGACATGCCGGGGATGTACCAGCCCGAAAGTTCCCGCTCTAGCCCGGACATTTCACACACTGCTCGGCCCACCCTACACACCCCGTCGCTGCGCGCCACCCCTCTTCATAGAGGGGAACTCAAACCCTCGCAGACGAAGTCCCCTCTATCAAGAGGGGTGCCCGACAGGGCGGGGTGTGTTGGTTCGACTTCGCCTGTGAAATATTGCGGCTAGAGCGCCAGCCTCACTCCAGGAACTGAAAAATGAAATACGCCACGGGCGCGGTCAGGATCAGACTGTCGATGAGGTCGAACGCTCCGCCAATGCCGGGGATCAGCGCGCCGGTGTCCTTGGTGTCGGCGCGGCGCTTGATCACGGATTCGATCAAGTCGGAGACAATCGTAGTGAGGGCCAACGGCACGGCGATCATCGCGGCGACGAGTGGCGTCATGCTATCGGGCAGATGGCCCGAAGCGAGGAACGCGAAACCGGCTCCGATGCCCGCTGAGATCAGCACACCGCCGACCGCGCCTTCCCAGGTCTTCTTGGGGCTGATAGTCGGGCACATCTTATGTTTGCCGATGGCTAATCCGGTCAGGAGCGCGCCGACATCGCAAAATTTTGAGACGGCCACCGTCCAGGCGCAGAGCATGAGGTTGTCGCTGTCAGAACCCGCATACATCAGGATGGCGACAAGGTAGTGCATCATGAATGGCACAAACAGCACGCCGAGCACCGTGGCGGCGATGGTTTCGACGCGGTTGGTGGCATCGCGTTCCCCGAGCACGCGGACACAACTCACCAACAGGACGAGAACCACCAGCGCAGTCGGCAGGTCGTAGATCAGCGCCACCGGCAGCTCACTCTTGTTGGAGAACTCGTCTGAAAAGTAGGACAAATAGTAAGGCGCGGCGGTGATCAGTACGCTGAAGCCGACGCCCATCCAGCGGAATGGCCTGGCCCCCATCCTGGCCGTCATGCCGTAGTACTCGTGGAGCGACAGCGCGGAGAGGATCGTGATCAGTGCGACCGCGCCATGGGCGCCGAAGAGCCAGAGGCTGCCGATGATGACGGTCCAGAGGGCAAGGGTGCTGAGGATGCGGGAGAGCACAGCGGAATAGGGGCTGGGGGATTATTTGGCGCCAGACTGAATTTGCTCGGTCGTCAGACCAAACCGGCGCTCGCGCCGGCCGTATTCATCCACCGCGGCCTGCAAGTCGGCCTGGCCGAAGTCGGGCCAGGTAACGGGCGTGAAGACCATCTCGGCGTAGGCGCACTGGAGGAGTAGGAAATTGCTGACGCGCTGCTCGCCGGAAGTGCGGATGAGCAGGTCGGGCTCGGGGATCGCAGCGGTATAAAGGTAGCGGCTGAAATTGTCCCAAGAAGCGTCCGCGAGGTTCTCCCGGCCGGCCTGCACGGCGGCGGCGTAGTCGCGGGCGGCGTCAGCCACCTCGGTGCGCGAGCCATAATTTAGGGCGAGGACGAGGGTCCACTCCTTGAAATCCTTCGTGGCCTCGATCACGCGGTTGAGCTCGCGCTGGACGTTGGCGGGGAGCTCGCTGGTGCGGCCGATGGTCAGGAGGCGGACGCGGTTCTTGATCAGGTTGTCCAGCTCGCGCTTGAGAAAGTAGTCGAGCAGGCCCATGAGGCCCGAGATCTCATCCGGCGGGCGCTTCCAGTTCTCGACCGAGAAGGCGTAGAGGGTGATGTAGCGGATGCCGATGGCCCGGGCGGCGTCCACCACGGTGCGGACGGTCTCGACGCCACGGCGATGACCCTCGAGCCGGGGCAGGCCCCGCGATTTGGCCCAGCGGCCGTTGCCGTCCATGATGATGGCGACGTGCTGCGGTATCTTGCCGGAAGTGGGGGAAGGCATGCGGAAGGGCGGAATTGAGCGTGGCGCCGGAGCTTTTGACAAGCAAACAGGCAGGTGGATGCAGCAGCTCGACTGTAGGGCGGGATCGCTGATCCCGCCGTCGCATACACAATCGTTCTCGTGGCGGGATCA
>JANYDW010000080.1 GCA_025363455.1 Oleiharenicola sp. | reverse complement strand
GGCAGTGCTCCTGGCAGACGCGTCCACTGGACGCGCAGGAAGGAATCCGGCACGTCGGCCTCGGCGTCCTTGGTGTCGTCGATGCACACCGGCACGAGGAAGGCCCGGCGGCGGCCCATGTCCTCGGTGCGGTGGTCGGCCTGTTTCCATTCGCGCCGGAAGTAGCCCTCGGCCCGCGCCTGCGTCTGGGCGGAAATCACCGGCAGGAACAATGCGCACGAGCCGATCTGCCCGCGGATCTTGGCATCCCACGTGTCGCCACCGCGAAGTTCCTCTTCGTCGAACCAGACCTCGAGGCCCGCCGCGCGCAGGGCCTCCGCGATGCGCCGCGCCGCGCCCGCATCCTCGCGGGCGTATGATAGAAAAACAGCTTTGGCGGGTTCGCTCATGTCAGAAGGGAAGGCATGGCGGCGAGTCTGATCGATGTCCAGCGGGCGCAGGTCGGTGGCATTTCCCTTGAAAAGAGCCGGCTCCTGAACATTACTGCGGATATGACTTTCATGGAGATCAAGCCCCAGCTCGATGGGCTGAGCCTTGAGGAAAAACGCAAACTGGAGGCTTACGTTCGCCACAGCCTGCGGGCTGAGTCCGAGGAAAACCAGCAGGAGCTGGCGCGGAGAAACCGCGCGATGGCCGCCGGCAAGACCTACGACCTTGCGGCGGTAAAGGCGTTGCTCGCCAAGCTGCAGGCGGCGCCGGATGCCGGCTGACTACAAACTGGGCATCAGTGAGGAAGTGCTGGCCGAGCTGATCGCGAGCCCGCCGGCGGTGCAACGCCGGATGGTGGCCCGGATTGAGCCGTTGAAGCTTTCGCCGTTTCGCGAGGGCGACTACACGGAGAAGGACAGCGACGGTGGCGTAAACCAGGTTCTGCTGCTGGACGACCTGATCGTGACGTACCAGGTCGACCACGCGGTCAAAGTCATCCGCGTGCTGCGCGTCGAGTGGGTGTAGGTGCACCGCCACGGCATCCTCACGGGCGTAACTCAGGAACACCGCGCCTTTCGGCGCGGAACGCTCAAGATAGTCCCGCCTCCAATTCGGAAAGGTTTCTGAGTATTGTCGGTACATTGGACGTTAAAAGTTGAGCGTTGAGTGTTGGGCGTTCCGCGCGTCAGCGCGCGGCCCCCGGCAGTGGTGGAACGGGCGCGAGTTCACCGCTGGCATCCATGCGATGCAGGGTCGCGATTATTTCCGCGCGCTGGCGGGGCAGGTCGCCAAACAGGGCCAGAAATTCCGGATCATCGCGATAGACCGCAAACTCCGGGTCGTTGAAGATATACGCCAGTGATTCCTTCAGATCGACCATGCCGCGCAACGCCTGGAAGAACGCGGCCCGGTCACCCTGGGCGAGCTGGATCTTGGCGAGGATGAACCGGTAGACCAAATCGGTGTGCCCGCGAGCGAGGGTCTCGGCTGCCTTGAGCAGTTGCTCCGCCGGGACTCGCTCTCCGGCCGCGATCAGGGAAAGGGCAACGTCTTTGGCGCGGAAGAGGCCGTTGGGGGAGTCGGTAATCTTGCCGCCGGCAGAGAAAAGGTCCGGATTCGTTTGGAAGTAGCGAGCCTTTGGCGCGAGCTTTCGGCCCGCCTTGATATCCGCGAGCATCAATTCCCAAAGCACTACCCCGGTGGACCGTTGATCCGTTTTCCATTCCTCTTTCCACAGGGTGTCGGCTTCCACCAGTTTCCCGTGGGTGATCAGCAGACGGAGACGGGTGTCCAGCGGGACCTTCCCCACCCGCGTGGCCGCGACGCTCCGCTCCAACCAGAAACTCACCCATTCCTTATCCCCGAGCACATCGATGCACACCTGGAGCAAGTCATCCGCGATGATCGCGCTCCCGGGATCCAAGGCGTAGGCCTTGCGCAAGGTGACAAAGCCATCGAGGAGGTCCCCTTCGTTCACCTTGATATAACCGAGGAGGTCCAGGCTGAGCGCATCGTGGGGGTTTTCCCGTATCAGCTTTTCCACCATGGCCCGGGATTCGCCAGTGCGGCCCAGATTGTTTAGAAACTGGGCGATGGTACGCTTCACATTGGGATCCTCGGGACTCAATTCCTGGGCACGTCGGGCCAGGGCCAGTCCCTGCTCCCGCAGCCCGTTGTCATGCCCCCGCAGCGCGTTGTCATGCCAGAACAGCACCTGCGCCAGGCCCAGATAGGCCCCGTCACTGTTCGGCTTCAATTCGATCGCCCGCTCATACGCCGCCTTGGCGCCGGGAAAATCATCACGATAGTTGAGCAGGTAGCCGCGTGCTTCATGGGCTTCGCTTAACCGGGGATCCAGCTGCAGCGCCCGGTCGATCAGCGGCTGCGCCTTCATGAGCTGAGCCTCAGTCGGCAGGCCGCTGAAATAGATTTGGCCGAGATAAACATTGGCCAGCCGAGCGAAGGCCGGGGCAAAGCCGGGGTCGAGCCGGATGGCCTCCAGATACAACGGGACCGCCCGCGCCAGTTTTTCGGTGTTCAAGTCTCGCGCCAGCGCGTTGGCGGCGAAGTACTGTTCCAGCGCGGCCAGGCTGGCGGTCGCCCGGTGCTCCAGTTGGTGCTCCTCCTCCGGCGAGAGGACCGCCGAAAGCGCCTTGGCGATGGCTGCCGCGATCTCGCTCTGGATGGCGAAGATGTTCTCCGCCGTCATCTCGCGGGTGTAGGTCTCGGCCCAGAGATGCTCGTCGGTGCGGGCATCGATCAGTTGCATGTTGATCCGCACCTGGTTGCCGGCGCGCTGCACCCCGCCCTCGAGAATCGTGGCCACGCCCAGCTCCTGGCCGATGGTGCGCATGTTCTTCGTCGTGTTCTTGTAGGCCATGACGGACGTGCGGGAGATCGTCTTGATGTCCTTGAAGCGCGCGATCTGGGTCAGCAGGTCGTCATGGATACCGTCGGTGAAGAAAGCGTCGGCCTTGGCCTCGCTGCGGTTTTCAAAGGGCAGCACCGCGATGGATTTGGAATTTATCTTCAGCACCGCAGATACGGCCGGGACTGCGTCCGGGGCAGGCTTGCCCTCGGCAGCCGTGGCGGAATCGGAGTGGGGCCGGTCTGAGACCGGCCCTACTGGTGCGGCCGGCTTCGATTGCCGGAACACTCCCAGCGCGATCGCTACGCCCACGACGACGGCGGCCAGCGCGCCCCAGCCCCAGCCGGGGACACCGGATTTCTTTTGTAGGGCGGGGTCGCCGAACCCCGCCGCGGTCGGGCGGGAGCCCGACCCTCCAAGGGAAACCGGGCCAGCCAGCAGCCGCTTCACCTGCTCCACAAACTGCGGCGTGGGCGCACCGGCGGGCAGTCGCGTCCATTGCGCGCGGCTGAAAGAATCGGGTACCGCCGCGCCGTTCTCCGAGGTGGCGTCGATGGCGACCGGCACGATGAACGCCTTGCCCGGGGCCATTAGTTGAGAGCGGTCGTCGGCCAGCTTCCACTCCAGCCGGAAGTAGGCCTCGTCGCGCGCCTGCGTGGTCGCGGAGATCACCGGGATGAACAAACCGCAGGCCTTGATCTGGCCGCGGATCTTTTGGTCCCACTGGTCACCCCCGCGCAGTTCGCTCATGTCAAACCACACCTCGACACCAAAGCCCCGCAATGCCTCGGCAATGCGCTTGGCCGCGTCCGCATCCTCGCGGGCGTAGCTCAGGAAAACGGCCTTGTTGGATTCGCTCATGGCTTCGCAGGCAGGTCGGGGATGGGCGCGAGTTGTCCGCTGGCTTCGAGCTGCCGGATGCTGTCGCGTTGCGCAGCCAATCTCACCCGGACCTTCTCCAACAGCGGCGCGAATTCGGGTTCGGTCCGCAGATCGGATGCGGGGGGCTCCGTGCCAAAATCAGCCCTGACCGTCCCCCGGTCCACCCTGCGTTGAAGCGTCGCGATGGCCGCCCGCTTATCGCCCAGCAGCGTTTGGATAGATAATAGCGCCTGATCGTTGTGATTGGCCACCGCCAGCGGCTTGGCCGCGTTGAGCAACAGGTCGGCGCGCTCCTTTTCCCCGTTGGCGAGCAGGACACGGGAGACACCAATCACCGCATCGATATTGGTCAGGGTGACGGCGGGAACAGGCCCCTCGAAGAAAGCCGGGTAAGCCGTGGCATACCGGGCGCGGATCTCGCGGGTTCTTCCCAAACTCAGATCGTGATCCCGCAGAACCGCCAGAGACACCGAGAGGTAGGGCCCGACACTGGCGGGCGAACGGACGGCCGCCTCGGAGACGGCCAACTCCTTCTCCCGCTCGCCCCGCAGGCGATGGACGGCGGCCCGCCGAAAAGATGATTCGAGGCTGTCGGGTGAAATCTGCAGCGTCCGTTCATACCATTCGGCCGCCTGCTCGTTCTCGCCGATCCAATCGAAGAGCCGGGCGAGAAGGCCCGGACAAACCGGACTGCCGGGATCCAGGGCGTGGCCCTTGCGCAGGGCCTGCACGGCCTGATCATACAGGCCGAATTCCTGCCCGTAGAGAATGCCCAGTGTCCGATAGCCCTGCGCAAATCCCGGATTGTCCCGCACGCTCGCCTCCATGATGGCCCGCGCCTCATCGATCCGGCCGAGCGGCTGCAGGAATTCCGCCGTCATCGAATCCAGCCCGGGATCCCGCGGTTCCAGCGTCCGCGCTTTCTTGATCAGCTCGACCGCCTCGGCCGGCCGGCCCAGGTTCCAGCGCAACAGGAGCGCGTAGTTCTGGTAGCCGAAGGGATCGTTGGGGTTGAGTTCGATCGCCCGCTGCAACGCCGCCTCCGATTCGGCGTAGGCACCTTGATCCCGGCGCAATTGCCCGAGGGCGATGTAGGCATCGTTCGAATGGGGATCCAATTCGAGCGCCCTTTTGACCAGCGGCTCCGCTTTTGCATTCTGGACGGCCGCCGGCAGGCCCTCGAAATAGGATTGATACACATACACACTCGCAAGCCGCGCATAGGCCCGGGCGAAGCTGGGATCGAGTTCGACGGCCCGCTGATATTGCCGCGCCGCCTCGCGCATGCCCGGGGCGGTGTATTTCCAGATGCCGGCCTGGCCTTGAAAAAAGGCCTCGAGGGCGGCGAGGTTGTTGGTCGGTAACTTCTCCAACTGTTTTTGCTCCTCCGGCAGGAGCGCAGCCTGCAGAGCGGTCGCGATGGCGGTGGCCACCTCGGTCTGGATCTTGAAAATGTTCTCGGCGGTCAGCTCGCGATCATAGGTCTCCGCCCAGATGTGGGCATCAGTCGCGGCGTCGATCAGCTGGACATTGATGCGGATGCGGTTGCCGGAACGCTGGATCCCGCCCTCCAGGATGGTCGCGGCGCCGAGCTCCTGTCCGATGGTCCGCAGGTTCTTAGTGGTACCGCGGTACTGCATCACCGAGGTCCGGGAAATGGTCTTGATTGCCCGGATGCGCGAGATCTGCGTCAGCAGGTCGTCGTGCACGCCGTCGGTGAAGAACAAATCCTCCTCGCGGTTGCTGCGGTTGGCAAAGGGCAGCACGGCGATGGACTTGTCCGGCTTGAGCGGGATCACCGTCTGCATCGGCATCGGTTTCACCTCGGCGGCGGCGGCGGCGGCCGCGGCCGCGGGCGGCGGGAGACTGGAGGCAGGAGGCGGGGCACTGGGCTTCGGTTGGCTGGCCACCCAGAGCGCCGTGGCGATGCCGACGATCACGGCGGTCAGCGCGCCCCAGGTCCAGCCAGGGAGGCCAGATCTGCGCGACTCTGGGCTGACCTCTGTCCTCTGTCCTCTGCCCTCTGTCTTCTGGGCGCCCTGCTCCTTGCCCCCTGCTCCCTGCTCCCCGCTCAAAAGCCGCTTCACCTGCTCCACAAATTGCGGCGTGGGCAGTGCTCCTGGCAGACGCGTCCACTGGACGCGCAGGAAGGAATCCGGCACGTCGGCCTCGGCGTCCTTGGTGTCGTCGATGCACACCGGCACGAGGAAGGCCCGGCGGCGGCCCATGTCCTCGGTGCGG
>JANYDW010000056.1 GCA_025363455.1 Oleiharenicola sp. | reverse complement strand
GCCCACCCACTCCCGCATGTCCGGGGGTAGGAGCAACGCGGTATCCCGATCAATGTTCACATAACGTGTGGCCATGCCGCTGTGCTGCCGCTTTTATGCCAAATATTAAACTCTCTCCGGCGAAGTCCGACAGGCTGCTAGGCTTGGCGAAGGATGGCCTTTGACCGGCATCGTAAGCCAAGTGGCTACGGCAGGAAGGTCACTCCTTCGCTCTGCGAGCTATAGAGCACACGACCATGCATGGCTGAGCGGGACGTAGACGGTCACTTCATCGCCACCACCGGCGTAGCTTCTGTCTTCAACCGGAAAACGTAGTAGGTCGCAACGGTGTCGCCGGTGTTCTTCCAACCGTGTTCATCGCCAGAGGAGATGAAACAAATGGAGCCCGGACCCGCGTGCTGGGTGGTGCCATTGATCGTCACGTCGAGCTGGCCCTCCTTCACCAGAACGATCTCCTCGTCGGGATGGTGGTGCGGCGCGTGTGGGGCCTCGCCGGCCTTGAGGGTCGAGATGTGGCACTCGAAATTCGCCAAGGTCAGCGTCGGCAGGTCGGTCACGTCGCGCCGTTCGCCGGTCTTCGTGGCCTTTGCCTCAAGCTTGGTCCAGTCAAAGATACTGGAGCCGCGCCGGCCGGGAACCGCAGGTTGCGCCGCCTGGCCGCGCAAGGTGGGCGAGACCGCGGTGGTGAAGTTGAACACAAAGTAGGTCGCGGGCGTGTTCCCCGGGTTCATCACGTTATGCGGATCGTTCGAGGCGAAGAAGAACAGCGAGCCGGGGCCGACGCGGGTGATGACGCCGTTGACCTGCACGTCGAGGGTGCCCTCGCGCAGGACGATCAGCTCCTCCTGCGGATGCGTGTGCGGCGGATGCGACGCGCGGCCGGGATTGAGCGTGGTGATGTGGCACTCGAAGACGCGGAGCGTCGCCGTCGGGTTGTCGCTCACGTCGCGCCGTTCGCCCACCGGGGTGGGTTTGACGGCCAGGCTTTCCCAAGTGAAGATCTTGGAACCGAGCTTGGGGGATGATTCTGCGCCTGGCATCATGACCGGCAACAACAGAGCGGAAAGGAGCCAGCGACAAGGAAGGACATTCATGGGAGGGGTGCGGGTAATCTTGTCAACCGGTGGCCCGTTGCAATTGGCAACTGGGCCAAGGGCGGAGGAATTGCCCGTCTGCCGGGTTGTCACGATCCCAGAAAACCCCACTGTGCCCTCATGCGAATTTTTCGTCCCCTCTGCCGTTCCTTTGGATTGGTCGTCTTGGTCTCAGCGTGCCTGGCCGCCGGCCCGCAGGATTTTCTTCCGCCCGCCCTGCCGTGGCATGGCGCCAGCGAGGCCTTGATCGCCAAGCCGGACAACCCTTGGATCACGCCGGCGGAAAAAACCGGCCTGACCGACTCGCCGAATTACGACGACACGATCGCCTGGCTGCGGAAACTCTGCGCCGCCACGCCGCTGGTGAAGATGATGGAGTTCGGTCGCACGGCGCAGGGCCGTGCGCTCTACGTCGTCATGGCCACGAAGGAAGGCGCGGCCGCGCCCGCCGCCCTCACGGCCAACGGCAAACCCACGCTGCTGGCGCAGGCCGGCATCCATTCCGGCGAGATCGACGGCAAGGACGCCGGCCTGATGCTGCTCCGGGATATCGCGTTTGGCGGCAAGGCCGGTCTGCTCAATCATGCCAACTTCCTGTTTGTCCCGATCTTCAACGCCGACGGCCACGAGCGCAGCTCCGAATGGAACCGGCCAAACCAGCGCGGCCCCGTTCACCAAGGCTGGCGCACCACGGCGCAAAATCTAAACCTCAACCGCGACTACGTGAAGGCTGACAGCCCCGAGATGCAAGCGATGATCGGGTTACTCCGCGCGAGCGGTCCCGCGCTCTACCTCGACCTCCACGTCACCGACGGCCTCGATTACCAATACGACATCACCTATATCTATGAGAACTGGGGGGGCGAGCAGCCGGCCTCATCCCCGCGCAGCTCCGCCTGGCTGGACCGCTATTTCCATCCGGCCATGGATGCGGCCCTGAAACAGGCCGGCCACATCCCGGGCCGCTACTTCGACCCCACCAACGATCGTGACCTGACTGAGGGGATCTACTCCGGCAACAGTTCGCCTCGGTTTTCCACCGGCTACGGCGACCTCCGCCATATCCCGAGCGTGCTGCTGGAAACCCACTCCCTCAAGCCCTACCGCCAGCGCGTGCTCGGCACCTATGTGTTCATCGAGTCCGCCCTCCGGTCCGTCGGCGAACATGGCGCGGACCTGCAGACCGCCATCGCGGCCGACCGCGCCGCCCGGCCGGACAAGATTCCCGTCAATTGGGGCAGTGGTGACGGACCGGAAACCCACGTGGATTTCCTGGGAATCGCCTATGAGGATTATGTTTCCCCCGCCTCCGGGGTGAAGGAAGTCCGCTGGCTGGGACAACCCAAGGTCTACGCCGGCCTGTCCCTGAAGAGCAACAAGCCCGGCCTGCTCCTTGAGCGCCCCAAGGCCTATTGGGTGCCGGCGACCAAGCCCGAGGTCATCGCGCGGCTGAAACTCCACGGCGTGCAGCTCGAAACCCTCGCCGAACCGCGCACGCTGACCGTCAGCATGTACCGCCTCGTCAACCCGAAGATCCAGCCCGGCGAAGGCTTCCATCCTTTCGAAGGCCGCCACACGCTCACCACCGGCGTGCAGCGCCTGACCCGCACCGAAACCTTCCCGGCCGGCTCCGTCCGCGTGCCGACCGACCAGCCGCTCGGTGACCTCGCGATCGTCATGCTCGAGCCTGCGGCCAATGACTCGCTGCTCGGTTGGGGCTTTTTCTCGGAAATTCTCCAGCGCACGGAATACATCGAGGGCTACGTCGTTGCCCCGATGGCGGAGAAGATGCTCGCCGACAACCCGAAGCTGAAAGCCGAGTTCGAGGCGAAACTGGCCGCGGACGAAAAATTCGCGAAGGACCCGACCGCCCGGCTCCAGTGGTTCTACGAACGCAGCAAATTCTACGACGACCGCTATCTGCTTTATCCGGTCGGGATCGAGCGGTGAGAGGCGGACAATATCGGCGACCCTACCTGCCTTTTCAGCTGTAGGGGTCGAGCTTGCTCGATCCTGGTCGCCCGAGGTACCGAACTCGGCCCCTACATTCCCTACCGTCATCCTGAGCGGAGCGAAGGATCCAAGAACGAGGCGCAAGCTGAAACCCGCGCTTGGATTCTTCTCCCGCGGCTGCGGGCTCAGAATGACGAACCAATAACAGATTCTGCCTTTGCGTTTTCCACGCTTTTTGTGGCCAATGTCATAAAGAAACCGCCCCATGCCCCGCACCCTCGTTAAAGACGCCCTGAACGCCACCGCCCCGAACGATGCCATCCTGCTCCAGGGTTGGGTCCGCACCCGGCGCGACGCCAAGGCCTTCTCGTTCATCGAACTCAATGACGGCTCCTCGCTCAAGGGCCTCCAGATCATCGTCGACGCCTCCCTGCCCGACTACGTCCACGTCACCCGGGCCAACACCGGCGCTTCCGTCGAGGTCCACGGCAAGCTCGTCGAATCCAAGGGCGGCGGCCAGAAATGGGAGGTTGTCGCGACGAAGTTCACCGTGCTCGGTGAGGCCGATGCCACCTACCCGCTCCAGAAAAAGGGTCACACGCTGGAATTCCTCCGCGAAATCGCGCATCTCCGGCCGCGCTCGAATCTCTTCGGCGCCGTTTTCCGCGTGCGCAGCCGGCTCGCCTACGCCGTCCACCAGTTCTTCCAGGAACGCGGCTTCCACTACGTCCACACGCCCATCATCACGGCCAGCGACGCCGAGGGTGCAGGCAACATGTTTCGCGTCACCACGCTCGATCCCGCCAACCCGCCCAAGACCCCGGACGGCGCGGTGGACTGCGCGCAGGATTTCTTCGGCAAGAAAACATTTCTCACCGTTTCGGGCCAGCTCGAGGGCGAGATCTTCGCCACCGCGCTCTCCAGCATCTACACCTTTGGTCCGACCTTTCGCGCGGAGAACTCCCACACCTCGCGCCACGCCGCCGAGTTCTGGATGATCGAACCCGAGGTCGCGTTCTGCGACCTCAACGGCGACATGGACCTCGCCGAGGCCTTCGTGAAGCATCTGATCCGCGACGCCAAGGAGCACTGCGCCGCTGACCTCGAGTTCTTCAGCAAATTCGTCGACAAGGAACTGCTCGCGCGCCTCGACTTCGTCCTGGACAAGCCCTTTGTCCGCTGCAGCTACACCGAGGCAGTCGAGATCCTCACGAAAAGCGGCAAGACTTGGGAGCATCCCATCTCGTGGGGCGCCAACCTCCAGGCCGAGCACGAACGCTACCTCACCGAGGAGCACTTCAAGTGCCCCGTCACCGTCTACAACTACCCGCGTGCGATCAAGGCATTCTACATGCGCAAGAACGACGGCGAGGCCCCCGACCGGCAGACCGTCGCCGCGATGGACCTGCTCGTCCCCGGCATCGGCGAGATCATCGGCGGCAGTCAGCGCGAGGAGCGGCTAGACCTGCTCAAGGAAGGCATGGCTCTTCACCACCTCGATGAAAAAGCTTACTGGTGGTATCTCGATTTGCGCCGCTACGGCAGCGTCCCCCACGCGGGCTTCGGCCTCGGCTTCGAACGCATGCTCATGTTCGTGACCGGCGTGGCCAACATCCGCGACGTCATTCCCTTCGCCCGCACCCCCGGCACCGCGGAATTCTGAGCGGCATTTCCGGGTTTGCGCTAATCGTTTGATCGGCTACTGAGTCACCTTATGCGAAATGCCCTCACCATCACCCAAGCCCGCTCCAAACTGGGACGCCTGGCCGATCAGGTGGTGAAGGGCAAATCGGTCTACCTCAAGCGCGGTACCCACCTCTTGCGCCTCGAGCGCGTCAACCGCAAGGCCGGGATTCCCTCCCGCCCCGCCGGGTACTTCAAATTTGAGGACAACCTGACCGATCTCGCCAACCGGGCCGAACCTTCGTTTTCGCCCCCGGATGAAAGTTGAGCAGTGGGATATTGTCCGCTTTCGCATCCAGGCCGTCGATCGCGACCTCCATCCCGGCGTGGTCATCTCCGCGCCCGAATGGTGCGCCGATGATCGCAAGTTGCGGCTGAACATCCTGGCCTGCTCCAAGCGCCTGCCGGCTGAGGGCGTCCGGGCGCACCAGGTTTTGCTCAATGGATCGGACGGTCTCGACTTCATGAGCGTATGCGGGTGCGAGTTTTTCCACATCGTCGCCCGCGAGAACGTGACCGAGAAGATCGGGCGCGTCTCTCCCGTCCGACGTCGCGCCATCGGCCGCAAAATCAACGAAGTCCTGCGCCTGCCACTGTGAGGCCATGGTGCGCCCCCGGAAACCAGCCGTTGCGGCGGCTAACCCCACACCCCAAAATCTGACCCTATAGGATCGCCTCGCACCCCTGGCACGGCAGAGTTCTGAGGCAAAGTCCAGATTACAGCATGAAAGTTATCAATTTATGAACGATCTCAATGAGTATTTCCATACAAACGACGATGGCTCGTATTCTATTCTCGTGGACGCGCAAAATTTGCATGATGTTCTCTTATCACTATCACATCACAACATTCATGTTCTTCGACAGCGGGACGCAATTTTTCGAGATGCTAAGGTTCTCAACATCGAGTTGGCGCTAAACGCCAAAGCAGAAGACATTAAATTCGCCCTCGATAACTCAGTAAAATTCATCCGGCCGTTTCCCAAATAATATACAAAGCCTGAGCAGGGGGTCACGGATAACGAGGTTATACCGGCACCACTTACCGCCGCTACAAGACGCAGCAGGTGGAGGACGACGAAGGTTGGTTCTCACTGCGCCTCGTCGTCCGTGACCTGACCCTCTCTGCCGCCCCCTGTGACTTGGCTCCATTGCAGTCTTGTCGTCCGGCGGAAACGTTGCTTAGTTCATTTAGACGGGCCGCAAACCAGAGCATTATACCCCTTATGCGAGTTTCCCTTACTTTGGCAGTGTTTATCGCGGCTTCGTCCTATGCCGCGGTGGTTGAGACGTCCTTGCCCTGTCCAGAGTTTACGCCTCCAGGCACCGCGAAGCCCATCAGCGGCGCCGAGGTGAAGTCCTTCAATACCGTGACCCGCAAAGCCATGCTGAAGGTGGGCAGTCAGGTCAAAATGCTTCCGCTGGAGGCCCTGCCCCCGGAGATACAGAAGAAGCTCAACGAAATTCCTGTGCCCAATGTGGAAGTGGCCGCCGACCAAAAACAGGATGCCGCGTTCAGAAAAGCCCGACAGCATAACGCGATTGGCCGGGAGACGCAGATCGGAAACGATGCCTTGAATGAGGCGAAAACCGCCCGGGATGAAGCCCGTCGCCTGGCGGTTAAGAAGCAAGAAATGGAGATGGAAGAGCAGATCAAACTGAAGCGCCAGATTGCCGCGATGGCGTCCTACGCTCGCTCAAATTTCTACGGATCGAATGTCATTGTCCTGGGTTCTCCAGAGGAAGTGCCAGGCTGGCCAGGCCAGTATCGAGTGAGAGGTGAATATGATGCGCCAGTAGAAACCAATGGACGCACCACTGGTTTCAAGCGAAAGGATTGGAGCATGATTCTGAAAGTAGATGCCTCTGGGCTGATTCAGCAGATTTCGGTCGAGAAGTAGTTCGAGCCGAGCGAACAGGGTCTTTGTAGTTTGCGGCCGGCAATGTTGTCAGAATAGACGAACCGGGGCAGATTTTCATCAACCTCAAGGCGCCCTACACCTTCACCTCAACCCGCTTCCCGCCGGCTGCGGCGGAGGCGTAGATCGCCTCGACCATGACCATGTCGCGGCGGCCCATCTCGCCGGGGACAATGCTCGGGAGGTTGTCGCGGACACACTGTGCAAAAGCATCGATCTGCAGCGCCTGCTGGCTGGGGAGCCCGGTGGCAACCACCGGTCCGCGGCTCGTCTTGGCCGAGATGCCGCGGTAGCTGAAGGCCGGGCTGACCTCGTACCAGCCGCCCGCGGCCTCGGCGCGGAAATCGTTCCGGTTGTCGTTGTAGCTGGTGTAGCCCTCGCACTTCGCGCCGTTGGCGAACTCCATCGTCCACATGAGGCTCTCCTCGACGTCGACGAAAAAATCCGGGCGCTTCTTCGGCAGTTCGTGCGCGGTGATCGCCACCGGCGGGACCTCGCCCGTCGCCATCAGGGTTTCCTGCAGCACATACACACCGAGGTCCATCAGCGGCCCGCCGCCGGCCAACTTTTTCTCCGCCCGCCACTGGGGCCGGTCCATGATGAAAGCAAATCCCCCCGACATTTTCGTGAATGGCCCGAACTCGGAGGTCCGCGCCAGCCGGCGCAATTCCTCATGGAACGGATCAAAGTGCAGCCGGTAGCCGACCGACAGCTTCACGCCCGCCTTCTTGCACGCCGCGATCATGGCATCGCAGTCGGCCACGGAGTTGGCCATCGGCTTCTCGGTGATGACGTGCTTGCCTGCCTTGGCGGCGGCGATCACATGGTCCTTATGCAGGGCGTTTGGCGTGACGACATAGACGATGTCGATGTCCTTGTTGTCCGCCAGCCGGGCCATCGTCTCGTAGCCGTAGATGCTGGTCTCGGGGAAACCGAAATCCTTCGCCCACTTGAGCCCCTTGTCGCGCGAGCCCGTGACGACGCCCGCCAACCGGCAGTTTTGCGTGAGCTTCAGCGCCGGCCCGAGCTGGCCCGTGCTGTAGCTGCCGAGGCCCACGAGGGCGACGCCGAGTTTCCGGGCCGGTGGCTCGGCGGAAAAAAGCGAGCGCGGCGCGAGCGCCAGTGCTCCGGCCGCGGACACCTGACCGAGAAACCTGCGACGCGAAACGTGGGGGAAAACAATGGGGGGATTCATAAGGGGTGGCGCACCATTCCCCAAAATCAGCCCGGCCGCAAGCCGCTGTTCGCAACGTCCGCAGTCGAACAGATGACTGCGGCACTCCTTCAACTTCTGTTTGGGCCAGGTGCCTTGAGCGTAGGAGGGGCTTTATGCCCCGACATGAGCCTTCTCCGCCGGTGAAGTCGGGGCATAAAGCCCCTCCCACATTCGCAATCATAACCGCCCTCACTCCGCCAGCGGCAGCTCCACGATGGCGCGCACTCCCGTGCCATCCGGACCGGGTTCCAGGCCGAACGAGCCCCGGTGCAGCCGTGCCACATTGCCCACAATCGCCAGCCCGAGGCCCATGCCCTGCTGTTCGCGCCGGGCCCGGTCGAATTGCCGGAACGCCGCGATGGCTGAGCGTTCGGCCGCCGTCATGCCCGCACCCCGGTCGGTCACCTCGATCCGGTAAAGTCCGTCCACCATGCTGGCTGTGATCGTGACCGGGGTCCCTTTCGGGGAGAACTTGAAGGCGTTGTCCGCCAGTTCGCCCGCCGCGGCCCGCAGCCACTGCGGGCTGATGCCCACGGCCGCGCGCGCGCAGTCCAGGCGCAGGTCCGCGGAACGGCCGGCCCGCTCGGCGACGCCGATGACCTCGTCCTCGATGCCGCTGCCGGCCTCGACGGCCGCGGTGGGGTCGCTCCAGCCGTATTCCTTGAGCTGCTCGAGCTGGAAATACTGCACCAGCTTGCGGGCCAGCACCTGCTGGCGCCGGGCGCTGGCATTGATGGAGCGGGCCAGCTCGCGCAACTCGGCGGGGGAGACCGCCCCCGCCTCGGCCTCGAGCATCGAGGCGATGCCGAGGATGCCGTTGAGCGGGGTGAGCAGCTCGTGCGCCCACGGCGCGGCGAGTTCGCGGTGGTATTCCTCGCTGTAGTGCTGCAACCGCTTGGACAGGGCGGCATGCTTGCCCAGCACCCCGGCGATGCTCGCGAGCAGCTCCTCCCGGGAGAACGGTTTGGTGATATAGTCGTCGGCGCCCAGCACCATGCCCTTGCGCTGGTCGACCCGCGCATTGCGCGAAGTGAGGAAAATAAACGGGATGCTGGCCAGGCGGGCATGTTTCCTGACCTCCTCCAACACCCCGAAGCCGTCCAGCCGCGGCATCTCAATATCGCAGAGGATGACATCGGGGCTCAGTTTTTCCGCCAGGTCCAGCCCGGTGACACCCTCCGCGGCGGAATGGACCGCATGTCCCGCCGACTCGAGGTGCGCCTCAACCCAGGTCCGCCAACGGGCGTCATCCTCGATCAAGAGTATGTTCAGCGTTTTAACGGAGGCCGGCTCCACCTTCGTGGATTGTGCGTGGTCAGTCATGATACCACCGGGCCGGCCCTAGCCCAGGGGCGCAGCCAGCCTACTTGGAAAAGTCCTCCCGTCGAGTATTTCCCACGGGCCATTCCATTCATGTCATCGCGAGGTCCGCAAATGCGGACCGTGGCGATCCAGCCGTTTCGACAAACTCAAGGTCTCGAGCCCGTCGAGGGACTGGATTGCTTCCTCGTCCCTCTGACGCGGGACTCCTCGCAATGACAAGCGAAGGAATTTCCCTCAACCTGGCAGCTTGAAGGTCTCAAACTGCTTCTTCAGCTCCATCATGAACGCCGCCGCGCCGGCGCCATTCACCACCCGGTGGTCGAACGTGAGTGAGAGGGTCACCACCTCCATGGGGTAAACGACGCCGCCGTCCTTGATCATCTTCTCATGGGCGGAACCGATGAACAGCGTGCTCATGGCCGGCGGCACCACGATGGGGGTCGCGTTCTCGACGCCAAAGGCGCCGAGGCTCGAGATGTTCAACGGCGCCTGCACCTCGGTCATCTTGCCGGCCCGGGTCTCCTCGATCGCGCGACCGTAGGCGGCGACAAAATCCGCCCAACCCAGCTTGTTGGCCCCGGTGATGGCGGCGGTGCCGAGGCGGTCGCCGGCCAGCGCCACCGCCACGCCGAGGTCGAAGTCCGTCAACTCGTGAATGATCGCGTCCTTGTTCACCACGCGGCGGAAACCGGCGTGCTGCTCCATCGTGCGGGTCACACACCACGCCATCATGGCCGAAGGCGAAGCCGCCGCCTTCCCGTGCTGGGTCTTGGCCTGCTCGCGCGCGCGGCGGATCCCCTCCCAGCGGCAGTCCATGAGCAGGTTGGCGGGGACGACCGTGTCGAGCCGCCGGGTGATCGCGGGGGAAAGAGCGGGCGGGCGGACGTTGCCTTGCATAGGCGGAAGGGTTGAGGAAACGACAGTGGCCGGGACGGTGGACTTGGCAGCCTGCGCGGCCGTGATAACAGAAGCATCCTTTTTCGCCGGCGCGGCACTGACCAGCCCGGCCACGCTCGCAGCATCGCCGGTCACCAGGGCGATTTCCTGCCCGATCAGCACCGTGTCATCAACCTTGATCGACCACGACTTGAAGGTGCCGGCGAAGGAGGACTCGACCGGGTAGACCGCTTTGTCGGTCTCGAGTTCGCACAGCACCTCATCGAGCCGCACGGCATCGCCGGGTTTCTTGTTGAGGGTGACCACGCGGGCCGAGCGCAGGCCCTCGCCCATGATCGGCACATGGACGATGATATCGTTGGTGCCGGACACGAGAATGCTCTGCGGACCGTGGTGCTCGACTGAAGGAGGGCCTTTATGCCCCGACCCGTCGGCCGGCAAACTCCCGCCCGCCGCCGACAAATGGGCGAGCTGCTCGATCCCCTCACCGCGGGCAACATTGATCGCCACGGTGCGTCGGATGGCGTCACGGACCCGCGGGGCGTCGGGCAACGCGGCGTATTCGTAGATGGGGTTGTAGCCGATCATCACGTTGCCCTTCGAGACGAGCACCGGCGGGGCTTTCAGCGCCGCCCAAAGTTCGGGCTGGCTCATGAGGTGCGTGACGATCATCTGGCCGACGGAGCAATTCTCCGTGTCCTCCTGCACGATGACCAGGCGGCCGGTCTTGCGGACGGATTCCTCGACCGCCGCCTTGTCCCACGGGACGATGGATCGCAGGTCGATGAGCTCCACCGACGCCTCGTCCTTAAGCATCGCCATCGCTTCCAGCGATTTTTCGACCGTGTTACCCCAAGCCACCACGGTCACGTCGATACCCTCCTTCATCCGGCGGGCGGAGCCGAGGGGGATGGCCGCGATGGCCTCGCTGACCTCGCGCTCGGCCCAGAGCATGTGCTTGGGCACGAGGAACAGGGTGATGTCCTCGCCGTGCATCGCGGTCCACAGGAGGCCGGCGGCGTCTTCCGGCGTGGAGGGAATGACGATGTTGATGCCCGGGAAATGCGCGAAGACCGACTCGTTGGCCTGCGAGTGCCAGAGCGCGCCGCCCGGCAGGTACGCGCCGTAGGGGGCGTAGAACACCGCCGGCACCTTCCACTCGCCGTTGGTGCGCCAGCGCAGGTTGGCCAGGTTGGAGACGAGCTGGTTGAAGCCGGGGTAGATGAAGTCGATGAACTGGATCTCGAACACCGGCCGCCGGCCGTAGAGGGCGAGCCCGCCGCCCACGCCGATGATGGTGGACTCGGCCAGCGGGGAATTGAAGACCTGCGCGGGAAAATCGGTGGACAGCTTCTGGGTCAGCCGGAACACGCCGCCCTTGGGGTCCTCGACATCCTCACCGAAGATCATGCGGCCGTGGTCGGCGTCGAGCCCGGCGCGCAGCGTGCGGTTGAGCAGGTCGCCCATGCGGTATTTGCCGGCCTTGAACAGCTCGGCGGCCAGCTCGGGCGGGGCGCCGGTCGATTCCACCATTAGCTCGTCGGCGCGCGGGTTCTCGGCCTTCTCCGCGACGGCGTAATCCTTGCGGACTTTCTCCTTCAGCTCGGACTCCAGTTTCTCGAATTCCTTGTCGGTCAGTTCGCCGTCCTTGATCATCTGCTGCTTCAGCAACCGGACGGGGTCGCGCTGGTCGAGCGAGGCGATGTCCTCCTTCGAGCGGTAAAGCGTGTGGTCGTCGGAGCTGGTGTGGCTGGAAAGCCGCTCCATCCTCACCCAGAGGAACTCCGGGCCGTCGCCGGAGCGGAGTTTCGCCAGCGACTGCTGCGTGGCGGCGTGCACCGCGAGCGGGTCCGATCCGTCCACCATCTGCCACTGCGCCGGGTTGAAAACCTGCAGTGCCATCGGGTTGGTCCGCCGGGTAGGGGTCGAGATGCCGTAACCGTTGTCCTCGACGAGGAACAGCACGGGCAGCTTCTTCTCCAGGGCAAAGCTTAATGCCTCGTAGAAATCGCCCTGGCGTGTCGCGGCGTCGCCGATGCACGTGACCACGACCCCGTCCTTCTGGTCGAGCTGCAGGCCCCAGGCGATGCCGCAGGCCGGCAGCAGCTGTGACCCGGTCGGGGTCGGCACGCTCACGATGTTCAGTTCCCGCGAGCAATAGTGCGAGGGCATCATGCGGCCGCGCGAGGCCGAGTCGCGCTTGGCGAAATATTCCATGGCGAGGTGCCGGGTGGTCATCCCCCGCCCCATGCACAGACCGCGATCGCGGTAGTACGGCAGCAAAAAATCACCGTCGCGCAACTGAGCCCCGACCGCCGCCAACGACTCGTGGCCGCGGCCCGACACATGGAAATGGCCCTTGCCCTGCCGATTCAGGCTCTCCTCGCGGAGATCGCCATGGCGGCTTTCCAACATCGTCACCAGCAGGTGGCGCTTCTGTTCTTTGTTGAGAGTGGCAACGCGGGCCATGGGTGAAGTATGCCCAAAATTAGCCCGTAATCCACCCCGGACTGCAACGCATTTCTCCGCGAGCCCTCAGGCGCCGGAACGCGGTTTGCCCTTGACCACCGGGGTCTTGCCCAGGGTGTTGACCAAGGCCAGCACGCGCTCCACGGTCAGCCGCGATGTTTGTGAGCCAATGGTGATCTGAATCTGGCGCGATGACTCGACCGGATCGAAAAAACTCAGGCCGATCACCCGGGTGGGCGAGGCCGTGCCGGCGAAAAGTTCCTCCAGGCCTTCCTCCGACGCGCACGAAGCCAGGATCGCGTCCGGCGGCATGACGCGCGCGAAATCGGCGAACCGGGTGCGCTTCGACGCCGCGTCCTCGGTGAGGGTGTCGACGATGATGTCGCAGAATTCCATGTCATCCACGCTGGTGGAGATGCCGATGCCGCCCATCGCCTTGTGCGCGGCCGCATGGGTGATCTCGTGACGCTCCTCCGCGGCGCGGAACAGGCCACGGATGTTCTCGACGCCCTGGGTCAGCGCGCCCGCGATGCTGTCGTGCATGATCACGCCGAGGGTTTTGGTCGCGCACAGATGCGCGATGCCGATGCCGGTCTTGCCGGAACCGACGATCCCAATGGCCCGCAAGGGTCTGGGCGGAGGGGTGCCGGCGGCGGCCGGCGGAAACCAGGGATTCAGGGAGGGGATGGGGTTCGCGCTCATTGCGGTCTTGGGGACACAGGGCTTAGGGTCGGGAGGCGGTCCGGACAACGCTTTTATCGTCGGGTGAATTTCTGCAGGTATTTCAAGGCCACCTCGAAATCCTTGGGGCGGGCCGCGCTGAGCGTCGTCTTTTCGCGGGAAACCGGGTGCGTGAAGGTCAGCGCCGCCGCATGCAGCGCCAGCCGGTTGATGAGTGGCCGCTCGTCGTCCCGGCCCTTGTAGCCGCGCTTGAGGTCCGAAAGCAGCAGCCGCGTCTCATCGCCGTAGAGCGGGTCATTCAGGATCGGGGCCCCCGACACCGAGAGGTGCAAGCGGATCTGGTGCGGCCGGCCGGTCAATGGGCGGCACTCCACCAGCGCCAGGCTCGACCGCCCCCCCGGCTGGGGAAATTTCTCCTGCACCGAGAACTCGGTCACGCTCGCCTTGCCGTGCTTCTTCACCACGCACATGACCCCCGGCCGGGCCTCATCCTCTTTTATGACAAGGTCCACGATGAATTCATCCTCCTTCGGCACGCCCACCGTGAGTGCCGCGTAGCGCTTGACCACCGTCTTCGACTGGAACTGCCCGCTCAGGAAATCCAGCGCGACCTTGGTCTTCGCGCACAACACCAGCCCGCTCGTGTCAGCGTCGATCCGGTGGACCAGGGTCACGTCCCGGCCCATTTTTTCCTGCACCGCGTGCATCAGATTTTCGCCCGGCGGGTGGCCACGCTCCGCCGCGACCGCCAGACCGCTCGGCTTGTCGAACGCGATCAGGCACTCATCCTCGAAAATGACGGGCGGCAGGACAGACATGAGTTTTGAATGCTGGACCCGCGCGCTGGCGGCAACCCCATAGCCGCCGGCTTACCGCTTTTTTCGGGGAAACCCGTGTCGCGTTCGGCGCGGCGCCAACGCCGGTCTCAATGGGTCGCGCCGTACGAGCAGCGCGTCGCCGCCGGCCAGGTCACCAACGTTCACGAGTGGTGGCTGGAGTTGCAGACGCACTCGATGACGACCTACTGGCCAACGTGCTCGGGCCACAGCTGGAGGCTGAACTGTGCCGGCGCAATCCCGACTGCGCCATCTGGCGCACGAAGAACGTGCTCGGCCCGCCCCAAGTGCGGCTAGTCATGCCCGGAGTCTTTGCGCGCTGGGCAACGGAGCAGCACCAGGCCGCCAGCGCGAGCAAGCTGCCCCGTTGCCGCTCGGACCGGCTCATCGCCGATCAGCGCACCGCACTCGCGCCGTTTCACCAGAACATAGTCGTCCCGGCCAAAACCGCCGGACCAACGGCGTGAGACCTACTCGTCGGACTTATTTGCCTTCGACTTCTTCGTGGCGGCGGACGACTTGGCGTTGAGCCAGAGATCACCTTTGGCGCTCAAGTTGAGCCAGTAGAGTTCGCCGCCGTGCTCGGCGAATGTGGGCTTGCCCTTTGGCGTCTCGGGCGGGGTCAGTCCGGCGGCGGCCAGCGCGGCCGTCATGACCTCCGGTGTCTTCTCCAGTTTTTCGGCGAGTTCGCTCACCAACGCGGTCACGCCCTCGCCGCGCTTCTTCGGCTGCATGAGGAGACGGACGGCGGTCAGGGTGTTCTCGGGCGGCAAGGTTGAGGTCGGCGTGGATTTCTCGTCGGGGGATAAACCCCCTCCCGCGTTTTCAACCGGCGCAGACGCGTCAACCGGCGCGGGAGCTGAATCAGGGGTCGATCCCGCCTCCGGCCTCCCGTCTCCCGCCTCCGTGCCGCCCCGGCGCTTGAGCTCCGCGTTGATCCAGATCTCGCCCCGGTTGTTTTTGTTGAGCCAGTAGACAAAATCACCCGCGGTGGTTTCCACCGGCGGCTGGCCCTCGACCAGCGTCAGGCCGTGTTCGCCGAGCTGCGTGAGCAGGCCGGCCTCGTCGGTCTTCAGCGCCTTGGTGAGGTACTGAAAGCTGCCTGACATGCCGTGGCCGCGCCGGTTGCGGCGCATCATGCCACGGATCTTGTCGAGGAAGGTCTTGGGGCCGGACGGGGCGCGTTGCTCCTGCGGCTGCCGTTGATTCTGCTGCCGCTGCTCGCGGGGGACGAAATGGGTCGGTTGGGCGGAAGGATCACCCTGACTCTGACCCTCGGGGGGTAAACCCCCTCCTACAGCTTCAGTCGCGGCCGGCTCTTCCTGGCCTTCGACGCGCTTGGCTTGTACGACGCGGAAGACCGGCTGCGGTTTGTCGCGCAGGTTGATCCAGATCTCGCCGCGGCGGTTGATGTTCACCCAGTACAGCTCGCCCTCGTATTCGGCGTAGACCGGCTTGGCGTTTTCGTCGGCCGGGATCTGGAGGCCGCACTCCACGAGCGCGCCCTTGAGGTCGGACTCGTCGAGCGACCACTTCTTGGCCAGTTGGTCGAGACCCACGCTCATGCCGGGGCCGCGCTGGTTGCGGCGCAT
Source organism: Oleiharenicola sp. (assembly GCA_025363455.1). Lineage (GTDB taxonomy): Bacteria > Verrucomicrobiota > Verrucomicrobiia > Opitutales > Opitutaceae > Lacunisphaera. Next base: position 2,585 of record JANYDW010000056.1, on the reverse strand, counting down.
ATGCGGACGCAACGCGTCGAAGAAAGTCGGCAACTCATCCTCGGACGCGAGCTTGTCCCAGTCGTCCTTGGGGGCCGCGCCGGCCTCCTCCTCAGGGGCGTCGAGGTCGTCGTCGCGCGAGATGTCGCGCAGGCGACGGATGCTGCCCTCGGTGCCGGGCTTCTCGTCGGCGAGGAAGGTCTCGCCCTCCTCCTCGGCGGGGGCGGCCGTGCCGGAGCCGGCCTTGAACTTGGCCTCGAATTCCGCCCGAAGCTTGTCGGCCTCGACGCGGGCGGCCGCCTTGACGGCATCCTCCAGGGTCCAGTCCTTCTGCGCGGTGCGGCGCGCCAGGCCGGTGAAGGCCATGGCGTTATCGGGCGGCTGGTGGAAGCTGATGATCTCCCAGTTTTCCTGCCCGAGGTCGTTAAGAAATTTTTCCATCAGCGCCGGGCTCGCAAACCCGCCCTTGCCGCTGCTGATGCTCTTGTATTCCCAGTTGGACATAGGCCGAAAGGCATCCCGCAACACCCGGGTCGAGGCGAGCCTATTCTCCGCTCAGTGGTGCCCCAATTTGACTTGTCATCGCGAGACCGGCGTAGCCGGCCGTGGCGATCCAGCCAGACTGGATTGCTTCGTCTTCCCGCAGGACGGAACTCCTCGCAATGACAAACATGACCCGGCCGGCACTTGCTTCCGGGGCGTTTTTGGCCAGTTTCGCGTGACGCATGAAAAAGACCCCTGCCCTGCTCGCCTCGCTCCTGCTGGCCACCCTCGCCCGCAGCGCCCTGACCACCGCCCCCGACAACGACGGCCTCACCGTACCCGCCGGTTTCCAGGTGATCGTCGTCGCCGACAAATTAAAAGGCCTGCGCAACATCGCCGTCGCTGCCAACGGCGACATCTACGCCAAGACGGCCAAGGCGGGCATCTACGCCCTCCGCGACACCGATGGCGACGGCAAGGCCGATGTCATCAAGGAATTTGGCAGCGGCGGCGGCACCGGCATCGCCCTGCACAACGGCTGGCTCTACGAGTCCACTGACGACCACGTTTTCCGCTACAAGCTCACCCCGGGCGAACTGGTGCCCGCCGGCGAGCCGCAACGCGTCATCCACGACCTGCCCAACGGCCACCAGCACGAGGCCAAGGCCCTCGCCTTCGGCGCGGATGGCCAGCTTTACGTCGAGACCGGGTCGCCCTCCAACGCCTACGGCGGCAAGAAGGACCGCGCGCTCGGGGCCACCGGCGAAGATCCCACCGAGTTTCTCAAGACGCACGGCGGCTACTGGCGCTACGACCCGGACAAGCTCGAGCAGACCCAGGCCGACGGCTACCACTTCTCCACCGGCCACCGCCACTCGACGACCATCGCGCTGAATCCCGTCAACGGGAAGCTTTTCGTGGGCATCCACGGCCGCGACCAGCTCAACGTCGTGGCCCCACAGTTTTACACCGACGACGACAACGCCGAGAATCCTTCCGAGGTCCTCCACGAGCTGGTCGACGGCGCCAATTTCGGCTGGCCCTTCACCTACTGGGACCCGACCGCGAAGCAGCGGAAGGTGAACCCAGAATACGGCGGCGACGGCAAGAAGCTGGCCGAGCCTGGCAAGTACCCCGACCCGCTCATCGGTTTCCCCGCGCACTGGTCCCCCATGCAGCTCGCCTTCTACACCGGCACGCAGTTTCCGGCGAAATATAAGAACGGCGCCTTCCTCGCCTTTCAGGGTTCTTGGAACCGCGCGCCCAAGCCGCAAAAAGGCTACAAGGTCGTCTTCATTCCGTTTAACGCGAAAGGTATGCCGACTGGCGAGTATGAGACCTTTATCGACGGCTTCTCGGGCACCACCGCCGAACTGAAGTCGCCCCGCGACGCCAAGCACCGCCCCAACGGCGTGGCGGTCGGTCCCGACGGCTCCCTCTACATCGGCGACTCGCAGGCCGGCAGCATCTGGCGCATCGTCTACACTGGCAAGTGAAACGGGTCACGGGAGTCGTCCTGATTCTCCTGCTGGCAGCGTGCTCGAAACAAGAGTCGCCGGACGCCGCTTCGCATGCAAAGGAAACACCGCCTTCTTCAGTAGGGGCCGAGCTCGCTCGGTCCTCTCCTGCACCCGCAACGCCACCCGCACAGGACCGAGCAAGCTCGGCCCCTACCCTTGATTCCGCCGCCCTGCTCAAGCAGGGTGAGGAGATTTTTTCGAAAACCTGCGCGACCTGCCACATGGCCGACGGTTACGGGGTGCCGAACCTCCAGCCCCAGATTGTAGGCAGCGGTTGGATTTCCGCGGCGGACCCGCAGCCCTTGCTTTCGCTGATTCTCCGTGGCTCGGCCATCCTCGGCGAGGCCGCCAATGCGTACAGCAATGACATGGCGCCACAGGACCACTTGAGCGATGCTGAGATCGCCGCCGTCGCCAGCTACGTGCGCCAGCGTTTCGCCGCCGTGCCAATCACCGTGCCGGTCACACCCGCCCAGGTCGCGATCGCCCGCAAGCGGCCGGGATTACCGGAATGAAAAACCTGGCCACGGCTGGTTTTTGTAGGGCGGGGTCTCCGAACCCCGCCTTGCGTGGGGATGGCGGGGTTCGGAGACCCCGCCCTAC
>JANYDW010000003.1 GCA_025363455.1 Oleiharenicola sp. | reverse complement strand
GGTTTGTCGGCCGCCTGCCTGCTGCCGGGATTCTGGCTTCTCTTCAGCCTGACTTACGCCCGCGGCAATGCCCAAGAGTTTCTCCGCCGCTGGGCCTTGGGACTTATCGTGGTTTTCCTGGTGCCCGTCGGCGCCGTGCTGCTGTTCAGCTCAACCCTACTCGTGTCGACGAGCGTGGGCCCCGACAACCGGCTCCTGCAATTTCGGATCGGGGCGGCCGGTAGCATGCTGTACCTCGTCCAGCTCATCGCCGCGATCCTGGTGCTGATGAACCTGGAAAGGACATTCCGTGCCGCGGTCGGCACCGTTCGTTGGCGGATCAAGTTCATGCTGCTGGGGGTCGGACTGCTCTGGCTTGTCCGGCTCTACACGGCCAGCCAGACCGTCCTTTTTCGGGGCCTTGATCCTTCGTTTGGCGTCCTGCACTCCGGTGCCTTGATCGTTGCCTGCCTGCTGATTCTCCGGTCGCTGTTCCGCGCCGGGCATTTCCCGTTGGATGTCTACCCTTCCCAATCGATGCTGCAAGGATCGGTGACCGTCCTGCTGGCCGGCATCTACCTGTTGATCGTCGGGGTGCTCGCCAAGATTGTCACCTATCTGGGCGGGGATTCGTCCTTCGCGCTCAAGGCGCTTATCGTGCTCGTCCTGCTGGTCCTCCTGACCGTGCTGCTGCAGTCGGACCGGGTACGTCTTTACCTCCGCCGTTTCGTCAGCCGTCATTTCCAGCGCCCGATCCATGATTACCGGCAGGTGTGGCGGAAATTCACCGAAGGTACAGCCTCACGGGTCGAGCAGACTGAATACTGCCGGGCGGTGGTCCGGCTCACCGCCGACATTTTTCAAGCACTGTCGGTCAGCTTCTGGCTGGTCGACGAGGGCCGGGAGGAACTCATCTTTGCGGCCTCCAGTTCGTTGACCGACCGTCAGGCCGGCGGCCTGCAACCGAACAAGGAGGAAACCGCCACCGTTCTCCAGTTCCTGCGAGCCCATCCTGAACCGGTGGATATTGAAGCCAGCACCGACGATTGGGCAGTCCCCTTGCGGCGCTGTCATCCGGATGAATTTCACAAGGGTAGCACCCGAATCTGCGTCCCTCTGGTCCATGGCGGGGAGGTTCTGGCGATCCTCATCCTCGGGGACCGGGTCTCCGGGATGGCCTTCACGGAACAGGACATCGATCTGCTCAAATCAATTGGCGACCAGGTTGCATCTGGTTTGCTGAACGTCCGGCTCTCGCAAAAATTACTCCAGGCGCGTGAGCACGAGGCCTTCCAGACGATGGCCGCTTTTTTCGTGCATGACCTCAAGAATGCTGCCTCGACCCTCAACCTGATGCTGCAAAACCTGCCGGATCATTTCGATGACCCGGCATTCCGCGAAGATGCGCTGCGGGGCATGGGCAAGTCCGTGGCGCACATTAACAACCTGATCAGCCGGCTCAGCCAGCTGCGCTCCGAATTGAAGATCTCGTCCGTCGACACGGACCTGAACGCGGTCGTGGCGGAGGTCCTGACCGCCTTTACCTCCAACCCAGACTTCATGATCGAAGCGGTGCCCGGAACCCTGCCTCGCCTGCCACTCGATCGGGAACAATTTGCCAAAGTGGTGACCAACCTGGTGCTCAACGCCCGCGAGGCCTGCACCAAATCCGGCCGGCTGCGCCTCTCGACCACCCGCATCGGGAACTGGGCAGTGCTCGAGGCCGCGGACAACGGTGGGGGCATTCCCCCCGAGTTTCTCGCGCGCTCCCTGTTCCGACCGTTCCAAACGACCAAGAGCAGCGGTCTCGGCATCGGCATGTTTCAGAGCAAGATGATCATTGAGGCCCATGGGGGAAGGATTACCGTTGAAAGCACCGTGGGGACGGGCACCACTTTCCGGGTGTTTTTGCCGATCGGCTCCGCATGAGACAAAAAACTCGCCTGAGTAACCGCTAGTACACGCTAATACACGCTAATTAAGGAATAGGAAAGGAACCGAGGTCCAAACCGGTTCACCTGATCGGTGAACAAAAACATCCGGACGAATATCCAATATTTTCTGCATGAGCGCCGATTAGCGGAAATTAGCCCATCGACTTCGCTCAGGGCCCCGTCGGCTCCTGCTTAGTACCTAAGCTTGCTAGGTGTAGGTCGGGGTTTGTCCCCGACAGCGTTCTGAACGTCGGGCATAAAGCCCGACCTACATTGCCGATTTTTCCAACACCATATCCAATAAACGCTATGGCCCCAATCTTCCCCAATTCCTTTTTCATGTGTTTTGTCCCTTTCGTGGCGACTTCATTAAATTCACGCTGGCCGTAAACCCACCCCGATCCTAGCCTCCGCCCCACCCCGCCCTCCGCCCTCCACTCCCCGCCTCTCCTGATGAAACCCGCGCTATTGATCGTCGACGACGACGAGGAAATCCGCACCCAGATGAAATGGGCCCTCGCCCGCGACTATGAAATTGCGCAGGCGGGCGACCGGGCCTCGGCGGTGACTTTGTTCCAGTCCATCCGGCCCGCGGTGGTCCTGCTCGACCTGGGCCTGCCGCCCAATCCGGCGTCGCCCGACGAGGGTTTGGCCACGCTGACCCAGCTGCTCGCACTCGACCCGCTGGCCAAGATCGTGATCATCTCCGGCCAGGCTGAAAAGACCAACGCCCTGCAGGCGGTCGGATCTGGCGCCTATGATTTTCTCGGCAAGCCGGTCGTGATGGAGGAGTTGAAATTGCTCCTGAAAAGGTGCTTCCACGTGGCTCTGTTGGAGCGCGAGTTTCGGGACATGCAAAAGCTGATGGATCGTGAATCCTTTGACGGGATTCTCGGTACCAGTTCGCGGATGGAGACCCTGTTCGAGTCCATCCGCAAAGTGGCGACGGTCGACGCCCCCGTTCTCATTCTGGGAGAGAGCGGCACAGGCAAGGAAATGACGGCTCGCTCCATCCACCAGCGCAGCGCCCGGCGGACCGGGCCCTTTGTGGCCATCAATTGCAGCGCCATCCCCGAGACGCTGATGGAAAGCGAATTGTTCGGCCATGAGAAGGGCGCGTTTACCGGGGCCCATGTCCAGCGCAAGGGCCGGATCGAAAGCGCCACCGGCGGCACCCTTTTCCTTGATGAAATCGGGGAAATCCCGCTCCCGATCCAGGTCAAGCTGCTCCGTTTTCTCCAGGAACGATGCATCGAGCGGGTCGGCGGCCGGCAGGAAATCCCGGTCGACACGCGCGTTGTTGCCGCCACCCACGTCGACCTGAAAAAAGGCATGGCGGAGGGCAAGTTTCGCGAGGATCTTTTCTACCGCCTGGCCGTCGTGCAAATCGTCCTGCCGCCGCTGCGCGAGCGGGGCGGCGATATCATTCTGCTCGCCAATGCATTTTTGCAGCAATCCGCCCGGGAGAGCGCAAAAAACGGGCTGGTTTTTTCGCAGGAAGCCGTGCGCGCCGTCCAAAATCATCCCTGGCCGGGCAACGTCCGTGAATTACAGAATCGCGTCCGTCGGGCGGTGATCATGGGCTCCGGCAAGCGGCTCAGTGCCTTGGACCTCGAGCTGGGCGATGCAACCGCCTCAGGCACCACCACGCTCAAGGCCGCGCGGGAGTCGCTGGAGCGCGACCTGTTGCAGGCAGCCTTGCGCCGGCATTCGGGCAAGATCACCGCCGCGGCCAACGAGTTGGGGATCAGCCGGCCCACTTTCTACGAGTTGATGGAAAAGCTGGGCATTCAGAAAGCCGATCAAGCCAGTTCGCCAGCCCCGGGCACGGTGGCTTCGTAACAGTAGTGATGTGGGATGGGTAGTGTTATCAGCCATAGGCTCGGCGTCATTCGCGGGTGTCCGGACTAAATGGTGGAACCCGGCCTCCGGACGGGTTCGCAGGATACACGGAGGAGGAAACGCGTCCAGAGGCCGCGTTCCACCTAATCCGATCGCATGATTCCCACTTCATAGAGGGGACCAAATAATCAACCGACGAAAATCCCCTCTATGAAGAGGGGTGCCCGTCAGGGCGGGGCGTGTCGTCTGGCCACTAAAACCGACATCATACGACTGGGGGAGGCCGATGGTCCCAACCCCCTGTTTTCCAAGCTGGTTGAAACCCCATTGACTGATTCCCGTCTTCCCTAGACCCCCGGCAAACAATTTGACTGCAATTGGAGCAAGCAGTTGCCATGCTTGTCGGACGTTTGGGCCGCTTACTATCCATCCCCCGTGCTTAACCTAATCGACTCCCTCCCAGCCTGCATTCTCTCACTAACCCGGGGTCCTAGGCGGGCCATACTGACGCTGGTCCTGGCCGGCTTCCTCCAACCGGCCCATGCCCAGCCTACCCCGCCGTCCCCGTCGGCTCTGCCTGGCCCCTCTGCCCCGCCCTCCCCGTCGGCCTTGCCTACCACCCCTGGCCCGGCTGCTTTGCCTTCGCCGTCTGCCCTGCCTGGCCCGTCTGCCTTGCCTGGCTCGGCTCCCATGACGTCCGATGGGATGTTTGGGCCGATCACCTTGCGGGATGAACCCATCGATGGCGTGCTATTCCTGATCGAACGCTTGACCGGCAAGACCGTGCTTCGTCCGCAAGCCCTGCCGACGGCCGCCATCACCCTTACGCAACGTGAGAGCGTCACCAAGGCGGAGGCCATCCAGGCCATCGAGACCCTGCTGAACCTCAACGGCATCGCGATCACTCCCTTGGGCACGCGCTTTCTCAAGGTCACTCCGCTCAATCTCGCCAAATCCGAGGCGCCCGAATTCATTGAGGGTTCGACGCTCGGCCTTGTCCCCAGTGGCCGGATTGCCAGCAAGGTCTTTCAACTCACTTTTCTGCGCATCAATGAGTTCATGCCCCAGATCAACGGCCTGCTCAACCCGGCCGCCGGCGCGCAGCCCATGCTCTTCGATAAGAGCAACGCCGCCCTCATCACCGATTCCGTCAGCAACCTCCAGCGGGTCGAGGCCCTCGTCGCCAAGCTGGACCAGCCGGTTCTTGGCGGCATGCAGCCGAAGTTCTATCAATTGCGTTCGGGCGCCAAGGCCAGTGAGGTCGTGAACAAGATCCGCACGCTGTTTAGCGGTCCTCTGCAAAACCAAATCGGCAGTGCCACCTCCTATAGTCCCGACGACCGCACCAACCAAATCATCCTCGTCAGCGACCCGCGCCAGCATGCCTTCTTCGATGAGTTGATCGCCAAGCTCGACGTGCGGTCCGACCCAAACACACGTAATGAGGTCATTAATCTCAAGCATGCCGCCGCCAAGGATGTCGCCACCATTCTCAGCCAGCTTGTCTCCGGCCAGAACAACGCCGCGAAGAGTTCCGGCCAGGAAGCCCTCCGGCCCGTCGTCGCCGGGGCGCCCACTCCAGGAACCGGCCCGGCCATGCCCACGGCAACTCCGGGTCCCGTCGTCGCGAGCCCAGCCATTGCCGCCGCCAGCCTCGGGCTGAATCTCGACTCCTCCAACCAGTTCAGCTCGCTGCTCACCATTTTGCCCGAGGAGCGCAGCAACTCCATCGTGGTATCCGGCACCATGGATGATGTGCGCCTCATCAACGAACTCGTTGCCAAGATTGATGTGCTCCTCGCTCAAGTGCGCATCGAGGTCGTCATCGCGGAAGTCACCCTCGGCGACAACACCACCTCCGGCATCAGCGCCCTGGGCTTGCAGATTACCGAAGGCAAACTGGTCGGATTCAATGGCTCGGTCGCCGGCGGCACCATCGCCAACGCCACCCTCACGGCCGATACTCACGACCTTTCCGCCGCGATCAACCTCGTCACCACCCCACGCAAGAGCAACGCCACCATCCTCAGCCAGCCCAATATCATCACCACTCACAACAAGGAGGGTCATATCTTCGTCGGCGAGCAGAGGCCGATCGTCAGCAACTACGTCAACAATGGCACCGTCGGCGGCACCACCTCCACCGCTGGTGGTTTCTCCAGCAATGTCACCTACAAGGATATCGGCATCGACCTGAAGGTGAAGCCGCTCATCGGGACCGATGGCTCGGTGCAACTGGAGATCACCCAGGAGGTGAACGATATCCTCGGCAATGTGAGCATCGGCGGCAACGACCAGCCCCGGATCGGCCGCCGCTCGACCGAGTCTTTCGTCAGCGCGAACAGCGGGGACATCATCGTGCTCGGCGGCCTGCAGCGCACCTCCAAGTCCAAAAGCACCAGCCGACTCGGCCCCATCCCGATCATTGGCGACCTCCTGGGCAGCCGCAGCCGGGAGGATACTCGCACCGATTTGGTCTTCTTCCTCCGGCCCACCGTACTCACAAATACGCCGGCCGACAATGCTACCGCGTTAAAACAGGTGGAAGCATTCCCCAAGAACCAGCGCAATCAGGTGAAGAGCGCCTTGGGGATTGAACCCAAGAAGTGACCGCCATGCCGACCGATCAGGATGTGCTGCCGGCTGCCCTGCGGTCTCGGCTCAAGGAGGAGCAGATCCGCTCCCTTGCCGAGGCCTCGCGGGCCCGCCGGCTCGCCACCTTCGCCACCGCCCTGGGCGTGGACGAGGCGGCCGCTCTGCAGGAACTCAAGGCCGCGACGGGCCTCTCAGTGATCACCGACCTGCGCCCGGACCAGGACGCCCTGCCCATTCTCCCGGCACGGCTCGTGCGGGATTTCCTGATCGTACCCATCGTCTCCCCCGAGTCGGCCCCGGGCACCCTGACGCTGGCCACCACCTGGCCGGCTGACGCTGTCATGGCTGACTGGATTGCCACCTTCACGCCCCGCCCCCTGCGCTGGGCACTCTCCCCGGCCGACCGGATCAGCCAGCTGGTCGTCGAAAGCTACGGCGTGGGCGCGGGCAGCCTGGAGGGCGACGAAGACCTGCCCGACCTCGCGGTCAATGTCGCGGCGGCGGACGGCGAGGCCGACGAGGAGGCCGCCGTGGTCCGCTTTGTCACCGATGTCATTTCCCAAGCCATCGAGGACGGCGCCACCGACATTCATTTCGAGCCGCAGGAAGGCGCGCTTCGCATCCGATACCGCGTCGACGGCCTGCTTGTCCCCGTGTCGCTGCCCGACAATTTGATCCGCTACCAGGATGCCGTCATCTCGCGCCTCAAGATCATGGCGCGGCTCAACATCTCGGAAAAACGCCTGCCGCAGGACGGGCGCATCAACTTCAAGGCCGGGGGCAACACGCTCGACATCCGGGTCTCCACCATCCCGACCATCTACGCCGAGAGCGTGAGCCTGCGCCTGCTCAACCTCCGCCGGGAGGCCTACACGATGGATCGGCTGGGCATGAACTCTACCGAACAGGCCGCCATCAAGCGGGTCCTCGAGTTTCCCCATGGCATCATTTTGGTGACCGGCCCGACCGGCTCGGGAAAATCCACCTCGCTCAACGCTTTTCTCCGTCAGATCAACTCCACCGACCTCCGCATCGTCACGGTCGAAGACCCCATCGAATACGAGGTGCCTGGCGCCAACCAGATCCAGGTCCGGCCTGAGATCGGCCTGACCTTTGCCAGTGCCCTGCGGCACATCCTGCGGCAAGACCCCGATGTCATCATGGTCGGCGAGGTTCGCGACCGCGAGACCGCTGACATCGCCATTCGCGCCTCGCTCACTGGCCATCTGGTCTTCTCCACCCTGCACACCAATGACGCCCCCGGCGCGATCACGCGCCTGATCGACATGGGCATCGAACCCTTCCTGATCACCTCGGCCGTCGAGCTGGTCATCGCCCAGCGACTCGTGCGCCGGCTCTGCGAACACTGCGCCCGCCCGGCCCCGATCGAGGCGGGCAAACTCCGCGACTCGCTTTCCATCCTCGGCCTGGATCAGGCCGAAGCAGAGGGTGTCGCCCAGTTGTCCGGCCCGGTCGGTTGCGACCGCTGCCGCCAGACCGGCTTTCGCGGCCGCATCGGCCTGTTTGAAATCCTCGAGCCCAGTCCCGAGTTGCACGACCTCGTCATCCGGCGCGAATCCACCCGCAATCTCGCCCGTTGCGCCCGGGAGCACGGCATGCGTTCCCTGCAGCAGTCCGGCTGGGAAAAAGTCCGCTCCGGTCACACCACTTTGGACGAGGTCCTGCGGGTCATCACGGTCTCCGACCACTGACCGGCATGCCAAGCTACCGCTACACCGCCCGCGATTCCGCCGGCCAGCTGGTCGAGTCGGTGCTGGATGCGACCAGCCGGCGCGAGGCCCTGCGCCTCCTCGCCGGCCGGCAGCTTCAGCCGGTGAAGCTCGATGATCTGGCCGCGGCACCCCGCTCCGGTCCGGCCGGAACCAAGACCGGCACCGCGGATCTCTCCACCCTCTCCCGGCGCGAACACCTGCCATTTCTCCAGGCTTTGCACGAACTCACTTTGAGCGGCCTGTCCGCCGGCGAAGCGGTGCGCCTGCTCAGCCTGCGCTTGAAGGAGAAGAACCTGCGCCTGCTGAGCGCGGCGGTCTGGGAGCGGCTGAGTGGCGGTCTGCCCCTGTCGCAGGCCTTGGAACAGATTCCCGGGACCTTTGACCGGCAGACGGTTTCACTTATCCGTGCCGCCGAAGCCACCGGCAATCTCACCGATGTGCTCCAGCGTCTGATCGAACACTCCATCGAGGAAAAGGAAATGCGCCAGCGGCTGATCACGGCGCTCGTGTATCCCGTGTTCGTCTGCTTTCTCGCCTTTGGCGTCGTCCTGTTCTTCATCTTCTTCCTTCTGCCGAAGCTGCAGGGCCTGCTGACCTCGCTCGGCGGCAAGCTCCCGCTCGCCACGCGCATCGTCGTGGGCAGCGCCCAGTTCATGGTGCACTATGGCGTGATCGTGATCCCTATCGCCATCGTCGCCGGTATCGCTTTCTGGCGCTGGCGGCAGACCGAGCCCGGCCGACGTACCTCCGATGCCTGGCTGGTGAAGACCTTCTTCATCCGGGAATTTGTACTCGAGACTGCCCTGCTCAACTTCACGCAGATCCTCGCCGTGCTGCTGGAAAACGGCATTCCTACCGCCGAAGCCCTGCGACTCACCGAGCGTACCGTGGCCAATCGTACGTTGCAGGCGGAACTGCACCTCGCCACCGACCGGGTACTCGAAGGAGCCAGCCTCTCGGCGTCGCTGACCAAGACCGGTTTCTTCCCGGACTTGATGCTGGACCGCCTCGCCGTGGGTGAGAGCACCGGCAAGCTCGCGCCTTGTCTGCGCGACATCGCCCGGAACTACGCCACCCGCCACACCCGCCGGCTCCACGCCCTGACGAGCGTCATCTCCACCACGGTCCTCCTTTTCGCCTTCTCCTTCGTCGGCCTGATCGCCTACGCCATCGTGTCCGCTGTGCTCGAGGTCAGCGCCAGTTTCAAGTTCTAGCCGACGAATTAATACTGCAGGCAAAAACACTCGTGCCGTCATCCTGAGCCGTGCGAAGGATCCAAGGGTAAGGACGGACGAATGCTATCCGCTTGGATCCTTCTCTTCGCTCAGGATGACGGAGGGCAAAGGGGCGGTATTTTCGGATGTTTGGCCGGCCACGAGTTATGTGACCCGCTAATGCCGCCTGCTGACCTTCAAATCAGCCACCCCGGGCTTTGCCTGGCTACTTCAGCCCGCCCGTCACTGGTTCGACCGAATAGATGCGAAAGACGGCGTCGTGCAGGCCGGGTGAGGCCCGGTTGGCCGAGATCGTGCACTGGTCGATGCCCAGATAAGGTGCCCGGGCGGTCACGCCTTCGTAGAACCGGACCAGCCCGGCCATGTCGATCCGCCGGAAGGTGACCTGCAGGCTATGCAGCGCGAAATTGTCCGTGCGGTCCGTGCGCTGCGCGCCCATTTCCAGTGGCAGACCCTGCGCGAGCTTGCTGACCTCGGCGTAGGCCTGGGCGGCATTCATGGTGTGGGCGGCATCGAGTTGCTTGGCGACCTGCGCGGTGCGCGCGCCCACTGCGGCGCCCTTGGCCAGCCACATCCGCTGGATTTCCGCCTCCTGCGAAACGGAATGCCAGACCTGGACGTTCTGCCGGATGCGTCCAATCAGCGCGGTGCCCCACCAGAGCACCCCGATGGCGAGGAAAACCAGGAGAAGCACCCGTTCACGCAGCAACCGGCCGTTGTAGAAATTTCTCATCGCGCACCTCCCGGGCCCGCAAATCCGGCCTTAAAGTTCACCACGACCAGAAACGTCGTCTTGCCTCCGCTGGTGCGTAAATCCCGCAGCTCGACTTTCTCGACGCCGGGAAGGCGGTTGAGCGCTTTCTCAAATTCCTGCGGGTCGGCGGCGTTCGCCGACTGGGACTCCAGCTCCATCTGGCGCGGCCCGCCGGTCGAGGCGCGCACAAAATCAAGCGACGCGGGCCGCGCACCATTCAGCAGCACCAACATCTCAAACGGCCGCAGGCTTTGGCCCGCGAGGTTTTCCATTCGCCTCGCCAGCTGGTCGGCCTCCTCGATCTGCCGGACCCCACCGGCGTTGGCCTCGAGTTTGTGTCTTTGCCGGGTGGCGATCAGGTTCGAAATTTGCAGGCCGGTCTCCGCCACGATGCAGGCCGCCAAACCGGCCGCGGCGGAAGCGAAAGCCAGCCAAAGGGTGCGATCGCGCTTGTGCCGGCCGAGCTGGCCGGCCAGTTCGACCTTGTCGCGCACATCCATGGTCTGGAGCTGGGAAGAGCCGAGGAGGGCAGACTGTTGCGCCACCTTGAGTCCAAGGCCCTCCTTGCCGTGCGAAACGACGGTGACCTCGCCCGATAAGGTCCGGGCCACCCGCGGCTCAATGCCAAAACGGTTGCCCGCCTCCCGCAGCAATTCGTCGCGCACCGCATCGACCGAGCCGGCCGGCGCCTCCCGCGAGATCAAACCCGCCGGCAGTTCGCTGGCGCCGTCCCAGACGACGACCGTAATGGTCTGTTTGTGCTCATGCACCCAGAGTCCGGCCGCCACTGCCGCCGGTTGGCCGAGCCAGGCGGCGGACTCCGGCAGGACGGCCGTCGCTGCGGCCCAGCCGGCCGTGTCGGCGGCGGAGAAATTCCGTCGGTAGGCGGCGAAAACCAGCGCCTGGTTCCCGTCCCGCGAAAGAAAATAACCGTAGTAAAGCTGCCCCGGGGTGAAGGGCCCGACGGTCTCCAAGGCGAGCTCGACTTGCGCGGTCGCATCCTGGCCGGCCACCAGCGGAATGCGCCGGACAAAAAACTTGGTCGCGGGCAACAGGATGATGCCTTTCACCCGGGTCGAGGTCTCCGGTGCGGAACTTGGGGAAGCGGACATGGGTTGATCAGTTGCCGTCGTCATCCCGAAGTTCCAGAATCTGGAACGGGTAGTCCACCTTTTTGCGCGGATTGTTTCTCACCGAGGCCACTTGGGTTGTCTCGACCTCCTTGGTCTGCCGCCGGCCGGTGGCGGCGGACGCAGCCGCACCCGGTGGACTGACCCAGGTATCAAGCCGGTAGCCCCGGGCCCCGGATTTGACCGTGACGATGACGTGGAGGCAAAGAACATTAGTGCCCAAACCCGGCCGCGTGGCATCCCCGCCCCAAGCGGCGGACAACTCGGCGGTGGAATGAAAGACGCTGGGACGAGAATTTTGCTGTTCCCGGGCGGCGGTCATCGCAGCGATGCGGGCCGGGTCCACTCCGCGGGCCAGCAGCACCTCGGGACGGGCCGAATTGACATTGCTGGCGTTGAAGGCGAACAAGGAAACCCCATCCCGGAACCGGCGACCGAGTTCGGTCCACTCGCCGGATTCGTCGAAGAACAACTCCCGGGCGGCCGGGATGGCGCGCAATTCACTGAACGAACGCAGTGCGCGCTGGGGCACCTCATAGGGTAATTTCGCCGCGGCTAGCAGTGCACTGTCGGCACTGGCTTCCGTCGACACGTGATCGGGTTTGGTCCAGCCGAGGAGCGCGTCAACCAGCCGGTCCTGCGCGGTGGCCGGACACCCAATGGCATCAAGGTACCCGTCCAACACCGCCTCATCGGCCATGGGCAGCGACAACTTTCCGGTCTCGTCCTCCACCACCGCTTCGACCGTGTAGCCCGCCGCTGGTGCATATTTCATCAGACTGAGCGGATGGTCCCATCCCTCGGCCGTATCATGGAGCCCGGAGCGGGCGAGGGACTCGTCGGCGAGCACGGCAAAACTGGCTTCCAACCCGGAGAGCGCCTCCTGGCGGAGGCCGGCGCGCTGGGTCGCCTTGCTTTCCGCCGCGAGTTCCACTGCCGCCCGGTCCATGAGGCGGGTGATCAGGAATGCGGCCAACAAAATGATGCCGAGGACAAAGATCACCACCGAACCGCGCTCGGGGTCGCGGCGCGGCCGAAAGGGGCATTTCCTGGTATTTGGACAGGTCATTAGAATGAAGGCGGACTGCCGCCGCCGCCCGGCAAAGTAAGCTCGCGGCTGTCCTCATAGGTTCCGTGTTTGAAGGATAGGACCAGGCGGTCGGGCAACACCCATTCACCGGAGCTGTTCTTGCGGAGAGTCTGCTCGGTACGCCACGAACCCCCGAGCGCGTCATAATAGGCGTAGGCCAGCTTGGTCACCAGGGGTGAGACGACGGTCGCCCGCGGCGGTTTCTGGGCGGCCTCCTTCTCAAGGGAAGACTGCCAGTAAAGGACGAGCCCCCGATTTTGCTCCTGGGCGAGGTGGCAGCGGACTTCCGGCAGAGGATTCTCCGGCCAATCGAGCAAACGGTCACCGTCCAACAATTCGAAACCGAGCAGGTTGGATTTGGCTCCGACCGCCGTCTGCACCTCGCTCACGGCAAAAGGCTCATCCGTGGCCGCTCCGGGACGCGGCCAAGCTGCATGCTGCAGGAGCGATTCGACATGCCGGGTGACAGCACTGACGTGCTGTTCGAACAGTCGCTTGTCCCCACCCCGGCCCCAGATCTCGCCCATCGAGAAAACAAAGGTCAGCAGCGCTGTGACCAGCATGGTCAGCAGCGCCATGGCCAGCAACAGCTCGATCAGCGTAAAACCCCGCGCGTTTCGCGGAACCGGTTGCTTGGAAAATGTGGGAGGGACTTTACGTCCCGACATCTTGCGGCGAGGTGCGCTTGCAACATCGCGGCATGAAGCCGCTCCCACCAGGAATTGGGCGCGATGACTCATGACTTGCTCTCCCGTTCCACCCGCTGGCGCGTCTGCTCGCGCAACTTGTCTCGCTCCGCCGGATCGGACCAGGCCGGGCGCAGCAGGTGAATGAATTCGCTGCGTTTCCAGGAATCAAGGCCGCCCGAGCCCATCGCTTCCGCCTCCAAGGTGAGCTGAAAAAGGTCCGCCACCCCCGCCGACTCGACCTTGGCCGACCAAACCACCTGGTGTCCGTCGGCGAGGGTCAGACGTCCACCTGCCTCGATCTTCGCCCGCTCCGGCTCTGCCAGCACGGTCGAGCGCACCCATTTCCAATCCTCCTGTTCCTGGTGCCGCCCGGCCATGGCGCGGTAACTACCGATGATGTTCAGGTAGGCGACGGACAGCACCACCGCTGCCAGCGCAAAGATGGCCAGGCTCACCAACACCTCGATCAGGGTGAAACCGCGCGATGTTGCTGGAGTGGAGCGGTGCATTGGCTCAGAGGGCGGAGTGCAGGACCGGCGCACAGGTCCAAGGGTCCAGATCCAGGCGGATGATTTGTCCGGCCGCATCGGTCAATTGCGCGCGAAACCGATCCACGCCTCCATCCGCGTGAAACCGCACCACCACCAGCCGGCCGGTGCCGGCGAGCTGACCACCCAGCAGGATCGTGTCATTCTGTTCCACCGGGAGGAACTCCAGGTTTTTTCCCGGCCAATCGAGCTCGTGGGTGGATGCCGCCGAGTTCCAAATCACCCGAAGTTTTTTTTCATCAAAACGCAGCAGGACCGTCGTATCCTCCTGCACGGCCTGCAGGCGGGCCGCCTGAACCACCTGCCAGAACACATCCGTCGCCGTTCGTTCGCGCGCGCGGAACAGGTTGCTGCCGCCACTAATGAAGAGCCCCCCCAAGAGTCCCAGGAGAGCGATGGCCAGCACCACCTCCAGCAAGGTAAACGCCCGCCGGTCTGGTCGGGAGGTTAATCGACCGGTCAAGGGTGTCCTGGCTTCCGCGGTCGCTGTCACCAGTTGCCGATGTCGTCCTCAGTACCCTCGGTCTTGTCCGGGCCCTTGGAAAACAAATCGTAGCCGGTCTTGTTGTGCGTGCCCGGGCTGCGGTACTGGTACGGCTCACCCCAAGGATCAAGCGGCGGCTTGCCGCCAGGCGCGTCGGCATAGGGGCCGCGCCAATTGCCGGTGCCCGCGGTCGTAGCTGGCGCGGTCATCAGGACCACCAGCCCTTCACCCGTGGTCGGGAAACTGCCGAGATCCATCCGGTAGCGCTCCAAGGAGGTCTTGAGGGAATCACGCACAAAAATCCGCGCGATGGTCTGTTGGCTGTTGCCGAAGATGCCTTCGGTCTTGGTGATGAGGAGTGTGGCCAGCAGCGCCAGGATACCGACCATGACGATGATCTCGAGCAAGGTGAACGCGCGATTGTTCCTTTTCATGAGGGTCAGGGTCTGATGTTGGTGGCGGCGGGTGCCGGGGGGCGCGGCTGGATATTGGTGGAGGCGGGCTGGGGCAGCGAACCACCCACACCGATGGGAGAACGCAAGGCCCGCCGACGGCGGATTTCCTCGGCCACTTGGGCCAACCGGTTGGCTTCGTCGGCCGGGGCCGCATTGGTCATGACCGGGGGGGTGTTGGTTGGCAACGGGGAGATCGCTGGCGGGGCCTGCACGATGACCTGCGCCGCCTTGAGGGAAAGAGTCATGGTCTGGCCGTGGTATTTGACTTGGATCGACCCTTTTTCGCTGTCGTAGCTCTCCACCACGTAGGGTTGGCTCGCCTCCTTTAAACCAACCCACTGGCCTGCACGGGTAGATGTCTCGTGCACGCTGAAAAAATAGTCCCCCTTTTCTTGAAACACGCCGCGGAACTCGAGGGGCGTAGACCCGTTGCCGGCTTGGGCAGCTCCGGCGGGCGCCTGACCGAAAGGTGAGCTTTTGATCAAATTATCGAACTGACCCGGCGCAGGTTCGGCCGGGCGGGCGGGTGTCAGACCCAATCCCAGCAAAGCAATGAGGTAAACACCACGGCGAATCATAGAGTTAAGGAAGCGTCTCCACTTCCCTACGGCAACCAAGAATAAGAATGGTTCCGTTCAATGTGCATCCTCCCGGCCGCTAAAATCAAACCCCCGGCTACTCGTTGAGTGACCGGGGGTTTCGTAAATTGGAGCGGGAGAAGAGACTCGAACTCATTCGCGTCCTTTTAGAAGCACTTAAGCTGCAACTACAATACCTGAATGGGGAGGATGCGACCGCACAACTGACCGCACACGCCGAGCAAGAGTGGGAGATTTCGTCGTGATTGCGGCTGGTCAGGGGGAGGAAGCCGCGCCCGGCGAGCGGTCAGCATCGGGAGCCGATGCGAAGAAGGACCGCGAGTCCGGCTACGTGCCGTTCGTTACGGTCACACCGCCCCCGTCGTTAGCAGGCTTGGGGATTGGGGCTGCGGGATGCGCCGCCGAAGGCGGCGCGCCCGCGCCCCTTCCTTGTCTAATTAGTAACAACTACACCAAAGAAGACCAAACCCGTCTTTCACAGGGACAACTCCGCGCCGCCTATGCTCTAGAGGAAAACGTCAAGCTACTATGCAAAGACTGGGGATTGGAGCGCCTAGGTTTCCTAACCCTGACCTTTGCTGACCATGTCACCGATATTAAAGAAGCCCAGCGTCGGTTTAACTCGCTCCGCACTCACGTTCTGTCCGTGCGCTATCCCCATGGAATCTCCGTGGTCGAACGTCAGAAATCAGGGCGGATTCATTTCCATGTCCTAGTGGTGTGTGCGGGCGATATCCGAACAGGTATCAACTGGCATGGCTTCAAATGTCGCGACTACCAGAGCGCCAACGGGTGCCTCCGGTCGGAATGGGCGTTCTGGCGGAAAACCGCTCCAGCCTATCGATTTGGCCGGACTGAATTGCTTCCGATTATGGTGAGCGCAGACGCTATCGCTCGATACGTGGGCAAATACATCGGCAAGCATCTGTCAGCGCGCATCCCAGAAGATAAAGGGGCGCGGTTGGTGCGCTACTTTGGCGAATCACGCAAAGTCGGAACCCGGTTTGCATGGGTCGGAATTCGGTCGTGGCTTTGGCGGAAGAAGCTGGCCAAGTTCGCCGCCACACAAGGGGTCTTTGACTACGGCGGGTTAAACTACGTCCTAGGTCCGCGTTGGGTCTGGAAATACGAGGATGAAATCACCGCTACAAAATTGAGCCACTATCCAACACTAAAGCACGCACTCGAGGACGGAATCACACTTGTCGAAGGGGATAAATTGAGCCCAAACGGCGAGGTGTTTGTGCTGAAAGAAGAAGCCGCCTCGCTCCGTACCCAATTGGCCTATTTGGACTAGATCGGCCGTTACAAGGGCGCCGCGTTGCACCCGCAAACAACATTTTGGGGTTAAACATTGCCGATTCTTTGATGATTAAGCCACTACACACCGAGGTTGCTTCTTAGCCGCTTTCTAGTAGGCTTCGCTTTACTATGCAGTTAGAGCCCTCTGTTCCGCCTTCTGGCAAGGAATCAAAGTTCCGTGCACGAATTGTTATTTCCCCGCAGAAAGCTTCTTCAAATGTTGTTGGTGCTTACGGTGGCAACGACGGCCACGGGCAAGTGGTGATGCATCTATACAACGAATATCCGACGATTCCAGAGGCAATGGATGTAGAACCGATCCCCGGTGGTGGCTCTGCCAAGCAAACGCCCGTTCGCAGTCCTGAACATGCCAAATTCACCCGGGAGGTTTGTGGTACTTTTACCATGCAGACTAGTGTGGCCCGATCGCTCGGCAAGTGGCTTATCGATAATGCCGATTTACTAGATGTTCCGCAAAAGGCTACTGCGCGCCCTAAAGAAAATGAGTGATAAGGAAACCACTCTCGCGCCTTCAGATTATTCCCTGAATAATTCCGTCGAGTATACTTCGTCACGAGTGCCTGATGTCGTCGAACCTGGAGTGATCGGCGATATATATTTCGTTAGGAGAAACGAGGGGCAACATTCGGATTTCACGTATCTAGCCAGCACGTCGCATGTCCTAAACAAGATGAATGAATTCAGCGAATATGCTGAAGTCTGCAAAAACATTACACGCTCATTGTGGCGTAATCACAAATATAACCACCTTTACTTGCTGTTTGTGACTGAGCGTGTCTCAAAAGCGGAGTTCAAGAAAAAGTCCAAGGAATTTGCAGTTGAGCTCAAAGAGCTGACGGATGCGGAAGCGACCCGCCAAATTGCGATCGCCACAAATCTCATCGGCGAAAAAGTACCCCTCACTTCCGATGATCTCGCATTTCTGCTGGAAGCAGACTTGGAAACCATTGACCGTACACTGACCAGCTCTCCTTCGGTTCCGGCTTTGCATGGCTGATTTTATCAAGGCCCCCAGCGCGATTGAAGCCGAGGAGATTTTCGTTTCCACAATGGCTTACACAAGCAACAGAACCCCCGTTCTGTTGCTCTTCGGAAAAGTGAAAAAGCCGGTCTATCCTGTCACACTCAAGCGCGATGGCCGTGGCAAGATCGTTAAGGAACTCGCTCCTCAAGCAGAGCGATTTGACGCTGCTGCGACTACGGCGTTAAATACGACCGTCATCGGCCAAACAGTTTCTGGATATTCCGGTGACCCCATTGGTAAAGTTGCGGTCGGAGCATCGGGCGGAAAAAGTGGGGCGCACAAAAGACAGAGCTTTACTCTCACTGATTGGGCCTATCTCCGGATTGTGCAGGGTAAAATCGGACCGCCAATCGCTATGCCTGCTCTCACATCGACTGTATCATCTTCGCTGCAATTGACCGCTTAATCTGGATTTGGTGTCGCATTCTGTCGCCTACAGTCGTTCCAATTGTCGTTTTTAGGCGTCTTTAGTTGACATAAAGCCACTTTCTGGTGCCTCTTGGCGCATGCCAAAGAAATCACCCACCAAAGACCCATCGAAGGAGATTGTTCGCGTCACCTTCCGTTTCCACGGTCCTGAGCTAGCACAAATCCGTGAAGTGCGTGATATGTTCAGCATGAATACCGAGGTGGACGCTGCCCGCTACCTCATGCAGCGCGGTCTGGAAGCCATGACTGCAACGCTCACCAGCCGACGTGTTCAGGGTACTATGGGACAGCAAGTCAATATGGCCGAAATGGTGAAGCAAATGAAAGCAGCCGGCCTTTTCGATGAATCGAAGTCGTGACTAACGCAGTGAACATTCTTCAACCGCGCATTCGGCTTCTCACTCTTGAGCAAGCCTCGCATCAGCTCGCAATTTCAAAGCGCACGCTGGAGCGATTGATCGTGGGCGGAGAATTTCCGCGCCCGTTGAAAATTGGCCGTTCATCGCGGGTGCGCTCGGAAGATGTCGATACCTATCTTGACCGGCTGCAGTCGCGCCGTGACCTGCAAAGAGGAGAAAAATGATTCGCCACGTCATCCAGCCCATTTCGCACGGCAAACGGTCCCGCCTGTGGTCCGCCCGTATCCGTCTAGATGGGTGGCTCAAGGCTCGGACGTTTCCGCTTCACGTCACCGATGAGCGCGTTGCCGAGCAGAAAATGGAAAAACTCATTCGGGAGCTTGAGCAAGAAGCCGCTGGCATTATTGCGCCAAAGCTCATGCGGGATGCCGCACAGACGCCCATTGCCGATCACCTGAAGGCTTTCCTCGCGGACATTGAAGCGAAGGGTCGGTCAAAAAACACGCTCGGCAAATATCGCAACTGCATCCCCAAGTTGTGCAAGCGCTGCGGATGGGTCATGGTCCGCGATATCACCGCGCAATCGTTCTGCCAGTGGCGTGCCGCGAGCGGGCTTGGATCGAAAACGCTCAATGACCTGCTCGGCGCCATGTGCAGCCTCTTGCAGTGGATGGAGCGTCAGCAGCTGATTCTCTCCAATCCGTTGAAACATGCTGGCAAGGTCACGAATCGAAACCCCAAAGCCTACCGCCGGGCGTTGTCGTTGGAGCAAATCGTAAAGCTGCTCGCCGTCGCTCCGCTGCATCGGGCCATGGTTTACCTGATTGTCCTC
This sequence comes from Oleiharenicola sp., assembly GCA_025363455.1. Taxonomy (GTDB): domain Bacteria; phylum Verrucomicrobiota; class Verrucomicrobiia; order Opitutales; family Opitutaceae; genus Lacunisphaera. Next base: position 54,412 of record JANYDW010000003.1, on the reverse strand, counting down.
TATTCCGGCCTGCGCCGTGCCGAGCTGAACGGTTTGAAATGGGAGGCCTTCGACCTGGACTCAACCCCTGCCTTGCTGCGCGTACCGTCGTCCATCTCCAAGAACAAGAAAGCGACTACGCACGAATTGAGAGCCGAGCTAGCCGATGCCCTGCGAGGGTACCGTCCCATCGCTGCCAAGCCCTCAGATTGGGCATTTAAGGGCCATGTGCCGCGGGTTCACCTTATCAAAAAGGATTTGGAAGCGGCAGGCATACCGTTTGAAGACGAGCAGGGCCGACGCGTCGATCTTCACGCCCTGCGCCATACGTTCATCACTTTGCTGTCTGCTTCCGGTGTCGCCCCGCGTGTTGCGATGGCGTTGGCGAGGCACAGTGATTTGAAGCTTACGATGCGCGTTTACACCGACTCGGACCGGCTCGGTTTAGACCGCGCAATGGCTCTGTTGCCGTCGTTCGGGATGACGAAACATGCCGCACAACTGACCGCACACGCGGGGGTCATTTCGGGTCTTTTGCCGTCGTCTTCTGTCGCTTCAAGTCAGCCGGGACAACTCTTGCAATTCTCTGTGCCTGACGCATCTGGGCACGAAAAAGCGCCTGGTGACATTACCAGGCGCTTTTCGGAAATGGAGCGGGAGAAGAGACTCGAACTCTCGACGTCCACCTTGGCAAGGTGGTGCTCTACCAACTGAGCTACTCCCGCGAGAGAAGGCGGAGTATTCAAGCCGGCTTTTGCCCGTCAACCAGAATAATCAATCAGACGGCCACCCACGGGACGCGTATTTCCAGCTTTCCCAGTGGGAGTTGCACTGTTGATGTAACACCCCTCCATGTCCGTGCGCCCCTCCTCTTCCGTGCTCAACCAGCCGGTCTTCACCAGTGAGACCCCGGCCGCGGCGCGCCTGGCTGCCTGCCGGACTTATCTCGAAACCGAGGGACAACGAATTCGCGATCGCCACCAAGCGGGTGAGCCCGGCCGCAAGGTTTGCGAGGCCCTGGCCGGTCGCATGGACGGTTTGCTCGTTTCCCTTTTTTCCGCCACCCTTGCCGGCTGGCGCCTGCAGCACGGCGAACCGCCGGTGCCTGTCTGCCTGATCGCGCTCGGCGGCTATGGCCGGTCCGAACTCAGCCCGTTGAGCGATGTGGACGTGATGTTCCTCTATCCTGAGGTAAAGAAATCCCCGGAACTGGCCAAGTTCCAGGAACACCTCTCCAACGGCATCCTTTACCCGCTTTGGGATCTGAAGCTGAAAATCGGTCACTCCACCCGCACCCTGAACGAGGTGTTCGCCGAGGCTCACCGCGAGATCAAGACCAAGACGTCGCTCCTCGAGTCCCGCCTCATCGCGGGCACCGAGACCCTCTACGAAAATTTCGCCGACGCCTACCGCAAGCACTACCTGCAGACCGACCCGAAGGCCTACATCGCGGCCCGGCTTGACGACCAAGGCAGCCGCCGCAGCCAGCATGGAGACACTGTCTTCCTGCAGGAACCCGACATCAAGAACGGCGTCGGCGGCCTCCGCGATTACCAGAACGCCCTCTGGATGTCCCGGGTGCGGCTCGGCATCACGCGCCTCGACGAGCTGGCCGAGCAGCATTACCTGCCGGTCTCAGAGTTGCGCGACTTCCAGAACGCCTACGATTTTCTTCTGCGAGTCCGCAATGAACTCCACTACATGAGCAAGCACCCCACCGATGTGCTCAACCTCGAGATCCAACCCCGGGTCGCGGCCAATCTGGGCTACAACCAGGCCGACATGCTCGAGCGTGTCGAGGCGTTCATGCAGGACTACTACCGGCACGCCCAGGCAATCTACCGCATCTCGAAGACCATCGAGCAGCGCCTCGCCCTGACCATCGCCTCTGGCCCGGGCCTCGTCGGCTCGCTGAAGAATCTGATGCTGGCCCGCCGCTCTGAAAAAACCAAGCGCATCGACGGTTTCCTGCTCCGGGGGCGCGAGCTGGCCTACGAGAACAAGGACATTTTCCAGCAGGACCCCATCCGCCTCATCCGGGTCTTCCGCCATTGCCAGCAGCTCGGTTGCACACCCGACCTCGACCTCGCCGCCCTGATCCGCAGCTCAGGTCAGCTCATCACGCGCCAGGTTATTGAATCCGCCGATGCCAATCTCAGCTTCCGCACCATCCTGGATGAAGCGGGTCAGGTCTACCCGTCGCTCTCACTCATGCACGAGCTCGGCGTCCTCGGTCGCTTCATCCCCGAGTTCGCCCCGCTGACCTGCCTGGTGCAGCACGAATACTACCACCGTTACACCGCGGACATCCATACCCTCAGTACCATCCGGGAACTGGACACGATTTTCACCTCCGCCGAGCCCCGCGCCCAACAATATCGTGAGGTCCTGCACCAAACGACCCGGCCCACCCTCCTCTATCTCATTCTCCTGCTTCATGACATCGGCAAGAGCGAGGGCATCCAGGGCCACGCCGAGACGGGTGTGTCGGTCGCCGCCCCGGTCCTTGACCGTCTCGGGGCCAACGCGGACACCCGGGCCACGATCAATTTTATCATTAAAAATCATCTGATCATGGCACGCTTCTGGCAGAAACACGACCTCGATGACCCCCAGAGTTCAACTGCCTTTGCCGAGCTGGTCGGAGACGCCGACCAGCTGCGGTACCTTTACGTCCACACATTCTGCGACGCGAATGGCACCTCGGCCAGTCTCTGGAACAGTTACAAGGATTCCCTCCATCGCCGCCTGTTTGACACGACGCTGGAACGCCTCGCCCTCGGCGACCGGGTCGAAGCCCGGCTCTCAGAGCGCAAGGAAATGACCCGCCTGTCCATCATCGCGCAGACGATTCCGGGGATCAGCCCCGACGAGATCAATGCGCACTTCAGCCTGCTGCCGGAGCGTTACTTCATCCAGACCGACGGGCCCGAGATCACGCTGCACATCCAGATGGTCAACCGGCTGCTGCATTCCATCTCGACGGCGGATTCCCTCAGCCCGCTGCGCCCAGTCATCGAATGGAAGGATGATCTCAACCGCAGCTACACGACCGTGCACGTCGTCACGTGGGACCGCGCCGGCCTTTTCTACAAGCTCGCCGGCGCCTTTAGCGTCGCCGGCTTGAGCATCCTGTCCGCCCGCATTACCACGCGGTCCGACCACATCGCCATCGACACCTTCCATGTCGTTGAGCCCGACCGCGGCCTGGTCCAGAATCAGCAGGCCATGGAAACCTTCGCCCGTACCGTGGATGACGCGCTGGTCAGCGAAAAGGACCTTCTGCCCGAGATCAGCGCCCAAGCGGCCAAACTGGCCAAGGCCAACCGTTACAAGGCCACCTCCGAGCTGCCCGCCACCTTCCCCCCGACCGTGGAGGTCTACCACGAGCTTTCCCTCAAACGCATCATCGTCGAGATCCAGGCCCATGACCGCATCGGCCTGCTTTATCAGCTGGTCAAGACGATCTCCGACCACGGTTTCGACATCACCTTCGCCCGCATCAATACCGAGCGGAGCATCGCCCTCGATACCTTCTACATCGAGCCAGAGAAACCCGATGCCCTGGTCGGGGAAGCCGAATTGCATACCCTGCGTGATGCGCTGCGGGGTGTAATCACACCCGCCCCGGCCCAGGCCGCGGGCTGACCGGGATGGAAAAACTGTTTTGTCATCCTGAGCGAAGCGAAGGATCCAAGACGAAGGCGCAGATTTTATCCAGCGCTTGGATTCTTCGCTTCGCTCAGAATGACGGAAAGCGGGAGATTGGCGGCTTTGCAATGCCGCCCCAATTTGCTCTCCCCATGCCGCCTCATTCCTGCTCAGTACTAGGCGCATGAGCCTGGAAGAGCCCAACGATCATCTGGCGACCCTCTACGCGCTGGCCTCCCTGGCGACCAGCGCGCCGGACCCCATCGCGGCGCAGAGCAGCATCCTCGCCGCCATCATGGCAGCGTTTCCGGCCGACAGCGGATCGCTCTCCCTGCTCACCCCGGAAAGCGGCAGCTTGGAAATCTGTGCGCAACAGGGCCTGCCGCCCGAGACCGGTGACTTCGCACTCCGACCCGGCCAGGGCATTACCGGCTGGGTGACCCTCCACGGCCGGCCCCTGCTGGTGGCCGATGTCAGCCACGAGCCCCGCTACATCGCGGCCCGGCGCGGCGTGTGCAGCGAAATGGCGGCCCCCATCATCGTCGAGGGCCAGATCATCGGGTGCATCAACCTTGATGCCGATCAAGCCGCCGCTTTCAACTCCACCGACCTTGACCGCCTCGCCCGTTATGCCACCGAGGCCGGCATTGTGCTCCACCGCCTGTGGCAGTTCGAACGCCTGCGCACCAACTCCACCCAGCTCACCACCCTCGTGGAACTGGGCCACGCCTTGGTCACCCAGCTCGCCCCCGAGGAGCTGCTCCATACCATCACCGACAGCGGCCGCGCCCTCTTCAACGCCCGGCTCTGCCTCCTGCACGACTACGACGCCATCAATCGGGAGCTCCGGCTCCATGCGTGGTCCGCCGCCGGAGACCTGAGCACCGCCGCCCTCACGCTCCAGGAGCGGACGATTTCCGCCGACGATGCGCTCCTTGCCGCCACGCTGCGCATCGGCCGCACTACCGAGTTCCAAGGCCTCGACACCGAACGCTACCGCGAGGCCGCCGACCTGCCCCGCGATCCCAGCCTCTGCAGCGCCCTCGCCACACCGCTCGTCCTCGAGGGCCAACCCGCGGGTATCCTGTCCGTCTTCCACGACAAGCCGCATCGGTTTAGCGACGACGAGAAGCGCCTCTTCACCGCCCTCGCCAGCTTCGCCACGGTTGCGTTGCAGAACGCCCGGCTCTACTCCCGCGTCTTCCAGTCCGAGGAGGTGCTGCGCAAGAACGAGACCCTCACGACCCTCGGCCTGCTGGCCGCCGAGATCGCCCACGAGATTCGCAATCCGCTCACCGTGATCAAGCTCCTCCACGGTCCCCTCGGCGCGGATTTCGGGCCCGACGACCCGCGACGCCGCGACCTCCAGATCATCACCGAGAAAATCGAGCAGCTCGAGGACCTGGTCAACCGCGTGCTTTCATTCGGCCGCGCGCCGGCAACGATCCATTCCCGCTGGTCGCTGGACGATATCCTCGGCGATACCAACCATCTGCTCCGCGCCAAGCTCACCCAGGCCGGCGTGCAGCTCCGTTACTCCCCGCTGCCTCAACCCGTCGCCATCGACGCCCACAAGGGCCAGCTCCAGCAGGTGTTCCTAAATCTCGTGCTCAACGCCCTCCATGCCATGCCCCAAGGCGGCGAACTCAGGATTACCTGTTCGCGCGAAGGCGCGGCCGTGCATGTCGACATCATTGACACGGGCACCGGCATTCCGCCCGAAATTCAACCCCGCATTTTCGAGTCATTCCTCTCCACCCGCGCCGGTGGAACCGGTCTCGGCCTCACCATCGCCCAACGCATCGTCAAGGACCACCACGGCCAGCTCAAGCTCATGGCGACCGGTCCCGGTGGCACGACGATGCGGGTGACGCTGCCGATCCTCCCCGGTTGAGCTGGCCTCGGATGGAGGAGGGGGTTATATCCCGACATGAATTGCGAATGAAGCCCGTCGGGGCATAAAGCCCCTCCTCCATTCGATCAGCCGATCACCGGGCTCAGCTTCAGGTCGACCATCAGATCGGCTCCGACCTTCTCCAGGTCCCGACGGACATCTTCCAGTTTGACCCGGGCGGGCAGGAGTAACCGGGCGCGAGCCTGAAAGAGGTCGCCGCCGCCCATCGGCGCGCTGACACACTCGGAGGAAAGTTCCTCCACATTCACCCCGTGCGCGGCCAACACGCCGGTAACCGTGCGCAGGATGCCGGGCCGGTCATTGCCCACCAGTTCCAGCGTCGCTGGCAGGCCGCCAGCTCCAATTCTCCCGGCACCGCTCTCCACCACGACGCGCAACCCATCGGCTTCCAAACCATGAAGTGCCCGCTTCAACTCCGCCAGGCGGTCCGCCGGCACTTCGACGCGCGCGATGCCGGCAAAGCGCCCGCCCAAATGACTCATCCGGCTTTCCAGCCAGTTCCCGCCGTGGTCGGCGACACAAGCCGCCACCAGTTCCACCAGCCCGGGCCGATCGCTGCCGATGATGGTCATGACGAGACTTTCGATCATGGCACCAACCTTTGCACCGGCGCCAACGGCTAGCAACCCGCTTCTGGCTGGGTTGAATGGGTGGGCGTCGGTTTCCAGACCGACGCCAAGTCGCCGATGTGGAAATCGGCGACCATCTAGGCGGGATCAGCGATCCCACCCTACAACACTCACCGCCGGACGGCAAAAGGCGCCTGCGTCACGTCCTGTCCGAGCACGGCCGAGGGGCCGTCGTGCACCGCCGTGCTGGCAAGGACGCTGAGCGTGTTATAGGCGAGCTGGATATGTTTGTGGGTCTCCAACTCGGCGATCAGCCGGCGATTGATTCGGTTCCGGGTACCCGACGAGCTCCGGTAATGGCTGACATAGATCAGGCTGAAGGTGACGCCGTTGTCGGTGATGCGGGTGTAGATCTTCGGCGAATAGTCCGCGTCCTCGACGCCATAGCGCCGCTCCATCTCGCCTGCCGCGGCCCGGGCCTCGGCAAAATCCCGCCGTGTCTCCTCCTCCAGCACCTTGGTAAAGAGCGCCTGGGCGCTCGCGGTCGGCGTGGCGAAGGTGACCGTCACGTCGATCTTTCCCCAGATATAGGGATGACCGTGCGAAAAATTGAAGACCTTGGACTTGAAGATGAAATTGTTGGGCACGAACAGCACCCGGCCCGTCGGCTGGTCGACGCCGAGCCAGTTGTTCACCTCGATGAGCGTCGTGCGCAGCAGCTGGATGTCGAGCACGTCGCCGCGCACGCCCTCGATCTCCAGCCGGTCGCCGATGGTGAACTTGCGACCGAGCATGATGGCGAACCAGCCGAAGAACGCCGCGAAAACATCCTGCACGGAGATGACGATCGCGGCGCTCACCAGGCCGAGAGTGGTCGCCACGAGCGTGAGATCCTCGACCAGGTAAAAGGCAAAGACCATTAGGACGAACAGGGCCACGCAGTAACGACCGAGGCGGCGGGCCAGAAAAAGTGTCTCCTTTTGATAACGCCGGGGCAGCACCATCCGGCTGATGACCAGATGCAGTCCAATCAGCAGCACGGCGATGGTGCCGGGCCACCACAATTGCGTCAGGTATTCGTCCCGCAGTTCGCGGTATTGCGCCGAGATGTAGAGGCGCTGCTGCTGGGCCAAGTCCTGGCCGGCCAGCGCGAACTCGCGCGTGTTGCGCAGAGCCTCGACCTGATCGAGCAGGTACGGCATTCGCTCGCCGAGCAGTTGCTTCTGTGCCCGCTCGGTGGCGAGGAATTGCTCGGCCCGCGCGTTGCGCCGCAGAAAATTAGTCTGCCTCTCCAGGAGCTGCAGCTCTTCGTCCGATTTGGCTAATTTCTGTCGGGCCAGTTCAAGCGCCGCCTCGGCATTGTGCAGGTTCTCGGTGAGATTCCGGACCCGCGCCGCAAACTCGTCCGTCTGCGCCATGTCACCCAACATCTGGCGGCGACGCGCGAACAGGTTGCTCACCGAAGGGCGCGTGGGCCCGGAATTGGTGCGGAGGAGCTCCCGGAGGGCCTGCGCCTGATGGACCAGGTCCATCTCCGTCTCGACCTCGTCCTCCTGCAGGTTCAGGGCCCGCAGCTGTTCGTTCTTGGTGTAGGTTCGCTCCTCGATCTCGGCGCGCCGGGCGGAGGTCGAAGGATCAACCTTGAGTTCGGCCGCCTGACGGACCAGTTGGTCGCGTTCGGCGGTCACCGCGGCCTTGGCGGTGAGCAGCTCCCTTTGCCGGCTTTCCAACGCGGTGGTGTCAGTCGCGATCACGTGCAGGCGGTCCTTGAGCTTGCCCAGCGGTGTGGTGTACACGGCCGCCTGGAGTCCCTGTTCCTTGTTCTCCAACCCCTGCCGCGTCTCCAGGATCTTTAGTTCCTGCTGCATGACGCCCCGCCGCTGCTGCAATTTTGCCTTGTCCGCCGTGTCGTCGGAGGCCATCGCCTCGATCGTGCGGATTTCCTCCTTCAGCTGGCTGATCCGCTCGTCATCGCGGGCCGCATGGGCCGGCACCATGACCCAGAGCGAAAGCAGGATAAAAATGGTGGGCTTGAACATGAGGCTGTGACCGGCCGGGCCAGGGTCGCGAAAAGGAAAGGGACGGGGCGAACTCACTCTTCTAGTTCTACGTTCCAATACGCAACGTCGAGGAAATCCTTCCATTTTTCATGCTGATGATTGCCGATGACGAGCGAAATGACCGGGCGCCACTTCGGCTTCACGGGCTTGCGTACCAGCCGCATGTGCGCCTCGTGCGGGAGACGGTTGGCCTTGCGGGAATTGCACTTGATGCACGAGCACACGATGTTCTCCCAGGTTGTCTTGCCGCCGTAGTGGCGTGGGATGACGTGGTCGAGGTTCAACTGCTCGCGGTGAAAGTTGTGGCCGCAATATTGGCAGCGATTGTTGTCGCGCTCGAAGACGTTGTTGCGCGTGAGTTTCAGCTCCTTGCACGGCAGCTTGTCGAAGAAAGTCAGCAAGATCACCCGCGGCAGCCGGATGTTGCGGTTGATGGTTCGCACGGTTTCCAGTGCATCGACGGGCGGATTGTAGCTCGAGAAATCGATCCAATCCATCAGTGAGTAGGTGCGGAATGCATCCTCCGTCTGGTGCACCACTTGCGCGTGCTCGCGGGCCAGCAAGGCGAAGGCCCGGCGCGCGGCAATGACGTTCACCGCCTGCCAGAGGCGGTTCAGCACGAGCACCGGCTGATCGAGTGCGGCTTCCATGGACAACGGGCTTTTGAAGTACTCGGGTACTGGACCCCTGTCAAGTCACCGCCCAGCCTTCTACCCGATGAACCTCATCGGGTTAGCGTCGAAATTGCTGCGCCGAACGCGGGATACTGCGTCGCCAACCCGACACGGCTCCCCAATTCGAAGTCACTCCAGAGGAATTCTGGCGCCACCACGTTGGAAACCAGGGCCCAGCGCCCACCGGGCCGCAACCGCGTACCCTGCCAGATCTTGGCCGGAATCACGTCCAACGGGATTTCCCCTCCGGCCGGATTGCTTCCGAGGTACGCCATCTTGCCCGAACCATCCGCCATGAGGCGCAGCGATTCCAATGGATCACCGGCGAGGAACGACCAGATCTCGTCCGTCCCCAGTCGGTGCATTGCAGAAAAACCGTCGGGCGTGATCAACATGTAGATCACTGACCAGGCCCGCCGGCCCGTGCCGGGCCACAACACGTCCGACTCGGCCGTGCGGCGAAAATAACCACCCTCCGGCTCCAGCGGCGCCAACCGCAGGAGTCGCGCCACCTCCTCGGCCGTGTGGGTTTCCGCACTTAATGATCCAGGCTGCATGTCTTTCGACCAGTAAGCCTAACGAATGCCAATCGAACCATCGACTGACGCCAAACCATGTCTCGCGAAGGAAACAAAGGTTTCGAAGTAGTCTTCGTTTCCTTCGCGAGAAACTGTGGCTTGAGGCCTGAAGATTGAGGCACGGCGTTCGACCCCGCTCACTCCGCCGCGGGTGGCGCGACGACGGGCTTCAGCGACTGGTTCTTTACCCGGATGCCGGCCAGCTTCGCCACCACCGTCTCCACGTGCTCGGTGGCTACGTCCACCAACGTGTGGTCCTCATGGATGTCGATCGCTCCGACGACGCTCGACGGCAGACGCGTGACGCCGGCGATTTTCCCGACGAGATCAGCTGGCGTGACGAGATGCTGGCGCCCGATGTTGAACGTCACTGGGGTAAACCCCGGCTCGCGGCCGGTACGTGGCTTGCGCTCGTAGGTGCGCTTCTGCGCAGCGAATTTGTCGCCGGACTTTTCCTGGGGAGGGCGCGGACTCCGTTCCGCGCCGGGCGACGGCGGCGAAGGGACTCGCCGCCCTACCTCGACCGTCTCCGCGGAAATCGCGCTGGGGTCAGCGCGTTCCACCTTCGCGACCTTGGCCGGAAACGGGGACCGCACGTGGGCCGCCGGAGCGGGCGGAGTGGGCGCGACCGCCGCCGGACGCGCCGGCTCGTTGGCGGCAATGCGCTCTGCCTTCGGCTTGGTCGGCTTGGCCGGCTCGGCGTTGTCGCCCTGCATCAGGTGAATCAGCGCCGAGGCGATGTCGGTGCTCGTGTAGCCCAGCTCCAGCAGGCGGTCCACCATCTGGTCGTGTGACTTGAATTTCTTCTCCTCGAGTGTGGCCCGCAGCTTCTCGAAGAACATGTTGCCCTTGGCCTCCTCGACCTCGTCCATCGACGGCAGGCGTTCGCGCCGGATCTTGATCCGGCCGTAATGCACCATGTTCTGCATCTTGTAGAGCTCGCGGCCCGCGACGAAGGTGAAGGCCATGCCTTTCTTGCCCGCGCGGCCGGTGCGGCCGATGCGGTGCGTGTAGTCTTCCGCGTCGTTCGGCAGGTCGAAGTTGAACACCACCTCAAGGTCGTCGACGTCTAGCCCGCGCGCGGCGACATCGGTCGCAACGAGGAACTCGAAGCCCCGGCGGCGGAATTTGTCCATCACCCGCGTGCGCTGCGCCTGGGTGATGTCCCCGTGCAGCCGGTCCGTCGAGTAGCCGCGGGCGTGCAGGTGCTCGTCGAGTTCGTCCACCATGATCTTGGTGCTGCAAAAGATGATGCCGAAGCGAAAGTCGTGCAGGTCGATGAGGCGCGTGAGGAGTTCGATCTTCGAGCGACGGTCCACCTCGAAATAGATCTGCTCCACCTGCGGGGCGTTGGCTGCAAGCGACTCGATGCGGATCCATTCCGGGTTGCGCGTGTAGCGCTTGATCAACTCCTGGATGGCCATCGGCATCGTCGCCGAGAAAAACAGGCACTGCCGCTCCGCCGGCACCGACTTGAGCACGTGCTCGATGTCGTCGCGAAAACCCATGTCGAGCATGCGGTCGGCCTCGTCGAGCACGATGACTTTGAGGTTGTCGAGGCGCAGCGTGCCGCGCTCCATGTGATCCATCACGCGGCCCGGCGTGCCAATGACCACCTGCGCGCCGGCCGCCAATGCGCGGAACTGGCGGTCATAGCTCTGGCCGCCATAGATGGGCACCTCCAACACGCCGCGCTTAAAGGACGCCAGCTTGCCAAATTCCTCGGACACCTGCACCGCCAGCTCGCGGGTCGGGCAGAGCACAAGGACCTGCACTTTTTTCAGCGTCACGTCGACTTTCTCGATCGCCGGGATGGCAAACGCCGCCGTCTTGCCCGAGCCCGTGGCTGATTGACCCACGACATCGCGTCCGGCCAGGCCGAAGGGAATGACGGCGGTCTGGATGGGCGAGGCTTCCTCGAATCCCATCTTGTCCACCGCCTTCAAGATCTCGGGTGAGAGGCCAAGTTCGCTGAACGGACGTTTTTCCATGCCTGCACTGTGCGCGGCCATGGGGAAAAAGAGAGATTATTCTTTTCGCGGCAGCGCCCCGGCCGGCGCCGGCTGGGCCGGAGGGTTCGCCTGGGTGCCGAAATACCTCAGGGCAAAATGACTCTGGCTCGGCTCCTGGTAGATGATTAGCGCCCCGGCCGGCACCGCTGCGAGGATCGCCTCGCGCGCGGGCTCAAGCCGGGCGAGCCACAGGTAATGCAGCGCCTCGTCAAACGGGTAGATCTTTCGCTCGGTGATAATCGTGGTGAGCGGGTTCCACGGCAGGTAGATTTTCCCCTGGTGGCGGCGGGCCAGCGCCACCAGTTCCTCCTGGCCGCGATAAGGGGTCCAGACTTTCCCCGTGTCCCGGGCCGCGAAGATCACCACCACCACGACGCCCACCGTGGCCACACCCGCCAGCGCCGCCCACAGGCGGGAGCCCTTTGGCGGACTGCTCCGGGCCAGCGCCGAGGCCGCGGCGACCAGCCCGGCGATCAAGAGATAGTTCGTCGCGTGGATGGAATTGAGCGCCGCATCCACCACCATGGCGGCCATCAGCCCCAGCGGCAGCTGCCACAACGCCAGGCAAACCAGCAATCGCACCAGCGAACCTGCCTCCTGGCTGATCGCCTCCTGCCAGCGGAAACGAACCGCCAGCGAGGCCAGCAGGGCCGCCAGCCACCACAGCCAGCCCGAGCCGACCGTCTCGCCAACATTGCGCCACAACACCTCCCAGCCGCCCTGCCACGGCATGCGGGTGAACAGCAGCCACGCGTTGAACAGCATACCCTCGGCCCCAAAGGCCAGGAAAAACACCGTCGCCAGGCCGCCGCAAACCACGGCCAGCCAAAAAATCCACCGCCCCGTGAGCCGCGAGTGACCCTCCCACCACAGCCAAGCCAATGTTGCGGGCACCAACACCACGGAAACCTGCTTGGCGGCGACCGACAGGGCCACCGCCAGCGCCGCCACCGGCAGGCCGGGCCGCCAGTCCCGTACCGCTGCAGCGTGCAAGGCCACGCACGCCATGACCGCCCAGCCCATGCTGACCGCATCTACATGGATGAACAAAAAACCGCTGCGCGTGATCGGATTGGACAGCAGCAAAACGGCGCCCAAGCCGGTCACGAACCGGGCGATCCCCGTCCCACCCGGGGCGGCGATCCGCGCGACTAGATAAAGCGGCAACACGATCGTCACAGCATTCCAAAGCGCCGCCAGCATGAGCCCGATCGTCGGGTTGTCCATCAGCCCCATCGGCAGATACCAGAGTGGAAAAACCGGCCCATAGACCCAGCCGAGGTGGGCGCCCGAATCCCGCAGGGCATAGATCGGCAAGCCTCTGGCCAAGGCGAAGGATGGAGCCAACCGGAAGCCATTCCATGGAATGCCGGGTGCCGTGCAAATCATGCTCCAAGTCAGGCCCAGCACCGTCACCGCCATGACCGCGGTCAGCAGGGTCTCTCCACGGCGGGAGGACTGGCTGGGTGACGGGCTTTCCATGCAGTCACGCTAAGGGCGCTCGCAAAAAAACAGAGGATAAAAGTCCGCCATCGTAAAAAACACCCGCCATCCGGCCTCCCTCCCGCAAGTTACAGAGCCCAGATGTCGGCACGCTTGCTGGTCCGCGTCCGACCCGCATTCTTCGCCCAGTTCTTTCACCGCCTAAGGCAACGCCGCTTCCTCGGCGTTTTCACGGGGGACCCAAATTCCGTCGCGTTTTGCTGAACAGTAGAACGCGGCGGACGGGGCGCATGGTCGCGGGCAACCGCGAGCAAGGTCACTTCCTAGGACCTAGCCCGTCAGCTAACCTCGTCGGCAATGGGAAGGGTGATCCAATAGGGCGTCCCGCGTACGCGGGATGTCTCCACGGTCTCCCCAATTCAACCGCGTCCTTCGCGATCACGGGAACACCGTCGTCGCCCCGGACGCATCTCGGAGACAATAAACATGCCTGCCTCGACCATCCTCGGGTCGTTGAAATCAATTTTCGTCGGTCGCGCCCGCTCGCTCACCGACCGCGACCTCTTTCACAAGGTCTCGCTCGTCGCCCTCTTTGCCTGGGTCGGCCTCGGTGCTGATGGCCTTTCGTCGTCGTGCTACGGTCCCGAGGAGACCTTCCGCACGCTCGGCGCCCATCCGCACCTCGCGGTGTTCGTCGCGCTGGCGTCGGTCATCACAATCACGGCCATCTGCGCCAGCTACTCGCAGATCATCTCGCTGTTCCCCACCGGCGGTGGCGGCTACCTCGTCGCTAGCAAACTCCTTTCCCCCGCCGCGGGCGTCGTCTCCGGTTCCGCCCTGCTGATCGATTACGTGCTCACCATCACCATCTCGGTGGCCAGCGGCGCCGATGCGCTCTTCAGTCTGCTCCCACCTGAATGGCTGGCCTGGAAACTCCCGTTCGCCCTCACCGGCGTGACTGGCCTCACCCTCCTCAACCTGCGCGGTGTCCGCGAATCGGTCATGATCTGGGTGCCGGTCTTTTTCGTCTTTGTCGGCACGCACGCCTTTGCGATCCTCTATGCCCTGTTCACGCACGGATCGCAGCTCGGCGGCGTCGCGACTGCGACCGTCCATGAGGTCCGGGCGGTCAGCGGCGAACTCGGCTTATTCGGCCTGTTCGCCATTCTGCTCAAGGCCTACAGCATGGGCGCGGGCACCTACACCGGGATCGAGGCCGTGAGCAACGGCCTGCCCATTCTCCGTGAACCGCGCGTCCAGACCGGCCGCCGCACCATGGTCTACATGGGCGTGTCGCTGGCCGTCACCGTCGCCGGCCTCCTGATCGCCTACCTGCTCTACGCCGTGGTCCCTGTCGACGGCAAGACGCTCAACGCCGTCCTGTTCGAGAAAATGACGGCGAACTGGGGCGGCACCGGCACGGTGTTCCTCTTCGTCACGCTCGCCTCCGAGGCCGCGTTGCTGCTCATCGCCGCGCAGGCCGGCTTTCTCGACGGCCCTCGCGTGCTGGCCAACATGGCGCTCGACCGCTGGTTCCCTACCCGCTTCACCAACCTGAGCGACCGCTTCGTCACCCAGAACGGCATTTTGCTCATGGGCGGCGCGGGCCTGCTCATGATGGCCGCGACGCGAGGCTCCGTGGCGCTGCTGGTGGTGCTCTACTCCATCAACGTCTTCATCACCTTCTCGCTCTCGCAGCTCGGCATGGTCAGCCACTGGTGGCGCGAGCGCCGCTCCGAGCCGGCCTGGCGCCGCAAGCTCGCGGTCAACGGCTTCGGCCTCGCCCTGACGTCGTTCATCCTCGTGTCGCTCACTGTGGTCAAATTCCACGAGGGCGGCTGGGCCACACTGCTCGTCACCGGCCTGCTCGTCGCCGCGGCCTTCGGCATCAAGCGCCATTACCGGGGCGTGCAGCAACAGCTTCGCCGGCTGGATATAATTGTCGAAGCCGCGGAAATGCACGGAGTGGAGCGCACTGAGGTCAGCGCGATCCACCTCAATCCGCAGGATCGCACCGCCGTCCTGCTCGTCAACGGGTACAATGGGCTCGGCCTGCACACCGCATTGCACGTGCCCCGCATGTTCGGGGACACATTCCGCAATTTCGTTTTTCTCCAGGTCGGCGCGGTGGATGCGGGCAACTTCAAGGGTGCGGCGGAGATCGAGGCCCTCCGCACACACACCGCCGCCGAGGCGGAGCGCTACGCCGCCTGGGCCCGGCGGCACGGGTATGGTGCGACGACCTTCACCACCGTCGGCCACGACGTCACCGGTGAGCTCATGACTCTCGCCTTGCAGGCCGCGGAACAGTTCCCGAACCACGTCTTTTTTGCCGGGCAATTGCTGTTCGCCCGCGAGACGCACCTGACGCGCTGGCTGCACAACCACACGGCCTTCTCACTGCAGCAGCGGTTCTTCCGCGCCAGCCTGCCGTTCGTCGTCTTGCCGATCCGCGTGGGCGATGATTTGCCTCGCGTCGCGTCGCAATAAACGGGGTAATGACCGGCTATGCCATTTTCCCAGCTCGGGCTGCCGCCCACCCTGATCAACGGTGTCAAAGCCATGGGCTACGTCGATCCGACGCCCATCCAGCTTCGCGCCATCCCCGTGGTCCTCGGCGGCGGCGACCTCATCGCCTCGGCCCAGACGGGCACGGGCAAGACCGCCGCCTTCGCGCTTCCCGTCCTGGCCCGCCTCGGCAAGCACGAGGCCCGCGGTCCTCGCGTGCTGGTGCTCGAGCCCACCCGCGAACTCGCGGCGCAGGTTGAGACCGCTTTCCGCGACTTCGGCCGCTTCACCGATATCCGCGCCACTGTCGTCCACGGCGGCGTCGGCTACGGCCGCCAGCGCAGTGAGATCCAGGCCGGCACCGACATCGTCATCGCCACACCGGGTCGCCTCATGGACTTTCTCTCGGAAGGCACCCTCCGCCTCGACGGCCTCAAGATCCTGATTCTCGACGAAGTCGATCGCATGCTCGACATGGGCTTCGTCAAGGACGTGAAGAAGATCATCGCCCGCTGCCCCAAGGTCCGCCAGACGCTCTTCTTCTCGGCCACCGTCCCGCCGGAGATCGAGGAAGTCGCCCGCTTTGCGTTGCACAATCCCACGCGCGTCGAAATCGGCGTCGCCCGCACCGTCAACAAGTCGGTCACGCACGCCTTCTATCCGGTCAACATGGGCCTGAAGTTCGACCTGCTCGTCGCGCTGCTCGAAAAGACCGATTTTCACAGCTGCCTGATCTTCTCCCGCACGAAACATGGTGCGGACAAGATCGCCCGCAAGCTGAAGGCCGCCAACCACTCGGTCGCCGTCCTGCACGCCAACCGCTCGCAATCGCAACGCGTCGAGGCCCTCGAGGGCTTCAAGTCCGGCAAATACGAGGTGATGGTCGCCACCGACATCGCCGCCCGCGGCATCGACGTCGCCGGCGTGTCCCACGTCATCAACTACGACATTCCCGCCAACCCCGAGGATTACGTCCACCGCATCGGCCGCACCGGTCGCGCCGCGGCCATCGGCGACGCCTTCACTCTCACCACGCCCGACCAGGCCGGCGACATCAAGGCCATCGAGCGCTTCATCGGCCAGAAGGTGCCGCAGCTCCAACTCGAAGGTTTCAATTACGGCGCCCAGCCGCGCCCGGCCATGGGTTTTCAAGGAGCCGCGCCGGCTCACGGGCAACACGGCCAACGTCCGCAACACAGCGGCCGCGGTGGCGGTGGTTATCCTCCGCGCCAGCCGCAGCAGCGCGCGCAGCATTCCGGCCAAGGCCAGGGTCACGCTCCGCGCTCGGCACCGTCCGGCCAGCCCGGGCCGCAAGTCCAGGGCCACGGCGGCTTCGCTGGCGCTGGCGCGCAACCCGCCCCGCGCAAGTTCGGCGGACTGTCGCGCGGACGTTGGGGCCAGCGCTGAGCGGCGGTCGGTTGCTCTCCTCTCTTTCCGGTTGGCGATTTCTGACCGGCTTCGTATAGTGGCTGCCACTTCTATGAGCGAGCCCGTCAAACTGCAGTTGGAGTACCGGGACGACTGCCTTGTCATCCGGCCGCAGGGCCGTGACATCTTGGATCGGATGGCGGCCACGATGCAGGCCATCGCCGATGCCATCCGGGCGCAGCCGGTCCGGGCGACCCTGATTGACATGGTTGCGCTGCCCGGTCCGGTCAGCTTCCTCGATCGTTACCAACTGGGCGAAACGGCCGGACGCTATCTGCCCCGGATACGGCTCGCCGCCCTCATCAACGAGGTGCATGCCGACCCCAAGCGCATCGGCCAGCTCGTGGCGCAAAATCGGGGCGCCGCCATCGAAGTCTTCACCGACCCGGCCGCCGCCGATGCATGGTTGAAAAATATCCCGCCTCTCGGCAGCAATCCACCGGTGAAGCCTTAAGCGACCAACCAGGCCAACTATCTTGCACGGGCTCGGATGGCGCGTATTTTTCTACGCCAACGAGGGCAGCGAGCCGATCCACGTCCACTGCCGTAAGGCGGAGAAGGAATGCAAGTTTTGGATGGATGTGGAAGGGTTCAATCTCGTGGAAGAATTCACCCTCAACATGAGCCCGAGGGACAAGCGGGAGGTCCGGAAATTCTCTTTGAGCATTTCGACTTGATTGAGCAGAAATGGCAGGAAATGAAGCGGAGGCAGCAATCGTGAAAATCCACACCATCAAAAAAGTCAGTTTTTCAGGCAACCAGATGACGCTGGACGTGGACTCCAGTCGCGTGTCCGTGGACTTGCGGAATGCCTCTCCCCGTCTCGCTGCGGCCACCGACAAGCAGCGCCAGATTTTTCAAATCTCACCTTCGGGTTACGGCATTCACTGGCCGGAACTGGACGAGGACCTTTCGATAGATGGGTTGCTCGGTATCAAGCGCGCCCCCAAGACGACCTCCACATCCTATTAGCTGTTCCAGAAACGGGTATGGAATAAAATTCCACCCGAATTTCGTCTGAATTGAACGCGTTCATCAGCAGGGCGGGCGTTGCCCACTGACACTCAGTCTTTATGGCGAACCTACAGATTTCAAATCACCCCCTCCATTTCTAAAGCACCAGAGGAACTCGTATTCGAGAGCGCTAATAGAAACCTCTGATGATCTCAAAACTGCGCTTCCTCTGATCCATGAAGCATACGGTCTTCGTTTTAAGCGATACCGGTATTAATCCCGGAGCCTTTCGCCGCACCTGCAGCGTATCGGCCTCGTAGGCGACGTTCAGCGCTTGGGATCGGGCACGGAGAGCATTTTGCAGATCTTGCGCGCCAGGCGGTCTGATATCTCCGTGTGCCGCGGGACCGCCTCGGTATGCCCCGTGCGCGGATTGGTCCATAGTGAATGCGAACCGCCCTCCCGTTTGAGGTAGCAACCGAATTGTCGAATATGCCGGAGCAGGTCGCCTCGTTTCACGCCACGGTCAGGATCTCGCGCGAGGCGGTGCGCGGCAGTCCCTTAAGCGCATCACGTCGACGATCATCCAGCATCAATTTTATGGCTCGTGAAAGATCCTTCTTTGCCGCGGCCGCCGTGCGGCCCTGGCCGTTGGCTCCGGGAACTTCCGGGCTGTAGGCCACAAACCAGTCGCCGTCCTTCTCAATGATGGCGGTGAACTCGTTGCGCATGACCCAAAGGAAAGCGTTTTTACGGCCGAGCGCAAGCGCCCGCTCACCGCACCTGCAGCGTGTCAGCCTCGTAGGTGAGGCCGAGCGACGGAATCGTCACCGCCTTGCGGCCGCCTTCCTTCTTCACTTTGCCCGCCACCCAGGCCACGTGTCCGGCGTTCATCGCCGCGGCGAGCGTGGCCTCGACGGCGGGCGGCGCCACGTAGGCGGCGAAACCGACGCCCATGTTAAAGGTCGCGTAAGCCTCGCGCAGGTCGATTGGACCCGCTTCCATCAAAAACCTGAACAATGCCGGGATTTCGCGGGGGGTCGTGATCTCATAGACGAAAGGCTCCTCCAGCCGCATGAGCTTGCGCCAGCCGTGACCCGTGACATGCGCCACGTAGTTGAGCTTCACGCCGGCCTGCTGGCACTTCACGACGAAGTCCACATAGATGGCTGACGCTGCGAGCAGCGCGTCGCCGTAGGTGCGCCCATCACCGTGCCCGATCGGCGTCGCGTAACCCTGCGGGAGTTTGTCGGCGATGAGCCGGCAGAGGCTGAGGCCGTTGGTCTGCACGCCCGTCGAGGCGAGAAAGATGATGGCATCACCTTCGTGCACGTCGCCGGTGATGCGCTGCGACTTTGGCGTGATCTTGCCGATGGCCGAGCCGGCCAGCACGATGGTCGCAGGATCGATCAGGCCCTTGAGCGTGGGTGTCTCGCCGCCGCCCCAGACCGCGCCGGCCCGGTGGCAACCTTCGGCCCAGCCGTCCACCAATGACTGCATGCGCAGGGAGTCAGTGAACCAGCCGGAATCGCCCACCGCGGCATGCATCGCAACGGAGATAGGCCGCGCCCCGCAGGTCACGAGGTCATTGACGATGGTGGCGACGGTATCGATCGCGATCTCGGCGTAATAACACCGGCCCGTCTGGGCATAGACGGCATCAGCCACGAGGTTCTTGGTGCCGAGGCCCTCCTCCACGTGCGCGAGGAAGTGATCCGCCGCCTCGATCAAATAGGAGCTCTCGCCGCGCGTCGTCGCCGGCTCGGTGTAGCCGTGGGTGGCGAGCTCGTTGGCGGTCGAGCGGGCGGCCTGCTGGCAGGCGCGCTTGAAGGCATCAAGCTGGTCGTAGCGGACACCGGAACTTTCGTAGCTTAAAGACATGAAATAAAAATCCTTGGCCCGCTAATGACGCGAACTGACACGAATGCTTGAAGATGGGGATTCGCGTTCATTCGCGTAATTCGCGGGAGAACCTCAGTAGCTCCTTCCCTCCGCCTTCTCGAAATAATTCACATAGGCCTGGTTCACGACCCGGAAGCCGCCGGGCGTCGGGTAGTTGCCGGTGAAATACCAGTCGCCGCTGTGGTTGGGCAGCGCGTTGTGCAGGTTCTCGATCGACTGGAAGATGATCTCAATCTCCCCTTTCCAGCCGTTGGCCTTGGGCGAAACCAGTTGGGTGATTTTCCGGGAAAGCTCCTCGGCCGTGAAGGGCTCGTAGATCTTACGGACGTGGTTGACGGGCACCTGGCCGGGATTCTTGAGCTCGTCGCTGCACAGGCGGTAGACCTCCTCGATCAGTGCACCCTGTCCGCGCTCCTTGAGCAAGGTGATAGCGGCCTCGAAGGCCACGAACTTGCCGATCTCCGACATGTCGATACCGTAGCAGTCGGGGTAGCGGATCTGCGGCGCGGTGGAGGCGATGATGATCTTCCGCGGATTGAGTCGCTTCAGGATGCGCAGGATCGAGCGGCGGAGCGTCGTGCCGCGCACGATTGAGTCGTCCACGCACACGAGATGGTCCTTGGGCTGGACGACGCCATAGGTGACGTCGTAGACGAGCGAAGCGAGGTTGTTGCGCGACTTCTCCTGGCTGATGAAAGTGCGCATCTTCACGTCCTTCGACACGAGCTTCTCGCCGCGCGGCCAGTTGTTGAGGATCAGGTCGTCCACCAGGGCCTCCGTGATCTTCCCCGCCTGCGCGGCCTCGAGGAGCGTCGACTTGACCTCGGCGCGGCGGCGGAAACGCAGCTCGCTCATCAGGCCGAAGTAGGCCACCTCGGCGGTGTTGGGAATGAAGCTGAAGACGGAATTCTCGAGGTCGCCGCCG
Organism: Oleiharenicola sp.; assembly: GCA_025363455.1. Taxonomy (GTDB): domain Bacteria; phylum Verrucomicrobiota; class Verrucomicrobiia; order Opitutales; family Opitutaceae; genus Lacunisphaera. Next base: position 33,814 of record JANYDW010000003.1, on the reverse strand, counting down.
ATGGAGGTCCAGATCTGGCTGGCGAGGCCGGCGCCGAGGGCTTTGCGCTCGCGGTAGATGTCGGCGTCGTTGCCGCGGGAGAAATAGATGCGCTCGAACGTGCACTGGGTCTTCGGCAGTGCGGCGGTGATGCGCTCGACGGCTACCGTCCCGGCCTTCTTCATCACCACGGCGCAGCCGGGTTCGACCTCGTGGACGTCGGCGGCTTCAAGGTCGAAAACCGTGCAGAGCGGCGCGCGTTCGGAAGCGAAGGCCACGACCTCGTCGTTTTCAAACCAGTGGCAGGGCCGGATGCCCGACGGGTCGCGCGTCACGAAGGCGTCGCCGTTGCCCAGCACGCCGACGAGGGCATAGCCGCCGTCCCAGTTGGCCGCGGCGATGCGCAGCACGCGCGCCGGGTCGATCTCCTCGTTTATCCGACGGGAGATCTCCGCCCCGGGCAGGCCCGCATTGCGCAGCTCGCGGTAGATTCGCTCGTGCTCGTCGTCCAGGCAGAAGCCGATGCGCTCAAGGATGGCCTGCGTGTCGGTGGCGAAGATCGGGTGCTGGCCGATGGCAATGAGGCTGTTGTTGAGCTCGGCGGTGTTGGTCAGGTTGAAATTGCCCGCGAGCATCAGGTTGCGGGTCGGCCAGGAGCTGCGACGGAAGAAAGGATGGCAGGCACTCAGGTTGTAGCCGCCGGACGTGCCGTAGCGCAGGTGGCCGAGGTAGAGCTCACCGCAGAAATCGAAGTTCTTTTTAACCGTGTCGGGGAACTCCGGGTGGATGGTCCCCTCGCCCACCAGCGTGGTGTAGCGGCCGGTGAGCGCCTGGAAGATCTTATCGAGCGGGTTGATCTCGACGTTGCGCTCGCGGAACATGTAAGGCTCGCCGGCGGGCACGTCGAATTTCACGCAGGCCACGCCGGCCCCGTCCTGGCCGCGGTTGTGCTGCTTTTCCATCAGAAGGAAAAGCTGCTGGAAGCCCCAGAGTGCCGTCCCGTACTTCTCCTGGTAGTAGGCCAGGGGCTTCTTCAGGCGCACCAACGCGATCCCGCATTCATGGGAGATAAATTCGCTCATATCGTCCCCCTGCTAGTGTTCACACCGCTCCCGAGCGCAAATTTTATGGTGGGCGATGAGTGAATTTTGCGCGTCACGGCATTAAAGACGCTCATTCCGCCAACCGCCGGGTTTTCGTCAACGGCTTTCTCCGCCATACGCCGGGGCCAAGGCGGTTTGGCTACGAAAAACACAAGAAGGGAGGCCCAGCCCATCGATAATCCCCAGCGCCGTTGTCACGTGCTCTTATAGTGTTTCTCGTGTTTTTTGTGGCCATTCCCCGGCTTGGATCGGGTCCCAATCGTGTCATCCGTCCCCCGCTGGGCCGGTATTGTCCGTTCCGCCACTTGACCGGCCCCGCGATGTTTGAAAGCGTTTACCGCCTACCATGCTGATCCTTCGTGGCTCACCTGCCCTCTCTCCCTTCCGTCTCGCCAAGCTCCTTCAGGACCTCGTTGCCGTCGGCCTGCCCATCAAGGCTGTCAATGCGGAGTTCGTCCATGTCATCGAGACGACTGCCGAACTTACCAACACCGAGCGAGCCATCCTTGACCAGCTTCTCACCTATGGCCCCCGCCGCGTTGCGACCACCCTTGAGGGCCTCCTTCAGGTCATTGCCCCGCGCCCGGGCACGATCTCGCCCTGGTCGTCCAAAGCCACCGACATCGCCCGCCTCTGCGGCTTGGCGGCCGTCCAGCGCATTGAGCGCGTCATCGCCTACACCTTTGATGTCGACCCGCCGGGTTCGCGCTTCCCCTTCTCCCCGCTCGATGCCGGCCAGCTGAAGGTCCTGCGCCCCTTCCTTCACGATCGGATGACGCAGGCCGTCCTCGGCGACCTCGAGGCCTGCGCCGCCCTCTTCAAGCACGAGCAACCGCGGCCGCTGGGCACGGTGCCGGTGCTGGCCACGGGCCGCGCCGCGCTCGTCTCCGCCAATTCCTATCTCGGCCTCGCCCTGGCGGCCGACGAGATCGACTACCTGCTCGAAGCCTTCACCAAGCTCGGCCGCGACCCGAGCGACGTCGAGCTGATGATGTTCGCCCAAGCCAATTCCGAGCACTGCCGCCACAAGATCTTTAACGCCACCTGGGAAATCGACGGAATCGCCAAGGACAAGTCGCTGTTCCAGATGATCAAGAACACATATCAGCTGCACAGCGACGGCATCCTCTCCGCCTACAAGGACAACGCCGCTGTCTTCACCGGCACCCGCGGCGGCCGCTTCTACGCCGACCCGCGTACCAACGAATACACGACCAACGACGAAGACATCCATATCCTCTGCAAGGTCGAGACCCACAATCACCCGACCGCCATCTCGCCCTTTCCCGGCGCCGCCACCGGCTCCGGCGGCGAAATCCGCGATGAAGGTGCCACCGGCCGCGGCTCCAAGCCTAAGGCCGGTCTCGTCGGCTTCACCGTCTCCAACCTCCGCCTCCCGGGAGCGATCCAGCCCTGGGAAAAAGACCACGGCAAGCCCGGCCGCATCGTCTCCGCACTCGATATCATGATCGAGGGCCCGCTCGGTGGCGCGGCCTTTAACAACGAATTCGGCCGCCCCGCCATCAACGGTTATTTCCGCACGTTCGAAGCCGAAGTGCCCTCGGCGGTCAGCTCTCAGCGTTCGGGCGCCACAGCGACCGAACTGCGTGGCTATCATAAGCCCATCATGCTGGCCGGCGGCCTCGGCAATATCCGGGCCGAACACGTCCAGAAGGGACGGATCAACCCCGGCGACCAGCTCGTCGTCCTCGGCGGGCCCGCCATGCTCATCGGCCTCGGGGGCGGCGCGGCCAGCTCCATGGCCAGCGGGACCGGTGACGAGCACCTCGATTTCGCCAGCGTCCAACGCGACAACGCCGAGATGGAGCGCCGCTGCCAGGAGGTCATTGACCGTTGCTGGGCTCTCGGCGCCGACAACCCTATCTCGTTTATCCACGACGTCGGTGCCGGCGGCGTGTCCAATGCCTTGCCCGAACTCGTCAACGACGGCGGCCGCGGCGGCAAATTCAACCTGCGGAAACTCCCCAACGACGAGCCGGGCATGTCCCCGCTCGAGCTTTGGTGCAATGAATCGCAGGAGCGCTACGTCCTCGCCGTCCCGGCCGAACGGATTGAGGCCTTCAAACAACTCTGCGAACGCGAGCGCGCACCTTTCGCCATCGTCGGTGAGGCCACCGAGGAAAAGAAGCTGGTCGTTGAGGATCCGCATTTCAAAAACACGCCCATCGACATGCCACTTGAGGTCCTGCTCGGCAAACCGCCGCGCATGCACCGCCAGGAGGTCTCGCTGCAACGTCCGCAGAAGCCTCTGGATTTAAGAAGCCTGTCATTGCGAGGAGTCCCGCAGTCGCGGGACGACGAAGCAATCCAGCCGGATGGATCGCCACGGCGCGATTCCGCGCCTCGCGATGACAAACTGAAGGGTATGCTCCTCGAAGCGGCCAAGCGCGTCCTCTCGCACCCGGCCGTCGCCGACAAGACCTTTCTCATCTCCATCGGCGACCGCACGCTGGGCGGCCTGATCGCCCGCGACCAGATGGTCGGTCCCTGGCAGGTTCCCGTCGCCGACTGCGCCGTCACTGCCGCCACTTTCGACGTCTACTCCGGCGAGGCCATGGCCCTGGGCGAGCGGACGCCCGTCGCCATCAACAACGCCGCGGCCTCGGCCCGCCTCGCCGTCGGCGAGGCCCTGACCAACCTTGCTGCCGCGCAGATCGGCGATCTCGGCAAAGTCAACCTTTCGGCCAACTGGATGGCCGCGCCCTCGATCCCCGGCGATGCCGCCGATCTCTACGCCGCCGTGGAGGCCGTGGGCATGGAACTCTGCCCAGCCCTCGGCATCACCATCCCTGTCGGCAAGGACTCGATGAGCATGAGCACATCCTGGCATGACGCGGAGAACAAGGCGAGGCGCGTCACGGCGCCAATCTCACTCATCGTCTCGGCTTTCGCGTCGGTGAGTGACATCCGGCTCAGCCTGACGTCTCAGCTGCGCTATGATTCCGCTGTAGGGACGTCGCTCCCGTCAGCCATAGGCTTGGCGACGGCTGATGTCGACGCCCGCGGGCGCACACAAGGTGCGCCCCTACAAGAAATAGGTCCGACCGTTCTTCTGCTGGTTGATTTAGGCCGGTCGAAGAACCGTCTCGGCGGCTCGATCCTCGCTCAGACAGTCTCCCAGATGGGCGAGGCTACGCCCGATGTCGACAGCGCTGCCGATCTGAAGAATTTCTGGAAGGCCATCCAGCAGCTCGGGCGTGACAGGAAAATCCTCGCCTATCACGACCGCTCCGACGGCGGGCTGCTGGCCACCATCGCTGAAATGGCCTTCGCCGGACACACCGGCGTGGATATCGAGTTGCCCCACCTGCACGAACCCTTTGCCGCCCTCTTCAACGAGGAACTCGGCGCTGTCATCCAGGTGCGCGAAGACGACCTCGACGACGTTATGCTCGCCCTGCGCGAGTACGGTCTGAAGGCCTGCGTTTCGCGCCTGGGCACACTGAACTCGCACTACGCCCTCCGAGTGAAACAGTCGGGCAAGGAGCTATTCAACGAAAGCCTGATCACGCTGCGCGGCTGGTGGTCCGATGTCACCCACCGCATCGCCGGCATGCGCGACAACCCCAAGGCCGCCAGCCAGGAACACGCCCTCCGGCTGGATAGGGACGATCCGGGAATCCGACCGGTGATTACTTTCGATCTCAAGGCTGCTGGCTCTCAGCCCTCAGCTCTCAGCTCTCAGCTGTCGCAACCTTTGGTTGCGATCCTCCGCGAACAGGGCGTCAACGGTGAGGTCGAGATGGCCGCGGCGTTCACGCGCGCGGGCTTCCGCGCAGTGGACGTGCACATGACCGACATCCTGAGTGGCCGAGTGTCACTGAAGGATTTCCGCGGACTCGCCGCGTGTGGCGGATTCAGCTATGGCGATGTGCTTGGCGCCGGCGAGGGCTGGGCGAAGAGCGTGTTGTTCAACGAGCGCGCCCGGGCCGAGTTCGCCGCGTTCTTCGCCCGGGAGGACACCTTCGGCCTCGGCGTGTGCAACGGCTGCCAGATGATGAGCAATCTCAAGTCGATCATCCCCGGCGCCGACCACTGGCCACGTTTCGTCCAAAACCAAAGCGAACGATACGAAGGCCGGTTCGTTTCGGTGAAGATCGAGCCCAGCCCCAGTATTTTCTTCAAGGACATGGCCGGATCGGTGATCCCGATCTGCACCGCCCACGGCGAAGGCTACGCCGAGTTCGCCGATCGCGCCGCCGCCGACGCATTTAGCTCGTCCGGCCTCGTGTCCGCCCGCTTCGTCGATAATCACCACCAGACGACCGAGCTGTATCCGCTCAATCCCAACGGCTCCCCTCTCGGCATGACCGCGCTCACAACGACCACCGGCCGGGTCACGATCATCATGCCCCACCCCGAGCGCGTCTTCCGTTCCGCGTGTATGAGCTGGGCGCCGAAAGACTGGCCGGAGGACTCTCCCTGGATGAAGTTGTTCTACAATGCGAGAGACTGGGTCGGTTAATCTGCGGAGTTGCCATGCTCTGAGTCACAAGCACACTGCTTGTGAACATGGTTTCTGTCACCCCAAAGTCCGTCCGTCCTACAAAACGGAAATCGCCGGTGACCACCCCGGACGCGGAGGAGCGTTCGTTGACGGAGTTCAACCGCCTGATTGCCAAGGCGGCACCGCGCGCCGCCCGCGAAACCGCCGCCGCCCTCAACCGTTTCCGCCGTGGTATCGCCGCCAAAATCCGCCGCGCCGGCTGAGCGCCCGCGCCTGCTGGTCGTGGCCGGACCCAACGGCTCCGGCAAAACCTCGGTGACCGAGCAGGGCTTGCGCCACGAATGGTTCCGCGACTGCCTCTACATCAATCCTGACAACCTGGCCCGCGACCGTTTCGGTGACTGGAATGCTCCTGAAGCGATCCTGCAGGCGGCGCGGCTCGCCGATTCAATGCGGGAAGACGCCCTTGCGGCCGGGCAGAGCCTCGCGTTTGAGACCGTGTTATCCACCGAAGGCAAACTCGACTACCTGCGCCGGGCCAAAGCGGCCGGGTATTTCATCCGCCTGTTTTTCGTCGGTACGGAATCGCCCGCCATCAATGCGGCACGGATCACCGAGCGGTTCATCAAAGGCGGCCACGAGGTACCCATCACCAAGATTGTTGCCCGTTACGGACGCTCCATGGCCAACAGTGTGCAAGCCGCACGCATCGCGGACCGCGCTTATTTTTACGACAATACCCCCGAGAATGAGCCCGTCCGGCTCATCTTCCGTTGCAAGGAGGGTCAACCCGAGAAGAGCTACGCTCCTCTCCCCGACTGGGCTGGGCCCATCCGCTCTGCCTTGCTCCCCTAACCCATGATCGCCCTCACGACCACCACCGGCCGCGTCACGTTCATCATGCCCCACCCCGAGCGCGTCTTCCGCTCGGCCTGCATGAGCTGGGCGCCCAAGGACTGGCCGGAGGACAGTCCCTGGATGAAGTTATTCTATAATGCCAGACAGTGGGTGGGCTGAATTCGTCGCCCGCCTTTCACTGTGTGACCTTGACGACGTAATATAGAAACGTGCCCTCGACTGCCGTGAATTGGTGCGGCACGCCCTTGGGGATCACGATCACGTCGCCCTTGGCCAGGTGGCGCTCCGCGCCACCTGTGATCCCCTTTGCGCGAATTTCGCCCGGACCGGATTCCTTGGGTTCAACCAAGGTCCCACCAGTCACGAAGGTCGCCGAGCCCTCAACCACGTAGAAGAGGTCGGTGTCGTGCTCGTGCAACTCCGCCGTGCCGCCCGTGACGCGCCGGCCTGCCGAAACTTTGTAACTGCTGTTCGCCAGCAGCGGCAGGCCCTGGGCGAAGGCGCCTTCGACCTTGGCGTGGTCGAACTGCACGACTCCGGTGGGCGGCACCTCGACGGCCAGGGCCAGACAAGCAAATCCAAATGAGAATACGGCAAGCAGGATGGGGATTTTCATGAGATAAAATTATGTGGAAGGAACGGAACGCTCAATCGCTTTCTCCCTGTCCGTCCTCCGCTTCGCCGGCGGGTTGCGGACGGGAGGCCCGCCACACGGTCCAAGCCGTCATCCCGGCGAAGAGGACCAGCAGGATATTTTCAAACACCACTCCTGCCACGACGAGACCCAGGATGACGCTCCCGATGAGCACATAGAAAAGCGGTTTCAACACCTTCTCCTGAACAAGCCAGCCACCCGCAGCGCGGAGGGCGCGACCGAGCGGGTGCCGGGTGTTCTCGTCCAGCCAGCCGCGCCAGGTGATGACGGTGAAAAACATCCCGACCAGCCCCAACAGGAAAAACAACAGCGGGATAGAATGGACGATCAAACCGCCGACGGTGCCGCGGATGAGGACAGCCTGACCAGGCCGCTCGGGGTTCACCAGGACTTGCACCCGCGAGCCGAGGGGATGGGCCGCAAGCACGGCCCCGTGGTCGATCCCGCCGCCGGTGGAATAGACGTCGAGCAGGTCGTAGCCCTGCGCAGAATAAATCCGGCCCTGCCATTCGTAGCGGAAGGTGAAGTCCGGACGCGCGGCCTTGCCATTGATGCCGTAAAGCAGCCGGCTCGCGGTGATTTCCGCCTCCGCCGTGGGCCAGTCGGCGGCGGCCAGCCAGTTGCGGAGGGCCGGCAGAAACGCCAGCATTCCGGCGAGGCCGACGAGAAGGAAAATCCCCGAGCCGAAAGCACCCCCGGCGATCAGTGGATGGCGCGAAACCCAATCACGCACCGACGACCAGGGCCGGCTCAGAGCTGATTGCATATACTGTCCGTGGTGACCTTCACCCGCGTCCCGTCCACAAAGACATTCTGATTCGCATCGAGGGAAAGCGTCCAGGATGCGCTGCCGCCCCCGTCGAAGTGAAAGGTGAGCCGGTAGTCGTTCCCCTCCAGCTGCAATTCCCAGTTGCCGTCCGAGGGGCCGCCGCCCGATTGCGAGGAACCGATGATGCCGCCGCCTTGGAAACTGGTCGAACGCGAGCCCTCATACCGGCAGCGACCGCTGCTGCAGCAATGCCAGGCGCGGAAGGAATTGACGGAGGAGCCCGTTTAGTAGCCAGAGCTGTTCTGGCTCGTCGTGCTGTTGTTGAAACTCGTGACGAGACTGTGGCCGGCCAGCGCCTGGCGCGCCTTGAGCAGACGGTCCGAGATCTGCGGCTGGAAAAACTTCACGCCGCGTACGATCTGCTCGGCGAAAGGTTGCAGCGCCGACCATTTCTCGGGCGTCGTCGCCGCGAGTACAGCCATACCGCCGTTACCGCCCGCTCGAAGATAGGCGCCGAGCAGACCCTTAACCTGGGCCTGCTCCATAGTGCCGGCGACATCGATCAGCTTGCCCGCGCCGCCCTCGGCCGACACCTCGCGGATGGTTCCGGTCGGCGCCATGCTAATGGCAGGTTCTTGCACGCCTTGTTTCTGCGCCCGTTCCATGTCCGCCGCCGTGCCCGAAGCGGACGGGAAAATGAGGATGAGACCGGGCGTCACATTTGATCCGAGAATGATTCCGCCACCCTTCTCGGCGACGACGTGAAAGTCACCGGGCAGTTGCAGGTCGAAACCTTCGTCGGGCCGGTGCAACCAATTGCCGGCCGCCGGGGCCAGGCCGGCGGCTGCGCCCGCTGCGGCGCCTCTCGCTTGAGCCGGTGCAGATGCGATTGGCTCTTGGGCCGCCAGAGGATTTCCCCGCGCCACCGGCACAGCCGCGGCACCTTGCCGCTTCAAATGATAGGTCTGGCCGTCACTCTGGAATTCCATCGTGTCACCGGCTACCTTGGCCGCATACATGAACTTTTCGCCGTTGGTCTCGAAGGTCCCGTTGAATGACGCACCGGTGGTCGACGCGGTCGTCGGATACTTCTGGTCTCCGAGCTGCAGTTCGCCTTCCAACCCGTCCCCGGCCGCGCGCAGCGTGAGGGTCAACTGGCCTTCATTCCACACACCTACGGCCGGTAAAACCGGCGGCTCAGCTGCCAGGGGATTCACTTTCCCCGTAAGTGGATTGCCCGCCGCGGCCCGCGCAGGCTTGGTCGGGGCCGCCATTGCGGCTGCGGGGCCGACCCGTTGCCACCTCTCGGTGTCGCCTTGCAGGGTGATCGCCAGTGATGGTCCAGTGATCGTGTAGGTGGCGTCGACCGAAAGGCCCGCCTGGTAGGTCAGTTTCATTTTCCCGCCCTCGGCCTGCAGGGTGAGGGGCGGCATGAGCGGCGTGCCGTCCACCACCACCACCACCACGGAGCCATCCGCCTTGATTTCCATGGTGGCGGCGTGGGCACCTGACCCCGAGGTCCACTTGCCAACCAGGGATGAGTCAAGGGCCCAGGCAAGTTGAGACGCAAAACAGCATACGGCACAAAAGATGAAGCGCACGGGATTATCCGGTGATGGAGTGGCTGATCCGTCCTGACCGTTGAAATCAGTCCGGCGGTTGTCAACCGGCCAGCGGGAGCAAAGCGGGCACAGTCAATGTATCCCCAAGGTATTTCCCGGCTCAGGAAACGGTTATCCCGGCCAACGGAGCCCGACGTGGGAGCTCAGAAAAGGTGTCCCGGGCCCTCTCCAGGAACGAAACTGGGGCGGGAGTTCTTGCTTACCTTCGGATCCGAGTGAAAGCACCATTCATCCCCGTCAACATCGCTCGCCGCTCGCAAGGCCTGCCAGAAAACGAAGGCAGCAAGTCCGGCCGCAATCAGGCAGATTGTAAGCAGCGTGAACATGAGGAATAGAGTTACTTTACGACCGGCATATGGATGTCGCCGGAATTGTTAAGGACACCAAAACCGTAGAGCAGCCACAAGATGACCACGATCACGACAACGATGTTGAGGATCTTTTTGATCGTCGCCTGCATCGGAATGTAGGTGTTGATCAGCCAAAGAACTACACCGACGACGATCAGGGTGATGACTACGTTGATAAGTGGCATGCCCCACCATAGTCGGAAACGTCGCCCGCCCCAATGGGGTCTAACCCTTCCGGCCTCCCCAAGTGAGTGCCCCAATTCAGTTACGGAGCCGGGTGAAAGCCGCGCTTATCTTCCCATCCATCGCGGACACCGCGAAGAGCCAGGACAAAGGCAGCGACCGAAATGGCGAGGATGACTAGGCAAAGAGTGACCATGGCAATTTTTGTTGCACTCTCTTGTGCATTTTGGGTTCCAGTCACCAGTCAAGTCATGTAAATCACTTTATAATAGCGTGATAAACTTTTCTTCCGGCGACGCCATACATGCAAGGGCAATTCCTGCCGGGGCTTGGGCCATCTTATCTGGCTCTAGGTAGGGCGCTGAGTCCCTCTTGCCGGGCCGTAGGCTTGGCGAAGGCTGGTCACCGCCAAGGCGATCTTCCCGTCCACCTCAACCTCCAGCGGCATGGGGAGCGGGTAGCCCGCGGGAGTTTCCCAACGCAGCACCAACTTCTCGCCCTCGATCGTCGAGACGAGGTTCGGCAGCTTGGGTTGGAAAAGGTAGAGGTTGAAAAACCAGCTGAGGTCGCGGCCGGGTGGTCACACCCGAGCAAAGAATCGGGGCATAAAGCCCCTCCTACAGTCGGAAAAACAGGCTCTTCGTATTTTGCCCAACCCGGCCTAGCAATCCCGGACGAATTCGCCGATGAAGCGATCAATGTTCCGGCCCGTGACCTCTGCTTTGATCTCACGGCGCAGGCCGTGAATTCGTTCGGTCAACTTGATGGTCACCCCGAGTCGCTGGCCGAGCCGGATGATGGCCTGCGGTCGCTTGGATTCCCAACGCCAGCAGGTCAGGCCGACGAAGATTGGTTTGGCCTCAAGCGGAGCGATCGGACTTTCAGTAGCTTCCATGCACATGGGATGGAGCCTAAACCGAGCCAACCGAAACCAGTTTTTTACCGCCAAATGCGTCACAAGGGAGCGAGGTCCGCCGCGCGATTGCTTCGGTCAAGAAGCTGGCTTTGTTCGTCAGACTCAGTCCACCCCCAACCCCGGAGACCCCATGAATCGCCCCACCGCCCAGGAATTCGACCAGGAACTGCTCGACCTCTACGATTACTACGTTCACGGCCAGATTGACCGCCGCGGATTCCTCGACCGCGCCGCCAAGTTCGCCGTCGGCGGCCTGACCGCTGTCGCGCTGCTCGAGTTGCTGAGCCCGCAGTACGCCTTCGCGGCTCAGGTGCCCAAGGATGATGCCCGCGTCTCCACGGAATATCTCAAATTCCCCTCGCCCGAGGGCAGTGGCGAAATGCGCGGCCTCTTCGCCAAGCCCGCCGGCGCCACCGGCCGACTGCCGGGCATCGTCGTGGTCCACGAAAACCGCGGGCTCAATCCCTACATCGAGGATGTCACCCGGCGCGTCGCCCTGGCCGGCTTCGTGGCCTTCGCCCCCGACGCGCTTTATCCGGTCGGCGGCTACCCCGGCAACGACGACGAGGGCCGCGCCCTCCAAGGCAAGCTGGATGGCAAGAAGATCACCGAAGATTTCGTCGCGGCGGTGAAGTTTCTCCACGCCCACCTCGCCTGCAACGGCTCGCTGGGAGTGACCGGCTTCTGCTTCGGCGGCGGCATGGCCAACACGCTCGCGTGGCGCCTGCCCGACATCGTAAAGGCCGCCGCCCCCTACTACGGCGGCCAACCCAGCGCCGAGAACACCGCCAAGATCAAGGCTGCCCTGCTGTTGCACTATGCTGAGCTCGACACGCGGGTGAACGCCGGCTGGCCCGCCTACGAGACCGCCCTCAAGGCGGCCGGCGTCAGGTACGAAGCGTTCATCTACCCGAAGGTTAACCACGGTTTCCACAACGACACCACCCCGCGGTACGATCAGGCTGCCGCCGAGCTGTCCTGGACGCGGACCATCGAGTTTTTCAAAAAAAATCTGGGCTGAGTCCCGATCCAGTTCCGGGCAATGTCCTAATTTTCCTTGTCATCGCGAGGCCGGCGCGGCCGGCCGTGGCGATCCATCTAGACTGGATTGCTTCGTCGCCCTCTCGGGCTTCTCGCAATGACAAATTAGGACACCATCCCGTTCCGAACCTGTTTGCTTCCCGTCCGTCACTCCCTAGCACAAGGCAAGCAAACGGATCTGTAGCTCAATTGGATAGAGCACTTGGCTTCGAACCAAGGGGTCGGGGGTTCGAGTCCCTCCAGATCCGCCATCGGGATGAACGGGTGGCACCCGGCCTCTGGACGGGTTCAAAGAGCGTTCGGCCTCCTTCGCCAAGGCTACGGAGCCCACGCCAAGTGCAATTTGCCCGCCATAGGCTAAGCCACGGCGGAGGGCCGCGCTCCACCTCTAATTTATGATTCCAACTCAGACTTTCTGGCGCAGCTGCTTCCAGCTTTCGAGGCAACGCTGCGCCGTCTCGAGTTCGGGGAACCGGCTGCCTTCCTGTTCCATCAGATAGAATTCCACCCCACCCGCGGACTCGGCCGCCGCAATGATCCCGGCCCAAGGCGAGACTCCCTCGCCGAACAACACCTTGTAACCCTTGCCGTCCTCGGCCTTGCCCGGGGCCCAGTCCTTGAGATGAACGCTCTTGATGCGGCCGGGATGCGCCTTGATCCACGCGATCGGATCGGCGCCAGCCTCCATGCAGGTGCCAACATCGAACTGGAGTACGAATTCCTTCGGTGTGTTGGCCGCGATGACGTCCATGATCCGCAACCCGCCCTCGAGGGGCTGCCATTCGGCCTGATGGTTGTGATAACCGGCCGTGAGCCCGTGCGGCTGCAGCTGCGCCACCGCTGTGGTGAGCCGGCCACTCAACTCTTTCCAGCCTTCAAGTCCGGCCGTGCCCTTCGGCGCCGAAGCCATGATGAGGTGCCGCGCGCCGATGATCTGGTTTAGCTCAATCGCCTTCGCCATGCCCTCACCGGGCGTGAAGGACTCGATGTGATTGTGCGTCGAATAACACCGCAGCCCGAGGTCGTCCATGAGCGCGCGCACCTCTTTGGCGTAAGCGGGCGTCCAATCGTAGTAGGGTGAGTAGAACTCGACCGCCTCGTAACCGATCTTGGCCACCGCGCGGAGCGTGCCGGGGAGATCCTTAGCCAGCGCAGCGCGCACCGAGTAAAGTTCGAGACCGATGGGTAGTTTCCGAGCCGCAACCGGCGCGGATTCAGTCGCCGCGATGGCGCGACCGGCGACAGATTCGACCAGCAGCGCGGCGGGAACCATCCCGGCAAGTGCGAGGAACCGACGACGCGAAAAATCAATGGCAGCAGGGGTATTTTGGGGCATGGCTCGATTCAAACCATTCGGACCGACGAAGCAAGACGCGGGGTGTCTCCACCTTAGTCGGTTTCAAGCTTGGTCAGACCACGCCGCCGGGTTAACTGCAGTCACCCCATGAAAAACCTCCGCGTCGGCCCCGTCATTTGGTTACTCCTCCCCGCGACCGCACTGGTTGCCCAGCAGCCCGCGACATCCCTGCCGGCGGCCCCGCCAGCAACCGCGGCACCTGCCGCCCCAGCCCGGCCCCCCGTCAATCCGGCGATGGACGCGTTCTACCAGCTCGGTCCCGACTCCCTCCCGCGGGACGGCGTGCCGAAGGGCAAATTTTCCGGACCCCATACGCTTCCTTCCACCGTCTTTCCCGGCACGCAGCATACCTACTACGTCTACGTGCCTGCGCAGTATGATCCTGCCCAGCCAGCCGCCGTCATGATCTTCAACGATGGGCAGGCGATGATGGCCGAGCCGGGCGATGTGCAGGCCCAGAACGTCCTCGATAACCTCATCTACCGGCGAGAAATCCCCGTCATGCTCGGCGTGTTTATCAACCCGGGCCGGCGGCCCGATCAGCCTGAACCAACTCCGCGCGATTGGGGCGACCGCACTACGAACCGCGCCGACGAATACAACCCGCCCACCGACAAATACGCCCACGTCATCGTCGACGAGCTGATGCCCGCGCTAAAGAAGGATTACAACCTCTCCCCCGACCCGAACCTGCACGGCATCATGGGCTCCAGCTCGGGCGGGTGCGCCGCCTTCGGGGTGGCGTGGTTCCGCTCCGATGATTTTCGCAAGGTCATTACCTTCGTCGGCAGCTTCACCGATATCCGCGGTGAATTCATCTACCCAGAGCTGATCGCAGCCAGCGAGCGGAAGCCGCTGCGCATTTTCATGCAGGATGGCCGCAACGACAATCGCTTCCCGACCAACCCCAACCGCGACTGGTTCTACCAAAATGTCCGGCTGGTGGCCGCGCTCACGGCCAAAGGCTACGACCTGAATTACACCTGGGGCATCGGCAACCACGGCCAGAAGCAGGGTGGCGCGATCTTTCCCGAGATGATGCGCTGGCTGTGGCGAGACCAGCCCGTGACCACCGATCCGGCCGACGTCATCGAGCGCAGCTTCCGCGCGCCGGCGACTGCCGCGACTGAATCCGTTGTGACGCCGGTCAAGTAGGGCAGCGACGTGAAGCGCGAGCTCCGGGCGCGTTCGAAACGCGTCCGGCGGCCGCGTTCCACCAAAAGCATCCCCCCGGTGACTACTTGCGATTCTCCGACTTGACAGGTCCCGATCTTTAGTTAACCAGATGGTTAATTAAGGAAGCCGCATGTCGCCCGATCGCCTCAGTCTGACCTTTGCCGCCCTCGCCGACCCCACCCGACGCGCTATCCTGGCCCGCCTGACCTCGGGTCAGGTGTCAGTCACCGAGCTGGCCGAGCCGCACGATATGAGCCTGCCCGCCATTTCCAAACATCTCCGCGTGCTGGAGCGCAGCGGCCTGATTGAGCGCAGCCGCGATGCGCAATGGCGTCCCTGCCGGCTCAAGGCCGCGCCGATGAAGGCCGCGGTCGATTGGATGGAGCAATACCGCCGTCACTGGGAAGAGAGCTTCGACCGCCTCGAGGAATATCTGAAGGAAATGCAAAAAAAGACCCCGCCCACCCCGGAACCACGCCATGGCCGCAAAAAGAAATAACTCCGCCTCGAAAGCCACCCCGAACGGATTCATCATCACGCGCATTTTCGCCGCGCCGCGTGCTCTCGTCTTCGCCGCCTGGACAAAACCAGTCCACCTGAAGAAATGGAGCGCACCGAACAGCTTCACTATTCCCGTGTCCCGCGGCAACCTGAAGGCTGGCGGCGAGTGGCGCGCTTGCATGGTGTCGCCGCAGAGCGAAAAGCTGTGGCTGGGCGGCGTCTACCGCGAGGTCGTCAAAAACGAGCGACTGATTTTCACTCACAAGTGGCAAGGCGGGGATGAGGAAACCCTCGTGACCGTCGACTTTGCGGACCATGCCCGCGGCACAAAGATGACTTTCCGACAAACGGGTTTCAGTTCGGCCGGCTCTCGCGCCGGACACCAAGGCGGTTGGGCGCAGTGCTTCGACCGCCTGGCCGCGCATCTCGCCGGGACCTGAACCCGCACTGAATCTCCCCGTGCCTCCTGCCCGCCCATGATCACGCGCCCCCACCCGCCCGCCGCATCCCCCAGCCCCGGGGTGATCGTTAGCTCGCGGATTCTGATCGCCACCCGCGAAGAGCTCTTCGCGACCATTCGCGATCCGGCGCGCCTGGCCCAATGGTGGGGCCCGAAAGGGTTTACCAACACCTTTAAGGTTTTCGATTTCCGCCCCGGCGGCGCCTGGCGATTCACCCTGCACGGACCCGACGGCTCCGCCCATGAGATGGAGCAGCAATTCGCCGAGATCGTGCCTCCGGAGCGGATAGTCGTGCGCCATTTCCAGCCGGGCCACGACTTCACCCTGACCATGAGTCTCGCCGCGCGGAACGATGGCACCGAGCTGACCTGGGAGATGCGCTTCGCCGACCCGGCTGAGGCCGAGAGGGTCCGCGCCTTCGTCGTCCCGGCCAATGAGCAGAATTTTGACCGTCTCGCCGCGCATCTGTCCGCCTCGCGCCCGGTCGTTCGTTGAACAGGGCAACCCCGCCACCTTCCACTGCACCCATCATGAATACCATCGCCGAAGACACCTCCGACCGAGAAATCATCATCAGCCGTGTCCTGCACGCCCCGCGCGAGCTGGTCTGGCAGGCGTGGACCGATCCCAAGCACGTCGTCCACTGGTGGGGGCCGCGCGGCTTCACGGACACGACGAAACGACATGAATTCCGCATCGGCGGTGTATGGGAGCACGTCATGCACGGGCCGGACGGCGCGAATTACCCGAACAAGAGCACGTTCAAGGAAATTGTGCCGCTGGAGCGCATCACCTTTTTGCACGGCGGCGGCCACGAGGAGGGACCCGGCGCCACGTTTGTCGCGACCTGGACCTTCGAGACCGTCGAGGGCAACAAGACGCGCCTGACCGGCCGCATGGTTTTCCCGTCGGCCGAAGCGCGTGATTTCGTGGTCAAGGAATTCGGCGCAATCGAAGGCGGGAAGCAAACGCTGGAACGAGCCTCCGAGTATGTGGCCGGGATGCAGTCCAGGCCCTTCATCATCTCCCGCGAGTTCGCCGCGCCGCGCGACCTGGTCTGGCGTGCCTGGACCGAGCGCGAGCAGTTTGCGCAGTGGTTCGGTCCGAAGGGTGTGAAGGTGACGTTTGCGAAATTCGACCTGCGCCCAGAGGGCATGAACCACTACTCCATGACCGGCCCCGACGGGAACGCGATGTGGGGCAAGGCCGTTTACCGCGAGATTGTGCCACCGACCAAGCTCGTCTGGATCAATTCGTTCTCAGACAAGGACGCCGGGATCACGCGCCATCCGTTCTCCAAGGGCCCCTGGCCCCTGCAGTTGCTTACTACCGTGACCTTCGCGGAAAAGGCGGGCAAGACCACCGTGACTGTGAACTGGCTGCCCTACGAGTCGGATGCGGACGAGCGTCGCGTCTTCGACGCCAACCTCGAGAGCATGAAGGGGGGCTGGGGCGGCACCTTGGAGCAATGCGAGACCTACCTCGCCGGAATCCGGCCCGCAGCCGGAACTTGAAGGTCGCTGAATTTTCTCCAAAACTCTCCGCCCATGGAATCAACCACCCCACCCGCCCCCATCTCCAAAGCCGCCCGCGTCACCGGCTGGATCATGACAACCATACCCGTGCTCATGCTCGTCATGAGCGGGGTAATGAAAATTGCCCAGAACGCCGAGGTCGTGAAGGGCTTCGCCGACTGGCCGCCCGGCAGCGCCGTCACGATCGGCATACTCGAACTCGCCTGCACGGTCGTCTATCTGATCCCGCGCACTTCCATCCTCGGTGCGATCCTGCTCGCCGGTTATCTCGGCGGCGCCACGGCCGTATCAGTGCGCCTGGGTGGAGCCACCTTTGTCCTCCCGGTGGTTTTCGGGGTGCTCGTCTGGGGTGGGCTCTACTTGCGGGACCCGCGCCTGCGCGCCCTGATCCCGTTCCGGAGCTGAGCGAGGCGGAGGCTTGGCGCGGTAGCGCCGGTAGGGACGGACCGCGGGGCCGTCCGGGAATATCATTTCGGCGCGCCCAGCGGTCGCGCCCTACCAGGTCGCAACGTAAAGCCGCTCCGACAAAATCCCCCGTGACATAGCTGATTTTTTGACACGTATTCGGTTGAACGCCGCCCAACCCCTCGCATGGTCTGGCAGTTTATTTTTCATGAAGCTCCACGCCACCCCTTCATTCCTGGCCGGCCTGTGCCTGCTCGCCAGCCTGACGTCCAGCTCCGCCCTAGCCCAGCAACCTGACCAACCCGTCGGTTGGTTCGTGACCAACCCCGCCTGGACCTTGGTGGAGAATGTCGTTCCGACCGCGGACGGTTCGCAGCTCATCACGACAAGCGGCCGCGACAACCGCATCCTCTTCATCAACTCCGCCAAGCCCGGCACGGCCCACTTGCGCTCCGAGGCGTTCATCAGCGACAGCATCGTGACCATGGAATACATGCTCCGCGCCGATACCCGGGCCGGAATCTACCTGCACGCCGGCTATCGCATCCAGCTCGACGGCGAGAAGGCCGGCACGCTGGGCGTCATGGTTGACGGCGATCGCAAGCCGCTCCCCCTTGTGCCGCCCCTGCACCCGGTCGTGAGTCAGCCAGGTACGTGGCAGAAACTCGAGGCCCGCATCCGGGCGCCGCGTTACAACGAGGCGAGCGCCAAGTCGCAAAACGCCCTGATCCTCGAGGTGAAAATCAACGGCGTGGTTGTTCAGTCCAACACCATCGCCACCGGCTGGTGCCTCGGCACCGAGTTCGAGTGGGAGTCCAACGGCGCGCGCGCCACCCTCGCCGTCGACGCCGGCGCCATGGCCATCCGCGAGTTTTCCCTCCACCGCGCCGACTTCGAGGCGATCACGCTGCCATCGGCCAGCGGCCAGCCCACCAATATCGCCCAGCTCGTCGACTATGTGCAGCAGGGCGCCGACCTCTTCCGCGCTCTCGGCTGCATCGAGTGCCACGCCACGCAGCGCGACGACACCTCGCAGAAGACCGGCCCGAACCAGTTCGGACTGCTCCAGACCATCCCCCGCGACCGCGAGATTGCCGCCGGTGAGGGCCATCGCTTCACCGTCAAGGCCGACCGCAGTTACCTGAAGCGCAGCCTGCGCACGCCGATGGACGAACTGGCGATCGCCGAGCACGGCCCCACCACGGGCACACCCTACCTGCCCGCCATGCCGCCCTACCTGCCGGCGGTGCTGACCGACGCGCAGATTGATACCATCTTCGCCTACCTCGCCACGCTCAACGAGCCACCGAACCAAGGTCCGGTCATCAAGCTCGTCCGTCCGACCGGACTGGAAAACTACGACCCGATGACTGACCGCCTGCAATTGCTCGTCGACCGCACCGTGCGCATCCAGCGCGGCCCGATGGAGCGCGTCTCCGGCCGGTCCATTCACGTCGGCCTGCCGGTCGGCCTCAACTACACCTTCGATCCCCGCGTGCTCGCCATCGCCCAAGTCTGGCAGGGCGGCTTTCTCGACATGAGCGGCGAATTCCTCAACCGCGGCGGCAACGGCCTGAAGCCCGGTTTCGAAAGTCGCGAGATCAAGCTCGGCGCGGCCGGCTCGCTGCTGGCCCCGCTCAACGCCGCCGGCTCGCCCATCGACCTCAGCTTCCAGTCCCCGGTCTTCAAGGATGGCGAAACCGTGCGCGCCTTCCTCAACAGCTCGCGCGACCTGCCCGACCTGATCGCGGCGGCCGACGCCCAGTTCCTCGGCTATGAGCGCGACACCACCAACCCCACCGCCGCCCCGGCCTTCAAATACCGCGTGGGCCGGAACACGCTCGCCGTGCGCACGGACTTCGCCGCCGACGGTACGGTGTCGATGGCGCTCGAAGGCGAATTCGCCACGCCGCAAGCCTTCGCCATCAACGAAGGCGTGCTGGGTCCGGTCAAGGTCTCTGCCGGCAAAATCGAAAACGGCCACTGGACGCTGCCCGCTGGCTCCTATCACGGCGCGACCGCGACCGGGCACCTGACCCTCGCCCCGAAGGTCTGGCACGCCGTCCCATCGACCTTCATCTACCTGCACCAGCCGCTGGTCACCCGGCCTACCCAGCCCAACCTGCCCCGCGGCTACACGGCCGAGGCTTACGACGGGCCAAAGGACAACTATGGACGCGACCTGCTCTTCGAGGCGCTGGGCCTGGCCCTCGCGCCCGATGGTACGCTCGTGGTCGCCACCCGCACGGCCGGCATCTGGCGACTGGTCAACGGCGAGTGGCGCCAGTTCGCCGAGGGCCTGTTCGACAGCCTCGGTGTCGTGGTCGAGGACCAACACGGCCTCGTCGTCGTCGCCGGCCAGAAGGCCGAGCTCACGCGCATCAGCGACACCAACGGCGACGGCCTTGCCGACAAATACGAAACACTGAGCGACGGTTTCACCTACACCGGCAATTACCATGCCTACCTGCACGGCCCGATTCGCGACGGCCACGGCGGTTACCTGTACACGCTCAACCTCAACGATTCCTCGCAGGATAACATCGAGTACCGGGCCGGCGGTAAATACATGGGCACGCCCGGCGGCTACCGCGGCTGGGCTGTGCGCGTACCGGCGCAGGGCGGCTTCGAACCCTACGCCGATGGCATGCGCAGTCCCGCCAGCCTCGGCGTGGCTCCGGATGGACGCCTTTGGTATGCCGACAACCAGGGCGAATACGTCGGCACCTCGAAACTCTTCGTGCTCAAGCCAGGTGCCTATTATGGCCACCCCGCCGGCCTCGTGGACCGCCCCGGCATGACGCCCGCCTCGCCCGAGATCGCCTGGGAACGCGTGCGGGACAAGGCAGAGGCCGCCGTCGTTCTCCTTCCGCAGGGCCGCCTCGCCAATTCACCCGGCAATCCCGCTTGGGACACTTCCGGCGGACGCTTCGGCCCCTTCGCCGGTCAGATGCTGCTCGGCGACCAGACGCAGTCCAACCTCATGCGCGTGACCACTGAACGCGTCGGCGACCACGAGCAGGGCGCCGCCATCAACTTCGCGACTAAGCTCGAGTCCGGCGTCATGCGCCCGCTCTTCCTGCCCGATGGCAGCCTGCTGCTCGGCCAGACCGGCCGCGGCTGGCAGGCCAAGGGCGGCCATGTCGCCAGCCTGCAGCACGTCGTCTGGGACGGAAAGACCGTCGCCCCTGCGATCAAACAATTGTCAGCCGTCGCCGGTGGCTTTGACCTGCTGTTCACCGTGCCGGTCCCAGCTGGAGTGAAGGAGATCGACCTCGCCGCCGCGCTCGCCCTCAAGTCCTGGGTTTATCGCGACGCCCCCGACTACGGCTCACCCGAACTCGACGAACACGCCGAGCCCGTCACCGCGGTGACACTCAGCGCCGACCGCAGCACGCTGCACGTGGCCCTCGCGAAAACGGAGCAGCCCAAGATCCACCCGCAGCAGACCGCCCGCGTCTATCAGCTCACCCTCTCCAGCCAGAAAATCTGGCACGAGGACGGCCCGGGCTTCGACGCCTTCTATACGCTGTACGCCTTCCCCGCGAAATAGCCGGTGGAGCGCGTTGCTCGCCAACGCGCTGGAATGGAGGCGGGACTATCAGTCCCGCGAGGCATGGGTCATCCAACCGGCCCCGTCAGCTCGCTCCCTACCGACGGTTACGGCCGTAGAGAGGATGCTGGCGCTCGTGCTTGAGCAGAGTGATGCGAATGGCCCCAGGTGTTTCCCGATACAGGATCAGGTAGGGAAAGTGCTGGAGCCGAATCCGACGGAACGCCGCGTTCATGTGATAGCGGGGATGGTGCGTGGGACCGGCCTTGATGGCGGCGAGGCAGGCGCGAAACTCGGCCTCGAAACGGTCGGCCAGATGAACCCCGCCATCCGCTTCATAGTAGGCGATGGCGTGGTTGAAATCGTGCTGAACTGCGGGGTGGAACTCGATGATCACTTTCGGGCTAGGCGTGCGCCGGCCCAAAACGCGTCTTCGGTGAGTGGTTTGACCTGACCGGAGTCCAGTTCCGCGTCGCGGCGGCGGGCTTCGGCAAGAATTTCAGCAGGTTCGCTGGCGGATAAAGATGGCGGGAGGCTGCCCAGGAGTTTGTCGGCGAGATGGAGCCGCTCCTTCTCAGGCAGGCGCAAAGCCGCTGCTTCGATGTCCGCGAGCTTGGTCATGGGTAACAGGATAGCGAGAGACCGGACCTGGTCAAGGCGGGGCTCGGCGATCGCCCGACCGCTTGCCTTGGACCATTGCGCCGGCTTCGAAGGAAGCGATCCGAGGGGGTCAGGATGTATATTTCATCCAGCACCTCGCCATTCCCGAGCAACCTGACACGGAGTCGGATTTTGGAGTGTGGGATCGACGGAGACTCAATCCGCGGGACCGATAGTCCCGCCTCCATGGGCGCCGTTAGATTCCGCCGCTACTTGTTCAGCTGCTTCAGCTTCTCCTTGAAGAAAACGCCCTGTCGGGTGGGCGTGTAGTCCCAGTCCTTGATCAGGCTGGGCACCCACTCGGCATCGAACACCCAGGGCGTCCAGGAAATGCCGCGCTTCTCGAAAAACGCGATGATGGCCTCGCCATATTTCTCGTCGGCTATGGTCGGCCGGTGCGCGCCGCGGTCGTTCGCGTCCATGAACCCGAACTCCGTCGCAACGACGGGATACTTGTCGGCCACGAAACCCCAGTCGCGCAGCCAGCTCGCCTCCCGGTTCTCCTCGCGCTTCTGCGGGTAGGGATGCGTGACATAGGCGATGTTCGCCGCCCGCACCGGGTCGTAGCGCACGGCGGAGAGGTCATAGCCCCAGTTGTAACCGGCCACCAGGACGATCGCGCGCGGATTAATCGTCTGGATCATGAAGGCGAGCTCCTCGACCAGCTTGCGGTAGTCGCCCCAGGGCATCGGGCCCATCTGGCCGTCAACGTTGGTGGGCTCGTTGTAGAGCTCGTAGAGTGCGACGACGGGGTTGCTCTTGTAGCGCTGGGCGATCGCGTACCAGAAGCGAAAGGTCTCGTCGCGGGACGTCACATACATCGGCCGATGGTAGACGCCGGTCAGCATGTTGCCGATGGTGTGCCAATCGATGATGACGTGCATCCCGAGCTCGCCCGACCACTGCACGGCTTCGTCGAGCATCTTCAGGTACGCCTCCTCGCCCAGCCGGCGCCAGGCCTCGGGGTGGACGGGAATGCGCACAACGTTAGCGTTCCACTTCCTCGCCTCCTCGAAGTATCGCCGGCCCCATTGGTTCTTCCGTTGCAGCTCCGCCGGGTCAGACAGCGCCAATCCGCGGAAAACGACTGTCTGGCCGGCCGGGTTGACGAAATGATTGCCCGATACGGCGATGACCGGGAGCGAGGCCGCGGCCTTGGTCTCCGCCGGCGGCGCGCTGAACGGGACCGGAGCGGTGGCGGCCGCGGGCGTTTGCGCCTGCGCGGCCGACGCGAACAGCAGGTTGAGAGCAAGGAACCCGGGGGTAGTGGGGATTTTCATGCGAAGGCGCGAGCATTTCGCCAAAATCGCGCCGAGGCAAACCCAAGGTGTCTTCCGCAATTCGTTTCCAGAAGAGAGAAAGAGTAGGAGAACGAGAAAGAGAATGATTTCCCGGCCACAAGTCAGGCGTCGGTGTGCCCCCTCGACGGGCTCGGGGCCCTGAGCTTGTCGAACGGGGAAACCGACGCCCGCCTCCCTCTGTTCTAATAAAAGCCCCGGGGGCCATTTGACTACCCGTCATACCCCACCAAGGTGCGAACCACCCCATGCGCTTCATCGATGCCCACATGCATTTCTGGGATCAGGCTGCGCTCGCGCCCTACTCCTGGCTGCATGAGGTGCCCACCATCGCCCATCGGCACACCCCCGAGACGATCCATACCGAGGCGGGCGCGGATTTTCCGGAAAAAATCGTCTTCGTCGAATGCGGCGCCCCGTGGCTCGACGAGGTCAAATGGGTCGAACACCTCGCAGCCCGCGAAACTCGCCTCGCCGCCATCGTCGCCAAGATCGCAATCAATCAGGGGGCACGGACGAGCGCCGCCATCGCGGAACTGCGCCGGCACCCGCTCGTCCGGGGCGTGCGGCATCATTTCGAGCATGCACCCCTCGACTATTGCGCGCGGCCGGAATTCATCGCCGGGGTCACGGAACTCGCTTCTGCCGGACTGAGCTTCGACCTCTGCTGCAAGCATCCTCAGCTTCCGGCCGTCATTGAGCTGGTCCGGCAGTGCCCGCAGGTGAGCTTCATCCTCGACCACGGCGGCAAGCCGGGCATTCGCGATGGGCTGCTCGATCCCTGGCGCGAACACCTCCGCACGCTCGCGGCGCTGCCCAACGTCGTCTGCAAGCTCTCCGGCCTCGTCACCGAGGCCGACCATGCCCAGTGGACGCCCGCCCAGCTCCAGCCCTACGTCAACCACCTGCTCGAAACGTTTGGTCCCTCGCGACTGCTCTTCGGCGGCGACTGGCCGGTCGCCAAGCTGGCCTGCGGCTACCCACGCTGGTTGAGCCTCGCCCGGCAGTTCACAGCGCATCTCACCCCGGACGAGCAAGCGGCCATCTTCCACGGCAATGCGGCGCGGGTTTATCGGATCTAATGAGAACCGCCGATCTGCCTGACACACCCCGTCGCTATCGCGCCACCCCTCTCCAGAGGGGACCCAGGCAACTTGTTCGGAAATCCCCTCTGGTGAGGGGTGCCCGTCAGGGCGGGGTGTGTTGCCCTCAGCGATAACTCTGACTCTCAGCTCTAAACACTCAGCTCTCAACTCTCTTCTCCCTTGCCCCCCCTTCCCTCCCGTCCCTTCGGCTCGTCTGGCGAAACCTTGCCCGGCCTGGCCATGGGCGGCGGCTTCGTGCGCTTCGCCGGATTCGACCGTTCCGTCGCCACGGTGCAGCGCGCCTGGGACCTTGGCATCCGGTATTTCGACACCTCCGTCATGTATCGCTCAGGCGCGTCGCAGGCCATCCTCGGTGAGGCGCTCGCGGACCCGGCCCGGCCACATTTCATCGCCACCAAGATCGGCTATTTCAGCGAGGCGGCCCACTTTCGCTCCATCGAGGCGATGCAGGTGCAATTGCGCGAGAATCTCCGCCTGCTCCGCCGCGATTCGGTGGACCTACTGCAGATCCACGAGGCGGACTGGGACAACTGGTGGAGTGACCGCCTCGAGGTCGGGCCCGGCCGGCTCTTCGAGCTCGAAGGCAGCTTCGATTTCGCCCATGCCCCCGTGATCCAGTTCCTGCGCGAAGCCAAGGCCCGCGGGCTCTGCCGGCATATCGGCATCACTGGCAATCATGCGCGCCACCTCGGGCGGGTCATTCGCGACGTGGAGGGTCTTGATTCCGTGTTGGTCGCCTACAACTACACGCCACTGAACGTCACCGTCCGCGAACACGTGCTGCCCGCCGCTGCGGCGCAAGGCATGGCCGTCATCGTCGCCGGCCTGTTCACCTTCGTTAATTCCCTGCCCATGGGCTGGGCCACCGAGGGCAGCTACCTGGGGCCGCGCTCAGACGTCCAGCTCGTCGCTCTGCAAAAGCTCCAACGCGACTGCGGTCTCCCGATGGCGGAACTGGCCCTGCGCTTTGTCGCCGCCGACCCGCGCCTTGCCACCATTCTCGTCGGCGCCTGCCAGCCCGCCGAGATCGAAGAGAATGTGGCGGCCTTTCTCCGCGGTCCCCTGCCCGCCGACGTCCATGCCGCCATCGAGGCCATCGCGCACCAGTTTTAAATACCATTCGAATCCCATTATTGTAGGTCGGGGTTTATCCCCGACATGAGCGCTCGAGTGTCGGGCATAAAGCCCGACCTACACCAAACTACCCCTCCACCCATGCCTCGCCTGTTCCTGCCTCCGATCCTGAGCCTCTCGAATGGGATTCTTCTCATCCTCGCTTCCCCCCTGCCCCTTTCCGCCGCCGACTACACCGTCAACGACCGCTTTGAAAAACAGGTGCTGACCTACGAGGCCGCCGACAAAGCCAACCCGCCGCCCCAAGGCGCAATCATGCTCGCGGGCGACTCGCAGTTCTTCCGCTGGAAAACCGCAAACGAAGACCTGTCCGGCTACACCATCGTCAACCGCGGCATCGATTCCTTCCAGACTTCCGACCTCCTCCACTACACCGACCGCCTCGTCCTCCCACACAAGCCGCGGATGATCATCCTCCACGTCGGCGGCAACGACGTGCACACCGGGAAGACGCCCGAGCGCCTGCTGGGCGATTTCCAGACCTTCGTGGCCAAGGTTCACGCCGTGCTGCCCGACGTGCCGATCGCGTTCTCCAGCATCACGCCGGGACCCGGCCGCTGGGACGAGGCCGACCGCCGCAAGGCCGCAAACAAGATCCTCAAGGACTACATCGCCACCCAGGCCGGCCTTCACTTCATCGACCTGTGGGACGCGATGCTCACGACCGACGGCAAACCTCGCGACGACATCTGGGTCGAGGACCGCGTCCATCCCAACCACGCCGGCTACCTGATCCGGGTGAAGATCATGCGACCGCTGCTGGGTGAGCCCGACCGGGACAACATTCTGCCGAACGTCACGCTCAAGCCCGCCGAGACGATCAGACTCTGGCCCGGCGCGGCTCCCGGTGAGTCAGGCAAAGTCGGTCCCGAGTACGTGCTGCCGGAACGGCCACGCCCCTTCGACCAGATCACCGACGTGTCTGTCCCGACCCTCGCCGTTTTCCAGCCCGCGCCCGATAAGCGCACCGGTACGGGCGTGCTGCTAATCCCCGGCGGCGGACTCGAGCGCCTCGCCCTCGAGCACGAGGGCTACGAGGCGGCCGAATGGCTCACCGAGCACGGCATCACGGCGTTCATGCTCAAATATCGCGTCCCGCCGCGTGACCCCAAGGAGCGCTGGAAGGTCGGCCTACAGGACGCCCAGCGCGCGATGGGCCTGATCCGCGCCAACGCAGCCAAATGGGGCGTGGACGCCGATGCGATCGGGTCCATCGGTTTCTCCGCCGGCGCCGAGATCAACGTCATGCTCGCCGTTTACCACGCGGAGCCGCGCCAATATGCGCCCGTCGACGCCGCCGACACCCTGTCGACGCGCCCGGACTTCAACATTGCGATTTACGGCGGTGGCTTCGCCGACCCGAGGGCCAACGCGCTGCGCGAGGACATTACTACACGCCTCAACCAGAACACCCCGCCGATGTTCCTCGCCCACACCTTCGACGACCAGGCGCTCAGCTCGATCATCCTCATGAATGCGCTCAAGCGGGCCAACGTCGCCTCGGAGTTGCACATCTTCGGTGCTGGTGGTCACGGCTTCGGCGTCCGCGATACCGGCCTGCCCGTGGGGCACTGGCGCGAACTTTGCCTGAACTGGCTCGCGTGGCAGGGTTGGCTCGACACCGCATCCATTCGCTCCTACGCGCGCGAATTTTTTCCCGCGTGGACAGGCGATGCAACCACCCTGCCCCGATTCAGCATGTCGGCCCACACCGAAGACCAGGCCCTGGCCTACGCCGCGCAACGCCGCGTCGTAAACCAAACACTCGCCCGCGGCACCACGATCGCCGGCTATAAGGGCGCCTATACCTCTACCACCGCCCAAGCGTCGATTGGCGTCACCCAGGCCATGCACGGCGTGCTATTCAAGTCCGGCCGCATCGAGGCTGCGCCCGCCCCCACCGTCGCGCTTGATCCCCGCCGTCCTGTTTTCGTCGAGACCGAGATTGGCTACATCATGGCCGTGGACATCGGCACCAAGCTCCGCGTGCCTCGCCAGGCGCTCACCGCCGTGGAGTCCATGGTTCCAGTAATCGAACTTCCGGTCAATGTGGGCCCGCTCATGGGGGGCAAGGTCAACGCCGCCGACGCGATCGCGGCCAACTTCGGCTCCAGTCGGTTCATCGTCGGCACACCTGTCTCACCTCACACGCTCAATAACCCCGACACCCTCGCCGTGTCGCTCAAGCACGATGGCCAAGTGTTGCACGAAACGACCGGTGCCGACGTGGCGGGCGGCCAGGCACAAAACCTGATGACCTTGATCAACCAGATCCTCGACCAGGGGCATGTCGTCCACCAGGGCGACCTCATCATCTGCGGCGCCTTGGGCGGCGCGAAACCCGGCGAGAAGGGCAGCTACACCGCCACCTATGGGCGGCTCGGTACCATTGAGTTCAAACTCGAGTGATCCCCACACCCCGTGTCTGCCGCCATCATTCCGATTTGTAGGAGCCTGCTTGCAGGCGATTTTGTGGGAGCGAGCTTGCTCGCGACTCCGATCCTCGCGAGCAAGCTCGCTCCCACATCCAAGCATCGCCTGCAAGCAGGCTCCTACATTCGATCCATTTCATGAAAATCCCCTCACCCGTCCTTTTCCTCCTGACGGCCGCCGTCGCCTTTGCCGCGGGCGCCGCCGTCGAGCACGCCGCCTCGCCCGCCCCGCTTGAGAGCTGCATCATCCGTCGGGCCGACGTGAAGCAATCCACCGGCGACTGGGGTTCGATCCGCGTCTACACGAAGGACACGACCGCGACTATGGGCACCGACAGCATGCTGACTGCCGAGCTGGAATTCCTGCCTGGCAAGCGGCTGCAGCCCCCGCACGTGCACCCCAATGAGGAATTCCAATATGTCATTTCCGGCACTGGTACCTGGCATTTGAATGGAAAAGACATTCCCCTCGAAGCAGGCGACCTCATGTACGCCAAGCCCGGCGACCTGCACGGCATCGCCAACACCGGCACGGAGCCGCTCCGCTTTTTCGTGGTGAAATGGATCAGCAAGGGCGCGGCGGCAGTGAAGCCAGCGCTCTGACACCAATCCCGTGGAGCCTAGGTCCCAGGCAACACACCCCGCCCTCCGGGCACCCCTCTTGATAGAGGGGATTTTCGCAACGTGGGTATGGCTCCCCTCTGGAGAGGGGTGGCGCGAATGCGACGGGGTGTGTTGGAGTGTCCGGCAGGGTGATGACGGTTGGCATTGGCACGGCGCTGTGCCTACTCTCTCCTCCCCCACCCCATGAAACTCAAGGCCGCCATCGAACGCATCCCGGGCGGGCTCATGCTCGTGCCGCTGCTGCTCGGCGCGTCGCTGAATACTCTCGACCAGGCGCATATCGGATGGATCGAATCGGCCCTGCAGACGCTCGGCGCCGCGCCGGCGAAAAACGGCCACTACGAGTTGCTCCGGATCGGTGCGGTCGCCGCCGAGGGCGTGCCGTCATTTGCGGAAAGCCTGTTCAAAACCGGCGCGCTGACGCTTATCGCGCTCTTCCTGTTCTGCGTTGGCAGCCAGATGACGGTGAAGATCGGCGCCCGCGCCCTCGGCAAGGGCGCGCTGCTCACCGGCACGAAGTTTATCGCCGGCACCGTCACCGGCCTGATCCTCGGCCGGCTGTCCGATCCGTTCCACGGCTTCCTCGGGCTCTCGACCCTCGCCATCGTGGCGGCCATGACCAATGGCAACGGTGGCCTGTTTGCCGCGCTGACCGGGCAGTATGGCAACAAGAGTGATGTCGGCGCCTTGTCGGTCCTGTCGCTCAACGACGGCCCGTTTTTCACGATGATCGCGCTCGGCCTGATGGGCGAACGGTTCCCCATTGTCGTGTTCCTCGGCGTGCTGCTGCCCATCGCCCTCGGCATGCTGCTGGGCAACCTCGACGAGGACCTGCGGGCCTTTCTCCGGCCCGGCGAGCGGCTGGTCGTGCCGTTCTTCGCCTTCGCGCTCGGGGCGGGCATGAACCTCGCCGTGTTCTTCCAATGGCAATACCTGCTCGGCGGCGTGGCACTGGGCCTCATGACGCTCGTCATCAGTGGTGGCGCCATGTGGCTCGCCCTGGGGCTGTTTGGCTTCCGCTCGCGGCTCACGGCTTTTGCCGAGGCCAGCGCAGCCGGCAACGCCACCGCCACTCCGGCGGCCATCGCCGCCGCGGCCGCGGCGGCCGGCTCGCCCAACGCGGCCGCTTACCGGGAAATTTCCGGCATCGCCACGGCCCAGATTTCCATCGCCGTCATCTCCACCGCCCTGCTCTGCCCCGTGGCCGTGATGCTCGCCGACCGCTGGCAACGTGCCCGCGGGATCGTTGGCACCGCCGAGGAGACGCGCCCATGAC
Organism: Oleiharenicola sp.; assembly: GCA_025363455.1. Lineage (GTDB taxonomy): Bacteria > Verrucomicrobiota > Verrucomicrobiia > Opitutales > Opitutaceae > Lacunisphaera. The sequence goes on along the minus strand of JANYDW010000003.1, from coordinate 4,352 downwards.
CGCCTCCCGTCCCCCGCGCATCGCCGTCACCATGGGAGATCCGGCCGGCATCGGCCCGGAAATCTGCCTGCACCTCCTCAACGACACCTCGCTCGGAGCCCAAGGAGTTCCCGTGGTGTTCGGCGATGCCGGCGTGCTGCGGCGCGTGGCGACGCAACTCAAGATTCCCTTCACAGCCCCGGTGGTGACAACCATCGGGTCACCGATGGTTCCGACTGTGCTGGACCTGAAGTGCGTGGACGCGGCTGCGGTTGTCCCCGGTCGCGTGGCTGCCCGCTGCGGCGATGCCGCTTTCCGTTTTGTGATCGCAAGCATCGAGGCTGGGCTCGCCGGCGAAGTGGACGCCGTCGCCACCGGCCCGTTGAACAAGGAGGCCATGCACGCCGCCGGCCACAAATACCCGGGTCACACCGAGATCTTCGCCGAGCGGATGCAGGCACCGCGCTCGTGCATGATGCTCACGTCGCCCGAGCTGACCTGCAGCTTCGCCACCGTCCATGTCGGTTACCATGAGGTACCCGGCCTGCTGAGTGTCCGGCGCATCCTCGACGTCATTGAACTCACTGCCGCGGCCATGCAGCGCATCCGCGGCCGCGCCCCTAAACTCGTCGTCTGCGGCCTTAATCCCCATGCCGGCGAGCACGGCCTCTTCGGCCAGCGCGAGGAAGAGCGATACATCCAGCCGGCGATCGAGGCCGCCCGCGCGCAGGGCCTGGCGATCGAGGGACCGCTGCCACCGGACACGGCCTTTCTCGCGCGTCGGCGCAAGGAGACCGACGCCTTCATCTGCATGTACCATGATCAGGGCCACATTCCACTCAAGGCCCTGGCGTTTGACTCCGCCATCAACACCACGCTCGGCCTGCCCGTCATCCGCACGAGCGTGGACCATGGCACCGCCTTCGACATCGCCTGGCAAGGGAAGGCCAATCCCAACAGCCTGGGTGAGGCAGTGCGGCTCGCCGCCAAACTCAGCCGTACTGCCATATGATACTTCAAGTTTCGTGTGGGGCAGGTGGCTCGAGTGTGGGAGGGGCTTTACGCCCCGACATGGCGCTCTCGCTGCCCGAGAAGTGGGGGCATAAAGCCTCTCCCCCATTCGGAGCAGTACCGCCATGATCGTGGTGATTGCAGATGACCTGACCGGCGCGGCCGAGCTGGCCGGCGCCGCCCTCTCTTATGGACTGAGCGCGGAGGTACAGACCGTCTTCGACGCGAGCTCCTCCGCCGAGGTCGTCTGCGTGGACACCGATACGCGTTTGCTGCGGCCCGAGGAGGCCGCGGAGCGCGTCGCGGCTGTTGCCCGAAGCGTCGCCGTCGCCAAGCCGGAGTGGATTTTCAAGAAATGCGATTCCGTGCTGCGCGGGCCGGTGCTGGCCGAGGCGCGGGCCACTGCCGCTGTTACGGGGAGAAAACACATCCTGATTGTGCCCGCCAACCCCACCCGACACCGGATCATCCGTGACAACCGCTACTTCATTGACGGCCGGCCGCTGAACGAAACTGTTTTCGCCCATGATCCCGCCCACCCGCGCACCACCGCGCAGCTGACCGCGTTGCTCGGCGATGATCTCACGGGCGTGGAAACGCCGGACGTCGCAACCGCCGCGGACTTGGCGAGATTGGCCGCCACCACGGATCGATCCACTCTGCCCGTCGGCGCCGCGGATTTTTTCACCGCCCTGCTGCAGGTCCGGGTTGCGCCGCGAAAAGGCGGCCCTCAACCGGCCACTCCCGCCGCGGCCGGGGCCACGCTCGTCGTCTGCGGCAGCGCGGCCTCGTGGGCGCAGCGTCGGGCGGATGCGGCTGCGCATGGCATTCCCGTCTTCGCGCGGCCTTACGATCTCACGGCGGCAGCTCGCGCTCTGCAGTCCCCAGGCAGCGCGTTGCTCGGCATCGGCGAAGAGGGTGCCGGTTTCTCGGCTGCGTTCCTGTCCGCGGAACTCGCGGAAACCGTGGCGGACCTTATGCGGCAAGTCGCGGTCTCCCGGCTCCTGCTCGAAGGCGGGGCGACGGCCCGGGTGGTCGTGAACCGGCGCGGCTGGACCCGCCTGCAGGCCTGCCAGGTTTCAGCGCAAGGTGTGGGCGTCCTCCGCCCGGCTAACGCTGCCGGGCCCCTCCTCTTCATCAAGCCCGGCAGCTATGCCTGGCCGGCGGAAATCTGGCCGGATCGACCTTGAATCCAGCGAGGCCACCGGTCAGCCAGAGCGATCCAAGTGGTCGGCGTCGGTTTCCAGTCCGACGCACCTGTCGCCGAGGTGGAAATCGGCGACCACCGTTCAGGGCCGCACCGTCAGGGGAGTTGATGGCTTTAACCGCATCATTCCGGCTCAGGCCCGGGCCTTCTTCCGGACCGCTTCGTCGCGCAGCAGCTTCGCAAACGTCCCAGCATGGACGTTGGGCCGGTCCGCGGGAAGTCCAGCCAGGATGACGACATCGGGCAACGCGGGGGAAAAGGACCTCATCAGCAGTGACCGGGGCAGGACACTCACCACCCCGTCAGCGAGAATGGTTGCGCCCTGCGTGGCCTCCAGGCCGGCAAACATCGTCGTGACTCCGTCGTTCTCCAGCACGGTAAAATTCGGGACGACGCCGAACGGCTTCAACACCGCCCGGATCTTGGGGACATAGTCGGGAAAGTTCACCCGGCCCAAGCCATGCAGGGGCAGGCCGATGAGGCGCTTGGGCGGGATCTTGCCCAGCTTCGCCAGCGGATGCGCCCGGGACATCACCAGCACGACGGCCATACGGCGGAGCTCCGTCCATTGGAACCCTTTGATCGAATTTTCCGCACTATCGGGCACAATCACGAGGTCGAGCTGGCCAGCGAGCGCCTTTTCCTTCATCTCGCGGGGAGATAGGTCCTCAAGTTCCAGCCGCACCCGCGGCACCGCCGCCTGGAACCGTTCCAGCGCCCGCGGCATGATGCCCGAGGTGAGCGACGGGCCGTAGCCAACCCGCAGAATTTCATGCCGGGCCTCACCCCGCACCCGTTGCACGGCCTGGTCGGCCCGGGCCAGGAGATCGCGCGCCTCCTCATAGAAAATCTCACCGGCCTCGGTGAGCGTGATGGCGTTGGTGCCCCGCACCAGCAGCGGCACGCCCAGCTCTTCCTCCAGGTCCTTCACCTGCCGGCTCAGCGCCGGCTGCGTCAGGTGCAAGTTGTGCGCCGCCCGGCTAAAACTGCCGTGCGCGGCGACCGCGGCGAAGTAGCGAAGATGGCGCAGTTCCATGCCACGAAAATGGGTATTACCAAAAGTATGAGCGAGGCCAAAAACACGGCATTGGGCAGTTCCACCGGTTTCGGATATTCTCACGTCAGTCCCACCAACCACCACCATGATCGCCGCCACCCTCATCCTCGCCGCTCTCACCCTTCTCACTATCACCGAGGACTCCACCAACCATTCCGCCCCATAACCGCCCCCTTTTTATCCGCCGGATCTTCCCCCTCTTCCCATGAAAATCATCGACCGCCACCAACTCATCGACCAGCTCAACTGGCGCTACGCCACCAAGCAGTTCGATCCCACGCTGAAAATCTCCGCCCAGGATTGGGCCGCGCTGGAGGAAGCCTTGGTCCTCACGCCGTCCAGCATCGGCCTCCAACCTTGGACCTTTCTGGTGATCGACGACCCGACCGTGCGCGCCAAGCTCTTGCTCGCCTCCTACGGCCAGCCGCAGGTCGTGGACGCCTCCCACCTCGTCGTCTTCGCCACCAAGGCCAACTACAGCATAGCCGACGTCGACGCCCACATCCGGCAGGCGGCCAAAGTTCGTGGCGTGAGCGTCGAGTCGCTCGATGGCCTGCGCAGCATGGCTGTCCGGTCCGTCGTCCAAGGCATGAACGAGACCGAGCGCCGCAACTGGGCGGTCAACCAAACCTACATCGCCCTGGGCAATCTGGTCACGAGCGCCGCTCTCCTCGGCATCGACGCCGCCCCGATGGAAGGTTTCGAGAAAGGCCGCTATGACGATCTGCTTGGCCTCAAGGCCCGGGGCCTGACTGCCTCCGTGCTCGCCGCCGTCGGCTACCGGAAGGATTCAGACAAATACGCCTCCGCACCCAAGGTCCGCTTCCCCCGCGCGGAAGTGGTGCTTCACGTTTGATCAATTGAGGCGCCCGCATCGGGGTGAGGGCCGGGCAAAACCGGCCCCTGTCTGAAATCCAGAGCTAGGGCGTGTTTTCAAACCGTAGAAGAGATTAACCACTAACAGGCTGCTGAAAAAGTCTGTCACAGTTTGAACATTGGCGGTGGAGCTGCGTCGAAGCAGGCAACATGCGTGGCCAACTTCCGAACCAGCCCTGTTTCGTCAGCCTGATCAACGTTGAGACGATGATCCCCGACACG
>JANYDW010000020.1 GCA_025363455.1 Oleiharenicola sp. | reverse complement strand
CCCCTGGGCGCCACCCAACCTCCCGCCTTGCCCCACCTCCCTCGCTTCGTGCGAGGGTCACGCCCCGCATGAACCCCGCCGATCTCAAACTTATCGTGCTCGCCCTGTCTGCCATCGCCGTGCTGGTGGTGCTGGTCACGTGGCTCAAACTCAACGCCTTTGTCTCGCTCGTCATCGCCTCGCTCATTGTCGGCGGCGGGGCCGTGCTGATGGGCCGCACTTCGGGCGGCGTGCCCTACACGATGCTCGGCGTCACCAAGTCCATCCAGGAGGGCGTGGGCGCCACCCTCGGCGGCATCGCCGCAGTCCTCGGCCTGGGCACCATGCTGGGCAAGCTGCTCGCCGAGTCGGGCGGGGCGGAGGTGCTGGCCAAGCGCTTCGCGGCGTTCTTCGGCCCGAAACACATCCAATGGTGCATCATCGCCCTGGCGCTGGCCGTGGGTCTGACCACCTGGTTTGCGGTCGGGCTCATTCTTATTTTGCCGATCCTATTGACGCTGACCCGGGAGACCAAGCAGCCGTTCCTGTTGCTGATGCTGCCCCTGATTTCCTGTCTCTCGGTGATGCACGGGCTGATGCCGCCGCATCCGGGCCCGGTCGTCGCCGTCGAGACGCTCAAGGCCAACATGGGCCTCGTCCTGATCTGGGGTTTTGTCGTCGGCATTCCCACGGCCATGGTAGCCGGACCGATGTATGCGAAGTGGGCGGTGAAGCGGGTCGAGGCCCAGCCACCGGCCGTTGCGGCGCCCGACACGACTGACGCGACCCTGCGGCGGCCGGGTTTCGGGCTCACCTTGTTTTCAATTTTGCTGCCCGTGCTCCTGATGCTTCTAGCCACGGTGGCGGAGCTGACGCTGCCGAAGGGCCATACCCTGCGCGACGTCGCCTCCTTCATCGGCAACCCGACGATGGCGCTGATGACCTCGGTCATCTTCTGCCTGTGGTCGCTCGGCACGAATTGTGGTTACACGAAGGCCCGGCTGCTGAAGTTCACCGAGACGAGCGTGGCGGCCGTGGGCATGACGATCCTCGTGGTCGGCGGCGGCGGCGGCTTCGCGCGCGTGTTGCGCGATGGGGGCGTGGCCGATGCCATCGGACGGGTGGGGGAGTCATTCCACTTGTCACCCCTGTTTTATGGGTGGCTGATCTCGGCCTTCATCCGCGTGGCGACGGGCTCGGCCACGGTCGCGATCACCACGGCCTCGGGCTTGCTGGTGCCGGTATTGGCGGCGCACCCGGAGCTCACGCAGACGCACACGGCGCTGATCATCGTCGCGATCGGTTGCGGGTCGCTGTTTCTGTCTCACCTCAACGACGCCGGCTTCTGGATCGTAAAGGACTGCCTCGGGCTGACGGTGGCGCAGACGTTCAAGACCTGGACGATCTGTGAAACCATTGTCGGTCTCGTCGGCCTGGCGTTCGCGGCGGTTTGCTACCAGCTGGTGTGATCAGGCGGACCGGGTGGTTCGGATTGTAGGAGCTTGTTTACAAGCGATTCGGAGCGCTGTCCGTCGGCGAGAATCTCGAATCGCCTGTGAACAGGCTCCTACATTATGAAGGAAATGTCATGACCCGCGCTGCCACACCGCCCGGAAAACAGCTCGCTCATCCCCGGCGGGAAGCTAAGGTCCGGGCATGAACCTTAAGCTGAAACGCATCGCCCCGCTGCAGGCGGGGAAAATGCTCGCGGCCCTCTATGGGTTGCTTTCGTTGGTCTTGGTTCCAGTCATGCTGGCTTTCATGGCGTTTGGCAGCCTGGCCGCGCGCAGTCAGGGCGGCGGCAATGTTCCGCCCCTTCCGCTGATGCTCGGCATGGGTGCAGGCTTCATGATCATGCTGCCGTTGTTGTATGCCCTCATGGGATTTGTCTTCGGGGTGATTGGCGCCTGGGTCTACAATCTGCTCTCCAAGTGGATTGGCGGATTTGAACTTGATTTTGAAACGCAGGCCCCCCCTCCACTCTGATTCTGGCCCATGAACGCAAAACTACGGAGAAGCCTTGTGGCGCTGCTGCTCGGGATGGCCGGATTGATCTCGCCACTCATCGCGGCGGACAAAGCCAAGGCCGCCCGGCCGGCCCCCATGGTCAGCATCGTCAAGCTCGGCTGGCTGGCCGGACACTGGCGCCTGGAGAAAGGGGGGCGGGTGATCGACGAGCATTGGATGACTCCGGCCGGTGGCGTGATGCTCGGGATGGGTCGCACGGTGTCGAAGGGCAAGGAACTCGAACATGAGTTCACCCAGATCCGCGAGGGCCCGGGCGGGGAGTTGTACTACATCGCGCAGCCCTCGGGCCAGAAAGAGGCGACCTTCAAGGTCGTATCGCTCACGGACACCGAAGTGGTCTTCGAAAATAAGGAACACGACTTCCCGCAGACCATCGGCTACAGCCTCGGGCCCGAAGACACCATGCTCGCCTACATCGAGGGCCTCGCCCCCAACGGCGAGACCAAGCGGATTGAGTTTCCGTACAAACGGGTGCAGTGAAGCAGGGAGCAGTGTGTTCTGAGCTGGGAGCAGGGCTTTCCCTTTGCGGCCGTGACAGCCGTTGCGCGAGGATCAAGACATGCGCTGGCGAAATACCGGGCGAAGAATGAGCAGATTGCTTCGTCAGGAATCGAAGCCCGAATAGGATATTTCCCGGACGCGTGATAGACGACGGTATTAACCGAACCCGAGTCGCTCAGCTCTGTGGCTTCAGCTGGCCGAGCAGTTGCTTGAACTCGGGGTCGGGCTTCAGAATTTCCAGGTCGGGGTCCTGCAGCATCCAGTCCACGTCGTCGTAGCCGAGAGACACGGCCTTGCGGAGCGACTGGAGAGCGGCGGGGCGCTTTTTGCACAGGGCCAGGCTGCAGGCGAGGTTGTAGTGGGCCGTGGCGTTGTCGGGCTCGAGGCGCACGAGCTTGCGGTCCATCTTCAGGCCGTCGGCGATGCGGCCGACCCGGGTGTAGAGCGCGCCGAGGAGCCCGACGACCTCCGTGTAATCCGGGCTGCGACGGAGGATCGCCTCGTAGAACTCGATCTCAAACTGCGGGTCGGTCTTGGTGGTCCTGGCCATGGGTTATTTCAAACCGGGTTTAACCACGGATTGCCCGGATGGGCGCGGAGGGACCTGGAGGGCTCGCGTCCCTGCGAGCCGGCCCGCAGAGACGCGGGCCCTCCAAAAGATTGATCCGTGTACATCAGAGTCATCAGTGGTGAAAACTACTTTTTAAGTCGATTGGGGCAGCGGCCGTTGGACCGGTAAGCGATGCACTGGGCGCTGACCTGCAGGCGCTGGGAAACGGGCTTAAGGCCGAGCTTCAGTGAAACCGTGCTGCCATACCACTCCATGAACGGGGCGCTGATCTCGAAGATCTTGTCGCAGTCCACGCAGACGACCTGCGCGACCTGGTTGCCGTCGGTGATTCGGAGGTAGAATTTCTCGCCGGAGCCGATATCCACTTCGCGGAGGGCGTGGCACCCGGTCATCAATGGCAGGGTGCGGTAGACGGTGGCGCGAGAGACCGAGTCGTCGATGGCCTTGGCGTGGACCAGCAGTTGCTCCGCAGTAAAGTGCTCCTTCTGGGTCAGGGCGGCGTCGAAGATCGCCAGGCGCTGGTTGGTCACGCGGAGGCCTTGCTCGGCCAGGTAGTCTTTGAATTTTTGGCGGACGGTGTCGTGACTCACTGGCAGGAATGTCGGGCCGGCGGGTTCGCGCTGTCAAAAGGAAATTGGGCAGACGTTTGACCACGGATGACTCTGATGGACACGGATGGATTAGAAACAGGAAGAGTTAACCGCTAATAAACGCTTATCCGCGCTAATAAGATGAAGACAGAGTCTGGCTTGAGTGATTTTGATTAGCGTCAATTAGCGTGGATTAGCGGTTAGGGTTGGGCTGATTGTGTACCTTGGTTTCATCCGTGACCATCAGTGATATCCGGGGCAAATCTCTCCGCCGGAAACGCGTTGCCACGCTGACGGCCCGGGCCCACCGTCTGCGTCCAGCATGCCCGAGCAGGTGACCAGACGATCCCAGACGCTTCAATACGTGGTCTTGGGGTTGGTGCTGCTTCAGATGGTGGCGATGGTAGTGTTCGCCTATGCCCGTCTCGGCAATTTCCGCCACATGCCGGATCCCCTGCAAAGGCTGGCACTAATGGTGCGCAATCCCTCCGTGCCGCGCATGGTGCCGCTTGCATGGGTGAATCTGTGTATTGCCTGGGATTCCTGGCTCCCGTTCCTTCAGAAGGAAGCTCCCCGGCTCCTACGAACTGAAGCTTTGTTGACGCCGAACGATCCGCTGCGTGCGGAGATTGCCGATTTCCTGGCGAACGCGGATGCGCTTCGTCCCGCAGTGCTGGTGCCGGCAGCCGCTGCCGAAATGAACCTGCGTGTGCTGGCGGAGTCACCTTCCGACGCGGTCCTGAATGAATTGATGATGACGAACGTTCAAGAAAGAGTCAGCCGAGCCGATGCCAGAATCCGGATGCTGAGCGTGAAGCTGGAGAAATGGCCGAGGTGGGAGGAACTACGCACCCTGCTGACGCTCCTGCGGGATCATGGTTTTAACCAAACAGCGCGAGCATTGGAGCCCAGGCTGCCATTGAAGTCGGGTAGTCCCGGCCACAGGGCGAACACGGTGCGCACACTGAAGTGCCTCAATGATCTCTCGCGAGACAGCACCGGGCTGCTGGCAGTCATGAATCGTTGGAGTGAGTTCACCCGCCTGGCGGCCGAGAGAAAAGGCACTGGCAACGCGGACAAAGCAGCAAGTTCCGAGTTGCTATTTGGGCGGCTCACCGACCGTCCAACGCTGGCCGAATTTGCCGATTCGATGGCCGGTCCACTCGAAGAGTTACGCTCCCGGCGATAAGAAGGAAACACGTTGCCACGCCTCACCGTGCGTTCTGACTGGGCCCATGATCGTGGGTGTCCAGCCACTGGCGGGGTTCGACAAGCTCCTGCACTACAAGGTGCCGGAGAACCTGCGCGCGGATGTCCAGCTCGGGTCGCTCGTGCGCGTGCCGATCATGAACCAGCACAAGGTTGGCCTCGTGCTGGAAGTGGACCCCATCGCCGATGTACCGGTCGAGCGGCTAAAGAACTTGACCAGCGTCATGCAGGACTATCCGGCGCTGACCCCCGACCTGGTCGAACTGGCGAAATGGATGCATGGGTACTACGCCGCGCGCATGGAAGCGGTGCTGGAGGCCATGATCCCTGCAGCCGTGCGCGATGGCACCCGGGTCAAGCAGGAGAAATACCTTGCGGTCGCCCGGCCCGCGCTGGCCGACGAACTCGCGGCCTTGCGCAAGAAGGCGCCCCAGCAGGCGAAGGTCTTTGAATTCCTGCAGCAGCAGTTTCAGCCGGTGAAAAAATCGCTGGTGCTCGCCCGGCTGGGCGCGACGGCCGCCGTCGCCGCGGCGTTGGAGAAGCGCGGCCTGGTGCGCGAGGAGACGCGGCACGTTGAACGCATTGGCTACGCGGACAACTGGACGGGCGGTGAGGTTGTCACCGGGCTGCCGCCGAAGCTCAACGACGAGCAGGCTGCCGTGGTGTCGTCGGTCGCGGCGAGCATCGAGAAGCGAAAATTCGCCGTGCACCTGCTACACGGGGTGACGGGCTCGGGCAAGACCGAGGTCTATCTCCGCGCGGTCGAGCAGGTCCTGGCCGCCGGCGGCAGCGCGATCTACCTCGTGCCCGAGGTGGCGTTGACCCCCCAGACCGTGGCGCGGCTGCGTGGTCGCTTCGAATCGGCCGGGCACAAAACGGTGGTCTGGCACAGCCATCTCGGCGAGGGCGAGCGGCTCGACGGCTGGACGGCGCTGGCGTCGGGGCAGGCGAGGGTCGTGGTCGGCGCGCGCTCGGCGGTGTTCGCCCCGGTGCGCGAGTTGCGGCTTATCGTGGTCGATGAGGAACACGAGCCGGCCTACAAGCAGGATGAGACCCCGCGTTATCACGGCCGCGACGTCGCGGTCTATCGCGCCAAGCTCGCGAACGCCACCTGTCTCCTCGGGTCGGCCACGCCGTCGTTGGAGTCGTTCGCGAATGTCCGCGGCGGAAAATACCGGCTCGATGTGCTGACCAAAAGAGTGGACGACAAGAAAATGCCCGACATCCAGATCGTGGACATGCGCATCGAGGTGATGCGTCAGCGCGGCTTGGTGACGCTGTCGCGTTTGCTGGTGGACCACATGCAGGGGCGTTTCGAGCGGCGCGAGCAGACGATCCTTTTTATCAACCGGCGCGGCTACTCCTCGAGCATGCAGTGCCGGAAGTGCGGCCATGTGGAAGAGTGTCCGCATTGCAGCGTGGCGATGACCTACCACCGCGCCGACGAGACCTTGAAGTGCCACCTGTGTGGCCATCAACGCGGGTCGCCGGTCGTGTGCCCGAAGTGCGCCGCGCCCGACATCCGTTGGCGCGGGCTCGGCACGCAACGGGTGGAGGAGGCGGTGCGCCGGGTGCTGCCCCGCGCCCGGCTGGAGCGCATGGACACGGACACGATGTCCAAGAAGCACCGCTTCCGGGAGATCCTTGCGGAGTTTCGCGCCGGCAAGATCGACGTGCTTATCGGCACGCAGATGATTGGCAAGGGGCTGGATTTCCCAAATGTCACGCTGGTCGGCCTGGTGGACGCCGACCTGTCAATGCACGTGCCGGATTTTCGGGCGAACGAGCGGACCTTCCAGCTGCTCGTGCAGGTGGCGGGCCGGGCCGGTCGCGGCGACCGGGCGGGGGAGGTGGTGGTGCAGACCTTCACACCGAAGGCTGACGCCATCCAGTTCGCCAAGCGCGCCGATTTCAACGGCTTCGCTGAAGTCGAACTCGGCGTGCGCAAGAAATTCGCTTATCCGCCCTATCGTCACCTCATCCACCATATTTTCCGCGGGCCAAATCCGGAGAAGATCAAGTTCTTCGCCGAGCACTGGGTGAAGCAGGTCGAGAAGGCCCTCGGCAGCGCGGTCGAGATCCGCGGACCGACGCCGTCGCCCATCGAGAAGGTAAAGGATGAGTATCGCTACCAGGTATGGTATTTCTGCGCCCGGGCGACGAAGATCGTGCCGGAGTTGGTCCGCCTGCAAGGCGAGGTCAAATGGCCGAAGGACGTCACCCAGGTGCTCGACGTGGACCCAATGAGTCTGATGTAGGGGAGGCGGAAATCTGAGCCGGGCTCGGGGGTCCCGGGCTTGTCGAACGGAGTGCTGAGCCCTACACGCAATCACAGCCGAGGTTTTTGACCACGGATTACACCGATTACACGGATACGGAAAAATTACGGAAAAAGCTTAGCCACCGAATCCAAGTCCCGGTCAGTGTATCCGGATGATGGACGACAAGCTTCTGCACGCTGAACTCAGTCACTCCCTTATTGGATCGGCCATGGAGGTCTTGAATGTCTTGAAGCCAGGTCTCGATGAAAAGGCCTATGAAAACGCACTTGTGGTCGAATTCCGCCGTCGGGGATTTCATGTAGACCAGCAAAAGCGTTTCGAGGTTTTCTACAAAGGGAGTTTGGTGGATACCTTGGTGCCGGATTTGATCGTGGAGGGCTGCATAGTCGTCGATCCCAAGGTGACCGCGGAATTCAATTCCACTCATATCGCGCAAATGAACGGATACCTTGCGATAACCGGGTTGCGCCTGGCCATCCTACTCAATTTCAGGCATGGAAGCCTTCATTGGAAGCGCGTTGTCCGATGATCGGTTCGATCCGTGCAATCTGTGCAATCCGTGGTCAAAACCTCAGCGGAAATCGTGCGAGGCCTGCACCGGCACTTCATCGAGCTTGAGTCGCGCGATGATCTCCGCCTGCACGTGGACCACGCCGTCGCGGTGCTGGAGCCGCCCGGTGATGCGCAGGTTGGGCTCCTCGTTGATGAGTAGGCGGTTTTTTTCGAAAAGCACTGCCCGCACGATGGCGTTGGCGACGCCGGTCTCGTCTTCGAGCGAGATGAACACGACTCCCTTGGCCGTGCCCGGGCGCTGCCGACAGATCACGCTGCCGCCGATGACCACGCGCTCACCGTCGCGGCCCAGCGCCAAGTCGGAAGCCCGCCAGATGTCCGGCAGTTGGTCGCGCACCAGCCGCATCGGATGCGCGCCAGCCGTGAGGTGCAGGCCATGGAAATCGGCCTGCACGCGTTCGTTGAGGCTCATGGGCACAAGCGGCGGGGCGCTCTCCTCGACCAGGCCGGCTGACTGGAAGAGGCCTTCCTCGGCCGACCACGCCGCCTCGACCTGCCAGAGGGCGGCGCGACGATGCTCGCTCAGGCCGGCGCAGGCGCCCACCGCGGCCAGGGCGCGCCTTTCGTGGGCCGGGAGCGGTACGCGTTGCAGGAAATCACCAAGCGAAACGAAGGGCTGTCCGGCGCGGGCGGCGACGAGCCGTTGGGCCGACTCCTCGCGAAAGCCCTGCACATAACACAGGCCGACGCGCATCGTGCGTTCGTCCTCCACCGTGCACTTCCAGTCAGAATGCAGCACGCAGACCGGGAGGGTTCGCAGCCCATGGCGGCGTCCGTCCTGCACCAGCGTCGCGGCGGAATAAAAGCCCATCGGTTGGTTGTTGAGCAGGGCGGCGTAAAACGCGGCGCGGTGGTGCACCTTCAGCCAGGTGCTCACATAGGCCAGCAGCCCAAAGGCGAAGGCGTGGCTTTCCGGGAAACCGTAGAGCGCGAATGACTGGGCGGAGTGGATGACCTTGTCGATGACCCGTTCGCTCCGCCCACGCTGGCGCATCGCCTGGCGCAGTTCCGCGAGGATGGTTTCCCGGCGGGAGCCATCGCGCTGGAAGCCGAGGGACCGCCGCAGTTCCTCGGCCTGGGTGCCGGTGAAGTCAGCCAGCTTCATCGCCACGGAGAGCATCTGCTCCTGGAAGAGGATGACGCCATAAGTGCGGTACAGGATGTCGTGGAGCAGGTCGTCCACCTCGGGATCGACGCAGATAATCGTGCGCGGATCGGCACGCCCGCGGAGCAGCGGGCTGGTGATCTGGCCGACGATCGGACCGGGGCGGACGATGGCTACCTCGATCACCACGTCGTAGAATTCCTTGGGTTTGATGCGCGGCAGCGTGGCCATCTGGGCGCGCGACTCGATCTGGAACACGCCGATGGTGTCGGCGCGCTGCATCATGGCATAGGTCGGCGCGTCGTCGGTCGGCACTTCGTAAAGTTCCCACGGCTGGCCGCGGGCGTGGCACAGCTCCCGACAGTCCTGCAGCACCGCCATCATGCCGAGCCCGAGGAAGTCGATCTTCACCAGGCCGAGGTCCTCGCAGTCGTCCTTGTCCCATTGCACGACGGTGCGGCCGGGCATGGTGGCGTTCTCGATTGGCACGACGCGATCGAGACGCCCGGGACACAGGATCATGCCACCTGAATGCTGGCCGAGGTGGCGGGGCAAGTGCTGGCCCTGGAGGTAGCCGCAGACGGTCTGCATGGCTGCCAGGCGCGGGTGGTCGTCGGGGAGCCCGGAGGTTTTCAATTGCTCGGAGAGGCCCAGCGTTTCGGGGAAATCCCCGTTGGCGTACAACGCCGAGAAGCGATCGAGCACGTCGTCGCCGAGGCCGAGCACCTTGCCGACCTCGCGCGCGGCGCTGCGGCCGCGATAGGTGATGACGTTCGCCACCATGGCGGCGCCACGCTCCCCATAGCGTCGGAAGATTTCCTGGATGGTTTCCTCCCGGCGGTCGCCGCTGGGCAGGTCGAGATCGATATCGGGCCACGAAGGATGGCCATCGCGCCCGACGCGTCCCTCGCTGAGGAAACGCTCGAAGAGGAGTTTGTTGGCGACGGGGTCGACCGCGGTGATTTCGAGCACATAACATACGACACTGTTGGCCGCCGAGCCGCGGCCTTGGATCATGGTGCCCCGGTCATCCCGGCACCATTTGCAGATGTCCCAAACGATCAGGAAATAGCCGGCGAAGCCGAGCTTGTTGATCAGGGTGAGCTCTTTTTCAATCTTCTCCCGGGCCACGAGCGTGATGGTTTTGTAGCGCTGGGTCGCGCCGCGATAGACCTGTTCGCGCAGCCAGGACTCCATCGAGTGGCCCGCCGGCACGGGAAAAACCGGGAAACGGTAGCCGAGGTCGTGGAGCGTGAATTCCAGCTCGTCCGCCAGGCGCGCCGAATGCGCGACCGCCCCGGGATGATCGGAGAAGAGCGCCTGCATGGTGCGACCATCGTGCAAGCGGCGGTTTTCGTTTGGCGCCAGCAGTCGTCCCGCGGCATCGAGCGTGGTATGGTGGCGCAAACAGGTGAAGACATCGCTGACGATACGCTGGTCCCGGGAGGCATGCAGGACTCCGCCGGTGGCGAGCAGCGGCAGGCGTGCGGTTGTGGCGAAGGCGGCGAGCATTTCGATGATGGTTTCCTCCCCGCGCACGCGGTGCCGTTGGATTTCGACGTGCAGGTGATCGGGACCAAAAATGCGCAGGAGGGGACGCAACGCGGCCTCGACCTCCCGGGCACCTCCGCGACCCCAGGCCCGTTGCAGGGGACCGTCTTCGTCGCCGGTGAGCGCGACCAGGCCTGCCGCGTGCGCCGCGATTTCCTCCCAGGTGGCGAAACATCGGCGCTTGCGCTCGCAGATGTCCTCGGTCGGCCCCAGTCCTTCCGGCGCGAGCCCGGGCGGGCGCGCATTGAGCTTCGCATCGGTAATGAGCTGGCAGAGGTTCTGGTAACCGGCGCGATTGCGTACCAGCAGCGGCAGCACACTGCCGTCCGCGAGGGTGATCTCCGCTCCGACCAGCGGTCGTACCCCGTGTTGGTTGGCGCGGGCGTAGAAACGCGGTGCACCATAAACCCCGTCGCGATCCAACAGCGCCATCGCCGGTAACTGGAGTTGCGCCGCCCTTTCGGCCAGATGCTCGGGCAGGGAAGCGCCGCGCAGGAAGCTGAAGGCGCTGGCGGCATGGAGTTCGACGTACATGGGAGAATAGCTGAAGAGCTGAATGGCGGAATCAGAATTGGAGAGAAGCCCGGTGGATTGATGGCAAAACATTCAGCCATTCAGTCCTTCGGTTTTCAGCCTTTGTGCTAGTCGTACTCCCCTTCGAGGAACCATCCTTCCGGGATCCGCGCGAGGCGGTAGAGACCGCCGGTCGCGAGTTCCACGTCCCATTCCTCGCGCTGCCAGCGGCGTTCCTTTTCCCACCAGTCGCCCGAGGCGTGCCAGGGGCCGGCGACGGCGGCGACGGCGCCTTGCACGCCGGCCGTCCAGACGAAGGCGGGCGCACGCTGGTGGAGTTCGATCGTAGCTGGTTGTGGCGGGCGCAGCCGGAGAAGCGCCAGCCCGCGCGGGGGATGCAGGAAACCCGCCGATGGCAACTCGAGCGATGGGGCGGGGGCCACGAGCTGGAATGCGTCCGGCCGGTGGGTGTTTTCCGTCACGGGCGTGCCGACGCGATCGGAGCCGACGAGTGCCATGACGCGAGCCAGGGTGTCGGCAAAGCCATGCGGATCGCGCAGGCCGCCGTCGAAGAGGCCGCGCTGGCTCACCAGGCTGCGTACCGGCACGACGCGCAGGTGCACGCCCGAGATCGCGGCCGGCGTGCGGAGTGTTTCCAGGTAAGCTTGCAGCGCGCGGAAAAGGATTTCCGCATCGCCCACGGGTTCGGGCAGCCGGATGAAGTGGTCGTGGCGCGTTTCATCCGCCAGCGCGAGCGACAGTTCCAAGGCCTGGGCGGCGAGGCTGGCATTGCGCAGTTCGCGTGCAAGCCGGTCGACAAAACGCCGGAAAATGAACAGCAACGGTTCGAGCGTCTCGAGCTCGTGTTCGCTCTCATAGTGGGCGGTGAAGGTTTGCGGCAGGGCTTGGATTTGCAGCGGACGCGTCGTGCCGCCGCTCGCGCGTTCCCACAGGTCCAGGCCGGCACGGCCGAGGCGATGGGTGACGTCGGCCTTGGTCAATGCAATCAGCTGGCCCAGGGTGCGAATCCCCCACTGGTGGAGAATGGCGGCTTGTTCGCGGGTGGGCCCGGCGACCGCCAGGGGCAGCGGGGCCAAAAGCGCGGGGGTGCCCGCCAGGATTTCGCCGGGCGCCGCCCGACTGGCGGCGTAGAAGGCGAGCAGGGGCGTGGGGGCTAGACCGGCCCCGGCTTCAAACCCGTTCGTGGCGAGTTCGCCGAGGGCGCGTTGCAAGGCCGGCGGGCGGCGCCATTCCGCCAAGCCACCCAGGTCGAGCGTGCAGATGCCGGGTGAGGTTAGTTCCACCTGCGGGCATACCGCCAAGGCGACGGCCACAAATGCGGCCCCGGCTTCGCGTTCGAGATCAGCACGCGGCGAGCGAACGACGAGGCTCGGGCAACGCGCGATCGCCTGCGAGAGCGACTGGCCGGGGCGGACGCCCAGGGCTTGGGCGGCGCGGGTGCAAAGGTCGACGGTGGGTTCATCCATCTGGCGCAGGGCGACCGGTTGGGCCGCCCGGCCGGGCTCGGCGCGGAGGACGGCTTGCAAGGCGAAGTTGGGAAGGTGAAGGACGGCGAACATGGAAGATTAGATGTCTTGCTGTAGGGTCGGTGCTTGCGCCGACCTCGCCCGTTAGGTCGGCGCAAGCGCCGACCCTACAAAAGAAAAATTACCCGGTGGCGCTTGTGTGCGCGCGCTGGCGCAGGAATTGGGGCTTGAGAGCCGTGACCAATGTGGGCCGCGGCCGATTGTGGGCGGCGAAAACATGGGAGTCGCCCAGTTCGAGGCGCAAGTGGGCGCTGGGGACCAGAGGGAAGGGCGTCAGCACAAGTCCGGCCATCAACGCAGGCTCAAGGGCGCGTTGCAGGCGATACCAGCGGGTGGACGGAATGCGGCGCAGTTCCGCGCGCGCGGCATGGTGCAGGTCAAGGATGATGAGGCCGAAGTTGGCATCGCGTGCGAGCAGGTCTGCTGCCGTGAGGGCCTCCTCGGTATGGCGAGGGCGCACCCACACGAGATGTTCGAGCTGGGAGGCCGGCCAGGAGCCCGGATCGAAGGCATCGTTGCGGTCGACCAGCGCGACGCGTCGGTTCTGCGTCCGGGTGGCCTGCAATAATTGTCCGAGCAGGAGCTGGCTGCCGCAACTGGGCGCGGAACAGACCACTTCGGTCAGACCGGGGCGGGGGAGGCCGCCCGTGGCGGCATCAATCGCCGGAATGCCGGTGACCAGCGCGTCGTCCGCGGCGTGGGCCGCGGTGGGAAAGCGCTCCGCGAGCAACTGCCGCAGGGCAGGGAGGGAAGTATTTGGCCCGGAAAACATGGTCTGCCTTCATTGCGGAGAGAAGAACACACCCCGCCCTGACGGGCACCCCTCTTGATAGAGGGGAGTCGAATCCCCGTTTGCGAAGGTCCCCTCTGGCCAGAGGGGTGGCGCGCAGCGCCGGGGTGTGTCGGTGGAACGAAGGCAAAGATACACGGCGTCACTTGGGTTGGTTGGAAGCTGTTACTTGGTCCTTGTCACGTATCACTTTCCCGTGCGCCGGATCACCCCCACCAGCACGCCCTGGCTCTCAATGCGTTCCGGCACGATATCTTTGTAACGTTTGTTCTCGGCCCGCAAAATCATGCGCCCGCCAGCACGCACCAGCCGCTTCAACGTCGTAGTGGTCTCGTCGACCAACGCGGCGATGATGTCGCCGGCCCGGGCCTCACGGCGTTCGAGCACCACGAGGTCGCCGTCAAGGATGTGCGCCTCGACCATCGAATCACCCTGGACGCGCAGTGCCCAGTATTGGTGGGGTTTGGGGCGGCGCAGGCCAAAGACAGCAGGATCGACTGTGAGGGTTTCCTCGGCCTCCTGTTCTTGCATCGCCGGCAGGCCCGCGGGGATGGCGCCGTAAACGGGCAGGGCGAACAGCTGGCTCTGGACTTCATGGGCCTTCAGGCCCCATTTGCGGTCCGCGAGCTTGGATAGTTGCTGCTTGGCGGAAAGCGCCTGCAGGTGGCCCATGACGGTAGTCTGGCTGGAAAAACCGAAGTGGCGCTGGATCTCCCGCGTGGAGGGTGGCAGGTGGTGTTCCACCTGGAATTGCCGGATGAATTCGAGGATCTCTTCCTGACGTTCGGTGAGCATACCGTTCAAATGAACGGTATCGGCCTCGGAAAGCAAGTGGAGATTGTTTTTCTCGGGTCTACGCCGATGTCCGCTGAGACGGACGGCCCAATCGATTCCTCCCATCCCCCGCTACGTCATCCCGAGCGCCCGAAGGATCCAAGCGGATCGTGTTTGTTCGTCCTTACCCTGGGATTCTTCGCTGCGCTCAGAATGACGGTGAGGAAAGTTAATCCACTCCAGCGTTGTCCGCCCGCCGTCAGTCATGAATTTTGCCCAGCAGGCGGCCGAGATATTTTCTGGCGTACAGCGCACTGCGTTCCCGGACGACGGACTCGGGCGGATGGCGTCGCAGGCCCAGTTCTGGCGCCTGAGTGATCACCGTGCCCTCGCCGGGATGCAGGATGACCCAGGCCAGGATGCGGCGAAGCTCGGTGTGTTTGTGGCGGGTCTGCAATTTATCGAAAACGATCCGGGCGATTTCGCCTTCGTGGATATCCTCACTGATGTCGGCGATCGCGGCGACGCTCAGCAGATGGCGCACGCTCTGGCCCGGTGAAGGATCCCGACCCGGCGGCCAGGCCGCCAGCTTGGCGGAAAACTCATCGACAAAAGGCGCCTCGCCGGCCGGCAGGAAAGGCGGGGCGAGCCGGGAGACGATTTCGTTGTCGCCGGGCAGGTCCTCGTAGGTGATTTGGTCCGCTTGCTCGTCCGTGATCGACTCGTAGGCCGCCACCGGGAGTGCAACAGTCAGGAGTCGGCCGGTGGCGGCAGCCGTCAGCCCCACCGCCAGCCAGGCGAGCAATGCGACGGCGACCCAGCCCAGGGCGGACCGGTTCATCCGCCGTCCGGCGTCCCAGCGGAACAGCATCGACCCGGCGACGCCGGCCGCCGCGCCGATCACGACCAGGGCGAACAGGCTGAAGCCCGCGCCGGGCAGTCCCTGCGGATCGGTGAAGCAGCGTTGGAGGACGTCGACCGCGTAGCGTCCCGGCATGAACCCGGCGACCCGTTGCGCCCAGAGCGGCAGAATCACCAGCGGCACACCCACGCCCCCGATCATGATCATCGGCAGGAACAGGCACTGGCCCAGCGCCTGCACCGCGGGCACATCATCGGCCAGCGCGGCCACCAGCAGGCCGAGTCCAAGAAAAGGCAGCGCCACGCAGAGAAAGGCCGCCACCGTTTGCGCCGGATGCAACGGCAGGGGCGTGCCATAGATGACGCGGGCCAGGAAAATTTGCAGCGCGACGGCCGTGCCGACGATGACCAGCCGGGCCAGCAGCGTGCCCAGGACGAGACTGCCCGTGGGCACGGGCAGGAGACGGTAGCGCCGCCAGACGCCCCGTTCGCGTTCCGCCACCAGCGCCGTCGGCAGTCCGAAGCAGGCGCCACCGAGTAGGCTGATGGTGAGCAGCTGTCCCATCTGGTTCAGCAATGGCGGCGTGTCGGCACGAAAAACACTGCCAAAGGCCAGGAGGAAAAACACCGGCACAAGATATCCGTAGATTAGCGCCTGCGGGCTGCGGAAGTTCAGCTGCAGGGTGAGCGAGAAATGACGAAGCAGCCCGTTGAGCGTGGGATTACGTTTCATCGCTTCCCTCCGGTCTGGCGTCTTGCCAGGTACGTCCCGTCAGTTCCAGGAACACGTCTTCCAGTGAGGGCCGGTGAATCTGCAGGTCGAGCATCTCGTTCCCGCTGCTTTCCAGCCTTTGCACGAGGGCGCTGATGCTCCGGTTGACATCCTTGGTCCCGAGTGACCAGCCATCGCCTTGCGCCTCGTGGCTGACTACTCCCGGCAGAGTAGCGAGCCGGTCGGCATCAAGTGGCCGGGTCGATCGGAACGTGAGACGCGGGACGGCCCGGGCGCTCGCGATCAAGGCCGCCGGGGTAGCCGTGGCGACCAGTCGTCCCTCGTGCAAAATGCCGATGCGGTCACAGAGTTGATGGGCTTCCTCGAGATAGTGTGTGCTCAGCAGGACCGTGCGGCCGGCGGACTTGAGGTCGGTGATCAGCCGGTGCAGTTCGCGCCGCGACCCGGGATCGAGTCCGGCAGTGGGCTCGTCGAGGACGAGCACCTGCGGGTCGTTGACCAAGGCCAGCGCGAGGAAGAGCCGCTGGCGTTGGCCGCCAGAGAGGGAGTCGAAGGGCGCGTCGGTCTTGGCCGAGAGATTGAACTGTTCCAGCAGCCTGACGGGTTGGGCGGCTTCGGGATAGAAGGAGGCGAAGAGCTCGAGCGCCTGTCGCGGCGTGATCTTGTCCTGCAAGGCGGCGAATTGCAGCTGCGCGCCGACCCGCCGCCGGGCCTCGCGGGGCTGAGCGCGGGCGTCGATGCCATTGAGAGTGATTAATCCTTTGTCCGGCTCGCGCAGGCCGAGGAGGCATTCGAGGATCGTGGTCTTCCCCGCACCGTTCAGGCCGAGCAGGCCGAAAATCTCGCCCGGCGCCACCTCGAAGCTGACCCCGTCCACCGCCGGGACCGGGCCGTAGCTCTTGGTCAGATCCCCAACGCGGATACTGGCTGGCAGGGGCGGTGACATTGACCCATGCCAAACGGATTCGGTGCGCCGATGTCAACGGGAACCATGTCGCGGTGGTGGGTTCGTTTACTGGAGCGGCGCTCTGTGAGCGCCGTTTTCAGCGCCGGCGGGCAGCAGCCGTCGCCCGGCCTATGGCTGACACGCAGACCGCCGCTACAAATTGAACAAACGGACCCACGACCTACGCCGCATTGCGGACCGAGGGGGAGGCGGGGCCGGGATTGACTCGGGCCGGCCGTTACCCATGAAGTCCGCTCGATGCGATCACCACTGGTACTATTTTACGCGTTCCCTCGCTTACCGAAACCATGAAAATCTCTCTCAATGACTTCATCATTCCAGTAATTGTGCTCGGTGCGGCGGGCTGGTGGGGCTACAGCACGTGGTCAGCTCACGTCGAGAAGAGCAACGCCGAGCAGGCGCGCCTGGCGGCGGCCTCGCGCGAGGATCGTGCCCTGGCGGAGATCGCGCATCAGCATCAGGCGACGCGAGCCTTGACCGCCAGACTGTCGGAGAGTGGCCCGGTGTTTACCTATCAGGTCCAGAACGCGCTCAGTGCCGCGACCGGGAAGGCCGTGATTATTTCCGGCCGCCTGGCTGACATCGAAAAGCGCGATGGCCTGTACCTGCTGCACCTCACCGATTCCAGCACCGGCAGTATTGTGATCCGCTATGTGCTGGAATGTGACCCTAAGATCGCCGAGCCGATCATCGCAAAGCGATCGGGCATAAATTCGCTCACGGCCGTGGTGCTGGTTTCCTCCGTCGAGAAGGCGGAGTTCAAGCTGAGTGGCGCGAAGAGCGGGGACCGGGAACCAAACCTGCTGTTGGATGATTCGTCGCCCTTCATCGCTCGCGGCCGCTGTCTCGAGGTCGTGGTCCGCTAAAGAGAGGTCCCGTCTGGGCTGCGGGCATTTACAGTCACCGGAATGAAGATCTATTCATGGGTACGGATCGTACCTGAATGAGCGGATGCGGGATCAGGCTTGAATCCGATCGCGTCCAGCGCGGGCTTGATCTCGGGATTGGCCATGAAGTTCTTCCAGACGAGCCCGGTGCGGTGATTTTCGATCATCACCACGATCGGCGCCTGATTGAGCGCCATGTAGTCCGCGTCGAACCAGTTTTCGGTCTCGTTGAAGCCGTCATGAAAGCCGAAGTCGCCCCACGTCTTGGCGCCCAGGTCGCGATAAAAATGTTTCAGCGCCGCGAGGGACTCGACCGGGGTGTAGGGCATCGAGGCGAGCGAGGCCATGATGTTGATGGTGCCGTTGTCGTCGCGGGGCAGGGCGCGGCCGCCACCCGAATTGACGCCGGCGGAGCGGCCCCAGCTGTTGGCCCCGTAGCCGGCGAACTTCCGCGGGTTCTCGATGGCATAGGCCTGCTGGATCAGCGCGATGGCGCGATTGTTGGTGAAGTAATTCGTGTAGGGGTCGCGGATTCCACGCGGGTCGAAGCCCATGAACGAGAAATGCGTGAAGAACAGCTCAGCACCATTGCCTTCACCGACCTCGAGTTTGATGCCATAGTAGCTGCGGCCGTTGGTGTAGTGATCTCCTTCGGTCGTGCGACTCCAGTTGCGCCGGTAGTTCAAGTGGCGCTCGGATTGGCCGGCCCAACCCGTGTGCCACATGCTGGCGGGCACCGGGTGGGTGGGCGAGGCGATGGCGAGCAGGTAGATGATCATCGTCTCGTTCCACCCGATGAGCGGGTGGCTGATGTGAAAGCCCGAGTCGGGCGACCAGTGCCAGTAGAGGACGTCGCTGTCGGGTGTTTTTCGGTACCAATCCCACTCGACCTCACGCCAGAGCCGCGTGGTGGTGTCGCGGATCTCGCGCTCGGCCGGGGTATCGCGGTTGAAATACTGCCGCGCGGCGAGCAGGCCCTGGATGGCGAAGGCGGTCTCGACCAGATCGCCGCCGTTGTCGTACTTGCCGAAATACGCGATGGTCTTGCCCGTCTGGCCGTCGAGGAAGTGCGGCCACACGCCATGGAAACGGTCGGCCTTCGCCAGGAAGCGCACGATCTTGAGCATGCGCTCGGCGCCCTGGTCGCGGGTGACGAACTGCCGCTCCGTGGCCACCATCAGCGCCATGATGCCAAAGCCGTTACCACCCAGGGCCATCAGGTTCGGGTCGCCGGGCGTGATCTCAGGGGCCATGCCCGCATTGGGGTGGCCGGCCTCCCAGTAGTAGCGGAAACAGCCTTCCTGCACCATGTCCATCAGCTCGGCGTCGTTCATCACGCGGGTGGTGGCACTGGCTGCGGCGGTGAGGGGTGATTCGTTTCCGGCCAGGTCGATGGCGCTGACCTTGTAGTGGACGGTACGGCCCGGTTCGCCGGTGAAATCCTCGTAACGGGCCCGGTCGCCGCGCTGCGTGCCGACCGGCGTGAAGTCCTTGCCATCCCACGAGCGGTAGATCCGGTAATCGAGCAGGTCGCTGGCGTTGCTTGGCTGCCACGTGACATCGCAGTGCCGCTCGTAGCCCTTGACGGCGATGCCGGCAGGCGCGGGCGGCGGGGTCGGGTCGGACAGGGCCCGGTCGATGATCATGAAATCATCCAGGTAAAGCGTGTGCTCCACGCCGTCGTCGAGTCCCTGGATGAATGTGACGCTGACGGTGTCCCGGAAGGAGAAGGTCGAGTCCTCCGTACCCTTGTAGAGTTCGCCCTGCTCCACAAAGCTGAGTTTCACTCGCACCCAGCGGCCGGCCGGGATGCGTTCCGCACCCTGTACGAGGGTGAGTGACATCGAGCCTTTGCCGGCCAGGTCCTTGAGGTAGAGACGGGGCGAATTGGCGGCGGTGATCTCGGTATCGGCAAAGCACCAGAAGGTCAGCATGTCGCCAAGCATGGCAAACTTCCGCCAGTCCCGATCGGGCGAATGCAGCGTAATCTGCCAGTCTCCGCCCGGGGCGGATTTCCAGTGCAGCCGCAGCGCGTTGGGCGGGCTTTTGAAGTGGCCCGAATCGGCGGGAAGTTTCCCATTGGTCAGTTCAAAGGTGCTCGGGGCGATGACGCTCGCCTCGCTGTTGGCATAGCCGCCTTCAACCGGAGCATTGGCGAACAGGACATGTTGATCGTAGGGCGCCGCGGCGTGGTTTTCGATCGCGGCCAGCAGGGTGAGAAGGCCCACGGCCGGCCGGAGGAATGGGCGGAAGCCATGGGAAGCAACGGTGGGTATCGATTTCATAGGGAAAATGGCGGGGTTGGGACGGAGGGTGGGATCAAGGAACAACACTGAAGGTGGCGCTGCTGCGCCCGGCGGTGAGGATGATCGCGCCGGGCTCAAGGATTCGCCGCCCGTCGGCGTCGGGGAAGGAAAGGTCGCGCCGGGGAACAACCTCAAAACGAAAAACGCGGCTGGCGCCGGGGGCGAGTCGGGCTTGCTCGAAATGTTTGAGCTCCTGCAACGGGCGGGTGATGCTGGCGGCAGGATCGCGGATGAACCAGAAGACGGTTTCGCATCCCTCGCGCGGGCCGGTATTGGCGACGGTCACTTCGGCGATGAGTGTGTCGCCGGCCTTCACCTCGGCGCGGTCGAGCCGCAGCGCGCTGTAGGTGAAAGTCGTGTAGCTGAGGCCGT
This sequence comes from Oleiharenicola sp., assembly GCA_025363455.1. Taxonomy (GTDB): domain Bacteria; phylum Verrucomicrobiota; class Verrucomicrobiia; order Opitutales; family Opitutaceae; genus Lacunisphaera. The sequence continues at coordinate 38,850 of JANYDW010000020.1, read as the reverse complement.
AGGCAAATTCGTAGAGCGGGGTGGTCGGGGCGTCGCGGTATTCGCCTTCGTCGCCGGGACGGGCGCGGGGGCGCGTGTTGTGGTAAAGCGGGATCTGGCCGGTCGTGCGCGGCCACGTGATAGCCAGGCGGCCGGAAGGGTTGCGGCGGCCGAGGAGAATATCCGCGAGCGCGGCGGCGGCGCGTGATCCACCCGCCCAGGCGGCGATGATGGCGTTCATCTTTTCTACGTAGGCCTGGATTTCGATCGGGCGGCCGGAAATGATGACCAGCACGATGGGTTTGCCGGTGGCGGCGACGGCTTGGACGAGCTCTTCCTGACGTCCGGCCAGCTTGAGGGTGGTGCGTGAAGCGTTTTCGCCGCTCATGCCCGCATCCTCCCCGACGCAGAGGATGACGAGATCAGACTCACGCGCGGCAGTGATGGCGGGCGTCAGGTCGTCGGTGGCGGCGCTATGAATCGAACACCCGGGCTCGACGCGCAGGGTGGCACCAGGGGGCAGTCGTTCCTTCAGGGCGTCGGCGATTGACGGCGTCTCGGCGGCCTTTCCCTGCTGGGTCCAGCAACCCAGGAGCGCTCCGCCATTGGATGCGAGCGGACCGAGGAGTGCGATGCGCTTGGCGGAGGCAACGAGGGGGAGTGCTCCGTGGTTCTTGAGCAGCACGATGGACCCACCGGCCAGCTCCTCCGCGAGGGCGAGTGGGGTGGCCCCGGGTGCTGCGGCGGTAAGGACCCCGGCCTCGGTGTAGGGATGTTCAAAGAGTCCCAGCTCGAACTTAAGGCGGAGCACCCGGCGGACGGCCTCGTCAACCGTGGCCAACTGCACCCGTCCGGTGGCGACTTGTGCCGCGATATGCTGTCGGTAAAGACCATCGGCCATGTCAATGTCCACGCCGGCGTTCAGCGCTTTGGCCGCAGCCTCGGCGCCGTCGGCAGCGAAACCCTGGCGGATGAGTTGGAGTACGGAGTTCCAGTCGGAAACAACCGGACCGGCGAATCCCCAGCGGCGACGGAGGATTTCATTGAGGGTGTAGGCATTGGCGCTCGCGGGCGTGCCGTTGAGGTCGTTGAAGGCGCTCATGAGAGTGCGGGCACCCGCCCGCACCCCGGCCTCGAATGCGGGCAGGTGCATTTCCCACATGGTTTGGGATGAGATTTCCGTATAGACGTAGTCGCGACCACCCTCGGAGGCGCCGTAGCCGACGTAGTGCTTCAGGCAGGCGGCGATGGAACCGGGGCCGCCGAATGCCTCGCCTTGAAAACCGCGGACGGCGGCGGCGCTGAAAATCGCCGAGGCGAAGGGCGACTCGCCGAAGGTCTCGGCGATTCGACCCCAGCGCGGATCGACGCAATGGTCCACCATTGGGGCGAAGGTCCAGTCGATGCCATGGGCCTTGGCTTCCGCGGCTGCCAGGGCACAGCCTTGACGGACCAGCTCAGGATTCCAGGAGCAGGCCTGCGCGAGCGGGATCGGGGTGATGGTGCGATAACCGTGGATAACGTCGGCGCCGAAAAGCGCAGGGATGCCCAGGCGAGAATCGGCCACGGCGTGGCGCTGAAAGGCATTGCGCGTGGCCAGCACGGTCTCAGCAGGGCCACCGATGATGAAGGAGCCATACGTGGCGCGGAATTCGTCGGCTCGAGCGGCGAGGTTGTTGGGATTGGTATCCCCGATGCCGCATTGATGCAGCTGGTCGATCTTTTCCTCCAGTGTCATCCGGCCAAGCAGGTCGGCCACGCGGGCCTCGATGGGCTGAGAGGCTTGCCGGTAAGCTGGTTGAATATCGGCTGGCATGGCGGATTTTCAGCCAAGCTGGCGCAGGCGGCGGGCAGAGAAGGAAGGGAGTTTCATGGTCGGGAGAGGCGCAAAAGCTTAGGTGGTGGCGCGGTGAATTCACTTTCGGTTTCGCGACCATCCGGCCAGCGGATCCGCAGCCTCTGGGGCAGAGCGGAATCTAGGTAGCCAAAAAACGTCGTTGCACTGGACTGGGTCAGGTAACCCGAGCCGGCGCTGATCTCCGCGGTCTGGGTTGAGCCGTCGGTGAGCTGCAGCGTCAGGCGTGCGCCGACCGCGGCGGGATTGCCCGGTGCTCCGCGCAGGGCCACCCCGAAACTGTGCCGGCCGGGCCGGCTGCGGTTGAGAAAGGTCAGTGGCCGGTCGTTGCTGCGCGTCACGAAGACATCCGGCCAGCCGTCTTGGTTGAGATCGGTCACCGCCAGTGCGCGGGCGTCGCCGGGCACGACGAATCCGCTCTCGTCCGGCGGCACGCAGGTGAATCCACCCGCGCCATCGCCGTGCAACAGCCAGCCGAGACCGCCGTCGAACCGGCCGGTCTCGGGCACTGGCGCATAGGAGTTGCCAGCCAGCAAGAGGTCGGCTCGGCCGTCCCCGTCGAAATCACCGGCGGCGAAGCCGTGTATGGGAGCGATCTGGGCCAGCCGCGGCAATGGTGCAAAACGGTAGCTGCCGTCCGGCTGCGAGAGAAAAATCCCGCTGCGCAGTTCGGTCGCAACCAGCCGGCTGTTGGTCGTGAGATTCAGGTTGGGGAATACCTCTTCCAACGTGGCCTTCGCATAGGACTCGGCCGTGGGGAACCGGTGCATCAGGGGAGGGAAGGCCCGGACCAGCACGTCCCGTGGGCGGAGCGGATACCATTTGCCACCTTCCCACTGCGCCTCGACGAGCTGCGGCATCGCGCCGAGGAGCGCCGCGTCAGGGAAAAGCAGGGCCGGCTCCGTGGCGGTGGCGTGATAACGCGTGTTCAGCCCGGTGTTACCCACCGCGAAATCGGGCCGGCCATCGCCGTTGAAGTCGGCGGAAGCCAGCGAGCGCCACCAGCCGGTGCCGGCGGCGGCGAAGCCGAGTTTTTCCGTCACATCCTCGAGCTGTTTTCCGTTCACATTGCGATAGCACGCGACCGGACCCCAATCATAGGCGACGAGCAAATCGGGCCAGCCGTCGCCGTCCACATCGCTCCAGAGCGCCGCCGTGACCATGCCGCGGGCGGCAAGCGAGGGCGCGATCTCGGCCGTCACATCGACATAGCGCCCATCGCGCCACGCGAGCAGGGCGCTGCGCGGCGCCTGCGGATAGCGGCCCGGCACGACGCGACCGCCGACAAACAGACCGAGCCGACCGCTGTGCTCGAAATCGGCCGCCGCCGCCGCGCCCACACTGATCGGCAACGCGGGAAGAATTCCGGCGGCGGCCGACGCGAACCGGCCGTGACCATCGTTGAGCCAAAGATGAGGCTGGTATGCCGGAGCGTCCGCCGGCGCCGCCACCCCGGCCTTGGTCACCAGCAAGTCAAGGTCACCATCGGCATCCACGTCCAAGGCCAGGATCGGCCCGTCGGCCACGGCCACATTTTTCCCAAAGACGTTTGCGCCATAGGTCATGAACTGTCCGCCGCCGAGATTCGACAGCAGGCGACCTGACTCTCCCGACACCCCGCCCAAGACGAGATCGTCCTCGCCATCACCATCAAGGTCGGCGACCGCGACCGCCGGACCGGGACGGTTGAACCGGAATGGCAGCAGCGGCTGCTGGCTCAATTCATTCAGGGGCTGCTCATGATTGGGAATGTCCAGATTCGCCGCCGGTCCAACCTCGGTAAACCAAGGACTGGGTCGCGCTGGTGGTGGCTCGACCGTGGCCTCCGCCGGCTCGGTGATCGTGTAGTGCCGGTCAGCAGCAAGGTTGGTGAATGACTGCCGGCGGCCGCTGGGCCACTCGACGGTCAGCCGCTGGATGACGGTATCGGGGCCGAGGCCAAAGTGCACGATGGGCTCACTCGTGGAGAGGTATCCGCGGGCGAGCGTGAGCGTGCGCATCTGCGGGCCGCCGGCAGTCGTGATCCTGACGGTGGCGCCGATGCCGAAGCGGTTGGAGACGGTGCCCTTCGACGGGCTCAGGGCCTTGAGCGGAGTCGAAAGGCCGCGGAGGTCGAGCACGACTGAATGACCGGTGTCGGCGTCGTTGCGGCACACAGTAAGGTCACCGTCATAGCTGGCGAAGACGAGGTCGAGGTCGCCGTCGCCGTCGAGATCGCCGAACGCGGCCCCAAAGCCGACGCCGATGTGATCGAGTCCCCATGCCGCGCTGGCGTCCTCAAACCGCAGGTCGCCGAGGTTGCGGAAGGCCAGGTGGCGTTCGGCGAGCACCGGGCTCGTCTTCATGATCCGGATGCGCTCGGCCTCGTTCACGGCGCTCATGGAGCGTTGCACGAGGTCGGAGTTGTTGAATTCGCGCGCCATGCCGTTGGTGAAATAGGCGTCGAGCCGGCCGTCCAGGTCGAGATCCTCGAGCCGGACACCGAAAGTCCAGTCGGTCGCCTGCAGGCCGGCCAGGCGCGCGGCCTCGAGCACGCGGCCGGTGCCGGTGCCGAGGAAAAGTGCGCTCTGCATGTATTGGGGCGCGGCGTGAGGATGCTGTTCGTCCTCGGGCAGGGCGCTCCGGAGGGTCGCCATGCCCCGGTTGTCCTTGTAGCGCGTGGTCGCCGCCATGTCGGCGACGAGAAGATCGAGGTGACCGTCATTGTTCAGGTCGCCCAGGTCGGCGCCCATCGAGAAGTGCGGGGTGTGCGGGACGACGAGCGAGAGCACATTGGTGAACGTGCCGTCATGGTTGTTGTGGTAGAGCTGATCGGGCTGTGCAAAATCGTTCGCGACATAAAGATCGGGCCAGCCGTCTTCATCATAGTCCCACCAGGTGGCGGAATGCCCCTGCGTTTCTCCCGTGATCCCGGCGGCATCGGTGACGTCGGTGAAGGTGCCATCGCGGTTGTTATGAAACAAATGGTCACGCTGGCCGCCCGGGCGGCGTTTGGCATCCATCAGGTTGGTCTGGACATAGACGTCGAGCCAGCCGTCGCGATCGTAGTCGCAAAACGCCGCCATGCTGGAGGCATCGAGCAGGGCCAGGCCGCGAGCGGCGGCCTCCTCGCGAAAAGTGCCGTCGCCCTGATTGATGTAGAGGAGATTCGGCGCGCCAAAACGACAGACATATAGATCGAGCCAGCCGTCATTGTTCACGTCCGCGAAAGCTGCGCCCTGTTTCCACGGGCCCGCTGGTCCGGCGACGCCGGACTTTTCAGTGACATCCTCAAAGCGAAGCCCGCCGAGATTGCGAAAGAGCCGGTTCGGGTGGGTCTTGCTCACCACAAAAACATCCGGCCGGCCATCGCCGTCGAAATCGCCGATGGCCACGCCGGTGCCGATCGCCCCGCTGTTGAACTCGTGGTAAAGCTGCCGCCACATCGCCGGGTCGTCGTACGGATTGTCCGCCTTCAGGCCGGTCTGCTCCGGCGACAGCGTGGTGAAGAGGGTCGCACCCCGCGGACCAGACCGCGCCGCCAAGGGAACCGACACCGGATCGGATGGAACGACAACCCCGTCCACCGCCCATGCCCCGCCTGCTACCATCGCCGCCAGCAAGCCCAGGCAGATACCCTGGGTCAGTCGTCTAGCATACCGGAAGTTCGGCAGAGCGGACATAGTTCGTCGCGGACGCTAGGCGTGTATTTCAAACCAGTTTGTCATCCTGTGCGAAGCGAAGGATCCAAGGGGATTATCGTTTTCCGGTAGTGCGTCATAACTTCCCTTGGATTCTTCGCTGCGCTCAGAATGACGGGGGTTGTGGGTTTAAAGAGTTTGAAAACAATCCCTAGGCAGTAATGGGTGATGCTGGAGGCGCAGACTGGCCATTCCGGGCCGCAAGCAGGGCCTTGATCTCGTAGGCGCGATCCTCGGTCAGCGGGTATTTGAGGAGCAGGACGGCGCTGATGAGACAAAGGACGGGCGGCAGCCCGATCTCCCAAAAGCGGATCCAGAACATCGTCGTCTCGGTCTGGGTTGCCATCGACTCGGTGAAGCCGGTGAAGCGCAGAAGATAGCCGCTGGCGACGGAAGCGATCGAGACCGCGACCTTCCACCACCAATTGTAGACGGCGAAATAGATGCCCTCGCGCCGGATGCCCGTCGCATATTCGTCCTCATCGCAGATGTCCGAGATCAGCGAGTTGACGAGCGAGAAGCAGAACACCATGCCGAGCGAAAGGCAGATAGTCGGGATGAACGTCAGCCACGGATGGGCCCGGTCGTAGCATACGATCTTCGACAGGTTGCCGAGGATGATGACCCAGAAAGACAGGAGCACGGTGAACCGTTTGCCGTAGCGCTTGGACAACCAGGTCATGGGCATCACCCCGGCGATGCCGACCGCGGCCCAGAGGGTGCCGTTCTGGGCCATGAGGATCGAGGCCGGGTCCTTGTTACCGTTGAAAATATAGAATATGGAAACGAAGTTGCTGAACCCCATGACCAGCTGGAACCCGACGATCAGGAGGACGTAGGCAATCACGAGCTTGATGAAGGTGGTGTTGCGGTAGGTGATCTTGAAGCTCTCCCAGACGGGGATCTTTTCCTGGGTCTTGGTCTGCTTCAGCTTGCCCTCCTTGCAGACGAGGGCGCAGACCAGGGCCGAGACCGTGAGGATCACGCTCATGCCGACGCACACCCACTTGATGCCCGCCACCGAGTCGCCCCCGAAGATGGGCCGGTTGGCGAGGTAATAGATCCACGGCAGCGTAAACGCTCCGACATTGCCGATGAAGCTCGCGTAGGCGAAGAGGTTGGTCTTCTCGTGATAGTCGTTGGTCATCTCGAGCCCCAGCGCGCCGTGCGGGATCGAGTAGATCGGGACGACGGTGTAGAAGAACATCGAGGTCACGATGAAGTAGGCGAACATCGCCGGCTGGCTCCAGTCCCGCGGCACGGTCCAGAGGAGCGAGAACGAGATGCTGATCAGGACCCCGCCGACCACCAGGAAAGGGATCCGTCGGCCGAAGCGCGAGCGGGAGTTGTCGGACAGGTTGCCCAGGAAGGGATCCACGAACGCGTCCCACAACCGCGGCAGCGCCTGGGCGTAGCCGATCCAGATCGCACTGATCCCGAGGCCGACCACGTAGACGAGGCTCGTCAATTGGCTCACGGAATTGACCGCGACGATGGTGACCACGGCGCCCATGCCGTAGGCGACCTTTTGGGTCACCGGAATGCGATCGACCTCGGCGGTCGTATATTTTTTATCTCCGGTCATCGGTGGGGTGGGGTCAGAGCTCGATCTCGATGTGATTCTCGGGGCCGGTGAGCAACGCGGCGAGCACCGAACTGGCGTAGCGGAGGCCGCCGGCGCGGTAGGGATTCGGTTCGCGCTGCGCCCCGGGGAGAAGGGTGCCGTTGACGCGGACCGCCCCCGGCGAATGGGTGCCAGTGCGCACAGTGTAGACAAGGTGCACCGGCCGGCCGAGCAAGTGGGTGTCAGCGGTCAGGCCGTCGAGGCTGAGGGGCAGCACCGGGTCGAAGATGACGTCGCCGAAGGACTCGCGCAAACCGAGGAGGCAGGTACGAACCTTGTTCAGGTAAAGGCCGGGGCCGCTGGAGTACAGGCGCCAGCCCCCGCGGGTGGCCACCCGGCCGGCGCGGAGTTCGGGCCAGCGTTCGGCGGCCTCGAGACGGTCGGCGAAGTCGGCATCAGAGCTGGTGAAGTAGACGTTGCTCTGGCGGGCGACCGAGCCGGGAATGACGCGATCGAGCCCGACGGGATTGATGACCTGCAGAGCCTGCCAGAGGCGGTCGGCGTCACCGAGCTTGGCCATGGCCTCGATGTAGCGGATGTGGGCGTGGACGTACTGGAGACCGATCTCCCGGCCGACGTTGGCGGCGGTGTCGGCCCGCTTGAACAACTTTTCGAGGCCGCCCTGATAGACGGCGGGTTCGCTCATGAGGCGTACGCCATCACTGAAGCGGAGTTCCGTCTCAATGAGAGCGGCATGGCTCAGCGCCTCCCCGGGCGTGAAGAGCTCGGCGAGTATGGAGCGGGTCATCGGCAGCAGGCGGTAGCGGATGCCGGTGACCTGATCGGTGGGGTGAAGGAGCGGACGGAAGTGGTCGTCCGATTCCTTGATGAGGAAGCCGGCGACGACGCCGTCGGGCATGGCCAGGCGGGCAAAGTCGCCGCGCATGCGGGTGAGGAGTTGGTCGAGGCGGCTGGCGCGGGCCGGCTCGCCGGCGCGGCGGCTCACCTCGGCCAGCTGGCGGAAGGTGTGATAGGCGAGGGCGACGGTCCAGGCGCTGACCATGCGGGTGCGCATTGCCGGGTCGGCCGGCTGGAGCGTATCGTCCCAATCGCCGTCGCCATAGTTGACCAGCGCCGTTCCGGGAATGAAGCGCGCCTCGCAATGGTCAATCACCCGGTCGCAGTGGGTCCACAGGGTGTCGCGGGGCCCGGAGGCGGTGAAATATATTGGGTCAGTGTAGCCGAGCTCGAGTTTGAGAATAGTCAGATCGTTGCTCGCCTCGACGTAGTCACACAAGGCCTTGACCGGCCAGAAGCAGACGTCGCCGTGGCTGTGGACCTGCTGGATGAAACGGAAGGGGGCGAACATGAACCACTGGGGCCAGCAGCCGGCGAGCGCGGGTTCTTTCGGGCTGTGGGTGTATTGCTGCTCAAAGACAGTGGAGAGGATGCGGCGGACGGTGGAAAACTGCCCGGTAGCCAGAAGCCATTCGACAGATCCCTGGCAGACATCACGCACGCCCCAGGCCGCGCCGCCGTATTGCTCAAGACCATGCGGGGCGGAGAAGTGGATGGACGAATTGTGGTCAAACCACGGCAGCACTTCGTTGAGGCGCGAGACCCCGGGATCGACGCCAGCCAGCCGTGGTATCGGCGCCACCGGGCAGATGGCTGGTGCGGTGGACAAGGCAAGCTCCAGGCGGGCGGCGCTCATGGCGGCCGGGAGACAAGTGGCGCCCGAGTGGGTGCCCAGCATGATCACCTCAAAGTTCCGGACCGGCTTGGTGCGCAACGTCGCATATGGGCCGCCACGCTCCACTCCGTCGGCGTAAAGCGATCCATCACCACCCAAGGCGGCCAGTGAACCGGGCTCCGCGGCCGCGAGGGCAAAACATGCACCGGCCTGATGCCGTCCCATGAGACTCTCCTCATGGGGTTGGAAGGCCATCCAACCCGCTTCAGCAAACACTTCGGCCTTCGCGGCATGATCGAACTCGGTCGAGCCGATCACGATCTGGTGGGTGACAAGAAACTCGCATGGGTCGCCGGCGACTACCCTTAGTTCCAGAAAGGAGGCGGATTGCTGCCCGGAGCACCAGACGCGCGCCTCGATTACGTCGGCACCCAGACGGTAAATCCAACGCACCGCCCCGGGTTGGAGGACCAGGGCGGTAGGCACGCCCAGCTGTCGCCACTCGCTCGGACCGCGCCGGAGAAAGACGCGCTGGCCGGAGGCGCGGACGACGTTGAGCGCGTTGCGCACCACGGACAGCAGGCGGGTGAAGCTCGGGTTGCCGAGGTAGGCTTGGGCGCCGAAAATCCCCGCGGCGTAGCAGGTGACGCCAAATTGGTCATCGTCGATCCACTGGGCCGATCCGGACCGGAGGATATGGCCGTGCGACCGGGCGATGGCGGCTTCCTTGTCGCGGGAAACGACATGAGTGTCCGTCGCGTGAAAGAACGAGAGAAGTTCACCACCCGGACCCCGTTCCTCGTGCCGGCGCTCCCCTGGAAACCAGGCGGTCCAGTCAGACTCGGTGGGCTGATCGCCGTGCAGCCAGGGCGAGCGGAGAAAGACGGACGCGGGCCGAAGGACCAGGTCGACGGGTGCCCCCCGGGCGGGCTCGGCGGTGATCCAGGCCGGGGGGAGCAGCTCGTGCAAGAGGGCGAGATCCTGCGGTCCCGAGGCGGCGGGATGATTCTCCAAAAACCGGGCGACGATGACAAATTCGGTCGAAGCGCCGGGGGCGAGTTCGCGGGCCTGGCTTTGCAGGCCGGCGAGGGCGAACTCGTATTGCAGCCGCTTGGAAGGCAAGGCGGGCAGACGGACCGCGGCGGGTTCACCAGTCAGCCGGTGGTCGGCGCCGAAAAACTGTGTGCCGTCGGTGCAAAATCCCGCCGCACCGTCGGCACAGGCCACGGCGAGCCAGGGGTGGTGACCGTCCGTCATGGCCTGGTTCTGGCGGGCGAGGATGACCCAGCCGAGCGCGGCATCATGCACGGGCAGGAGGTCAATATAGTGCGAGACGTAGGCCTCGTTGTTGCGCACCGCGCCCTCATCGGCGAGGCCGAGATCCTGCGCGTGCAGCACATCGACCCGCCGGGTGGTGGTGGCGGTGTTGCGCACCCGGACCCGCCAGGCCCAGGCGGGGTGTTGCGGATGCAATTGCAGGACGGTCGAGTACTCCAGGCCGCCCGCAGTGAGCGTGGACCAGCCGGAGGCGGCGGGTCCGATTTGGGCGAAGGTAGCGGTGGGGCCGGCGAGCGGTGCCCAACCGGAAGCGCCGTCTGCTGACGACCAGCGCAGGAGCAGGCGGAAAAGACCGTCCTCGGCCGGACCAGGCAGGAGCTGGTTGAGCAGGGTGCCGCGGTGCCGCAGGGCGAAGAGCGCCCCGGTGGGCAGCAGCAACGCGCACAATTCAGTGGTGGTGCGGAGCTCGATCAGACCGAAGTCGGCGGCGGCAGATATTCTCAGGTTTTCGGCCGAGAGTACGCCTTCGCCAATGTTGGGGGTCTTTTCCAAGGGAAATTGGATTCGGGAGTTCAAGCCGGCGGATCAGTTGATCAGGAATGAATACTCGTCCGGAACGGGCAGGGAACAGTCCAAGTAGTTTCCGGATCCACCGGCCGGTCAAGACCGGTGGACAGGAAACAGAAGGAGTCCGTCGGGATCGGACCGACGACTTCTGACAGGCAATATGCCTTAGAACTCGAGTCGCGCCGATAAGGTCACCTTCCGCGGTGGGATGAAGTTGTAGTCCATCGCCTGGGTACCGTTGAAGCTTTGGAAGACCAGCGTGTTGCTTCCGAACAGATTGTCCACATTGAGCTGGAAGCGGACATTCATCTTCCGGCCCAGCTCGTTAACCTTCATCGTATAGCCGAGGAGCATCGACTCCGTGGTGAAGGCGGTCGTCCGGTTCGTTTGGTCGATCTGCCGTGCGCCCGTTTGAGTTGCTCCGAAGCCGATGTCGAGGCCCTTGAGAGTGTCATCAGTGAAGCTATAAGTGGCGAAGGCATTCCACATCGACTTCACGACGCCGCCGGCGAGCGTGGGTACCGCCCAGGTCGCGAGGTCTTTTTGGGCCTGGGTGATATCCCCCGCCAGTTTTTGGGCCTGCGTCGAGGTGCCGCTGGCGACGGCCTGCCAGTCGGCGAGGTGCTCGGCGAAGTAGCGGATTCCGTTCAGGCCGTTGTTGGTGCGTTCGCCCTTCGGCGCCGAATAATGGACCTGCAGGCGGAGGTTCTTGGTGGGATTGGCGGTCATCTCGAATTCGACTCCGGTGTATTTCACCGAGTAGGTGTCGACATAGTTCATGGACGACTTGTTGATATTGCCGGAGCCGCTGGTGACCTGACCGGCCGGGCCGATGTTGGTCTTGGTACCACCGGCTTGGAAGTAATCGTCCCAAATGCCCTGGAAGCCGGGCGAGTTGCCCCCGATGACATTGTCACCGGTGTCATGATACCAATTAAGCGAGGCGTAGTACTTGCCGTCTTTCGTCGAGACGCGCATACCCAGATTCTTGCCCGTGCCCTTGGCCGCCCCCAGCACCGAGCCGTAGACCGTGGGCGCGAGGCCGCCGGCCGCGGGCTGGTAGTTGGTGGAGACATTGGCGGTGACTCCGAGCCAATCGGTAACATAACCAACCGCACCCGCGGAGTAGGAGTTGCCCGAACCGCTGCCCATCACGTCGGTGTTGCCCGTGCCGCGCAGACCGATCTTGTGATTCTCGAAGTTGTCCCGGCGCATGCCGAGGGAGACGTTCAGACGGTCATCCCAAAGCCGCGATTGGGAAAAAAGGCCGTAGTACTTGATGGTCTGCTTTGAGTCGAAGTCATACCAGTTGAACGGCAACGGGCGGTATTCGACGGAGGAGGGTACATTGAAAGCCGCCTGTGCGTTGTCCCAATACACGCGCCCCCAGACCAGGGCCCCGCCCCAGTCAGTCGTGTTTGCTCCCGTGTAAAAGGCGTTGTATTGGCGGGCATCATACTCCGTGACCTGTTCGCCCGCGGAGATGCTGAACACCTGCTTCAGCGGGATATTCCAGAGCGTCTTATCGAAATGATACGAGAACTGGCCCCGCACTTCATTCACCCAGTGATCCTGCACCTGCTTATCCAGGAAGAAGTCCGAATAGATTTTGCCATAGTTTGGGTTGGCCGAACCGCTGGGGAGCTGCTTGTTGAGGTCGAGGGAAGCGCTGTTCGCGCCCTCGAAATTAATCGAATAGACGTCGTCGACATAGCGGTAGCCGGAAACTTCGAAATCCATGTTCTCATTGATCCGCTGGTCATACGTCAGCGTCATGTTGAGATCCTCGGGTTTCACATAAGCGTCCCGGGGGGCAACGGCGAAGGACCGGCTCGGCAGGGCCTGGATGACCGTGCCGCCGGTCGGGGTGTAGTTGAATTGACTCGGGCGCATGTAGGCACCCCAGGCAATGTTGTTCGTGCCCATGGAGCGGACGCCACCCGCCCAGTTGTTCACGCCGGTGCCGGAACCGGCTACAAGCACCCAATAGGGACTCAGACCCCAGTCCGACATGCCGGTCACGCCCGGTGCGCCGGGGGTCGTCTTCGGGTTGTCACCCAGGTTGGGTACCGCTGCGGCCCAAGTGGCCGCGTTCGTCTTCCCATCCCAGAGGGACATTACGTCCTGATAGGTGGCGCCGTAGATCGACTTCTTTTCCTTCCAGCCTTCGACTTCGAAGCGCAGGTGGGAGTTGTCGTTGTTGAATTTCCAGGTGCCGGCGACCGTCGCGCCCATTTTGGTGTGCTTGTCGCCGTCGCGCCAGCCCTTCTCATTCGCCATCACGCCGTTCACCCGGAGGGCGAGGTTGCCGGAGGACTCATTCACGTCGATGGTGCCGCGGTAGCCGCCGTAATTATCGAGGGTGACATTGGCGATGCTGAACTCCTTGTCGAACCGCGCCTGCTTGGTGTACGACGTCATGGCGCCACCGAGATCTCCGATGCCGAACAGGATGGAGTTGGGCCCGTGGTCGAACTCAATGCGGTCGACATTGTAGGTGTCGGAAATAACGAAGAGCGGGAAATAATTCTTCGTCGGCGGGTTGCCGCCCTGCACATGCGAGTCACCCCGGATGCTGATGGACCAGAAGTTGAACACGCCGCCGCCCGAACCGCCCGAAAATCCGCTGCGATCGCTGGTCGGCACGGCCGCAAGCGACCACTTCAGCGCGTCCTGCACATTGGTCAGGCCCAGGTCATTGATGAACTGCCCGGTGATCGACGACATCGCCCCCGGAGTCACCCGGATGGGGGCCGCTTGGCGGCCGCCGGCGAGCGAGTCGACGGCGAGGTAGCCGTTGTCCTTCTCGGTGTTGACCGTAAAGGTTTCCAAAACGAACGGCTTGTCTTCTTCAGGTTTGGCTGCGGCCGGTGCGGTCGTTTGGGCCAGTAGCGGGGCTTGAAGGCCCAGCGCCAGCAGAATTGCCAGCGCGTATCGATTCCGACTGACTGTCATTGTCATGGTGTTCATAGACTTCTTGGGTTTGGGATAACGAAACTAAAAGGTGGGATTGGTTATGGGACTGGTGAGTGTCAGGGCGCAGTGGATTATTGCAGTCGGACGCGACCGAGTCGGTATACCCCGGCCTGTAGGGGGAAGTAAGACCAGTTGAGCTTGGTCACCGATTCCCATTCCCTGGTGCCTTCGGCAATGGCGGCCGAGCTCAAGCCGAATTCCAAGCCGGGTTTCGGGCTGAGTGAGATACTCTTCCAGGGGATGGTGGCCTCGATGGTGTACCCATGGGGCCTCGTCTTAATCCGTGCCTTGTTGGGTGCGTGATGAAAATGTTCCATGGCGCCGACCCCGACCCGGTAGGTGAACTGGTAATCATTCGGGCCCGACCAGACGAGGCCGTCATCGTCCGGGTCGATGAACAGCTCGACGATCCGGTTGTACTTCTTGGGCATGGTGTAACCAGCCGGGGAATCCGTGACCTCGATGTGAAAATGCAGGGCGGTGTGGTCCCAGGTGAGGGCGAAGCGGAATTCGAGCGGGGCATCCCCAGGGTGACTGTCGGCCTCGGAGTCCCTGTATTCCAATCCTGCCACGGTCTGCCAGTCCCACTTTTCGCGAGGTAGGGTATTGGCGACGGCGACGGCCCGTCGCGGAGGCGGCAGGGGCGCGTCCCCGGAGAGTTCGCGTTGCGCGATGAGTGAAGTGTTGGGGCCAAAGGCGGCCTCGCTAAATTCTGCGATGGCGACCCGACCGGCCTGTACAAGTGGATCCCGCTGGAAAGCGCCCCGAATGCTATCCTGCCCCAGCAGATTGGCCGCGGTGATAACATAGGCGGCAGCAACCTCGGGAGTGGTGGGCTGACTGGCGGGGGAATCGGTTTCCCGGGGAAACTGGTCGAGTTGCAGGACCGGGAGCAGAGTGCTCTCAGGGACCTTTTGGCCGGTGAGACTGGCATAGGCGAGTTGGGAGGCCGAGGCACCGGAAAGGATGGAACGTTCGTCCAGCCAGAGGCCGGGCAGCAAGGCGCCGGCGGCATCGGCGGGGGCGAGCACCTGAACAGGCCCGAGTGACCGGGTTGACCGGGTGAGTTTTTTCCAATCGGCGGCCGGCCGTGTGCCCGCGCCGATCTGCAGAAAGACCGCAAGCCGGGACGCCGCGCCCAATTCGGGGGAGTTTGCGGGGAGATTATTCCAGGCGAAACCGTCGAGCAGGCGGGTTGCCTCGGTCTGGAGGGCGGGAACGGTTTGGCGCAGGGTGATGAGCGCGGCGGCAAATGAGGCGCTTTCCACGTTGGTGTCCGTCGCCAGTTTTGCCCGAGCCGTGGCGAGCAGATCACTGGCCGAAATCAGGCCGAGTAACTGGGCGGCAATCAGAGCGGTGAGTTGCAGACCGTCTTCGGCCGGTTGGGTCTGCAGGGTGCCCCAGGCGGCAGTGGCGCGGGCGAGAACCGGCTTTTGCTGGTCGGGATCAAGCTTGCGCCCCGTGGAAAGGAATCCGGCCTTGGTCAGCGCGAGCCTGGCCTCGGCGGACTGCATGAAGAGCCGGGTGATGAGCCCGGTGCGGAGATTCTCGGCCTGTGTAACGGAGATGCCGATATCAATGCCGATCACGTCGGGGTTCACCCAGTGGGTTTGGGGATTGAAGGCATCAACGAAGCCGTAGCGTTTCCAGACCCGGTCGCCGTAGGCTTTGCGGATGTGGTGGAGCACGGCGAGGGTCTCCTCGGGGGCAAAGGGCAGGGAGCCCGCCGGAGCGCACGGCACGATCGTGCCATCCAATGCGTTATCCCGCAGGGTCCGCGGCGGCCCACCCCAGGACTTGTAGCCCGTGGCGGAGTCGGAGGCGGTCAGGCCCCAGAGATTTTCACTCCAGGTGGGAAATTCAACCTGGAGGTCCAGGCAGAACTGACGCTGCGCAAGCGTGGCCAGCCGGGTATTATTGAAATAGTCGGCAAAGGCGTCGCGTCGGTCGCGCAGGTCGATGAAAGCCTGGGGGAATTGGTTGATGAAAAGGGGTGGCTCCTGCAGATAGACATATTCATGGTAGCGACCGACGGGACTGCGCTGCCAGCTCTGCCAGTACTCCGCCTCGACTGGATGCAGCGAAGTCCCCAGGGCCATGAAGCTCATCAACACGTGCTCGGAATATTTGTTCCAGCGGTAGCGGGAGAATCCGCTTTCATCATGCCAGCTCAGCGAGACGCGCCGGCCGCCGTTGCGGAACCAACTCCAGTCGATCTCGCCCAGCATCTGGTTTACCAGCGAGGTGATTTCGGGATCGGCAAAATACTCGCGCGCCACGATCGCGCCGGCATAGAGCAGACTGGAATCGATGGAGGACAGCTCGCAGTTCCAGGCCCGGGCCCCGGTGTCCATTTCCATGAAGTGATAGAAGAAGCCATGTCGACGCGGCGCCTGGGTAACGAGAAAACGCAGCATTGAGCGCACCTGCATCAGGGCCTCGGGGCGGGACACCCAGCCGCGCTCGGTGGCGATCACCCACGCATTGAAGGCGAAGCCGGACGCCGCAATGCTGGCCTTGCCAGGGCTCGGGGAGCCGTCGGCTCGGGCGCGATCTCGCACCAGTCCGGTGACGGGATGGGTCTGTTCGACGAAAAACCGGAACCCGGAATGTTCGATCTCACCGAGCAGCTGGTGATCGTCGGCACTCAGCGCAACCGGTGCAAGAGTGTCGGCGGTCACCGCCGCGCCGGGCATGTTCGCGGACAGCAGCATCGGCGCAATGAGAGCGGCGCGAAGCGGTAAACGTCCGAAAACGAAAGATGAGGGGCCCAGAAGCATTGCTGTCCGGTGCGGAGTAGGGTGGAGGCCGGGGCGGGGAAACCTCAGCGGGGGTGCGGTTACTAGTAAATGACGACGTTTGCATTACAAGCCGAAAAATAATTCTGACCCTGACAGTATTCCTGGATCCGGGCTCCCGTTCCCGGTAGTTCTCACTCGTAATATAGGCTTTTCGTCAAGTGGGGTAAACACCTGATGATGCTTTATCACTCATTCATCGGCCACCGAAATTCACTGCAAACATGTGCAGGCTTGATCGCAGACCCTGGTCGATGTGGCCAGTCTACTTGCGCTCGGGGGGCCGAAAGGGCCGGGTCGACTCACGGATCATCATGGGTGCCGGCATGTCATCCGTGATCACCCGGCGGGAGCGCCCGGGGTCATTGGCGGCCTCCACGATAAGGCCGACCGCGCGTTCGGCCAAGTCGGCCAAGGGCTGCCGGATCGTGGTGAGGGCTGGCTGGCAGGCCGTGGCCCAGAACCCGTCGTCAAATCCGACTATCGAAACATCCTCGGGGCAACGAATCCCGACCAGGTGGGCTGCATGCACCGCCCCGAAGGCGATTTCATCGTTGGCACAGCAAATCGCCGTCGGTCGTTCATTGGATTGCAGGATCCGTGCGATGCCCGTGCGTCCGGTCTCGGCGCTGAAAGTCCCGCTGTAGATCCACTCCGGACGGGGCACGGCTCCGGCTTTCTGGAGCATCTCCAGATAACCTTGCTTGCGCTCGTGGGCGTCCCGGGAGCCGTCGGGACCAAGCAGAAGTCCGATTCGCCGATGTCCCAGCTGGAGGAGCAGGCTGGCGACAGAACGGGCGCCGGAGAGATTGTCCACCCCGACCACCGGCACTCCCAGTTCGCGGACATTGGTGCTTTCGGGCAGGGTGGATTTGGTCAGGACGAACGGCCGCCGGAACCCTTTCAATTCCTCGATCTCCAAGGTGCTGAGCGGCTCGGCGAGGTAGATGATGCCGGAGGAGTCCAGGCTGAGTTGCTGCATTGCTTCCCGGAAGTTCGTGCCTTCGCCCCGACGCATGGTGGAAATATGCACGCCCCAGCCCCGGGCGGCGGCGGCGTGGAGGGTGCCGGCGAGGAACCGGCCGTAATATTCCGAAAAAAAGATGTTCTCGTCGAGGGGCACGACGACGGTGAGCGTGGCGTTGATGCCCTTGCGCAGCAGGCGGGCCCCGGGGTTGGGCGAATAGTGCTGTTTCTCCGCGAGGTCCATGATCTGCTTGCGGCGATCAGCCCGCACCAGGTGCGCCGTTTCTCGCCGCAAGGCGCGGGAAACAGTCGAGGGGGAGACGCCTAGACTGGCCGCGATCTGCACGATGCCCGTTTTGTCGAGACGGGGGGAAGGGGTGCGAGCCATGCGCGGTCATGTAGGGGCCATTGCATGCCGCTGCAAGCAAACGTGTGCATCCAGTGTGTCATCCGGCCGGAACCATGACGCACCGAGCCGGGACCGCCCGGAGCGCAAGTTCTTGGTTTATTAGTGCCCAGTCTCCATTAGTGGTTGGGAGCGAATGATGAAAATCTACTTTATGGGCATCTGCGGGACGGCGATGGGCAATGCGGCACTGCTGGCACGCGCGGCCGGGCACGAGGTGCTGGGCGCCGACACGGGCGTCTATCCGCCGATGAGCACCGTGCTGGCGGAAGCGGGCATCACGCTCCACGAGGGCTACGATCCGGCGCGGCTGGCCCAACTAAAACCTGACCTTGTCGTCATCGGCAATGCCATGTCGCGCGGCAACCCTGAGGTCGAGTGGTTGCTCGACACCCGCGCCATCGCCTTTACCTCGCTGCCGGCGCTGCTGGCCGACTTTGTCCTCAAGGGCCGCAGCAACATCGTCATCGCAGGCACACACGGCAAGACGACCACCACCGCGCTGACGGCTTTTCTGCTCCGCGAAAACGGTCGGGACCCGGGCTTTCTCATCGGTGGTGTGCCGCAGGACCCGCCCACGGGCAACCACCTGGGTACGGCGGCCGATCCGTTCGTTATCGAGGGGGACGAATACGACAGCGCATTCTTCGACAAGCGCAGCAAGTTCATTCACTACGCCCCGCACATCGCCGTGCTGAACAACCTCGAGTTCGACCACGCTGACATTTTCCGCGACCTGGCCGACGTGCAGCGGACCTTCCTGCATCTTGCCCGCATCGTGCCGCGCAACGGCTGGATCGTGCTCAACGGCGACGACGACAACGTCCGCGCGCTCGGCGCATTTCCCTGGACGCGGGTGGTGAGCGTCGGCACTGGTGAGGCGAACAATGTTCGTATTACGAACTTTGCCGAGGGCCCGACCGGGGTCTCGTTCGCCCTCGAGTGGCGCGGCGAGGTGGCCATGGCGGTCCAGTGGAGCCAGCCGGGGTTGTTCAACGCCCGCAACGCGGCGATGGCGGCGGTGGCGGCCGCGCTGGCGCTGTACCCGGACGATCCGACCAAGCTGAAACTGGAATCGCTGGCGCGCTTCCGCGGCGTGAAGCGCCGGCAGGAACTGCTGGTAGACACGCCCCGGCTTAAAGTCATCGAGGATTTCGGCCATCACCCGACGGCGCTGGCGGAAACGATCCAGTCCCTCCGCGCCCGCCATCCGGGCACAGTGCTCAGCGCGGTCTTCGAGCCGCGTAGCAACACGGCGCGCACGAAGGTGCTGCAGGCCGGTTTCACGCGGGCGCTCGGCCTGGCCGACGAAGTTTACATCGGGGCCGTTAGCCGCGCCGAAAAGCTGAAGGATACCGAGCGTTTCGACGTGGAGGCTGTCTTGCAGCACCTCGATGTGCAGGGCGTGCACGCGTACACCGCGGAGACCAATGCGGCTTTGCTCGACAAGCTGGTGGCCAATACGCAGGCGGTGGAGAAGCCGCAGCTCGTTGTTTTCTTCACCAACGGTTCCTTCGACGGGATCATTGGGAAGTTTGTGCAGGCAAACAAAGGGTAGGGCGTGGACTCCGATCCGCGCCGCGGCGATTACCAGCCTCCGCTAAGCTTTCGGCCCGGGAAGGCGGAGTCACACGGATCAACTCACCAGACTTGTCATCCTGAGCAAAGCGAAGGATCCAAGCGGTTGGCGCATCTTGCGAACTTATCGTGGATCCTTCGCTCCGCTCAGGATGACGCTGCGGGTGCCATGGATTCCACCACGGTATCACACGGAAAAGATCGTTTCGGATGGCTGAAACCAGGACTGCGGAGGACGGGTCACGGTGTTTGCCACTTGCGTCGGGATATTTTCTGCGGTTTTTAAGGGGGCTTTTTTATCCCTATGAAATCCTTTTTTGGCGGGTGGCTGAGTGGTGGAAGCCTGCGGCTTTTAATGGGCCTGGCCTTGTGTAGCGCGCTGAAGGTCGCGGCGGCAGAGACCAAGCCTACGCTGTCTGCCACTCTTACGGCTGAGAACAAGGCGATGCTGGTCAAAATATTCCCGGCCATCGTCCGCATCGAGGCCATCCGCATGCGGCCGCTGGACGGTCGCCTGACCAAGCAATGGACCGGGGGCAGCGGGGTGATCATCTCGGCGCAAGGCCAGGTGCTGACCAACTGCCATGTGACGGAGGATGGGGATTATTTCCGCTGTTACCTGAATGACGGCTCGCATCTGGAGGCCCGGTTGGTCGGGCAGGACGCCCTGACCGATCTGGCGGTACTGCAGCTTGACCTGACCCAGCGGGCCAAGGGCGCGCCGCCTCTGGTCGCCGGAAACTTCGGTGACTCCGATCAGCTGGCGGCCGGGGATGCGGTGTTTGCCCTCGGCAGCCCGGGCTTTCTGGCCCAATCGGTCACCGAGGGCGTGGTGTCCAACGCCTCGTTGGTTTTGCCCGAGCAGACGGCCGGCAAGATGGTCCTGCGCGGCGAGGACGTGGGTACGCTGGTGCGCTGGGTATTGCACGATGCACGCATCTTCGGAGGCAATAGCGGTGGCCCGCTCGTCAACAGTCGCGGCGAGGTAGTCGGCATCAACGAAATTGGCGTGTTTAACCTCAGCGGTGCCATTCCCGGTAACCTGGCTCGGGCTGTGGCGGCACAGCTCGGCGCACAGGGTCATGTTACACGCGGTTGGTCCGGCCTCACCGTGCAACCGCGGCTCGAGGCTGATGGGATGCGTCAGGGCGTCGTGGTCAGCGATGTGGTGCCCGGATCTCCGGCATCACAGGCTGGACTCCTGCCCGGTGACGTGGTGCTGAGTGCCGACAGTCATGCCATCGAGGGTGAGGAGGAAAAAGCCGTCTCACATTTCTATCGGTTGGAAACCGGCCGGATGCCCGGTGACGCCCTGTCGCTGGACTATCAGCGCGACGCCCGGCGAGAGAAAGTCCGCCTCGTGCTCACCACCCGGGCGCCCGTGCAGGCGGACGACGTTGAGGTGCCTGGCTGGGGGGCCATTGCGCGGGATCTCACGCCCCAGCTCGTGCGCAACGAACGGTTGCCCGGCGCGGACGGCGTATGGTTGGAAAACACCAGGCCGGCCGGTCCCTGCGGCCAAGCCGAGCCCGAATTGCGGCGTCAGGACGTGATCATCGCCGTGGACGGCCAGGCGATTCACAACGTCGCCGACCTCAGAGTGCTGACCCAGAAACTTCTCGATGCGGCCCCAAACGGCACGCGCACAGTGACGGCCAGCGTCCGGCGAACCGGGGCGGTGATCAGCTCCGTCGTTGAACTCCGGCTCGTGCCAGAAAGGAACATCACGCCGCAGGTGCGCAAGGCCTGGCTGGGGGCAGCCTCTCAGCCGCTGACACCGAAGCTGGCAGCGCGGCTTGAGATCAAGTCTGAGGGCGGCGCGCGGCTGACCCGGATTTATCCTGGGACCCAAGCGGAGGCGGCCGGGTTGCGCGTGGGTGATGTGATCCTCGCGCTCGACGGCATGCCGGTCACCGCCCGCCGGCCGGAGGATGCGGATGTGCTGGCGCGACAAATCCGCCAATACAAGGCGGGCACGCAATCCTCAGTCACTCTCTGGCGGGACGGCCAGAAGCTCGATCTGCCAGTGACCTTCGAGGTGCAACCCACTCCCGCCGCCGAGATGCCCTGGTGGGAGGATGTGCAGCTGGAATTCACCGTGCGCGATGTGGCCTTTGACGACGTCGTCCGGCTCCAGCTTGCCAGCCCGCGCGGCGTGCTGGTGGAAAACGCCGTGCAGGCGGGCTGGGCGAATCTGGCCGGTTTGCGCGGTGACGACCTCGTGTTGCAGGCCGATGGCAAGCCAGTCGCCACCGTGGCCGAGTTGCGGCAGGCGCGCCAGGAAGCCGTGCGCCAGCGCCACGAGTGGTGGGTGCTGCTCGTTGAGCGCCTGGGTCAGACCCATTTCATCGAGATCAACCTCAAACCAGCCAAATCATGAAATCGTCCGTCCGTTCCCTCGCGTCGTTGCTTGCCCTGCTGCTACTGCTATCCGCTCCGGCGGGTCTTTTCGCCCTGACCGACAGCGAGGCAAAAACCGGCCGCGAGCTGGTCAAGCTGCACGCCGATTCGATCATCGGGGTGGAGATGGTGGTCACGGTCAAGATGACCATGGGTGACCGCGCCATGCCACCGCGCGAAAACAAAATCGACGTCAACGGAACCGTCTTGGCGGCGTCGGGCCTGACGGTCACGTCGCTGGCCGCGATTGATCCGCGCACCCAACTGGAGGCTTTGCGCAACATGACGGGAGGGCAGCGGCTGGAGATCAGCGACACCGATTACAAGGAGGTCAAACTGCGCCTGGCTGATGGAACAGAAGTGCCCGCCCGCGTGGTGCTGAAGGATGCTGACCTGGACCTGGCATTTATCGCGCCTGACCCCGAAGCGGCGGTGAAACGGGAGTTCATCCCGGTCAAGCTTGAGGAGGACGCCGCCGGCCAGGTGCTGGACACCTACTATGTCATTTCACGGGCGCCCAAAGCGCTCCAGAGGGTGCCCATGGTCCGGCCCACTCTCGTGCTTGGCATCGTGGAGAAACCGCGCCGGATGTTTTTGGCCGCCGACCAGCAGATGGGATGCCCATTATTCGACCAGAAGGGCCGGATACTGGGAATCAGCGTGCAGAATCTCAACAGCGGCCGCCAGAGTGGCCTGGTGGTGCTGCCGGCGGCGGATGTGCTGGAGATAACGAAGCAGGCCCTGGTCGAAGCCGCAAAGCCACCGGCCCCGAAGCCGGCGGTGGACACCTCGGCGCCCGAGAAGAAGCCCGGGATCCCCTCTGCCACGGAACCGGCCCCGAAGGCGCCCTGAGTCCGCCGGGAGGCAACCGGCAAACCGCCATGTCATCGATCGACTCACATGGGTTGCCTCGCCGGCGCTTGCTGGTCGGGTTTTTGTTCGGCGCTCTACTGGGATCGGCCGTTGCCGCGGCCGAGCCCTCGCCGACTGAAATCGCGCAGCTGCTGGTGCGGCGCTACTCCGCCGCGATCGTGCAGGTGAACCTGGTGGTGAAGGTGAGCGGCACGGTCGGCGACAAGGCGATACCCCCACGCGAATTGAAACACGAGGCTTGGGCCACCTTGATCGGTCCCGGCGGGCTGGCGGTGGTGTCGCTGGCCGCCATCGATCCCAGCGAGGTGCTCGAAGGGACGAGGATCAACACCGCCAAGGGCCCGATGAAAATCGACGTGACTGGAGTGGAATTCAAGCTGGTGCGGCTCCGGCTGCCGGACGGGACGGAAGTGCCCGCCCGGGTGATCTTGAAAGACCCCGATCTCGATGTGGCCTTCATCAAGCCCATCAACCGGGTCGCCATGCCGCTCGTCCATGTGGATCTCGCCAACGACGCGTACCCTCAGTTGCTTTCGACGGGTTACGTTCTCGGTCGATCGAGTCGCGCGACGCAAGGGGCACCGATGGTCCGCCGCTCCGACATCATCAGCCTGAGCGAAAACCCCCGGCGGAAGATCGTGGCGGAAAACGGCCAGCCGGGCTGCCCGATGTTCGACGCGTACGGCAAACTCTATGGTTTATGCGTGCGCCTTTTTGCCAACGGGCGGCCGACCGGCAACCTCGTGCTGCCAGCGGCGGACATCGCGGAAATCGCGAAGCAGGCCGATTCGATCACGCCGGAGCCGGAAGTGGTAGCTGTGGAGAACCCGGTGTCCGAGAAACCGGCGGTGGCTCCGCCCGCGACCGGGAACTAGCCGTGTGGCCGGGTTGGATTCGCCACGTTTACTGCGCCTGCTTGGCGACCTTGAACTCGGCGGGCTTCTGGCCCTTGGGCAAGGCGAGTAGGTCGTAGTCCTGGAACCCCGTGATCTTCACCTCGACGAATTCACTGACCGGTAGCTCGCGAGGCACGTAGACGCGGCCGTCGATGTCGGGGGCATCGGCTTCGCCGCGGGCGACGCCAGGTTCCTCGACGAGGACCTTGAGCGTCTGGCCGACGTGGGACTTGGAAACCTCAGAGGCGATGCGTTGTTGCAGCGCCATGAGCTTGTGCCAGCGGGCTTCCTTCACCTTGGCGGAAATTTGGTCGGGCATCTTGGCGCCGCGGGTGCCTTCTTCCTGGGAGTAGCGGAACACGCCGAGGCGCTCGAACTTCGTCTCGTCGATGAATTGGCAGAGTTCGTCGACGTCAGCCTCGGTCTCGCCCGGGAAGCCGACGATGAAAGTAGTGCGGACGGCGATGCCGGGGATGCCGGCGCGGATGCGCTTGATGAGGTCGCGGATGTAGTCGCCACTCGTCTCGCGTTGCATGCGCTCGAGCATGTTGTCGCTGATGTGCTGGAGCGGGATGTCGATGTAGCGGGCGACCTTCGGGCACTCGGCGATGGTCTTGATGAGCTCGTCACTCCAGTGGGCCGGGTGCGTGTAGAGCAGGCGGATCCAGAAATCCCCCTCGATGGCGTTGAGCTCGCGGAGGAGAGTGGTGAGCGCGGTGCCGCGGGAGGAGTCGACCGGCGTGCGCGGGTTCGGGCGTTGCTCCCAGGTGTCCATGCCGAAGAAGGTCGTGTCCTGCGAGATGAGGTTCAGTTCTTTGACCCCTTCCTTGACCAACTGGCGGGCCTCGGCGACGACGCTCTCGACTGTGCGGCTGCGATGGCGGCCGCGGATTTGCGGGATGATGCAGAAAGTGCAGGGATGGTTGCAGCCCTCGGCGATCTTGATGTAGGCGAAATGTTTCGGCGTGAGCCGGAAGCGCGGCGTGTCGTAGTCCGGGATGAAGGTGGATTTCCCCTCGATGAAAACGACCGGCGCTTCCTTGGCGGCGTTCTTGCCGCGCTCCCGGGCGAAGATCTCCTCGATGATGGGAGCGACCTTGGTCACCTGGTCGAGGCCGATGAAGGCGTCCACCTCGTCGTGCAGCTCCGTCTTGAGGTCCTTGGAGAAGCGCTGGCTCATGCAGCCGGCGACGATGAGCTTCTGCTCCTTGCGGCGCTTCTTCATCCCCTTGTTCTGGTGCACCTCGAGGATGTGGCCGATCGACTCTTCCTTGGACGAGTCGATGAACGAGCACGTGTTGACGATGACGACGTCGGCCTTCTCGGCCTCGGGGATTACGGTCATGCCCGCCTGGTGCAGATGGCCGATCATGATCTCGCTATCGACGAGGTTCTTGGCGCAACCGAGGGAGATGAGGCTGACTTTGATCATGCGTGAAACTGTAACCGCGGTCTGCTGGTCGGGCCGTAGGCTCGGCGAAGGCTGATGACCGCCGGGCCTGCCAAATGAAAACGGCGGTCATAGACCGCCGCTACAGTAGCCGGCTGAAGGGCTGACGCTTACTTCTTGGCCTTGGACATGGCGGCCTTGAGGCGGGCATTGCGGCGCTTGTGATAAGCGACGCGGCGTTTCTTCTTGATGTGCTTGTTGAGTTGTTGACCCATGGATTGTTGGTGGTGAAAGGAGACTTGTGCCCGAAGGTCGGTGGGGGAGTCAAGCGCGGGTCTGTGTTGGGTCAGATCGGGCTTTACGCCCGACGCGGGCCTCCTCCGTCGGGCGTAAAGCCCGACCTACAAAAGGCATGGGCCTGAGCCTTCAATACCGCGCCAGGGAAGGGTCGATCTGCTCCGCCCAAGCAACGATGCCGCCTGCCACGTTGCTGACCCGCTCGAAACCGTTGGCCCGGAGGAATTGGGTGACCCGCAGGCTGCGGGCGCCGACAGCGCAAAGGACGAGAATCAGCCGGTCGCGAGGCAGGTCGGGCAGGTTTTCCGGCACCTGGCGCATCGGCAAGTGTTGGCTCCCGGCGATGGCACAGGTCGCGACCTCGAAGGCCTCCCGGACGTCGAGCATCAGGGCCCCCTCGCGCAAAAGTTGGGCGGCGGTGGCGACATCGACTTCAAGAGGTGTTTCCATGGGTGTGGTGGGGAGCCAAGGCCAACGGTGCCCTTTGGCAATAAAGTTAACCGTGGATCAGGGCTTGAACCCCACAGGCCCTGTAGGTCCTATAAGTCGTATGCCTGACCGATTTGTAGTCATCATGGCTGGTGGCCGCGGCGAGCGGTTCTGGCCGCAGAGCTGCGCTGCCACCCCCAAGCACCTGCTGCCCATCGTCGGCGACAAGACCATGCTGGCCCAGACCGTGGACCGTGTGGCCGGGGTCGTGCCCCGGGAAAACATTTTTGTCCTGACCACGCAGGCGCAGCTCGACGGCTGCCGCACCGCCAGTCCCGGTCTGCCGGCGGGCAACGTGGTGGCTGAGCCGATGGGTCGCGACACGGCCGCGGCGACGGGCCTGGCGATGCTCCTGGTCAAGGAACGCAGCCCGAACGCGGCCCTGGCCATGCTGCCGGCCGACCACGTCATCCACGATACCGTCGAATACCGGCAGCTCCTGACCGTCGCCTTCGAGGCCGCCGAGTCGGCGGACGTGCTTGTGACCCTCGGCATCAAGCCGACCGCACCCGAAACCGGCTTTGGTTACATCGAGCAGGCCGGGCCCTGGAAGACGATCGCCGGCCGGCCTGTCATGACGGTGAAACGCTTTGTCGAGAAGCCCGATGGGGAGACGGCCAAAGGGTATCTCGCCTCGGGGCGGTACTTCTGGAATGCCGGCATGTTCGTCTGGCGGGTGCCGGTCGTGGAGGCCGCATTCAAGGCCCACGCGCCGGAGCTCTACGCCGGCCTGGCGAAGATGGAGGCCGCCGCGGTTAAGGCGGCCGGTGGCTGGTCGAAGGCGCTGCCCGAGATTTACCCAACGCTGCAGAAAATCTCCGTGGACTACGCCTTGATGGAGAAATCCACCAATGTCGTGGTCGTGCCCGCAACCTTTGACTGGGACGATGTCGGCGCGTGGCCGGCCATCGCCAAGCATTTCACCCCCGACGCCGCCGGCAACGTCCTCCGCGGCCTGGCCATGGTGGAGAACGGCTCGGGCAACATTGTCGTCAGCGACGACGGCCATCTGACCGCCGTGGTCGGCGCGAATGACCTGGTGGTGGTGCACACACCGACGGCAACGCTGGTCGTCCCCAAGGACAAGGCGCAGGAGATCAAGGCGCTGCTCAAGCGTTTGGCGGACGATCCGGCGAAGAAGAAGTTTTTGTGAACCATGATTGCCCGAGGCAATTGTAGGGCGGGATCGCTGATCCCGCCACTTGGTGAGGCAAGGCGGGATCAGCGATCCCGCCCTACATCCTGAGCCATGCACTGCCTCGGCATTGACTATGGCACCAAGCGGGTCGGTCTCGCCCACGGCGACGAGATCGGGGTGGCCACGCCGCTGCCCGCGCTGGTTGACACCGACGAGGCCGCGCGTTGGCAAAAGCTCGGCGAGGTCATCAAGCAGCGTCGCATCACCGACCTCGTCCTCGGCTATCCCTACAACATGGACGGTTCGGTGGGTTTCAAGGCGAAGGAGGTGGATGCGTTTGCGGTGAAGCTGAGGGCAAAGTTTGGCCTGCCGGTGCATCTGGTGGACGAGACGCTGACCAGCTCCGAGGCAGAGTCCTCGATTCCAAAGAAGGACCGACGCGGTGTGCGCGATTCCGGGCTGATCGACTCGCGCGCCGCATGTTTGATCCTGCAGGACTACCTTGACCAGAAATTCCCGCCGCAACTATCGGAGGACAGCCGCTAATTGGCGCTAATGAACGCTAATTCGGGAGAAGACCATTAGCGAAAATTAGCGCCAATTAGCGGTTAAAAAGGTTTGGGTCTGGTTTCCGCTTGGTCTTGGATCCGTGTCATCCGTGAAATCCGTGGTTAAAAAGACAGAACTCAAGGTCACCCGTTGGAAATGCGTCATCGCCTACGATGGCGGCAGCTTCAACGGCTGGCAGAGCCAGGAAGGCGGCAACACCATCCAGGACCTGGTGGAGAAACGGCTGAGAAAGATCTTCGGCCGCCAGATCCGGATAGAGGGGAGCGGCCGCACGGACTCGGGGGTGCACGCCCGGGCGCAGGTGTTTCATTTCGACGCGACGTGGACCCACGGCGGGGAGAAGCTGCGGCTCGCGATCCAGACCGGCCTGCCGCGCTCGATTCAATTGAAGGCCGTGCGCCGCGGCCGGCCGGGCTTTCACGCACGGTTCGACGCCCAGGGGAAAATCTACCGCTACCACTTGGACTTGGGCGAAGCCGACCCGTTCACGCGCAACTTCTGCTGGCCGCTCAACCGCGAGCTGGACTGGCCGGCGGTGCAGTCGGCGGCGAAAATCCTGCGCGGCAAGCACGACTTCTGGGCTTTCTCGGGTGAGAATGACCGGACCTACGCGACCACGGTGCGCGACTTGCGGCGGCTCGACGTCAGGCGGACCGGCCGGAAGGTGGTTTTCACCTTCGAGGCCGACGGGTTTCTCTACAAGATGGTGCGCAGCCTGACCGGCGCGCTGGTCAGCGTCGGCCTCGGCAAGCTCAAGTCCGCCGAACTTGCGGTCTTGCTCAAGACCCGCCGCCGCATCCCGACCGTGGTGACGGCTCCGCCGCAGGGGCTGTTCCTGGTGAAGGTGATTTACTGATGACTTCCCGATTCCGTCATTGCGAGGAGCGCAGCGACGAAGCAATCCAGCTGGATCGCCACGCCCGGCTTTGCCAGTCTCGCGATGACAAGCCATGAACCCCACGCTCCAACATCTCTGGCGCGACCGGCTCGACGTGGTGTTTCCGCGGAGTTGCGTGCATTGCGCCGGGTTGGTCGAGGGCGGACGTTTCCGACATCTGTGCGTCCGATGTGAAAAGCTGCTGCACCTCGTGCGGGCCCCGCATTGCACGACCTGCGGGCATCCCTATTTCGGCGAGATGGCGGAAAACCGCCTGTGTCAGCATTGTGAGACGCTTGAGCCGAAATTCGGCGAGGGGAAGACGGCGATTCTGCTGCATGGGCCGGGACGTTCGCTCATCCACGCCCTGAAATACCGCAAGGGTCTTCACGTGCTGGAGGACATCACCACGATCATGAGGGAGGTCCCGGGGTTTGCGGATTATCTGCGCGGGGCGGTGCTGGTGCCCGTGCCACTGCATCCCCAAAAGGAGCGGGCCAGAAGTTTCAACCAGTGCCGCTTGCTGGCTGACTGCTGCGCACAAGCCGTAGACGGGCAGGTAGAAGTGCGGGAATTGCTCGTCCGGGTGATCGATACCGAATCGCAGACGCGCCATGACCGCGAGACGCGGCGGGAGAACCTGAAAAATGCCTTTGCTTTGGCCAAGGGCGCCACCATTAATCCGGCCCTGCGTTACGTCCTGGTCGATGATGTTTTTACAACGGGCTCCACACTCAATTCCTGCGCAACCGTGCTGCGACACGCCGGGGCGTTAATTCTCGACGTCGTCACCTTCGGGCACGGCTGAAACCCTCTCGCTATGGCTCATTTTTCCAAACCCAAGCTATCTGCTTCCACCAAAAAGAAGAAAAGCATCCCCGAGGGGTTGTGGACCAAGTGTCCGATCTCGGACGAGATCGTCTTCACCAAGGACCTGGAGGCCAACCTCATGGTCGTGCCGAAGAGCGGCTACCATTTCCCGATCGGTTCCCGCGAGCGCATCAAAGCCATGACGGACGAAGGGAGCTTCGAGGAGTTCGACGCCGGCGTGAAATCAACCGACCCGCTCAAATTCGTCGATTCGGCGACCTACCCCGACCGCCTCAAAAAATATGAGAAGGAGAGCGGCTTGCCCGAGGCGGTCATTTGCGGCATGGGCCGGATCAACGGCGTTGCGGTATCGCTGGCGGTGATGGATTTTCGTTTTTGCGGCGGCGCCATGGGCGCGGCGGTCGGCGAGAAAATCACCCGTGCCATCGAACGCGCACTCAAGAAAAAGATTCCATGCATCATTGTCAGCGCCTCGGCGGGCGCGCGCATGCAGGAGGGCATTTTCAGCCTGATGCAGATGGCCAAGACCAGCGCCGCGCTGGGCCGGCTGGCCGAGGCGAAATTGCCCTTCATTTCCATCCTGACCTACCCGACGACCGGCGGGGTGAGTGCCAGCTTTGCCACCTTGGGCGACGTGATCCTCGCCGAGCCGGGCGCGCTTATCGGCTTTGCCGGGGCCCGGGTCATCAAGGAAACCACCAAGCAGACCCTGCCGGCGGGCTTCCAGACGGCGGAATTCCTGCTCAAGCACGGACTGCTCGACCAGATTGTCAGCCGGCTGGAGATGAAGGACCGCCTTACGAGCATCCTGCAGGCGCTGTATACCCACAAATTTATCGCACACAAAGTGGCGACCGCTTCACCGTTCCCATCGGCAATGCCGGCAACCGCGGTCGCCAGCGCGTGAGGGCAAGGCATTTCCCCCGTTCGTCATCCTGAGAGGAGCGAAGGATCCAAGGTCGATGCGCCCAATATCTCTTGGATTCTTCTCCCGCGGACGCGGGATCAGAATGACGGGGAGGGGAATTGATTCATGAAATCCGGGACCATCTCTCTCTCCGACTACGCTGCGACCAAGGAATATCTCTACGCGCTGAAGGCTGGCGGGGTAAAATTCGGCATCGATCGCATGCGGCGGCTGGCCGAGGCGCTCGGACATCCGGAGCGGACCTACCCGGTCATCCATCTGGCCGGGACCAATGGCAAAGGTTCGGTGTCGGCCATGCTGGAATCGATCTTCCGTACGACGGGCCGTCGCACCGGGCTCTACACGTCGCCCCATCTCGTCAAATTGGGTGAGCGCGTGCAGGTGGACCGGCAGTTGCTGACCGAAACGGAAATCGTCGCTTACACCCAGGAACTGCAGCCGGTCGCCGCGCGGGCGGCGGAAAACGCCGCGGATGAACACGCCACCTTCTTCGAATTCATGACGGCAATGGCGTTTCTGCAGTTCCAGCGTCGTGGCGTGGATGTGGCCATGATCGAGGTGGGAATGGGTGGCCGACTTGACGCCACCAACGTCGTCCAGCCGGAGATCAGCGTGATCACGTCGATCGGTCTGGACCACTGCGCCGAGCTGGGCGACACGGTGGAACTCATCGCCCGCGAGAAGGCGGGTATCATCAAGCCCGGCCGTCCTGTCGTCATCGGCCGGATGCCCGCCGGGGCGGAGCGGGTGATCCGCGAGGTGGCTGCGGCCAACGCGGCGCCGGTTCATTCCGTGCGCGAAGAATTTGGCGAGGGGATCGGGCAGTATCCCATGACCAATCTCGAGGGCGACTATCAGCGCTGGAACGCTGCGACGGCGGTGCTGGTGGTGCGGGTGTTTGCAAAGAGGTGGAACCCGGCCTCTGGACGCGTTCTAAACCCGTCCAGAGGCCGGGTTCCACCTGCTGATGGGGACATTGCGCGTGGATTGATGCACGTCACCTGGCCCGGACGCTGGCAGCGTTTATCGGTCGGTGGTCGCAACGTGATTCTCGACGCATCGCACAATCCGGAGGGCGCGCAGGTCCTGGCAGGCAGCTTGCAGCGACTCGTTACCGAAACCGGACGAAAGCCCGTCATCGTCGCCGGGGCGCTCGGTGAGTTTCGCGCCCGCGCCTTGCTCGAGGTTGTGCTGAAATACGCCCGGGAACTGCACCTCGTCACGCCGCAGCAGGCGCGGGCGACGCCGGCCGAAACGATGCGGGCGATGGTGCCGGCGGAGGCGCGGTCGCTCGCGCGTGTCAGCTCGCTGGAGCGCATTTTCCCCGACGCCACCACCTGCACGCTCGGCGAAGCCGGCGACACCGTGGTCGTGACTGGCTCGATCTATCTGCTTGGCGAGGTGCTGGAGCGACTCGAGCCCACGCGCGGCGCCGGCGAAGGGAAGCTGCAGGATTTTTAGGTAGGGCGGGACCGCTGGGCCCGCCGTTGCCTATTCGCGGCGCGCCCAGCGGTCGCGCCCTACCGGCGCTAGCGCGCCAAGGCTCCGGCCCCCACTGCGCGCTTGTTTCCCGGCGGTTCCGGTGCAAGCGTGGCGCGCATCTGATGAAATCCCGTCCGTCATTTGCGCCAGCCTTCCGAGGGAAGCGCGTGCTCATCACCGGGGGCCTGGGATTTATCGGCTCCAACCTGGCGCGCACCCTGGTGGGCCTCGGCGCCAAGGTCACGCTGCTCGACAGTCTGATCCCCGAGTACGGCGGAAACCGGCGCAATGTCCGCGGCTTCGAGCACAAACTCGACATCAACCTCTCCGACGTGCGCGACCGGCACAGCCTCCCGGAGTTTCTGCGCGGTCAGCATTTCCTGTTCAACCTCGCCGGGCAGACGAGCCACATGGACTCGATGACCGACCCGGAGACAGACCTGGAGATTAACTGCCGCGCCCAACTCACGCTCCTGGAGGCCTGCCGGCGGCACAATCCGCAGCTCCGCGTCGTCTTCGCCAGCACCCGACAGATCTATGGTCGGCCCGACTACTTGCCGGTCGACGAGAAGCACCCGCTGCGTCCGGTGGACGTGAACGGCATCAACAAGCTCGCCGGCGAGGAGTATCATCTGCTTTACAGCGAGGTCCACGGCGTGCCCGGCACCGTGCTGCGCCTGACCAATACCATCGGCCCCCGCATGCGGGTGAAGGATGCCCGCCAGACTTTCGTCGGCGTGTGGATCAAGCAGATCCTTGAGCGTAAACCGATCGAGGTGTGGGGCGGGGAGCAGCTCCGCGACTTCACTTACGTGGACGACGCCGTGGAAGCTTTTCTGCTCGCCGCGACTCACCCCTCGGCGGTGGGGCGCGTGTTCAACCTCGGCGGGGTGGGCCACATCAGCCTGCGGGAGCTGGCGAAGGAACTGGTGGCAGTGGCCGGGCGGGGGAGTTATCGCGTGAAGCCGTTCCCGGCCGCCCGGCGAAAAATCGACATCGGCGACTACTACTCCGACTGCGGCCTGATCGGGCGCGAGCTCGGCTGGCAGCCGCGAACGACGATCCGGCAGGCGCTCACGAAGACCGTGGCCTATTACCGCCGCGAGCTGAAACATTACCTTTGAACCAAGGCAGCGGACTACCACGGATGGCACGAATGAATACGGCTAGAGTCAGGTGCAAAAACCTTTTAACCACTAATGAACACTAATGGGTCACTAATCCGGATTAGTGAAAACTTAGTGTGGATTAGTGGTTACAAGTTTTCCGATCATCCGTGCCCATCCGTGTGATCCGTGGTTAAATCCTCCTCCGTTCTCTCCGTTTCCTCCTGTGCAAAAGAAAATCATCCCCGCTGACCCGAAAGCCTCCTACCTTGCCGCCAAGGCCGAGATTGACGCCGCCATCGCGCGGGTCCTGTCGAGCGGGCACTACATCCTTGGTCCCGAGGTCGAGGCCTTTGAGAAGGAATTCTCCGCGTGGCTGGGTGTCGCGGGCACGGTCGGCGTGGCCAATGGCACGGATGCCATCGAGCTGGCCCTCCAAGCAGCGGGCATCAACCCGGGTGACAAGGTCGTCACCGTCGCCAACACCGTCACGGCAACTGTCTCCGCGATCAAGGCGGCGGGAGCGCGGCCGTTCTATACCGAGATCGATCCGGCAACCATGCTGCTCGATGTCGCGGCGCTGGAGAACCTGCTGGCTACCCTGCGCGACCCGAAGATCAAGGCGGTCGTGCCGGTGCACCTGTACGGCCAGGCGGTGGACATGCCGCGCCTGATGGAAGTCGCGGAGAAGCACCATCTCATTGTGATCGAGGACTGCGCGCAGGCGCACGGTGCGGCCATCGGCGGACGCAAGGCGGGCACCTGGGGCCAGCTGGCGGCGTTCAGTTTTTATCCCACCAAGAACCTCGGCGCACTGGGCGACGGGGGGGCGGTGTGCGGCAATGATCCGGCGCTATTGGACCAGGTGCGGGCGTTGCGGCAATACGGCTGGCGCAAGCGCTATGTGAGCGAGGCGCACGGACGCAACAGCCGGCTCGATGAGATCCAGGCGGCGATCCTTCGGGTGCGGCTGGCCCGACTCGACGCCGAGAACGCCCGACGGACGGCCATCGCCGGCCAATATCTGGTCGGACTGAAAAGCACCAAGCTGACACTGCCTCTCGTGTTGGCAGGTCGCGCCCATTGTTGGCACCAGTTTGTCGTTCGCACGCCCCGACGAGACGAACTCAAGACCCACCTCGAGAAGCAAGGCATCCTGTGCGGCATTCTTTATCCCGTGCCGATCCACCGCCAGCCCGCGTATCACGACGCGGCGCTGTCTTTCCCGCACACCGAGCAAGCCTGCGCGGAGGTGCTTTCGCTGCCCCTGCATCCAGGCCTGAGTGATGACGACGTGGCGCGGGTTATTCGCGAGGTGCTGGCTTGGACGGCCTAGCCTGCATATTTCACACCCGGATTGTCATCGCGAGCCCGACGAAGTCGGGCGTGGCGATCCATCTCACTGGATTGCTTCGTCGCCCCTCGACGGGCTCGGGGCCTTGAGCTTGTCGAAACGGCTGCGCTCCTCGCAATGACAGGTTCGGAAAGCACGCGGAACGGTCTGTCCTGCCGACACGGGTGAGCGTGAAATATGCAGGCTAGGTCCCTGCTGATCCAGTGCGACGATCGCTCCGCCGGCATATTTTCATGGCGCCGCCGGCAGTTTGCCTTGTAGTGGGAGCCTCTGCCTGAACGTGCTGTCGGATTTGTCCACCTATGACTCATGTCTTCACTAGACGCCGCCTCCTGCTAGGCGCTGGAATTTTCAGTCTGGTTTTGCTGATGCTTGCCTTGGTCGCCCGGGTTTTTCTGACCGGTCTGGCCATCGGTACCGCGCTGAAGTCCGCCGGTGCGTCGGAGGTCCGGTTCCAAGTAACCCAAGCCTCGCTCTGGCGGGTCGTGGTGGAGGATATAGGTTTTCTGGTCCGCCTTCAGCCTTTCGCCGCCAAGCGGGTCAGTCTGGACCGGGCGCACTGGTGGAGCCTCTCGTTGGGCAAGCTGCAGATCCAGCAGGCGCAGATGGCACTCAACGTCGATCACCTGGTGGGCAACCAGCCGGCCGCTCCTGCCGCTCCGTCCGGGAGACCGGTCAGCCTGCCACTCGAGGAGATCTCGATCGACGGGCAATTGGTCCTGCAGGCCGCCGGTCTGCCGGACCAGGCCTTGACCGTGAAAATCAACGCCCAGCCAACGGGCGTAGGTGGTTGGACGGGGCAAACGCAGGTGACCGCGCCCGGACTAGCCCTCAGCGGGACCGGGCGCCTCGACGGAGGTAACGGCGAACTGGCTTTCACGCTGCCGGAGCTGTCGCTCGACCTGAAAAAATGGCAGGGCTTCCTGCAGCACCTCGTCTCCTTGCCGGCCGAGGACTGGGAGGTGGAGGGGATTTTTAGTGGCAATGCCGCGGGCCGGTTCGCCGGCGGAAAGCTGGCGGTGGGCGGCAGTCTGAAGCTCCGGGAAGGCCGGGCGGTCTCGGTCGCCAAGGCCGTTACGGGGGAAGGAATCTCCGCCGACCTGGAATTCACCGACTTCGCGCACGTCATCACCAAGCCCGGCACGCTCACCCTACGGGAACTGCGCATCGGCCAGCTGACCATGCGCGATTTGCAAGGGGCCTTTGCCTTGGAGGGCCCGGATCGGATCGCGGTCTCGCAGGTCTCGCTGCAGACCTTGGGCGGTCGGATTGCCGCCGAGCCTTTCCGGCTGGTGCCGAGCCGGCGGGAACTGGATGCGGTGCTGCTGGTGGAGAATGTCAGTATCGAGGAAGTGATGGCCTTGACGAAGGATCTGCCCGCCAAGGCCACCGGCCAGGTCAACGGCCGCGTGCCGGTGCGGATCAATCAGGACGGCCTGCGCCTCGGCACCGGTTGGCTGGCACTGAAACCCGGGGTCTCCGCCGAGCTCCAGTTAAACGCCAAGGGCCTGCTCACGGGTGGGGCCACGCCTGGCAGTCCCGGATTTGCCGTGCTGCAGAAGGTCGAGTCCGGCCTGCTGAAGCTCAAGCTCAGCGAGTTGCGCCTGGATATCCGACCGACCAACGCCCCGGAGGGACGCTCGGCGCAATTGCATATTGCGGGAGAGCCGGTCGACAAGGACGTGAAGGCACCGGTCACGCTCGACCTGAATGTCAACGGCCCCCTGGAGAAACTCATCAACATGGGCCTGGACTCGCGCCTGAGCATCGGGGCGGGGAAGTGATCCGGAATGGCCACGAAAAACACCAGAAACACGAAAACGAGGGAAGGTGGCTGCGCGAAGGTTCCCTTTTTGCGTTTTTTGTGCTTCTTGTGGCTAATTGATTTGTCGGGCACTTTCTCCCGCCCGAGATGACTAAACCAACACCCTTCCCATGCACCGCCGACTTTTCCCCTTCGCCCTGCTCCTACCGCTCCTCCTCGCCGGCTGCCTCAACGTCAAGACCGAGCCCATCGAGGTGAAGCCGATCCACATCACCGTGGACGTGAACGTGCGGGTGGAGAAGGCGCTGGATGATTTCTTCGGCGACCTCGACAAGAAGTCCGCAACCATCGCCCCCTCCAAACCCTGAACGCCATGAAACTACGCCTCATTTCCCTTTTTGCCGCCCTCTGCGTTGTCACGGTGACAGTCTTCGCCGCGAGTGCCGCCGACCTTCGCCGCCAGATGGCGGCGCGCCTGCCGGCCATTGATACCATGAAAACGTCCGAGGCCGTCGGCGAGAACAACCGCGGTCTGCTCGAGGTACGGGCGGCCGGCAAGGCCGACGCCGCCAGCCTGGTGGCCGAGGAAAACCGCGACCGCGAGGCCGTCTACGAAATTATTGCCAAGGAGACCGGCGCCACCGCGGAGTCGGTCGGTCACGCCCGCGCCAAGCAGATCGCCGCCAACAGCCGCCCGGGCGTCTGGGTGCAGGACGAGAGCGGCGCCTGGAAGAAAAAGTAAATGGTTGCCGGCTAGCTGAGAAAACCACCGCCTGCTCAGGTGGGGCTTTGCCTCGCCTGAAGTCCCGTTGGCCGTGCTTGGTCTGAGCAACGACGACGTGGCGTGAGTCATCCGCGAGGTGCTGGGCTGGGTGGGGTGAAGGAACGATGCGCGCTGCCTTTACCAAGCTGGTCGGATTGGTTCACTACTCGACTTTGAAGCCTTCCTTCGCGGCGGCCTCGGCCAGGCGGGTGTCACCGGTCAGGAAGGTCATGCCATTGGGTTCGTATTCGGCGCCGATGATGGCGGCCGCGAGCTGCAGGGCGTCGGCCGCGCGCAAGGGATGGGTACGGAGCAAGCGTTCTGCCTGCAGCCTGACCTGCTGGGTGGGTTCGATTTCGGTCCAGTGCTGTTCCAACTCGCGCAGATGGCCGACAATGTTCGGATACTCCCGCTCGGAAACTATTCCTGCCCGCACCGCCCGCTGCACCGCCGACAGGCACTCGACCGAAGTTGCCCACCAGACGAGCATGCCGCCTTCCTCGGCTTGCCGCAAACGCAGGCTGCTCGTCGCCTCGTCGGTCAGCAGGGGCACAACGGCCGAGGTGTCCCAGAATTTCACCGTGTATCCTCAGCGCGTTCCGCTAAAACCGCATCAACCAGGCTGGCCCCCGGGGGGAGTTTTGGCCGTTTCATCTTTTTCAGCATGGCGGCGATCGAACCGGACTTTAGGGGGCGTCGGATCAGGCCTTGTCGTTCCAGAGACAGCAGGCGCTGGTCATCCGGCAGGGAACCTGGGGAGATCGGTTCAAGGCGGGCCACCGGGACGTTGCGGTCGAAGATCAGCACGCTCTTGCCCGCCTTCACCTGGCGCAGGAGGCGGCTGAGGCCATTTTTTGATTCGGTTACGCTGGCGGTTTTCATAAAAGCTAGAATAGCTCGATTGAAAGAGCCGTCAAGGCCTGTTGTCGGCCGGCCGCCCCACACCCCACAACCCGACCCCGTATTCGGGGCCCACGACCGCAAAAATGACGGCGAGTGCGATGGCGAATGCCGAAACGAATGCAATCGATCCCGACAGGGTTTGAATCTGAAGTCCCCACAAGCCTAGAAAGCCGGCGACCAGGGCGGCCTGTAGGGGTCAGGTTGCCTGTTTCCCAATCGGCGGTTTTGTCGTTATCGCGGTCTTCCGTCTGGCGCTCACCATTCGTTCATCCCGTGTTCGTCCGGTCTCCTGGGGGCCGTCAGATCTCAGACGGCCCGTGTTTCGGGAAATAGGCAACCTGACCCCCTACGCTCGGCCCGCTCGCCCCGGGGGGAGCTTTGGCTGTTTCATCTTTTTCAGCGGGGCGGCGATCGAACCGGACCCTATTTCAGGCTCCTGGACTGCTTCGGGCGGATCAGCTGCTCGGACTCTTTTTGCAGACGGCTACGTTCCTCTTGTGCCACCTGGTAGTCGGGTGCCAAGGCGAGCGCTCGATCATAGTCCGAAACTGCTTTGCGCAGATTTTCATTCCCACTGCTGGAAATGGAAATTGCCAGGGAATGGTAGGCTCCTCCGCGGCGCAAATAAAGATACGGTTCCAAACCGAAGGGGAATCTCAGTCCCTGGTTTTGATAGGATAAAGTCCGATGGCCGATCGTTTCGCTTTCGCCGTGAATAACCGATTCGGGCCGGCGATCCTTCAGGAGGTCGATGGCATCGCTATACGCTGTCACAGCTTCTTGATCCCTCCCTGCTTCGAAAAGAGCATCGGCGCGCCCCACATGCGCCAGCAAACCTGCGGGATATTTCCGAATGGCCGAATCGAATGTGGCGAGCGCTTTGTCCGTCTTGCCGCGATGAATCCACCGATAACCGCGCTCGACCTCTGATTGCTCAACCGAGTAGCAGCCCGCGAGACAGGTCATTAGAAGACTGCCCGCGACAAGGAGGATTTTCATTTTTTCGGAGATGGGGCGCTGTCTTAGAAAGGCGGCCTGTAGGGGTCAGGTTGCCTGTTTCCCAATCGGCGGTTTTGTCGTCATCGCGGTCTTCCGTCTGGCGCTCACCATTCGTTCATCCCGTGTTCGTCCGGTCTCCTGGGGGCCGTCAGATCTCAGACGGCCCGTGTTTCGGGAAATAGGCAACCTGACCCCCTACGCTCGGCCGACCCCCTACGCTCGGCCCGTGTTCGTCCGGTCTCCTGGGGGCCGTCAGAACTCAGACGGCCCGTGCTTCGGGAAATAGGCAACCTGACCCCTACGCTCGGCTTTGAAACCAAACTTCGTCGGGTGGCCATAGCGGGCGACGTGAAAGCTGTTGACTGGGTTGGGCCGGGGCTCGGCCGCATTGTGCGTGCCTGACTGGTACATCAACCGCGCGTACCAGTCGCCCATCTCGGGCTGGCACT
>JANYDW010000082.1 GCA_025363455.1 Oleiharenicola sp. | reverse complement strand
CGCGAAAAAATCCAGCACGACTCCACTCTTACGGGCCGTTGCCGCTGTTTATTCCGTCACCGACTGAAAACTTCCCGCCCATCCACCGCGGTGAAAAAAAATCAGCCCAAAATGCTTTTTCTAAGTCCGACAGGCTGCTAGGGCTGCCACTTGTCGGCAGGCCTCGGCCCGGCGATCCCGCGGCCGCGGAACCGGCCGTACAGTCACAAACCGCTGCATAATTGGTATTACGTCGCCCCCTTGGATCCTTCGCTCCGCTCAGGATGACGGCAGCGAGGGTAGATCCTGCGGAGCCCAGATTCCTCCCTCTTACCTCTGCCTTCCACCTTTCCTACAGCCTCAGCCTCAACCCATCATACGCGAGCTGCACACCCCCGGCGGCCAGCTTGGCGTTCCATTCCACGTGTTCGATCCGATGGGTTAGGTGCGTGAGATAAGTAGCTCGGCCGCCGATTTCGGCCGCTGCCGCGCAAGCTTCGTCAATATTCATGTGCGTCGGATGTAACTCGGGGCGCAAGCCGTCGAGCACGACCATATCCGCGCCGGTGGCCAGTGCCACCGCTTCGCGGGGGATCCGTTTGCAGTCGTTGTAATAGGCGAGCTTTCTCCCCGATGACTTCTCCTCAAAAACCAACCCGAGGGTGTTGATCCCACCATGCGGCAGCAGGGTCGAGCGAATCGTGCCCTGCGGAAATTCCAATACCGCGGGCATCGAAACGAGATTGAATGCCGCATAGCCCTTCGACACCGGTCGCTCGGCGATGGCGTAGGGGAAAATCGACAGCACGCGCGCCATGCCTTCCTCTGTCGTGTACACCGTCAACGCCGTGCCCCCGCGCAAATCGCAGAACCGGCGCAGGTCGTCCATGCCGACGACGTGATCGGCGTGACCGTGCGTGAGAATAAAAAAATCCATCTGCGTGATTTTCTCCCGCAGACACTGCAGCCGGAACTCTGGCGCCGCATCCACCTGGACGTGCAGCCCGTCCATCACAACGTGGAGGCAGGAGCGCGTCCGCTGGTTCCGTGGGTCGGTGGAGGTACAGACCGCACAATCGCAGGC
This sequence comes from Oleiharenicola sp., assembly GCA_025363455.1. Taxonomy (GTDB): domain Bacteria; phylum Verrucomicrobiota; class Verrucomicrobiia; order Opitutales; family Opitutaceae; genus Lacunisphaera. The sequence continues at coordinate 9,474 of JANYDW010000082.1, read as the reverse complement.
AATCATCGGCACACCCTGTGACGTGCCGGTGCCGAGAAAGATGACTTCCATGCCGCAAGCGAAGCAGACCTCCTGCGGGGACGGAAGCAAAAGGTAGGGTCGGGCCGCTGGGCCGTCGGTAGTATCCTAATTTGTTCTGTCATCGCGAGGCCGGCGAAGCCGGCCGTGGCGATCCATCTAGCTAGATTGCTTCGTCGCGCGCTTTGCGCGGCTCCTCGCAATGACAAATTAGGACACTGCTGGGCCGCCCGCGAACGTCCTGACGGCGCGCCCAGCGGTCGCGCCCTACCCGCCCAATTGTCGTCTATCGCCGGGCGGTTTTCCGCACCACGCCCAGCAGCGCCAGCACACCCATAAACCAGAGCGAGGGTGCACCGCCACCGCCGCCACCACCCGAACTGGGCGCGGGAGTTGGAGTCGGGGTCGGCGTGGGTGTGGGCGTCGGGGCCGGCGTAACTACTGGTGCGGTTGCGGTGGTGTCGAGCGAGATAACCGTCATCGAATAGGACGCAAACGACGCCGAGAAGGTCGCTCCGGAGATAGCCATGGTGGCGGTGGCCATGTCCGTCGAGCCGCTGCCCGTGCGGGCTGCATCGTCCTGCGGCTTGCCATAGGAATAGACAAAGGCTGCCACCGGAGGAGTGTAACCGGTCACGGCGATGCTGGCGGTGATCGCATTGGTGGGATCTTTGTTGATCACCAGCAGATTCAACTGGCCGGTGATGCTTTTAATAGCAAAGACCGAGAGCAAGGGGTTGTTGCTCGTCGCCGATACGACGGTGTCCAGCTTGCGGGCAAATTTGGACAGCAGCTTCATCGCATAGTAGGTCGGAAACGCCTCGTAATAGCTCGAGGGGCCGCCCGTGGCCGGTGACGAGAGGATGCCGTAATCACCGTAGTTGCGCCAGCCGTAGAGGGAAGCGCTGTTGTTGTTGCTGAAATCCGTGCCGTTGCGGGTGTCCCACCACATCAGCGCGTTGATCTCGGTCTGCATGACATTGGCCACGCTGTCGGCGAGAAAAAGTCCATTGACGAGGCTGGTCGTCTGCTTGCCAGTTTTCGCGTAGACCGAATTGTTTTCGGTCACGACGATCTCCACCTTGGCGGCCTCGGTGGCGCCCAGGTTGTCGATGAGTTGCTGGCGCAGATCCGCCGCATCATTCGGCCAGGTCTTGGCCTTTTGCAGCAGGCCCGCGTCGGTTTCCGGGTTGCTCGGCTGGTCCGCGGCCGGCGCCTGCTCATAACGGTGATAAATGAGAAAATCCGGCGTGACGCCGAGGGTCTTCAATCGGGTCAGCATGACCGGGGTCCAGTTTTTGTAGGACGCACTCTCCTTGGTCGTGACCGCCACCACCCCGACTTTGATCGTCGGATCCACCGCCTTCATCTTGCTGATGTAAACCTGGGCCCGGTTGGCGTAGGTGGTCGGATCGTTTTTTGCCGGCTGCTCGTCGGTCTCCCAAGGGCCGTAATTTTCATTTCCGACCTCCCAATATTTAATACCGATCGCCGCCGCCCGGCCGAGGCGCAGGAAGTTCATACCATCGTCGGTGCTCAGGGGCGAAGCGGCGCGAAGATTCGCCCAGACGGCGACCGTCTGCCAGTCGTAGCCTTTGGCATCTGTTCCGATTGTCACATTCAGGGTGTTGGCCGTCGTGGTCGGGCTGGCGTTGGCGTAAGCCACCCATGCCGCTGCTTCCTCCGGCGTGCCGGTGCCGTAGTTTACGGTGGCAAAGACCTGGGCGGTGAGCCCGGTGATCAGGGAGGTGAAGCCGTTCAGGCTGGTGGCCCACGTCCAGGTGTTGGATAGGTTCGTGTTGGTCCGCCAATGATACTCGTCGGACAACGAGCCGCCCGGGATGCGGATCGCGCGCAAATCAGCGGCTTTCAGCAAGCTGATCGTCGCGGCGCTGCCCGCCTGGGGATCCCAGATGACCGCATTCACGCCGAAGAGGCGTTCGTCCACGGTGCGTACCGCCGTGCCGGCGCTGATGGTCACGCTGGTCTGGGCCAGGGCGAGAGTTGGCAAGGCGAGCGCCAGGAGATAAAGGCGCATATGGGGAGTAAATGTGCAGTTCATGGGGAGGGGAAACATTGGGCAGGGATCAAACATACTATACCCCGTTCAGAAAATCCACCATGAGTTGTATGTCCGGCGCCTTGAGAAGGTTTGCGGCGGACGGGTTAATTTCGTTGGTTGGTACCATGAAGTCCCCCGCCCGCCTCAGGATGCTTACGATCACCGGTTGCCTTTTCGCCCTCACGCTGCTCGCGGGGTGTTTCGAGACCAACCAGGAATTTACCCTCAACCCTGATGGCTCGGGCAAGGTCGTCCACGAGTCGACCTTTCAGAATGTCAGTTTTTCCCTCAAGACGGAGACTCCCGAGCAACAGTTGAAGAAAGCCGCCGCCGAGGTGATTCAGAAGTCCAAGGGGGTGGACGCGTGGCGTGACGTGAGTTTCAAGCTGCTCGACGACGGGCGGATCTTTTTCAAGGGCACCGCCTATTTCAAGGACCTCGCGGCCCTCGAATTCCCCAACCAGACGATGCTCGAGTTCGACTGGGCGAAAGCAGCGGATGGCACCGGCACGCTGACGCTCCGCAACAAAAAGAGCGGGGAGAAGGACACCGGCAAGGCCGCGAATAAACCGGTGGACTGGAGCAAGCTCTCCCCGGTGGACCGCGCAAAGAAAATCAAGGAGGAGCGCGCGAAATTCCAGCAGATGAAGCCGATGATGGCGGGCATCCTGGGTGCGATGAAACACGAGGTCGTGTTGCACCTGCCCGGCCGGCCGGGCGAAAGCACGGCTTTCACCAAGGACCCGTCCGGGGCACTGTCGCTGCAGTTCGACGGGGCAAAGCTGCTTTCGGCCATGGAAGCGCTCATGAACGACGACGCCTGGCTGGCCCAAAACGCCGGCAGTCTGGGCGGCCAGGAAACGCCGGCCATGGATGAGCGCATGAGCACGCTCATGTTCGGGGCCAAGGGCCCGGTGCGGGCCACCGTGAAAGGCCTGGCCGGCGCCGCGTTCGACTACGACGCCGAGGTGGCAGCGGCCAGGGAAGACTTCGCGGCGGTGCAGTCGCAGCTCAACGCCGGGCCGGTGACTGCGACCGCCGCACCCGCGCAGGGCGGAGAGTTGAAGAGCCTGAAGGTGATGGGCGTCCGGCTGGTCCGCGAGGCGGACGAGTCGCGCGAGATCCAACCATTCGGCAATGGTCCGAGCTACACGCTCTCGCTGCTCGCGGAATTGCCCGGCAGCGTGATGGCCCTGACCGATGAATGCGCCTTGGATAAAGCCGTCGCGGACGATGGGAGCGATCTGCTGCCGGAGTCTGACTTCAAGCGACGGATTTCCTTCCCCAAGCTTTCCGCCGACAAAGCGGCGGTGCTCATCGAGGTGGAGTTGAAGCTGCCCGGTGCCGGGGTGAAGGGTATTCGCGAGGTCTCCGGCCACCTGCAATACAAGGTGGCGGGTCCCACCAAGGAACTTGATCTCGGTTTCTCGAAGCTGGCCGCCGGCGCCAAGGCGAAGGAGCTCAGCGCCGGAATCGAATCGCTCAAAGCGGGCGGCGACGGCGACAAGGCCCAGACCATGGAACTGAAACTGGAGATCGAACCCGATGTCTTGAAGGAGCTGTACCTCGTCACGGGCAAGACCAAGACGGAGCTGAAGCAGCGGGGCTACGGCGGTGGCAACGGGACCTACACCTTCACCTACGAATCCGAAACGGGCTTCCCGGCCAAGGGCCACCTCGTGGCCGAAATCTACGACCAGCAGCAAACCTTCGACGCGCCCTTCAAGCTGGAAAACATCACCCTGCTCGGCGAGCGGATGGAGTGAGGGGAAATATCTGTAGCGGCGGTCTAGGACCGTCGTGGTGGTCGCCAATTTCAACATCGGCGACTAGCGTCGGTGTGGAAACCGACGCCCACCAACGGCCTCGTTCTGCTCTAACGGTTTTTCAGGTATCTCTGGACGTCATCGTGACTACCGACCAGGCGTAGAATAGCGGTGCTCCCCTCGAGAGTAAACACCACCCTGGTGTCCCGGTTAATACGAAACTCGAATTCCCGGCCCTTCAGACGTCGAATGCCGAGCCCGCGGTGTTGATGCGGCTGCCCGAAGGCAACCGGCAACAACCGGAGCGCCTCGACAAGCTGGTCGAGCTGTTCATCGGAGAGCGACCGCGCCGCTGCTTTGAAGCGCTTGGAAACCTCAATCCCTAATGGCGGCACGGATGTCTCCCTTGCATCTGGTGAGGCGCCCGGCCCGGCGTTCGTGTTTCAGTTCGGCACTTGCCCGTTTCACAAAAGCCTTCAGCTCCGCTTCGGTAACGCCATACTCGCGCTTCGCGTAGTCGGAATCTTCGGAAAACACCTGTACCGGGCGCAATGCGATGACCTTGTCCCCGCACAGGATACCGATGTCCTCGCCTGCGGAGGCTTTCTTCAGCCAGTGCGTGAGGTTGGCCCGGGCCTTGGTTGGGGATAGAGTCGTCATATCGTCGGATTAAAGCCGCTATATCGCCCCAGTCAAGTGCCGTTGCCCGCTGGTAGTGTCCTAATTTGTCATTGCGAGGAGTCGCGCGCAGCGCGCGACGAAGCAATCCAGCTTGATGGATCGCCACGGCTGGCTTCACCAGCCTCGCGATGACAGGTCAAATTAGGGGGCACTACCTGCCAGCTTCCACCGTGCTACAAGCGCCTGCAATGCCTCCAACTCCGCCCGGTTTTCCGGGCGGGTGAGGAACTCCACCAGCGAATCCGCCGCCGCGATCCCAACGATTGCAACGACCTGCTCCTTCCCCATCGCGGCGAATGCTTCCAAGCTCCCACATGCCTGCGCCAGCTTGCGGGCATTGGCGGCACCGATCCTGGGAATGCCCAGGCCGTAGATGTATCGCCAGAGTTCTGCCTGTTTGCTGCGCTCGATCGCGTCGAGCAGACGCTCCGCCACCTTGGGACCGATCCCGTCAACCCCATCCAGGTCGGCGGGACGCAAGCGGTAGAAGTCAGACGGGGCCTTGACGAGGCCTTCCCTGACCAAAATGCCGATCATCGCCGGGCCGAGACCGCGAATACCCACCGCCGCCGCGGAAGCAAAATGTTCCAACCGGCGCCGGAGTTGGGCGGGGCAATGAAAATTTGGGCACCGCACGGCGGTTTCTCCCGGCTTTGACTCCACCGCCGAGCCACAGGCCGGGCAGCGTTCCGGGAATTCATACCGCCTCGTGCCCTCCGGCCGACGCTCGAGGAGCACCGCCGCGATCGCCGGGATGATCTCGCCGGCCTTCTCGATCTCGACGAAATCCCCCACACGAATATCCCGCCGCGCCAGTACCTCGCGATTGTGCAACGTCGCGCGCGCGATGGACGTGCCGCCGAGCTTGACGGACTCGAGTTCAGCCACGGGAGTGAGCAAGCCGGTGCGGCCGACCTGAATCGTGATGGCCCGGACCCGCGTCACGATCCGCTCGGGTTCAAATTTGTAGGCGATGGCCCAACGCGGTGCATGGTCGCTCTGGCCTAGATGCGAACGCAGCGCGACCCCGTCAATCTTCACCACCGCCCCGTCGATCGGGAAACCCAATTGCGTTCGAGTCCGGCCGAAACTTTGAATCGCGCGCCAACCATCTCCGGCCGAAGTGACCACTTCGAATTTCCCGACCCCCGGCAGGCCCCAAGCCCTGACTTGGGCGTGAAACGCCTGCTGCGTCGTCGGGACTGCCCCGTCCTCCCACGCACCCCAGCTGTAGATCACGATCGAGAGCCGCCGGGATGCGAGCTCGGCGCGGTCTTGCGACTTGAGAGTTCCGGCCGCCAGATTGCGGGGATGGGCAAAGGGCTCCACCCCTTCCGCCACCCGGGCAGCGTTGAGCCGGGCGAACTCGGCATCGTCGACATAGACCTCGCCCCGAAGCTCGAGGAGATTGGGAATACTGCTGGGCGTACCATCCGCCGCCGCACGCCGCAATTGTTGCGGCAGCATGGCGATCGTGCGCACGTTGTCCGTCACATCGTCGCCCACGAGTCCGTTGCCGCGGGTCGCTGCCCGTGTGAGCACACCCCGCTCATACGTGAGGCTGATGGCGAGTCCGTCATACTTGGGCTCGACCACGAACGTGAGATTCTTGCGACCCAAGCGCGCGACGACGCCGGCATGAAACGCCCGCCACTCCGCCTCGGTGTAGGCCTTGTCAAGGCTCAGCATGGGCTGGCGATGGACGTAGTTCGGAAATCGGCCGCTGCGGTCATCGCCCATCCCGGTCGGGCCCGCCCACTCGGGGTGGGCCCGCTCCAAGGCCGCGAGTTCACGCTTTAACCGGTCATAGTCGGAATCGGAAATCTCCGGAGCTGCCTCTTTAAAATACAATTCGTCGTGATGCGCGATCTCCGCCCGCAGCTCCGTGACGCGATCTTCCTGTAGAGGCCGGGCTTGCTCGGTCCCTCCCCACGCAATCTTTTGCGCACCCAATAATCCTGCTCCCAAGGCGAGCAGTACCGCCGCTGCGCCCCATTTGATTTTTCCTGTCTCATGCCATCGCATCGCGCCAGTTTTCACCTGCCAACGGAGCAGTCGAACCCGGCGCCGTAATTTTTCCGCAAGTGCCGCGACGATCGTTCACAGGCCAGACTCATTCCGAACCCGTAGGAGGGGCTTTACGCCCCGACCCGTTCGGCGGGACACCTCCGGATCCGCGTCCTGAACCGTGGATGGCCCCATGGATCAGCCTGAGATGCCTCACGCCAAGCCCGCCCGAACGGGTCAGGTCGCTTGAGGTCGGAAAACATGACAGCCCCCTCAACCCGACCCGTGCCTCACGCAAAGGACGCAAAGAGCACAAAGGTTTCTCCGACCCGTAGCGCCCTTGGCGACCTTTGCGCGAGGAATCAGCCCCCCACGAATCACCCTTTTCCAAACCGGAGCAGACCAAGATAGGTTTTAAACGCGGGGAAAAAACAAGAGAGCCGCAGAGGGGTTCGCTTTGCTCTCCGCGTACTCGGCGCTCTCCGCGTTTCAAATCTGCAGGAAAGAACGGGTTCAGGTAAAGCGACCCGACGAGCGACCCGACGGGGTCAGGTTGCCTGTTTCCCAGTCGGCGGTTTTGTCGTCAAGGCGGTCTTCCGTCTGGCGCTCACCATTCGGATGTTCATTCCGTGTTCGTCCGGTCTCCTCGGGGCCGTCAGAACTCAGACGGCCCGTGTTTCGGGAAATAGGCAACCTGACCCCTACGCTCGGTCTGCATTTCAGATCGGCTCTTGCGCCGGTCACATCACTATCCGCAGCCAGACTCCTTTCAGGTCCCTTGACTTTGCGGGCAGCCGGTGACTTCTTCGGGACATGAAACTTCAGACACGCCGCACTGCTTCCTCCCGGGCCAAGGCCAGGAACGGACGGCGTGTGTCTGCCCCCAGCCTTCCTCGTTTTCGCGACGTGATCAAAAGCCTAAGCGGAATCATGGAAGGGCCCTCCAACCTCTCCAGCCGTGAAGGCCTTGGCCCATCCAAGGTATCTCGTTGATGCCGGTCCGCTGATTGCCCTGCTGAGAACCGGCGGGATCAATGGCACGACTGGGCCGAGCAGGCCTTGGCAATCATCGCCGAACCGCTGTGGACGAGCGAAGTCGTGCTGGCCGAAGCGTGCTACAATCTCGGGCAGAATACGTCCGCTGTCCGCCAGTTGCTCGCCCATGTGCAGACCGGTCACCTGCGATTAATCGCCACGGTCGAGCCCAATGTAGCTCGTCTGGTGGCCTTGATGGAGAAATACGAACGGATGGACGTGTGCGACGGCTCGCTGGTGGTGCTGTCGGAGCAATTCCCGAAGGCGAAGATCATCACCGTCGATACGCGCGACTTCCCCGTTTACCGCCGCTTCGGCCGCGAGCCCCTACCGCTGATCATGCCGACGTGACGCCGCCGGCCCGGATAGAATCAGGGGGCCCGTAGGGGGTCAGGTTGCCTGTTTCCCAGTCGGCGGTTTTGTCGTCATGGCGGTCTTCCGTCTGGCGCTCACCATCCGGATGTTCATTCCGTGTTCGTCCGGTCTCCTCGGGGCCGTCAGAACTCAGACGGCCCGTGTTTCGGGAAATAGGCAACCTGACCCCCTACGCTCGGCTTTCCCGGCGTGGGCCGGGGCTGGAAGGACCAGTCGATCAACTCGGGGCCGGCCCGCACCGCCGCCCTGGCCCGGCTGGCCCATGCGGTGGAGCCGATGGGCGTGGGTTCGATCGGACATACCCTGCGGCTGGCGCGGGCGGAAGCGCGCCTGCCCCAGGGCATGGTCGTGCACACGCTGCGACATAGTTACGCCACGCATCTGCTGGAAGCGGGCGTGTCGATCCGGCTGATCTCGGCGTATCTGGGACACAGTTCCCTCGAGACGACGCTGATCTACACGCACCTGACGGCGGTCAACGAGGCCTCGGCCCGCGAGGCTGTCGCCCGGCTCCTGGATCCGCGCTGAGTGTCACGATTGGCCGACTGGCTGGCGCGCCCTGGCGGCAATCCGCCGCTGCCGCACGCCCGAACTGGGTGGGCACGTGTATCGCTGCGCGGAGTGCGCGGGCACGGACTTCGCCTACCACAGTTGCCATCACCGGGCCTGTCCGCGGTGCGGCGGCAACCGCACCGCGGCGTGGACGGCGAAACAGGAGTCATGGCTCCTGCCGGTGCCTTACTTCCTCGTCACCTTCACGGTGCCGGCGGAGCTGCGGCCGGTGTTCGCCGCCCGGCCGGCGGCGATGCACGCCGTCCTCTTCCGCGAGAGCGCGGCGACCCTGCAACAGGTCGCCGCGGAGCGGCGGCTGCTCGGCGCCGAACTCGGCTTCGTCGGCGTCATGCACACCTGGGGCCGGCAGCTCCAACATCATCCGCACGTGCACTACATCGTGCCCGGCGGCGGGCTCAGTCCCGACGGGCGGAAGTGGGTGCCCGCGCGGCAGCACGACTGGCTGTTGCCGGTGGCGAAGTTGGCGGCGGTGTTCGCGCGGCGGATGGACGAGGCGGTGCGAGCCGAAGCGCCGGCGCAGCACGCGAGCGTTCCGGCCGGGACGTGGCGGGGCCGGTGGATCGTGCATACCCAGCCGGCCGGTTCGGGCGTGGCGGTGGTGCGCTATCTGGCCCGTTACGTCAGCCGCACGGCGATCAGCGATGAGCGGATCGTCGCTGCGACGGACAAGGCGGTCACCTTCCGCTACACCGACTCGGCCACGCAGCAGCGGAAGCTTTGCACGCTCAGTGCCGCGGAGTTCCTGCGGCGGTATCTGCAGCATGTGCCGCCACCGGGGCAGCACCGGGTGCGATACTTCGGGTGGCTGCATCCCGCGGCCAAGCTGCGCCGGATGAAAGTGGAGACGCTGCTGCACAAACCGATCGTCGTGGCCGCTCCGCCGCCCGAGGCGGTGCAGTGGCACTTGCGCTGCCCGCATTGCGAGCGCTTCAGCCTCGTGCGCGTCGGCTCGCTGCC
>JANYDW010000045.1 GCA_025363455.1 Oleiharenicola sp. | reverse complement strand
CAGCTCATCGCGCTGCAGTTCGCCCCGGCGGCGCTGATCATCAGCATCAAGCGATCCGGCATCTTGCTCGCCTGTGGCCTCGGTTGGTTTCTCTTCAATGAGCGAGGCATCACCGACCGCGTCATTGGTTCGTGCGTGATGCTCGCCGGCGTGCTGATTTTCTTCCTGACCAAGCCCGATGCGACGGGCGTTTCAATTTTCGGGTCACTCGGGGCCCTGGGTGTAGCCGGCGCGACCCTGGCTGGATTGGCGGTCGCCCTGCGGATTACAAGGAGTGGTCCCAGTGCGGTGACCACCATCAAATAGAGGAGTCGTTCGTCAGCCATTTTCACATTCATTTATGAGACCTCGCCTTATCTCTATCCTGCTTTGCGGCCTCACCACACTTACGCTCCCGCCCCGAGGTCCTCTCCAAGCAGCCGAAATCCAAGTATCGAGAACTACCCTCACTCAATTTCAGCCCGATCAGGCGGGGCTTGATGACAATGGCGTTCATATCAATGCCCATGGTGGTGGTCTGCTGTTCCATGAAGGCACCTACTACTGGTTCGGGGAACATAAGATCGGGGGCGATGCAGCCGAAGTCGGTGTGCACTGCTACTCATCGGTCGATCTATATAACTGGACGGACCGTGGCGTGGCCCTGTCAGTCTCTGAGGACCCACAAAGTGAGATAGCCAAAGGCTGCATCATTCAAAGGCCGAAGGTGAACACCTGGGGGGTGAAGAAATTTTGCGACTACGGGCTCCAGCGGCTGCGGGGCATAAGTGCCTTCACCCAGCAAAATGGCACCTTCGAGGAATATAAAAGCCCGACCTACACCATGGTGGCCTTGCACGAGCTTTCGCGGCTAAAGGCCCACGTGCAGAATGATGAGTCGCCGCACTTGATTGCCCCCTTGCTCCGTCGGACGTGGGAGGAATGGGCCACGCATTTTCACGCTCTTACCCGGCAATGGGCTGGTCAAAGAGGGCGCAGTAGTGACTCTTGCCGTGGCTGAACCACCCCCGTCGCAAATTGGCCAACCTCACCATGTCATGGTTCCGATATCGTCTCAGCTACCTACTCGTGGTGCTGGCGGCGCATTGTCCGTCGTTTGCCTCTGAGTTCCCGCGAACCTATTGTAATCCGCTGCCCATACCTAATTACCCGGTTGGTAGGTTTGCGCGGGGAGTTACCAACGGATCCCCGTTGGACGAAAACATCCAGTGGTTGCTTCCTTACAAGGAGCAGTTCCGAGAATTGGCCGATCCCTCGGCCCTTTGGGAAAACGGCAAGTGGTATCTCTACCCGTCCGTCGATATGGCTTGGGTCAGCGAGGACCAGGGCGCGACCTGGGAGCACCATCCGCTGAATGTTCGGGATTTGGGCTACGCACCCACGGTCGTGAAATACGGGTCTAAATTCTATCTGCTCGCATCGGAATCAGAACTGCACGTCTCGGACTCGCCCTTAGGACCGTTCTCGACAGTCGGCAAAATCCAGATCGCACGGCAGGAAGGAATGCCACCTTTTGTGGACCCCATGTTGTTCGCAGATGACGATGGGAAACTCTATTATTACTGGGGCTGTTCCGCAAAGGGTGGAATATGGGGAGCGGAGTTGGATCCTTCCAGTCCCACGCATCCCCTTACAGGGCCAGTAGAACTAATCAAATTCGATCCCCTCGGTCAGCCGTGGGAAGCCGTTGGAGAATGGAACCAGATCAAAGGCAAAGGCTGGATTGAGGGGGCATGGATGATAAAACGCTCCGGCCGTTACTATCTGACCTACTCCGCTGCCGGAACGGAAAACAAAACCTATGCAATGGGTGCCTATGTTGGTCATTCACCGCTCGGGCCGTTCTCTCCGCAGCGACTAAACCCCATCCTTCGGACGACAAGCGGACTGGTGACTGGTACTGCGCACGGCTGCATTGTGGCCGGCCCGAATAATGAACTTTGGGCATTCTACACGATCAGGGCGGGTGTTGCCCACGGTTTTGAACGGAGAATTGGCATGGATCGGGTGCAGATGAGCGCCGACGGCGAGCTGTTTGTGCCGTCTGCGAGTTCCATTCCCCAGTGGCTGCCGAAATACATCCCGTCAGGCCAAAAAAACGGGCCTGATTGGATCCCGCTTAATGCAGGATGCCAGACCTTCGGTTCATCAAACGCGCCAAATCTTGGCGGCCGCTTTGCTGTGGATGGAGATCTGCGGACTTGGTGGCAACCGGCGTCAAACGATACGGCGCCAATGTTGACGAGCCGGCTGAATCTTAGCGCCCGGGTGCATGCCGTGCGCATTGTTTGGCGTGATGTCGGACTGGACACCACGCGGGGTGTCAATCCTGGCCCGTATCGTTATCGAGTGGAGGTTGAATCCAAGCCGGGGGAGTGGAACACCATCGTCGATCGCACTCAAAACGACGCTGATCTGTTGATCGACTACCGCGAATGCAAGCCGATGGTCGGAAGCCGTGTCCGTCTTGTTTTGCTCGGCTGGCCGCCGGGTATCACGCCCGGGGTAGCCGAGTTCACTGTCTTCGGGCAGCAAGATTAAGTCGCTAAGGGTTCCCGTGCCACGCGAGAGATCACGCGGGTGCTGGGTTAGTGGGCTGCGCCCATGATGCGGCGCAAATCGCTTTCAGCTTGATCCGTCCAGTAACCGCAGCCGAGCTCGAGAAAAACCGATGAATACGGCAGGGTGAGGTTGCTCTTAAGTATGAGCACGCGGAACTCCCCTCCGGCCTCTTTCAGACGGTGGATGATCTGTTCATGCGGAATTTAAACTGGCTTCTCGTTCTTTAATGCAGCTGCCAGCCCGGCCCGGTAGATCTCGATGCCGGCCGCATGTTTCTCGGGAACGAAGGGGAGCTCTGCATCAAGGTAGATTTGGGAGCGGACATGTTTGTTTGCCCGCACAGCCGTGAGCACAGCTTGGAGCACCTCAAGATGGTCGGCTGAAGTGGCCACGACTTGGATTCCGGTGGCGTTTTGCAGCGGATAAGCTGAATCGACTATCACGATCCAATTGCGGTGGCCAAAGAGCGGCAGGGCCCGTTCGAGTTCGCCACGCCAGTCCGCGGTTGCCGCCCCCAAGGAGTTGCAGGTTGTCGCCACCAGCAGCACGACGAGGCGATGGAAGAAGGGGATTTTCATTATCAAGGTGTTGGCAGCGCGAGTGAAACAGTTGCTCCTGCTGCGACGGTGCTGCTCGGTAGGACAACGGCCTTGCCGTCCACGAGCACTTGGTCCGCTACCAAGCTCCCGTGCAAACTAGTAAGCCTTAGCTGGCCTGGAAGGAATTCCGCGGTTCCCCAGGCGACCCCGTTTGACCAGAAATAGCGCCCCGGCCTTGCATGGAAACTCACGGTTCTGTCCACGGCCGAGTACCAGAAGCCGCTCCACGCCAGCAAGGCGTTCCAACTCGCCAAGGAGCGTCCGTAGTGAAACCCGCATTCGGGTTCGTCGAAGGGGTTGCGCTTCCGGCCATCGAAACGACTGCGAATGGCGTGAATGACCTTTATGGCGTCGTCGTCCTGGCCGGCTTGGATCATGCCGACGGCGGCGGTGTATTCGAAGCCAGTCATCGCCTCGCTGAAATAGGGGAAGGGCACCTTGAGCCGTCCCCGCGGCCAAGAAGCCATCACCAAGCCTGCTTCATCGCCGAGCACAAACGAGCGCATGTTGTTGAAGTGATCGGCGAAGCTACCCTTGAAGTTGTAGCGCATAATGCTGTGCAGGGTGGCCTGCAAGTGCTCGGCCGGAGCGAGTTCACCGAGCTGACATAGACTTGAAAGGCTCTGTCCCACCAGCTGGTCGACAAGGCATCCCTTGCCGAGTTGGTAAGGTGGCAGTTCGTCACTGGGCGCCCATTCCCTGAAGGTGTGTGTCTTCGGGTCGGTGATGATTTGCTCGTAGTATTCCCCGTTGAAGAGGTAGCGGTCGGTCCAGGCTTTCCCGGAGTCAAAGAGCGCGTGGCACCGGTCCGCGAGCTTTGTGTCCTGTTCCGCCAAGGCCATTTGCTCAGCAGCGCGCAGGGCGCCGAGATACCAGAACTGCATCTGCGGATTGGGGCCGTAGTACGCGACGTCCATGGTGCTGGGTTGCTCCCCTTCCATGACTCCATCCTGATCGGCGTCCCAGCCGTCCGGCACCCACGCATAAGCGAGCGCTGCCTTGACCTTGGGCCAGTGGCGATCGAGGAAGGCGCGGTCACCGCACAATTGCCATTCGCGGTAGAATTTGATGATCGTGCCCATCTGCCCGTCCGCAGCTGCCCTGTTCCAGTCTTGGGCCTTGGATAATGGCAGCATTGTGCGAAAACTCATCTTGCCCGCGGCGTCCGTCGCCGCGCCAAATTCCACATCCCTCATTGTGCGTGCAAGGTCTGGAAAAAGGAAGGCGGTAGCAGATTCATAGTTCCACACGTGGGTGCACGAGCCAAAGCACGATCCGGCTTGGGCCATTGTGCCTTCCCACGCCATCAACTGGCCGGTGGCGATGCGAAACACTGTCTGGGATCGCAAGGTTGCCAGATTGAAGAGTGCAGCTTCCTTCAGTTCCGAGGGATAGTCTGAACTGATTAAGGCCTCCACGAAGCGGCGGGACTCCAGTTCAAGCTCTGCGAGCCGAGGCGCGACGAGCTCCGCCACATCCCAAGCATCCCTGAACCGGGTGCTGTAATAGTTGCCAACAGTGTCTTCGCCGTAGTCCGGGCTATCGGGCCTCCAGGAACGACGGTTGGGGAAATCCCAAGTGAGAAGGAAAGCGAAGGACCGTGTCTGATGGGCCGGCACCTGCTTGCTGACCGCGAGCGATGCCATCGGGTCGTCATCCTCACAGTGATCAGTGTCGGACAACTCACCGTTGGCGCTGAAATCGTCCCAGAAATTCAGAATGGCGCGACTCCACGCATTGGTGCCGGAATTTGTGCGATAGCTGACGCCTTCTGACTCCTCGGTTACGAGCGCCATAGTGCCCCATGCGGGTCCAGTCGGGGCGACACCGTGACTTGTAAAATAGATCCCTCTGATTTTTCCGTCGGAGCGAAATTCGTTTTGGTTCTGTTTCGCTCCGGTCCAAACGGACTCGCCTCGCCAGCTAATACGGTTCGAGAGGTGGTCCTCGCCGATGAAGTTGCGCAGGCTGCCACAAACTGAAACGGTCAGGTCCTGAGCGGATTCGTTGATGACTTCATAACAGAGCACCGCGACCGGCAATCCGCTTGAGTCCGCGTCCCCCGGGATCAGTGGATTGAACGCCTTCAGGCGCACGGTTACTGGCAGGGTCGGATCAGAGAGGCGAACTTGTCCGAATGGGTAGGAAGCGTCAAATTCGGCGGCTCGGAATCGCGGCAAGCCATGATGATTTGCTGGCCGTCCGTCCTCCGCTTCATATTCCGTTGGGTCTAATGGTCCTAGTAGTGCGCGCGTTATGGTCGGCCCATTTCGCGGCCGGAGGTGGATCGCGAAAAAGGGCGCATCATTGTTGGGCGAGATACTCGTTGCTGCAAAACCCCGCATGGGACGGTTCATGATCTCCCAGTCTTTCAGCTCGCCGCGCCCACCTAGGGAAACAGTTCCTGTTCCGATACCACCGAGGGGGAGCGCGATTCGAAGCAGATGCTCGCCATCATAGTGCCGCAGCACGGGCCAGGTGCCTGGGGACCACGGACCAGCCTTTGACGCCGAGACAGAAACCATGAGAGCAGTGAAAATTACAAGCGCAACTCGGTCGGATTTAGTAAATGGAATATTCAAGTGGCCTTCTGTAGAATCTCAGTTTTGCGAAGTGTCATCACTGCGTCTTTCGATGGTAGCCCCGAGCGCATTGGTGTCGCGAATCAGCCGAGTTGACGTTAACTGGCGCCTGTGGACCAGCGCCGGACGGCGCTAGTTCACATAAACAAACGACCAACTTGATGGGCCAAGTAGTTCGGTGCTTGATTGCGGACGCACAGACTTTGTCGGCTGTGCGGCACCAACATAAAATCCTGCGCCATGAGACCAGCCCACTTGTGTGTGGCCACACTTTCCTGCCCATATGCAATTCCTGACTCAACTCGGGTTGAAGGCAACGGCGTTGGCCTTGCTCATGCCGCTATCAGTCTGCGCTGAAGCTTCGAAGATAATGCAACCATCGCCTTCTGTGTCGCTGGGGATTTGGCAATCTCTGGCATCCATGCCGGGTAGCAACCACGACATCATGGCGGCGGTGTTACGGGGTCGCATCTACATTGCGGGTGGCTTTACGCGGACTTGGGGCGAGCCACCGCATCCGCATGCGTATGATGAGCTATGGTGCTATGACTTGGCGGGGGATCGTTGGCTTGCCGTGGCTCGTTTCACCCGGCCGCGGATCTTTTGTGCCACGGTTTGCTTCCAGGGCTGCATATGGATTATCGGTGGAGACATCGCAGCCGTAGATGGGAAACGCGCGGCAACCACAAAGGTCGAATGTTTTGACCCCACCACGGGCAATCTGGCCGAAGGTCCGGCTCTGCCTTACCCCCAACCAGCTCCACTCGCAGTGGTTGCCCGGGGCCGGCTTTACGTTTTAGGACAGGCCGATCCGACCAAGCCCGGTCGCATGGACAGCATTGGCGCTGGCGAGAGAACATGGCGCCATGAAACGGACGGCCCGCTGGGCATGAACGCAATCTCCGGGGCGGAATACGATGGGGACATTTACGTCTGCGTGCCTGGCACCGGACTAGCGAGGTTTCAGTCGGCGAGCGGCCGCTGGCAGATCATCGGCGGACCAACGAAGCCACGCTCACCGCAGGTTGTTCGGTGGCGAGATGAGTTATGGATTATGGGTGGTCGAGACCTCACGGATGGATCCGCAATACAAATCTATCGGCCTTCGATCGGCGCCTGGCGGCTAGGGCCGCGTATGCCTTGCCCTCTTTCCTGGGGCGCTTCGGTCGTGATTGACGAACAAATTTACCTCTTTGGCGGAGCCGCCGGAGCAGGCTCGGCCGGTGATCCCTACCGTTTTAGCGACCGAACTTATCGCTGCCAACCGGGTGTGAGTGATTAGTTGTTCCGGCGATTTACAAGCAAACCACCGAAAATGCTTTATCTGATTCATTGGAAGATATTTACACTGAAGTGCCGGTCTCCGATTGATGGTAAGCGAGTGACAGCTTGTCTGCCAAGAGGTATCCCGTGCGTTTTGTCGTCACTGGCGGCGAGCGCAACGATGTGACGAAGGCCCCAGCGCTCGTGCCGCCAGGGCAAGGTGCGCAGGTACTGTGTGATCGCGGCTACGATGCGGATTGGTGGCGCGAGCGGCTGCTCGCCGCCGGTCATCAACCCGTCGTGCCGGCTCGGCGCAATCGCCTGATCCAGCCGGTCTATGACGAATACACTTATCGCTCCCGCCATCTCATCGAGAACGCCTTTGCCAGACTCAAATCCTCCCGCCGCATCGGCCACTCGCTACGAACAGACCACCACCGCCTATGCCGCCTTCGTCGCGCTGGCTTGCGTCTTCCTCTGGCTTATGTGACTTTGAAGATGTGCCCTAATCCGGCAGCCGTGCCAGCGCACTGCCAGTAGCGATAGGCGGTGGTGGCGCATGGGGGAGCATGTCGGCTGGCTGCGCGCTAATGTCGTCCGTCGCGCAGGGCATTGGCCACAGGGTGAGCGCCACCGGTGACTCGCCAATCATCTGGAAGGGGCCAGGCAATGGATTGTCAGGCAGCGTCCGCCCGAAAATGTCCTGGGTCACTCCCGGGATGAGCTTGCACACCAACTCGCCCGGCAAGGGGCCCGTGCCCACAGTGAGTGACAGGTCGAGGGCGCGGACATTGGCGGCGTAGGCACCAACCGCGCCATGTGGATCAAAGCCCACGCTCCGCCATTGGGCAAAAGCGACGAGTGGGCCGCGGGAATAAGGCAGCGGGACCTGCGCGTCTGGTTGCTGGCTGTCGGCGATCCGGGCCAGAATCAGGTCGCGCGTCTCAACGGCCCGAACTCCGTGGTGGCTGTTCACCACAAACGGCACAAAATCTAGGTCGCCCCGGGTGTAGAGATTGCCGTCACAGCGGTTCTGGTCCGCCTCTGGACCGGGCAGAGGGAAACTCACAGCGCCGCGGTGGTTGTCGAGCACCACGTTGTTGACGATCTGGATGTGCTCGGGGAGGCACGGCCGCGTTTCGCTAGGCTGGCCTTCCCAGGACAAGGTGCTGGCCGGGTAGACCATATAGCGGCGTTCGTCTTCTTGGCGGACCAAGATGCCGTAGTCCGCGTTGGCGACGAAAAGATTGTGAGCCAGGGTGAAGCCCCCGGCATCATGGGCGAAGAAACCGCTTCCGTTGTGCCAACCCGTGGAGGCGCCGCGGGTCATTGCGACAATATTATTGTCGATCAAGGCTGGGCCGCCCCCCATCTCCATGAAAATCCCGGCGTCGCGGTTGTTGAGCAGAACGTTGCGCGTAATCCTGACGTCCACGTAGACGTTGTCGCACCAGATGCCGTAGCACTCATTGTCCCGGAACAAATTCCCCTCGATCCGACCCCGGATAAAGAAGTGAGTCTTGAGTGCCGCCGACTCGGGAGCGGTATGGCCCATGCTGTTGTTCCGCTCGAATGTGTTGCCGATGATATAGGTTTCCAGCGCGTGGCTGGCCGCAAGGCCTCCGGCGCCGTTGTCAGAGATCGTATTGCTTAGGATGCGGTGGTAACCGGAATACTTTGGCTCGGGCTGGTGAAGCCCATCGGCGTCCTCCTCACCCTCGGAGCCGCAATCGAGGCCCAGGGATTTGGCGAACCGTATTGTATTTCCTTCAATCAGCCAATGGTGTCCACCGCGGCAACCGAGGGCGCCCGCCTGAGGTGAGTCGCTGTCCCAGAAATGTGAGGGAAATTGGTTGGCGCAATGCAGCATCGTGAATCCGACAACATGAATGTAGCCGAGTCCGCGCAGGTAGGGTGCAAAAATTCGGCTCCGGGTCGTCAATTCGATCCGCTTGCTACCGGCCAAAACAGCGGAGCCTGGTAAATGCAGCAGAATGGTTCGGCCGGCGTCTTGGGCGGTCCAGGTGCCAGCGACTCGCCGTACTTCGCTGGCCTCTCCGACTTCACGGTATTGCTCGTCGTTCACAAAAACCTGTCCGAGTGTGCGTCCGGTTTCCACCCGTAGGAGCGGGGTGGCGAATGGGTTGTAGCCGGTCTTTCCAAATAGGCTAGGATCGAGGCTGAGTCGGACGACACCAGGTTCGTTGGGCTCAGTGGCGAGCGGTCCTGAGTATATATCGGAGCCCTTGATGACTACTTGCTCCCCGGGCACGGCCCGGTAGACGATGGGGCTTCCCTCAAGACCCCCGCGTGCGGGAGCAACGCGCTCGCGATAAGTACCGGCGTGGACGAGTACAGTGTCCCCTGGACCGGCCAGTTCGGCGGCTCGGGAAATGGTGCGCAGCGGCTGATCGGCTGTGCCTGCTCCAGAGTCATCGGCGCGGGGATCGCACTGGCTGACCTCCCAAGTCCGGGCGTTAGCAGCAGGAAGGCAGGCGAAACCAATGGCGATTGCCAGAGCCTGTATCACTCGAGAAGTCATGTCTGGGAAGCGATCCATGGATATAGTTGGCTGGCACCTGGCATTCAGATTTCTTTGATCAGTACGACTGTCCAAGGCGCGAGGTAGCAGTCCCAGATGAGTTCCCCCTGGTCGTTGGTCCGAATGACTTCCTGCCGGGTGTCCATGGCGGAATCGCGGAGGATTTGAGTTTGCTCGCGTGATGCTGGTTCTGGGCTGCCCATTTTCTGCCAGGCACGCAGCGCGAAGCCGTGTTTCTCGTCCAGTGTCTCAACCCGGAACGTCCGTCCGACTCCGCAATGCGTGATTCGCAAAGAAACGTGGCGCGGTTTGCCCGTTGCCAAAACCTTTTCAGCTGGCTCGCGGTCCAGTCCCTCCTGACCGCCCGATCGCGGTATCGCCTGAGCAATTTCCGGGGGATAGTGGTAAATTAGCGAGCTCACGGCCCGCGTGGTATGGTCGCGTGTCACGATAAAGCCGTCCGCTTGCTTCAGCACTTCGTCGCCGAGTGCATTGAGGAATCGGTAGGCGTGGAAAGAGGGCTTAACGATGCCCTGGGCGTTGATGAGCCCGAAGCCGCCGTGAAACATTGTTTCTCCGCCGCCGCCCTCCTCAAATACATCGGTAAATGTCCAGAACGAGAGGATGTGCGCTAAGCCGATGCAATTCAGGTTCACCTTGATGATATACGCTGCTTCCTGCAAATAGTCGTGACTGCTGTCGCGAGGGGAAGGACTGGAGTTCCACTCAGTCAGGTTGAGTTCAGCGTTGGGGAATTCGCTCCGCGCCAAGGCGACTCTTAGCCAAGTCAGGTCATCGTGTACGGAGTCAATCTTGCGGGTCTTGCTGCGCATTTTGCCGTCAACGGGATCATAGGCGTTGTCGGTTGGGTAGGGATGAGTGGAAATAAAATCCACGGAGATTTTTTCGCGGGCGCAGTAATGCAGGAAATCCACGATCCACGCGCCTTTCCAAGATAGCGCATCGATGTCAGGCGCGGTCAGCGTGACCTGGTGGCGTCGGTCTTCCTCTTCTCCGTCGAAGCGACCGTCGGGGGTGAAGTTGTTGGTGGCGGGACCGCCCACGCGCAGGGCGGGGTCGACGCCCTTCAGCGCCATGGCCGAGACTCGGTAAAGTTCGAAATATTGCGACTTGGTGCCGGACCAAAACATGGTGGTGTTGGGTTCGTTCCAGACCTCGAAATACCAGCGCCGCACTTCCTCGGCGCCGTAACGGCTAATGCAATGCTGCGCGAAGGCCGAGACGAGCTGGGCCCATTTCTCGTTGTTTTTCGGCGGGGCCGTGTGCCCGTGCCACCAGAACACGGTGCTGTTACTCGAAGCCAGCTCGCCGGGGCAGAACCCCAGTTCCACGAAGGGGCGAACGCCGATTGCCAGCAGGCGATCGAACAGGTCGTCGATGTATTGCCAGTTGTAGGTCACCACGCCATCCTTCTCATGGTAGACGAACATGTCGTCATGAAAAAGGCCGTGAAACCTTACATACTCAAAGCCACATGTCTCATGCGCCATCTTGAGCTGCTCGAGCCAGGCGGCACGCAGGCCCTCATTGGCGCGGCCGGCCCCCACGCAGCGGCTCCAGTAATGATCCAAAGGTTTACCTGCCGCCTGTGCGTCGGCCTCGATGACCAGTCCGTCGATAGGCGGGGATTTGCCGGCTGCGAACGATCTGGCGCTTAGTAGCAAAAGACCGACGCACAACGGAAAGTAGTGGGCGAGGTTTCGGAACGCCTTGGCCTGTCCGGGGCGGACTAGCTTTTGGATTCTGACAGGCACGTGGAGTATGGCCGCTGATCCCACCCGAACCAAGAACTCACCGCAATTCAAAGGGCAGTTTACGTCAATCATCCCCGCTTTTGGCGTGGGGCAGATGCTTGGTCAGGATGCTCGTTATGCAATACCCCGCATGTTTGGTGTCCGTTGTTGCCAGGATTCTGTCGCCCGACCGTAACCAATTTTCACGCCGGTCGGGGAGTGGCTGGAGGCTTGCGCATTGGGCACTTGCCTTGGCTATCGGCGCGGCGTGGCCGATCACTGCTTTTGCGCTCGAGGCGCCTGTGGTCCAGGGTTACGCCAAGCGCATTTGGCGGTGCGACACGGCCTCCCTCGAAGAGTTTACCCAACTGGCCGAACGGGCAGCTGCGGCCGGTGCGACGCATGTGTTTGTCAGCGACCTGCCGAAGAGCCGGTGGCAATGGGAACGTGATCTTTCAGATCCCTATCCGAATTGGGGCATGATGCATTCCTCAATTTTTAAGGTCATCGTGCCACCGGAGCTGCAGCGCTGGCTGCCCGCGGACTATGCGAAGAAGAATCTCGAAATAGTCGTGCAGCGCTGCGCGATTCTGAAGCGTTTCGGGCTAAAGGCCGCCTTTTCGGCCTGCGAACCCGGCTGGTTGCCGGAGGAAGCCTATCAGGAACATCCCGATTGGCGCGGGCCCCGCTGTGACCATACGCGTCGCGCGCGGCATGCCTACTACAGCCCCGACATCGATAACCCCGAGGTGCTGGCGATGTATCGCAAGGCGATCGCGGAACTTTGCCGGCAGGCACCGATTGAATATTTTAACCTGCTTACAAACGACTCTGGCGGCGGTCTTTGCTGGAGCCTGGGACTCTACCCTGGGCCTAATGGGCCTGAATCCTGCCGGACCCGGGGGTTTCCGGCACGAGTGGCGGGATTTCTTAGTGTCATCCAAGCCGGCGCGGCAGACGCAGGTTTGAGCAATGTCGAGGTCCGGATCGGCGGCAGCATTCCGGAGAATGAGGCCGACGCAGCTGCGCCACTACTGGGCCCGGGCCAGAGTGTTCAGGGCAGGACCGACACAGGTTATGCGCCGGCAGCAACGGTGGGCAGTTTCGACGACTTCTATGCATCGAACCTCTACCCGGTTACAGGTCTGCCGCAGACCGTCAAGTTTGCGGAGCAGCTTTCCGTCCTGAAGTCCGCCCGGGCAGAAGGGCAGAGCGTCGTCTATGGATTTTCAAGTTTAGGGGCCACCGAGCTGTTCGAGATTTGCAAGCGTCAGCCAGCACTGCAGGGAGCGGGCATCGCCCGACGCTTCGCGATCCTGCGTGAGGTGGCAGCCATACAGGTCGGCGAGGCCAATGCCGAGGAATTGCTGGCCGTATGGAATGACATCGCGGTCGTTGTGGAAGAGCTGTCCCACCTGAGTGAAGGTGGCCCGATCCTTCTATTGGGCGGAGTTAATCAGCGCTGGCTGACGCGGCCGCTCGTGCCGTTTCCGTTAGAGCTTAAGGCTGCTGACCGGGATTATTACCGACGTTTCCAGTTTCAGGCCAAGGGAGAGGAAGAAGCTGCCGACCTGATGAACCTTCAGGACAACTGGATGGTGAAAGGTTTCGCCGCCCGCTACATCGCGGAACAGATCTTCAATCGGGCTTTGGAGCGAATCGAGGACGGGCGCGTGCGTTGTATGGGTCTTTCCGGGAAGACGACAGACTCCGCGCATCGGGCTGCTATGGAACTGCTCGGGTTACGTCTTTCAGCCCTCGGCTGTCTTGTGCGCAATGCGGAGGATGTTTGTCAGTATCAGGAGATCCTTGACCGGACTGACCTGACGAGAAAACCGGTTGAGACTGCAATATGGCACCTACCTGCCGATCCGCGGGGCATGGCCATCCGGGAGATCGTTCGCCGGGAGATCGACAATACGGATGAGTTGATCCGCCTGCTGAACCGCGCATCGGCACCGCTGCTGAAATTGGCGCCGAGCCAGGCCGAGGAGGATGTGTTCCTCCTCGGCCCGGACTTGCCGGATCAGTTGCACCATAAGGTCCGGATCATGCTGGAACACGAAATGGACTATGACCGCCTCTATTCGCGGTTCAATTGAGGGGCCCATTTTGAGCTGATTAGATGCAGGCGTTAGCCCTCTGTTGAAATACCCCATGAAAACCTACCGGCTTTGGTTCGAGATCATAAGTGCATTTCTGGCATCAGGCATGGTTGGCACTTGTTGTGCCGCCGATGCCCCTTTCGAGTTTAATCCCGCCAGTAATTTTTCGACCGAGGTAAGTCGCTATAATGTTGTTTGGTCTAGTCCCTCAGCGAATGCCGCAGGCGCAATGCCTCTGGGCAATGGGGATCTCGGGGCAGGAGTCTATGCGATTAAAGATGGAGACCTGTTTCTACTTCTTTCGAAGTCCGATGCGCTGAATTACAACGGAGACTTGTTCAAGACCGGGCGGGTTCGGGTGTCTCTGCAGCCTAACCCATTTGTGAACGGCCGCCCTTTTCGCCAAACACTCGATTTGTCCACTGGCTCTATTCTTATCGCGGCGGGCGATACCAGCCTGCGGATTTGGGCGGATGCCAATCATCCCGTGTATCACGTTCAGATCCAGTCTGCGCAAGATTTGCAGGTGACGGTTTCCAGCGATCCGTGGCCCCGCTTCGACACCTGCGCCTATAATGTGAACGACTACCTTTACCGACGTTCGGGCCCCAAGGCGGGTCAGGTCCCCACGCAGGACGTCCAGCTGGAACGCGACGGTAAGCTGCTTTGGTATTATGGCGTGGGTGATCGTAGTGTCTTTGCGGACGACTTGGATTTTTACGGAGTGAGCGAAATGGCGGCCCAGATTCCCGATCCTTATCGGTTTAACACATTTGGAAATCTGGTTGAGGCCGATGGCCTGCGCCCGGTGGGCGGTAAACTCGTCGGGAGCGGACACAAGTTCGACGTTCGGATCTACTCACTAACCCGCCAGGCGCCCAGCGCGCAAACTTGGATCGAGTCCATTCAGCAACTCGCCGCCCAGCCGCATGACTGGCAAAAGGACTGGACGGAGCATTGCTCCTGGTGGGGAAAGTTTTGGAATCGGAGTTGGATACGGACGTCAGATCACACGGTGCCAAAGGTAGACCGCGAGAAACTGCAGGGTGAGGCTTCGCCCAACGGCCAGAGGGAAGAACCCGATGGGGCCGCCTTGGTGGCCCAAAGCTACAATGTCTTTCGCTTCCTCATGGCCTGTCAGGGACAGGGCCGGCTACCGGCGAAATTCAACGGTGGTCTCTTTAGTCAGCAAATGTTCACCGCGACGGACGATCCCTACAGGCGGAGTGGAGGCAAGACCAAGGTCGAGGGTGGCTGGTTAACGCACGAGGACGACCGGCTCTGGGGACGGCGCTTCACCTACCAGAACGAACGGCTGCTTTACTGGCCGCTTCTGTGCAGTGGCGACTATGAACTGATGAAACCCTTCTTCGCCTATTACTTCGACCGCTTGCCGATGCGTCGGGCCATCACGCAGGTCCAGTTTGGGCATGCGGGCGTCTATTTCCGAGAAAATCTCGAGCCCACGGGCGGGGAGCGTGACTGCGGTATCGACGGACGCCCTGGTCGCAATGTTCCCGGACGTACTGCTCGTTACTACCACGACTATTACTACACCAACGGACTTGAGACCACGGCCATGCTGCTGGACTACGTGGCGGCGACCGAGAGTCCCCAGGTTCGCGACCAGCTTTTGGTTCCGTTTGCCCGCGAGGTCTTGTTGTTTTTTCAGGAGCATTATGCTCGAGGGGCTGATGGGAAGCTGCGAATCGACCCCGGCCAAGTGCTGGAAACGTGGTGGCGGGCCATCAATCCTGCGCCAGATATCGCAGGCCTGCGCTTCTGTCTCGACGGGTTGATTGCGCAAAACGTGGGCACAGTCGAAGACCAGCGACGCTGGCGAGAATTTCGGGCTACGATTCCGGAAATCCCGATGCGTGAAATCGCTGGCAGACTAGCAATTGCGCCGGCAGAAAGCTGGTCGGAGCAGCACAACAGCGAGAATGGGGAACTGTATCCGGTCTTTCCGTTTCGTTGCTACGGCTTTGCGCTGGGTACGTCGACCATCGCCGATTGGACAATCCGGCACCGGACCTGCGTGAACGTCATGAACTTCACTTGCTGGAACCAGGACCAGATTCACTGGGCGCTGGCGGGGCAGGCGCAGGAGGCCGCTCAGGGCCTTGTGCGTCGTTTCCGCAGCGCTACCGCCGAATGCCGATTTCCACTGTACGGGAGCAACGTCGGCGACGGTTGCCCAGACTTTGACCATTTTGGGGCCGGCGCAATTGCGGTGCAGCGCATGCTGGTCCAGGAAGCAGGAGATAAGATATTCCTCCTTCCGGCCTGGCCCGCTCAATGGGACGCTGACTTCAAGTTGCGTCTTTCTCACCAGACGATTTTGACCGGCACGGTGAAGGATGGTCGACTGACTAGCTGGGATATCCAGCCCTCTACGAGGAGAAAAAATGTCGTTGTCGTCGCACCACAACCCGTGGCGCCTGCGGGTGACGCGGTCAACTCAAGCATGTCCAGCGAGCGCAAGAATTGAGTCATTTTGCTGAATGAATTCGACCACCGCCTAATATAAAAATACTGGCTATGCAGTTGAATGCCACTGCCCCCACGGGGGCTCCGCCAAACCTGAAAATCCATCCGAGATGGTCCAGATTGTGGCGAATTTGCCACGATAGGTTTCGTGTCCGCATGGCTAAAGGCAACACCCCCAATGGAATTGAAGCCGATAATGACTGGGCTTGCCCTGATATTTCGGACAGTGGGATCGAGGTGATTTAGTTTAGTTGGGATTCAAAGTTGATGGGACTGAGGTAGCCAAGACTGGAGTGGAGTCTGGTGCGGTTGTAGAAGACCTCGATATATTCGAAGAGCGCGGCACGGGCCGCGGCGCGCGTGGCGAAGCGTTGGTGATAGACGGTCTCGTATTTAAGGCTGCTCCAAAATGATTCGACGAAGGCATTGTCGTAGCAGTTGCCCTTGCGGCTCATCGAAGCGATCAGGCCGTAACGCAGGAGCAATTGACGGTAGTGCCTGCTGGCATACTGGGCGCCGCGATCGGAGTGGACGATCAGGCCCGGTTTGGGCCGGCGCTGGTTGATCGCCATCTGCAAGGCATCGAGCATCAGGCGGGCATCCAGATGCGCGCCCATCGCCCAACCCAGCACGCGCCGGGAGCACAAATCGAGCACGACGACCACATACAGCCAGCCCTGGCCGGTGAGCACGCAGGTGGCGTCGCTGCCCCACGCTTGATCCGGCGCGGTGACCGTCAACTCCGGCAACCGATTTGGAGCAATCGGCCCGCCGTGCTGGCTGTCCGTTGTCCGCACCCGATACTTGGAGCGCCGGCGCGCCCAGATGCCCGCCTCGTGCATCAGGCGGGCAATCCGGTTCCGCCGTCCCGGGCAGCCCAGCGCCGCCGCGATCCGCGGGCTGCCGTAACTGCGGCGATTAGCCGTGAAGACCTCGCGGATTTGCACGCTCAGCACATGATCCTCCCGAGCCCGCGGGCCCGGCTCGTGCCGCCGCTGCCGCCAGGCGTAATACCCACTGCGCGAGACTCCGAGGAGTTCGCACAGCAGGGCGATGCGGTGTTCGCCGCTCATGGTTTCGATCCGGGCATACCGCGCCGCGGCGTTTCGGAGAGGATGCCCAATGATTTTTTTAGGATTTCACGCTGCTCGAGCAGCCTCGCGTTCTCCTCCCGCAAGCGCGCGTTCTCGGCCTCGATTTCCTCCAGGCGGCGCGCCGGGCGCGTCGCCTGGCCCGTCTGCCGATCCCGTTGGGCTTTCGCCCAGCGAAACAACAACGCCGGCCGGATCCCCAGCTCCGCCCCGACCTTGGCTGCGCTCCGGCCGCTGCTCTGCCAGCGCGCCACGGCCTGTTGCTTGTATTCCTCACTGTGATGCGGCTGGTGGCCGCCCGGCTTGGTTATCTGTGTCTTCATGTGGACTCCTTTGGGTTTTGATCCCCTGTCCACTGTCCGTCAAATCAAGGCAACCTCAGACCAATCCCGCCACTGTTGTGGCTAATTAGCGCAATACAGGCCCACGTTCCCCGTTAAAGGTTGCGCGCAGTCGTTTATCCGAACTGCTGACTTTGCGCCGAATCGAACCTGGCCGGATAAGATCAGATGTTAATCTCCGGCTCTTGCGAGCCTCCATCCACTCCGCCCATGTTAGCGCTGTTTTTGGGTTGTTCATATTTTTTGGGCTCAGAAATTTGTTTCGATACGGCCTGCCGGAATTCTTCAAACTCTTTACCGATACCGTATTCTTTCGCACCGGCCATCTTTGCAGCTTCGGACCAGTCTACAGCTACATCACCACGAATGCATACGGCCATGAGTTTTTCTGCGCAAGCTTTGGCTTCATCATTCGCTTGTGGATACGCCGACGTGAAAACGCGATCAACTAAAAGCTCCTCGACCGGCATCAACGTCACCAAGCCGTAGGCCGTTTCAACAGATTGATAGGGCGCTTTTGACATGCGTTCAACTTGACCGAGGATATCAACCCAACGATCATTGATTTGGAAGCTTCTTGGCCCGCCAGTGGCGCCAATTGAAGCCATAACCTCGGCCCGAATGCGCGGCGGGGGCACTCCGATTTTGCCGCACATGTCAATATCTCCAGACATGTATTGCCCGGCGGTGTAGACCTCTATGGCAGATCCTCCGACCGTGATCATCTCCCAGCCTTTCTCCTTGAAGAGAGATCCAACCAGCCCAGCCAATTTGAGGCTTTTCGCCACCTCGTCGGTTGTTCCGCGAATGTCAGACAATGCTGATTGAATGGCTTTTTCGTTCATAATTTCGATGGGCTAAGGGTAATGTATTGTAGCACAGATCAAAAATCAATCGGTGTCTCTGCCGGCCTGCACCCATTCTTTCCTCTCAACAGGTAGGCTAATCGTGGAAGTCGCCAGTGGCAGTCAACTGCATAGCCAGTATAAAAATACTACTCTTGATTACCGCTTTCCTTTGGGAAAGCAGCTCGGCTTGCGCGCAGCAATTCGAACAGCTGGCCCAAACACCCCCGATGGCTTGGAATTCATGGAATACCCTTGAAGGGAAAATCAATGAGCAGCTGATCCGCGAGACCGCTGACGCTATAGTCGCGAATGGTATGCGAAATGAAGGTTATAATTACATCGTCATCGACGAAACATCGGAAACGCCTAGCTACTAAGTCCGCGCAGCACGATATCTGCTACGCTTGAGATGCTTGGCAAAACTTGGTGACCAAATTAGAGGAGTGGGACGTGGATGTGCGTGGATTTAGCAATTCCAATGACGGGGAGTTCATTAGGCCGGAGACATGTCAAAAGGTTGCCGATGCTACTGAGGCGCACCTGCGGGAGTTAACGGCTGACTGCATGGCTTGGCTCGGCACGGACATTCATCAGTGGCGGGCATGCTGTGGGTATCGGCAATTGTAACCGTCTGCCGTTTTGAACTCGGGCTGCCATAACGAGCTTACATACAGGAGAGGTAATAAGTCGCCGGGCTGAATGTGATAGCCCCGGTGTCTTTTGGGCCACTTGACGTGACCTCAAATTTTTGAGCCGCCTTCGGTGTTAGTCTGGGCCAGAAGAAGGACCCAGACCATGAAAAGCAAAAGACACACGACGGAGGACAAGATCCGCATTTTGCGGGCGACCGATGGCGGCAAGAGCATCGTGGAGATCTGCAAGGAGAAGAACATCTAGGAGCAGACCTTCCACCGTTGGAAGCGGCAGTTCGGCCTGATGGAGGTCAACGAGACCAAGCGTCTCAAGGAACTGGAGCGGGAGAACACCGAGCTGAAGAAGATGTTGGCCGACTCGCTGCTGGAGAACCGCGTGCTACGGTTTGTGAACGAAAAAAATTATGAGCCCGGGACACAAGAAGCAGATGGCCCGGGCCGTGATGGCCCACGGCCTGTGTTCTGGGTGGAGAGCCTGCGGCATCCTGCGTCTCGCGCGAGCCACCTTGTGGTATCGCGCCGGGCAACGCCACGACCGCCAGCAGCAGATGGTTGCCAGGTTGCATGCGCTGTCCGAGGCGCACCTACGGTATGGCTACCGCCGGATGGCCGCATTGTTGCGGCAGGAAGGCTGGTCCGTAGGCAAGCGCCAGATCCAGCGCTTGCGCCGGGTGGAAGGGCTGCGGGTGCCACCCACCAAGCGGAAGATTGCGCGGTGGGGCCACTCGACTGGCCTGCCGACCAAGGCAACCCACCGCGGGCATGTCTGGACCTGGGACTTCATAGCGGACGCCACGGTGCGTGGCGGGGCCCTGCGGATGCTGACCGTCCTCGATGAGCATACTCGCGAATGCCATGTGCTCCGGGCCGATCGGGCCCTGAAGTCGGCCGACGTGATTGCTCTGGTGAAACAGGCGATCACGCAGCACGGGGCTCCGGAGTTCATCCGCTCCGACAACGGTTCGGAGTTTATCGCCCATGAACTCCAGGCCTGGCTGGCGGCGGAGAAGATCAAGACGATCTACATCGAGCCAGCCAGTCCCTGGCAGAACGGCTTCGTGGAGTCCTTCCACGGTCGCTTCCGCGATGAATCCCTCACAGGCCCATACCGGTTCCTTGATGGGGACCATGGATGATGCCGGCCGGGTGACCGGTGCCTCCGGCGACCACGTGGGTCAAGTCGACGGCGACGACAAGTTGCGCTGATCGGTGTGCAGGGCGCGGATCCTTGAGACTCTCGCGACCAGCGCACCAGAGGTCGCGAAACCGCGAACGCAGGTGCTTACTCTATGCGTCCAGTCACGCGGATGGAGTTGCATCTGTTCTCACTGCCGCCTTCGTAAGCAATTCCATACCAGTCTTCTAGGAGGCGTCCGCGGGATCCAATTTGGTCAATTCCGCCCAAACGGAGGCCGTGCTAAAGTAAGCCATCATGACGCCTCCTAAACCCTCCCCGGTTTCGACAACTGTCGCGCCGGAGAACCCTCCGACCATCGTTTCACGCGCTGGCCCTAAAGTTACGGGAGCGACCCATTTTCATACCGCCGTCCGCGCGGTGTCTGGCGCAGTCGCGTAGCCTTTGAAACGATGGTCGCCGCCGCTCAAGTCACATCGCCACCTGCCCCCGGAAATTCAAAGCCGGCGAAGGATGGTCGCTTGCCGAGTGAGGCGAAGCCGAAAACGGCGGCTCAGGTCAAGGCAACCGAGGAGTGGCAGGCGGGCCTTTGGCGAAAGTGGCCGGAGGAGAATTTGTGGCCGGTTAAAATGGATGTGTATGAGGCGGCGGCCTACATGCGGGTTTCGCCCGATTCAATCTATCGCGACTTGGTCCAGGGTCGTGACGGCAAGGCCACTCTGCAGCATCAGTCCGTGCGAGGCGGATACCGCATTAAACGAGTAGATCTTGACGCGCACGGTTTGGTGAAAGGTCGCTAGATTATTTTCGTCAATTGTCCCGTAAAATTTCCGTCCACTGTCGCGGAGGTAATTTCGGTTTCCAACTCGGGGGATTCGAACCCTTCAGCGCTTCGAAGCTAAGTCGCCTAATCAGCGCGGACTTAGTTGATAGTTAATTTATTGGGACCGGAAACTAGCAATGGCAAACGCAATGAAGTGAAAGCAAAAACCGAACCGCGGATAACCTTGCGGCAACCTACGAGTGTGTCCGGGTCTTGGCGTGCGTCCCAGATCCTCGCGACCTCCACCAACCGCCGGATTTCGTCGATCCGGTAAAAAATCAGGAACCACGGCCGGTGGAGGATTTGCCGATACTCCGGGCGTTGCTAGAAAGCCACGCCACGCCTTGGTAAAGCTACGGCGCTCTCAGCAAACGCCACTCCGTTTTCAAATCCCTGACGGTTGCGGCAATAATCTAGGAGACGAGCGATCCTGACTGAAGGCCCCGTGCACCCCGGGCTTCGATCAGGCCGCCTTCAGCGCTGCCCTTGGACTGGCGCGTTCTGGTCGCTGACTGACGCCTCAAGCATCGTGGTGAGCTCACTCGGGTGCGTGCGCTCCGCGATGTGCTCGCTGTCGAGTTTCCGTATGGTCCATCCCCTTGCGTCGTGCAAGTGCTGTCCTCGTTTCTCCTCCTGAGTTCTCTCCTCGACGGAATAATCGGGATGGTTGAACCAAATATACGTCACGGGGAGGAGCTTCGCCGCCGGATTCCGATACGACACCGGTTCGGTCAACGTCTTCACCGGCTGGGGCACGTCTCGGGGAAATGGTTTTGCGGCGTCGATCCACGGGAACAAGACCATCCCGTCGAGCACTTTCAAGGTAGACAAGGAATAGTGCCAATAGTCGAAGGCACTCTGCCCGTCGTCGGGAGCCGCGGCATCAAGGTAGATTGTATGCCGGATGCGCTCGGGGATGCGTTCCATGACGCCGGTGATCACCATGCCGCCGTAGCTGTGGCCGACCAAGATGACGTCGTGCAGGTCCTCGAAAAGGATGACGTTCACGATGTCCGTGATGTGTGTGGTCAGATTCACCTCCGGGCTCGCGAGATGCACTCGTTCACCAAGGCCCGTACCCATGGGGATTTAGACCCACGAGCGAGGTGATCATGGATTGATTGCAGCATCTCGTCTCCGACCGAAGTCATTTATGAATGGCCGCCGTCGATGTTGATCCGGCTTAGAAATCCGCTAGACTTGTTTTAATGAATTTTATCCTTGAGCAAATCGCACGCACAGCGGGGAAAAACAAACCGCATAAAATTGTGCCACTAAAATGCCACTACAAATAGAAACAGTTGTAAGTATATGATATATCCTAAACAAAGACGAGTTCGAGTCTCGTCCATCCCGCCATTTTTTAGTCCGGCCCAAGGGTTTAGCCAAAGAAGCGCCGTGCGTTTCCCCGGTCTTTTTCGATCTGTTGGCGCAACTCCTCCATGCTGCCGAACTTGTTCTCGGGCCGGAGAAACTGGAGCCATTGGACCGTGAGCTTGTCGCCGTAAGTAAGCGAAGACGGTTCCAACAAATGTACCTCTAGCAGTGGCCGCATCGTTTGCTCAACGGTGGGTCGCAAGCCGTAGTTAGCGACGCCGCGCAGCGGTTTTTTTAGTCCCATGGGCACCTCGACGGCATACACCCCGTAGGCCGGCCGGGCCTCCGGTTCCCAGGCAATGTTCAGCGTCGGGAAGCCAATGGTGCGGCCCAGTTGCCTGCCCCGCTCCACCACTCCCGCGGTGAAATAGGAATACCCGAGCATGGCGTTGACCTCGGTCATGTCACCGGCTGCCAGGTGTTCACGAACCCGCGAGCTGCTGATGGGCGCGCCGTTGTAATTCAATCGCGGCGCGCTGAACACCGTCATCCCGGCCTGGCGTGCGTCTTCCACCAACATGGAGACGTCCCCTTTTCGGCCCCGACCGAACCGCCAGTTCTCGCCCACGTAGATCGCCGCGAGCTGCGGTAGATGCCGTCGCAGCAAGGCGACAAACTCCCCGGCCTCGATGGCGGCGAACTCTGCCGAGAAATTCTGCTCGATCACCACGTTGACGCCCAGCCGGGCCAGCACCGCTCGCTTCATCGCCACCGGCATCATCAAGCGCGTCGGGTTTTCGGGCCGGAACAACGCGCTGGGATGCGGCCAGAAGGTCAGCACCCCGGCCTGTCCGCCGCTGCGCCGGGCGGAATGGACGGACGCCTCGATCACCGACTGATGTCCGAGGTGCACGCCGTCGAACATCCCGATCGCGAGGTGCAACGGTGCGTCGGGCGGGCGGGCCTGCTCAAGTCCGGCATACTGGAGGAGTCCACTCACTGGGCCACGCTGGGTGCCGCCTCGTAGATCGGGATCAGGCGCTGCTCGATTTCGGGCAGGGACATTTCCTCGATCTGCTCAAGGGTCAGTCCCGCGCTAAGGTTGAATTTGCCGCTGCCCGTCCGTCGCAGGGCCGAGAGATGCGCGCCGCAACCAAGCTTCTGCCCCAGGTCATTGGCAATGGTCCGGACATAGGTGCCCTTCGTGCAGTGGAGGGTGAAGGTCAGTTTGGGCGGGGCGAACGACATGAGCTCGAACGATACCACCCGGATGAACCGCGGCTCGCGCTCCACCTCTTCGCCCTTGCGGGCCATCTTGTAGAGTGGCACGCCGCCGATCTTGATGGCGGAGTGCATCGGGGGCGTCTGATATTGGTCGCCGAGAAAGCCCTTCATGACCTCGCGCACCTGCGTCTCGGTCAGTTCAGGGACGGGGCGAGTCTCCATGACCTCGCCTTCGGCGTCCTGCGAGTCGGTGACCACGCCCAGCGTAGCCTCGCCCTCATACACCTTGTCTACACTGATCAAGTATTGGGAAATCCGCGTGGCCTTGCCGATGAGCATGATGAGCAGCCCGGTCGCCATCGGGTCAAGTGTGCCGGCGTGGCCGATCTTCTTCATCGAGAGCTTGCGGCGCAGGCGGTAGACGACGTCGTGCGAGGTCAGCCCCTTGGGTTTGTCCACGAGGAGCACCCCTTCCAATTCCTTCCCGGGCATCAGGCTCATTTGAGCGCGGCGTCGATCTCGTTGAGGCGCTGCGTGATCGCCGCGAGCAGCTTGGGATAGAACCCGGCCAGGGTCTCCTGGCAGTTCAAGCCGGCCGCGTTGGCGTGACCGCCGCCGCCAAACTGGGCGGCGAGCGTGTCCATGCGATAGACGCTGTGCATGCCACGCAGGCTGGCCTTGATGGTGCCGGGCCGCTCCTCGATCAGCACGCCGATCACTACGCCGTCAATTGACCGGGCGTAGTCCACGAGACCCTCCGTATCCTCGCCAGTGGCTCCGGTGCTGTCGAAAACCCCCATGGGCAGGATCCCAATGCAGACCCGGCCTCCGCACTCCATCGTCAGCGAGCCGAGGAAATGCTGGATCAGCTTCAGCTTGCCGATCGACTCGCGCTCGTAGAGTTCCTGCCCGGCCAGCGCCGGATCGGCGCCGCGCGACACGAGCTCGGCACAAAGGCGAAAGACCCGCTCGGAGGTGGAGGGAAAACGGAACTGCCCGGTGTCGGTCATGATCCCCGTGTAGAGCGCTTGGGCGGTCAGGCGGTCGATCGGCAGGTCGGCATCCACGAAGACGCCCATCAGCACCTCGGCCGTAGCGGCCGAGGCCGTGTCGACAAAATCAAACCGGGCGAAGCCCTGGTTGGAGAT
This sequence comes from Oleiharenicola sp., assembly GCA_025363455.1. Lineage (GTDB taxonomy): Bacteria > Verrucomicrobiota > Verrucomicrobiia > Opitutales > Opitutaceae > Lacunisphaera. Next base: position 35,823 of record JANYDW010000045.1, on the reverse strand, counting down.
GTGGTGGTCGAAGCAGGCAATGGGCGCCGGGTACATCTCGCGCATCTTGTCCCCGGCGCGGCCATGGTCGGCGCAGTCGGTGAAGATCGCCACCTTGCCCTTGGGCGAAACCTCGTCGCGCTGGAAGAATGGCGTGTCGCCCACGAGAAACTTGATCCGGCGCGGCACCTTGTCGGAGTTGAGGCAGACCGCGTCGATCTCCTGTGAGCGCAACAAGCGACAGAGCGCCACCTGCGAGCCAATACAATCTGCATCCGGCCGCTGGTGACCGATGACCACAACCTGTTTTCCCCGCAATTCCGACATCAGCACGGCAAACCGGGCGGCGAATTTGGGGTAATGAATCATGGCTTCGGCATCTCCCGGTCGATTTCGCCCAGCAGGGTCTCGATCCGCAGGGTGCGGGGGGCGTGATTATCGAGGATGAAGGCGAGCAGCGGCACGTGTCGAATGATGACGTTCTTCGCCAGCATCTCGCGGACCTCATCGCGCTTCCGCGCCAGCCATTTGCCAGCGGCGGTGACCTCCGCCTCGGTGCCCAGCACCGAGTAAAACACTTTGGCCTCGCGCAGGTCGCCGGTGACCTCGACCCCCGTGATGGTGATGGCCACCGACTCGCTCGCATGTTTCCGGCGCAGGTGGGCGCTGATTTCGCGCTGCACCAGCTCGTTGACGCGAAGGAGTCGGTTGCTCATCGGATTTTCGAATTTGGATTTTCGATTCTCGATTTCAGGCAGACTGGTGATTCCGGTGGTCGAAAATGAGAAGCAAAAATCGAAAACTAGAGCGAGGCGCGGACCTTCTGGATTTCGAAGCACTCGATGCGGTCACCGGGCTGGTAACCGTCAAAGCCATCGAGCCGGATGCCGCACTCGAGCCCGGCGCGAACCTCGTTGGCGTCGTCCTTGAAGCGGCGCAACGTGCCGACCTTGCCCTCGAAGACCGAGTCCTTGCCCCGGCGGACGCGGGCGACGGAGCCCCGGTTGATCTTGCCCTCGGTGACGAGGCAGCCGGCGACAAACCCCTTGGCCACGGGGAAAACCTGGCGCACCTCGGCGCCACCTGTCTTGTTTTCCTTGAGGTCGGGATCGAGCAGGTCGGCCATCATCTCCTTCAACCGGTCGGCCAGTTCGTAGATGATCGCAAAATTCTCGATGATCACGCCGTGGTGCTTGGTCAGGGCGGTGACGCCGTTCTCCTGCTTGGTGTTAAAACCGATGATGACGGCCTTGGCCGTGCTGGCCATGAGCACATCGTTCTTGCTGATCACGCCGACATCGGCGGCGACAATGCTCAGCGAAACCTTGGCGCTCTTGATGTTCTCCAGCAGGTTCTTGACCGCCTCGAGCGACCCATAGACGTCGGACTTGAGCACGACGCGCAGCACCTTGGCCTGCGTGGCAGCGATGTTGGCGAAAAGCGCGTCGAGGGTGATATCCTTCGGCACGGCATCCTCCGTGACCGTGGATTTCTTGAGCAGGTCCGACGCTTCCTCGGCGAGGTTCTCGGCTTCGCGGGCGTTCTTGGCCGCCGCGAACTTTGCGCCGGAATCGGGCGCACCCGACCAGCCGATGACCCGCACGGGCATGGCCGGCGGCGCTTCCTTAAGCGTGTTGCCCTGGTCGTCGAACATCGCGCGAACCTTGGCGTAATGCGGGCCGCACACGAGGGCATCGCCGACGCGAAGGGTGCCGCGCTGCACGATGACGGTGGCGAGCGGGCCGCGACCCACATCCACCTGGGACTCGATGACCACGCCGCTGGCTTCGGCCTTGGGGTTGGCCTTCAGTTCCAGCACGTCGGTCTGGAGAAGGATCATGTCGAGGAGCTCGGTGATGCCCTGGCCCTTGATGGCAGCCACCGGGCAGGTGACAGTTTCGCCGCCCCAGTCCTCGGGCGCGATCTGGCGCTCCTGCATCTGCTGTTTCACCCGGTCAAGGTTCGCACCCTTCACGTCCATCTTGTTGACGGCGACCATGAGCGTGACGCCCGCGTCCTTGGCGTGCTGCAGCGCCTCATCGGTCTGGGGCATGAAGCCGTCGTCCGCCGCGACCACCAGCACGGCGATGTCCGTCACCGAGGCACCACGCGCACGCATCTTGGTGAAAGCCGCATGGCCGGGCGTGTCGAGGAAGGTGATTTTGCGGCCGTTGTGCTCGATCTGGTAGGCGCCGATGTGCTGCGTGATGCCACCGGCCTCGCCGGCGGCTACGTTGGCCTTGCGGATGGCGTCGAGGAGCGAGGTCTTGCCGTGGTCGACGTGGCCGAGGATGCAAACCACGGGCGGCCGCGGCGCGAGGTTCTTCAGGTCCTCCTCGCGGGCTTTTTCCTCCTTGGTGATCTTGGCCTTTTCCGGCGTGACGACGGGCACCGCGGTCTCGCCGCGATGCTTGATGTCGAGCATGAAACCGTGCTTCTCCGCCACCTTGGTCGCGACGACTTCGTCGATCGACTGGTTCATCGACGCGAAGATACTCATCTCCATCAGCTCGGAGATCAGTTTGAAAGGCTTGAGACCGAGCGCGACGGCAAAGTCGCGGACGATGATCGGCGGCTTGAGATGGATGATCTTGACGCCCCCTTCCTCGGTGATGGTCACCGTGGTCGTGGCCGCGGCGGACGGGGTCGGCGGAGCGAGTGGCGGAGACTTGGCGGGCGCGGGTGAAGAAAGGAGGGGGGGACGCGGAGCCGCTACCGGTGGCGGGGCCAACGGAGCCCTGGCCGCGTGCATCGGGACGGGAGCCGGACGTGGAGCCGGGACAGCAGGGGCCGGGGCGGGGACCCGGGACGCCATCAGGTGGGGCGGGGCCAGCGGGGCTTTCACGACGGGAGTGGGCGGCGGGGGCCGGTGCGCCGGGACCGGAGCGGGAGCCGGGGGCGGATTGTTCGCCGCGCGGGCGGCCGCGGCGGCCTTGATAACTTCTTCCTTTTCGCGGACGATGTCCTGCGCCGACTTCACGAATACGCCGGCGGGCAGCCGGATCGAGGAAGCTTCCACCGGGGCGGGAGCTGCCGGAGCGGTCGCCACGGGAACGGCGGGGGCCGGCGCGGGATTCTTGGCCGCGATCTCCTGCTCCAAGGCCTCGGCCGTGATGTTGTCGATCGTGCTGGAAACACTCTTGGCCGGGTAGCCGCGTTCCTTCAGCAAGGCCATGAGGGCCTCATTGTCCATGTTGAGCTTCTTCGCGAGAGCGTGAATGCGGATGCTCATTCTTGGGAAATGGGAACGGGAGTCAGGGAGTACAAATTAGGTGCCGGAAACCTTGGCGATGACGCCGGCCGCCTCTTCCTCGGTGAAACCGAAACCGACCAGGTCAGCGGCCTCGACGCCCTCGAAGGCGGCCGGGGAATTGATGCCATTGGTGACGAGGCGCTCGGCCACCGTCTTGTCGAAGGCGTAGGTGTTGACGAACAGGCTGATGGCCTGCGCGCGCGGGTCAGCGGTGACAACCTTGAACTCCTCAATGTCGAGGCGCCAGCCAACCAGGCGGGAGGTCAGGCGGGCGTTCTGGCCCTTGCGGCCGATGGCGACAGCGAGGTCGTCGTTTACCACGCGGACGAGGAGGCGCTTGTTCTTTTCGTCGAGGATGATCTCGCGCGGCACGGCTGGCTTGAGCGCCTCGATGAGCATTTCCTTCGTGTCGGCGTGATACGGAATGATGTCGATCTTCTCACCGCCGAGCTCGCGCACAATGCTCTTCACGCGCGCGCCGCGGGCGCCGACGCAGGCACCGACCGGGTCGACCTTGGGGTCGGTGCTGGTGACGGCGATCTTGGTGCGGTAGCCGGGCTCCCGGGCGAAGGCCTCGATCTTGACGGTACCATCGGCGATCTCGGTGACCTCAAGTTCGAAGAGGCGGCGGACAAACTTGGGGCTGGCGCGGCTGAGAATGATCTCGGGCCCGCGGCTGCTGTTCTCGATCTCCAGCAGGATGCAGCGGATGCGCTCGCCGGGGGCATATTCCTCACCGGGAACCTGTTCCTTGCCCGGCATGACGGCCTCGGCCTTGCCGAGGTCGATGAAGAGGTCGTTGCGCTCGCGACGGCGGACGGTGCCGCTGACGATGTCACCCACGGAATCCTTGAAGTCGTCGTAGATGCGCTCCTTCTCGAAGGCCCGGAGGCGCTGCATGATCGCCTGGCGGGCGGTCTGCGCGGCGATGCGGCCGAGGTAGGACGGATCGATTTCCTTCTCAATGACGTCACCCACGACCGCGCCCGCCTTGAAGATTTGCGCCTTCTCGACGTGAATCTCCAGCTTCGAGTCCGAGAGCGAGTCCACGACCTTGAGGAGCGACCAGGCTTTGAGCTGCCCGTTCTTCGGGTTGATCTCAATTTTGAGCTCCTGGCCGGAATTCACGCCTTTCAATGCGGCGGTCTTGATCGCATTGACGATCGTGGAGATCATGTCGGCACGGGGAATGCCCTTCTCCTTCTCCATGTATTCGAGAACGGACAGAATTTCGCTGCTCATGGTGTGTTTTGATTAATGGGGAAAAAAAAAGCGGACCCGAGGGCCCACTTTTAGGAAAGTGAACTAGTTATATGGGGGTGAAGCTATTAAACGACCCGAAGACTTGTCAAGCCCCGGCAAACTTTATGGCATCAGCCACTTGCGCGAGCCTCGCGTTCCAGCAGCCAGCCCAGCAAACCCTGTCCCCAACCGTGGCAAAAAGGCGACTTCCCGTGCCCGGCAATTCCAGTCTCTCGCAGGGCCCGGCGGACTTCCCGCGGCACATCGCCCATGAACCAATGGAACCAGACTGGCAGGAGGTCCCGGCCGGTCACCTCCGCCGCCAGCGGCAGGAATCCATCGCAGATCATGGTGTCGAGCCGGGTCCCGCCGATCGCGTCGCCCGCGACCTGACTAGCCAGCTCCTCGCGCCACCCGGCCAGGCCCGCCTGCTTTCGGAGCGATGCGGTTGGCACCATGATGTCGAGCTCGGTCAATGCTCTTGGCGGGAATGCTTCGAGTTTTCCAGTGACCCCATACACCCCGCCCTGTCGGGCACCCCTCTTCCCAGAGGGGACTTCGGCTGCCTGGATTTGACTCCCCTCTATCAAGAGGGGTGGCGCATCGCGCCGGGGTGTGTTGGCTTGCAAAATAATCCGACGCAGCGTTTCCGGCCAGTCGGGTTGCCGCTCCACCCAACCTTGATACTGCCGCAGCCGCAAGCGCGGGTGATTGGCCGGGCGGACGCCCTGCAACTGCCACTGCCCTTCCCTTTCTCGAAAAATCTCGTCGATGTCCAACCCCTCCGCCCACTCCGCCAGTGGATGCCTGGCCGCCACCGCCAACATCGCTGCCCGGTTGTGCCGGTAGCCGAGAATCTCCAGCCCCGTCTGGTGCATTGCCGCCGTCCAGCCTAGTTTCTCGACCCGCAGCGCCGCGAATCGCCGCTTCTGGACCCAACGGGCCTCCGCCTTCTCGAGCAAGACGCGGCGCAACTCCCCTGCCGGCATCCGCACCAGCTCGGCGATACGCTCGGTCGCATCCCGCTCAGTGATTTTCTCCAAAGCGTCATCCGACGCGTGCTCCTCAAGGCTGCGATGCAGCAACGGCAGCAAAACCAACGTCGGAATCTCCACTCCGTCCCCGCGCCGCGCCATCGCTTCCCCTTCGGCTGGTGGAAACATCACGACATGCAACACCACGTTGCCGTAGGCGCGGTCGGCCGCATGTCCATGCGCCCGCCAGTCCGAAACATGGAAATGCACCTCGACGTCTCCGGTCATGGCGACCCCGTTGATCGCCACCCGGGCCCCGTGAAAATCCGGACCGCCGAGCAGGTTCCAGGTGCCGGACGAGCGGATCTCGAGCTTCCGGCCGTCAGCCAGCGCGGCTCGGTCGGTGGCGAAATCGCGGCGCAGCCAGATTTTCTGGACCACGCGCTCGGCGATGGTGAACGGGCCGTAGAGCCCCTGCATTTCCTGCACGTGGTTGGTCGGATTGGCCATGGACGGATGGTACGCGCCTGGCCCTGCGACGAACTTTACGGAGTCGACACAGCCGGAAAATTGCCAAATCTGCGAGTCGAAACTGGCGACCGGTCAGCACTTCGGAAGGGTGGCAGTGTGATCATCGCGGCGGTCCTGACGGCCGATGAATCCCGCAGTCGCGGCCTTCCGGGGGCGACGGATTTTTGTCCGGAACGATAGCGGACGTCCCTCGCTCAATATCTGCGCCATTGACCTACGGGACGATCTTCGCAGCTTGATTTTCCTGATCCGGAAGGGTGGCAGAGTGGTCTATCGCGGCGGTCTTGAAAACCGCTGAACCGCAAGGTTCCGGGGGTTCGAATCCCTCCCCTTCCGCCAGCCTTCGCCCGTAGTGCAGCAAGGACGAAGGCTGTCTCGCCGAAGCTTGGCGAGACAAGCGAAGGCGGACTCGTTCGGACGGCTTCGGTTCGGCAAGCCATCCCCTGCCCACTCGTCTGCGATTTTGTGCAGCAAAACTACCCGAGGTGCTTCGCCAAAGCCGCAGGGCTACGGCGGGCCTCAAGCATCCCGGATCGTCACATCCCAAGCCCGTTGCGCTCGCGCGTCGCCACAGTCGGGACAGGTGACCCGGTCCAGAACCGCGCTACAGTGCGGGCAGGTCGACGCCGTCGCAAAGGGATCGTAGGCCTGCTGGCATTGCGGACACAGCCAGTAGTTGCCGACGGGCGGCGCGGTCTGGCAAGACGGACAGGCAAACTCCGGCCGGCGCGGCAACTGTTCCACTTTTCGGAGCACCTTGGCCTGTTGGAAGGATTTCCAGCAGATGCTCAGCAGATAAAACGCCATTACCCCGGTCCAGATCGACCGCCACCACACGGCCAAACCGATGAGTCCGACGCCACCGAGGAATCCCACTACCGTGGCCGCCATCAGGCTACGGGCCTTGCCCAGGGGATACCACAGTAAGGAACGCAGCATCTGGCCGCCATCGAGCGGATAGACCGGCAGCAGGTTGAAGCACAGCACTATGAAGTCCATCACGAGGAGGTAGCGAAAAAAGTTATGCTGATCGGAATCAGGCTCACCGCCCCCAAACCGGTACACGGCGTAGAGGATGGGCAGCAGCAGCACATTGACCAGCGGTCCGGCGGCGATGCTCCATAGCGTCGCACCCGGCCGCTGCGGCGGATTCACGTAGGCGACGCCGCCCAGCGGCCATAGGACGATCTGGTCCGATTGCCCGCCCACCTGTCGGCAGGCCAGCGCGTGCCCGAACTCGTGCAGCAGCACGATGACAAACAGGGCCAGGTATTCGAGCGCGCCCCAGACGGGCGATTCGTAGCGCTGCACCCGATTGGAGATCGAGTAGATGGCCACGAAAAACCAGGACCAGTGCACGTGCACGTCGATGCCCAGCAAACGGAAGAGCCGGAATGATCCCTCGCGGGTTGGTGACATGCGCGAGGGCTACTCGCCACCAGGTAAAGCGCAATCAGGCATTGCGAATATCATCCACTCAATCGTCCCGGCGCGAGCCATTCAGAATAAGCAAAATGTGAATCAAGCTGCCGAGCGAAGCGACGAAGGCCGCGACATAGGTCAGCGCGGCGGCATCGAGCGTCTCGTTGACGCCCGGCATTTCATCGCGGTCAAGGATACCCAGGGTGACGAGCTGGGCCTTGGCGCGGTTGCTGGCGTCAAACTCCACCGGCAGCGTGACCAGCTGGAAAAGACAGATGACCGCGAGCGCCACGGCGCCGAGCGTCAGGAAGATGCCGCCGAGCCCCTTGGCCCCCATCACGATGCCGGCGATGATCAGCAACTGCGAGGCCCCGGATGAAATCTTCGTGGCCGGCACCAGTACCTGGCGGAAATTCATCAGGCTGTAGCCGACCTTCTGTTGGATGGCGTGACCGGCTTCGTGGGCGGCGACGCCCAGCGCGGCGAGGCTGGTGCCGTCATAGTTGTGCTCCGAGAGAGCGAGACGCCGTTCACTGGGGTCGAAGTGGTCGGTCAGCTGACCCTCCACGCGGACGATCTCGATGTCATGGATGCCGGCGCTTGCCATCACGGCCTGCGCTGCCTCGCGCCCCGTGATGCGGCCGCGCGAGGGAATCTGGATGTTCTTGTTGTAGGCGCTGGAGACGCGGACCTGCGCATACAATCCGAAGAGCATGGGAACAGCGATGAGGAGGAACCAGAGGGTCATGGAATTAAAGTAAGTTGTATGGAGGTACTGATTGCCAGCGGCACTGGTTTTTCCAGCGAAAAGTCCCGCTCTGGAAAGCCCCGTGCTGGTTATAACCGGGCCAGCCCCGCTCGCTCGAGCAAGGCCCGCTGGTCAGGGGGACGACCCATGAAGTCCATAAACAGTTCCATGGGGTCGGCGCCATTGCCCCGGCTGAGGATCTTCGTCACGAACTCCCGGCCGACATCGCCGTTAAAGATCCCCTCCCGTTTGAAACGCGTGAAGGCGTCCGCATCCAGCACCTCCGCCCATTTGTAGGAGTAGTATCCCGCCGCGTAGCCCACCGGGTCCGAAAAGACATGCGTGAAACGGTTCTCGATGGTCGGGCTGGCCGGCTCGGTCGGCGTGAGGTAGTCCTGCAGCCGCCCGCGCAGCCACGCTGACAAGTCCGACCCCATCTCCTCCACCCGCTCCATGTGCAGATCAAGGTCCAGGCAGGCGAGACCCAGCTGGCGCATCGTGGCCGCCGCGCTGCGAAAATTTCTCGCGGCGATCATGCGCTCAAACAGCACCGCGGGAATCGGTTCGTCGGTCACATGGTGGCGGGCGAACAGGTCCAGGCTTTCCCGCTCCCAGCACCAGTTCTCCATGATCTGCGAGGGCAGCTCGACAAAGTCCCAAGCCACGTTCACCCCGTTGAGCGACTTGATCGCGACCTCGCCCAATAGATGGTGCAGCAGGTGGCCAAATTCATGGAAGATCGTCTCAACCTCGTGGTGGGTCAGCAGCGCCGGCTGGGTTCCGTTCGGTGGAGTGAGGTTGCCGCAGATCAGTCCCAAATGCGGAGCCCGCGAACCATCGGCCCGGGGCCCGCCCGTGATCAGGTAATTCATCCACGCCCCGCCGCGTTTTGATTCACGGGGGTGCCAGTCAGCGTAGAATGACCCAAGGTGCCGCCCCGCCCCATCATGCACCTCGTAGAATTTCACTTCCGGGTGCCATGTCTCCACTGAGCCCGCCGGCAGCTCGGTCACGCGCAGGCCAAAGACACGTCGGGCGATTTCAAACATGCCGGCCTGCACGCCGGGCAAAGGAAAATAGGGTCGCAGCTGCTCCTCGTCGAAATCGTAGCGCTCGCGCCGCAGCTTCTCCGCCCAGAAGCCAAGCTCCCACGGCGCCAGTCGCGCGACGGTCGCGCCGGTTTCCCGGGCCTTGAACTCCTCCAGCTCGCGGCATTCGCGGACGAACGCCGGCCGGATCAGCCGGTGCAATTCCTCCAGGAAAGTCCGCGCCTGTGTCCCACTCTTGGCCATCCGGCGCGATAACACCAAGTCGGCAAAATGGGGTTGCCCGAGCAGGACGGCTTTCTCCTGCCGCAGCGCCAGGATCTTTTGCACCAGTTCTTGATTGGCCTGCGGCGCCCGACGGCCGATATCCGCCGCGGCCTGCCAGACCTCCCGGCGCAACGTCTCGTCCCCGGAGTAAAGCATCACCGGCTCCTGCGACGGCTGATGCAGCGTGACGCGCCAGGCCGGCTGCGCCTCGGTGCCGTAGCCCTTCTTCAACGCGCTTTGGCGCGCCGCCTCCCGCGCGTGTTCGGGCAGACCGCGCAACCGGTCCGGATCCTGGATGACAAGCTCCCAGGCGTTCGTGGCATCGAGTACATTCTCCGAGTATTTCTGGGTAAGCGCGGCCAGTTCGCTTTGGAGCGCCTCCAAGCGCTCCTTCTTCCCCGGGGGCAAATCCGCGCCCTGCTGGCGAAAGTCCGCCATCGTCTCCTGGACAAACCGCCTGTGCTCGCCGCGCAACGCAGCGACTGTCGGATGATTCGCTGCAGCTTTCAACCGGAGCCAGAGCTCCGTGTTGAGTGGGATCTTGGCCTGGAAGGCCGAGACCTTGGGCAGCGCGGCATTGTGGGCCGCGCGCAAGGCCGGCGCATCCGCCACGCTGGTGAGATGCGTGATTTTGGCCCAGGCTTCGTTGAGCAGTTCGGTGGCGCTTTCCAGCGCCAGAAACGTGCTCGAATAATCCGCTTGGGCGGGATCGACGCGAGTGATCGCGGCGAGCGCCGCGTCGGCCGTAGCCAAGGCCGCGTCAATGGCCAGCTCGACCCGGTCGGCCGTGAGTTGGGACCACCGGATGTGAAAGGATCGGTCGAGAAAGGGATTGTCCATCAGGCGCGAACTGACCGGTCTCCCGGCCTGTCTGTCAAACGAATAGGACCGGGTGACGCCTTCAAGATGTCATTGCGAGGACTCCCGTTTTGCGGGACGACGAGGCAATCCAACTGCATCGCCACCGCGGGCCTCGCGGTGACAAGACATTTGAAGACGCACCTTACCAGTGATACGCGGCCCCCACGGAGTACTGCTTGCGGGCGGCGGGCACGGCCGGGATTTCCTGAAAGTCGCTGTCCCAGACATTGTCCATCCGAGCGGAAAGCTCCAGACCCTTGACCGCGCGGGGCAGGTAATAGAGTCCGATCGTCGTGAGGAACGCCTCATTGCCCCCGATGGTACGGAGCGAATTCTTTTCCTGGATGCGGTATTCGTTATCCACGCGAACTTCGAATCCTTCGACGGGGCGGACCACCACGGCGGCGGTCAGGCGGTGCTTCGCAAAATTGAGGGCGTAGAAACTGGCGTCGATGGTGGCCGAACCATAATCAGCGGTCTTGTCGAGAAAAGTATAGCCGAGGATCAGATCGTAACGCTGAGTGCGCTTCGCGGCGACCAGTTCGAATCCCGTGGTGCGAAGGTCCACCGGCTTTGCACTGCGGGCGCTGCTGGCGCTGTTGCGGAAAGTCCAGTCCACCAGCTGGTCGTCCCAGCGCTGGAAGATCGCGGCTTGGACCGTCCACGCGTCCCGGGTGAAATCGACCCCCGTCTCCAGGTTGCGGCTGGTTTCGCGGCCGAGAGCGGGGTTGCCGCGGAAAAGCCCGGCCGCCGGGTTGGAATTGAGCGCGGTGTAGGTCGGTACTTGGGTGCTTTCCGCGTAATGCGCGTAGACGCGCAAGCCGGTCGAGGGTTTGAGGGCGACCTCGAATACGGGTGAAACCGCAGAGGAGTCTCGGTTGGTGTGATCATAGGTCGCGCCGGCCCGCAGCGTGACCGGCCCATTGGCCGTGTCATTGGTGTATTCCGGCACCACAGCCAGCTTCAGGTAGTCGCGGCTCTTGAAGCGGCCAAAGGTCAGCGCGGTGGATTCGATGTTGTCGCGCATGTACTGCGCGCTGAACGCCAGCGCCCAGGCTCCGGAAGCCTGATGTCCGTCCAGGGCCACGGCGCGAACATGGGTGGTGTGCTGATACGGATTGAACTGGCCCGGCACAAACCGGTTGAATTCATAGTCATCATAGTTGCGCCGATAATAGGCGCCTACCTGCCAGTAGTTTTCCGCCGTGGTCCACTCCCGGTGGTTGATAGCGTAGAGTTCGGTTTTGAGGCTTTCGGTTTCATTGACGCCGAAGGGCGTGTAGAGGTTCGGCCAGCCGAAGAACTTCTTCTGCCAGCCGGCAAAGAGATCCGTCTGGCTGTGTTCATCGCGCAACTGCACGCGGCCCGCCGCGCGTTTGAAATTGTGGTCGCCGAACGGCACCGAGCCGTCCGACTCGGAGCGGGACAACTCAAGGTCCGCGCCGACGGTCTGGCCAATCGTGCCAGTAGGCCGCACCACGCCTTGGTAGAAACTCTGGCGGTTGCTATTGTAGTCGCCGAAGGCGGCCGAGAGTTCGCCCCGCTGGGTGATCGGCTGCCAGCCGTAGGCCACCGTGCCGACCTCGGCATTGATCCCTCCCACCGCATTATCGGCGCCAGTCATAATACGGGGCGAGGTCAGCATCGCCGGGGCGATCGGCAGTTCGGCCAGATAGTGCCCGGTTTGCGGATCATAGACTGAAAAGGCGCCGAACTTGAAACCGGTGTTTTCAAACACTCCCCCGCGGATGGCGACGTCAGCCTGGCCTTCCGCCAGGTTGCGCGCCTGGACATCGACCCGCGGCTCGAATTGCAGGCCGGAGACTGGCATGGCAAAGGTCGAGACCGGAGTCTGATTGGCGACCTGCTCGGAGTAGACGGAGACCTTGGGCAGCACGATGATTTCTTGCGCCGCCAGAGGGCCGAAGAGAGACGCGCTCGCGATGAGGCCGCAGGTGATGAGTTTGATATTCAGCATTGGGTTAAAATGAAATTACAACCTGCTTAACATAGGAGAGAAAAAGAAAGCCGCAAGCTAAGCAGCGGCTTGGTCACTCGGCGGGCCGATTATTCGCCATCGTTGCCGATGGCTTCTACCGGGCAGCCCTCAAGGGCTTCCATGCAAAGCGCGGCATCTTCCTCAGTGGTCGGCTGGGTATGAACAAATGAGTAACCGCCCTCTTCATGGCGCTTGAAAAACGCCGGGGCCGTTTCCCGACAGAGATCACAATCAATGCACTGCTGGTCGACGTAAAATTTGCCGCCGGCATTGTCTTTCCATTTTTCAGCTTTGTTGGCCATGGGTTGGGTCAATCAAGGGGAAATCATTATCCTGTCAAGAAGTAGCACCGGGTTAGGCCAATGCCTGTCACTGTTATTCGATGTACTTGTGTTAACTGTCGATGCGAGCATATTTCACCCGATGTCTTCTGCCCGCGATTATATGCGCGATGACTATCCTCGCCGGACCACCACCACCTTGGTCTGGCTGGTGGCCACCATTTGCGCGGCCTTTGTCCTCCAGCTCGTTTTGCTGGCCCCTTGGTCAGGTTCCGGTGCCACACTGATCAATCAACTGGCCCTCACAATTTCCGGCCTTAAGGAATGGCACCTGTGGACTCTCGCGACCCACAGTCTGCTGCATAGCACGGGCAATCCCTTCCATATCCTGTTCACCATCCTCGGCCTGGTTTTTGTGGGGCGGGAATTGGAACCCATGCTGGGATCGAGGAGGTTTCTGGCCGTTTATGCGGCCATCATCCTGCTCGGCGGCCTGGCGTGGGCCGCCGTCAATTGGCGGCATGGCGGCGAACACATCGGGGCGGGGGCTGGCGTATTCGGCCTCCTGGTGGTCCTCGCCGGCATCCATCCAAATCTGGAAATGAGCGTGTTCTTCTTTCCGGTCAGCGTCCGACTCAAACACATCGTCATTGCCGTGGCCGGGCTCAATTTGTTGGGATTGCTGTTTTATGAGTTCTTCGGGGCCGGCGTACCGCTGGGACTGACGCCCTCGGCCCACCTCGGTGGCATGCTGGCAGGCTGGATATATTTTCGTTTTATCCACGCGCGAGCGGGCTGGGATCGTGCCGCTGTTTTTTCCCTGCCCGGCTGGCTGCGATTTAGCTCTGACAAAAAAACCGCCCCCACCCCGGTCTATGGCCGGCGCCGGCCCCCGGCTGCCCTGCGCGCTGATGTTGACCGGATCCTCGACAAGATCAACAGCCAGGGCTTTGGCTCTCTGAGCGATGAGGAAAAGCGTACGCTTGACGAGGCGAAGGATTTGCTCAGCAAACACTAGCCCGCCGACTCATCACGTCGGGCGACCGATCGTCACTATTAAGGAAACAAAACCCGCGATCCGGCCACTAATCTCTGATCGTTATCCAACCCTCTCTCGTGAAACTCCTCTCCCGCCTTCTTTCCGGCTCCGCCCTTCTCCTTGTTCTGGCTAACCTCGGCCTCGCCGCTGTCCCGGATCGCGAACTCAAGACCACCCCGGTCATGAAGCTCGAGACCCGCTACCTCGTCCAGATGCTGGAGTACTTTCACTACAACAAGGATGCGGTCACGACGGCCGACTACCCCCAGCTCATCACAGCCTATATGCAGGAACTGGATCCCCAGCGGCTGTTCTTCACCTTGGGGGATGAGCAGGCCTTCCGCAAGCAGTACGGCCCGCGCATCGAGACCGACCTGACCTACCTGGGCAACATCGATACCGCCTTCGACATCTACAAGGTCTACGAACAGCGCGTCCAGTCCCGCGCTTCCTGGATCTTCACGGAACTCCCCAAAGAGTTCGATTTCACCACCCAGGAGTCCTACACCCCTGACCGCAGCAAAAGCGCATTCCCGGCCACGGCCGGGGAGGCCGACGACCTGTGGCGCAAACGCCTCAAATACGAGATGCTCCATGACCTGCTGGGCAAGAAGACCGTGGAGGATGCCAAGACCACCCTCCGCAAGCGCTACGAGCGCATGCTGAAGAACCTCGGCGACTACGAGTCCCGCGACATCCAGGAGATGTTCCTCACCAGCCTCACGCGGATGTACGACCCGCATTCCGACTTCCTGTCCGCCGATTCCCTGCAGGACTTCAGCATCCAGATGAAGCTTTCGCTCGTCGGGATTGGCGCGGTGCTGGGCCTCGATGAGGATCATTGCATCGTGCGCGAGATCAAACCGGGCACTCCGGCTGACTTGAGCGGCCAGATCCATATGAACGACAAGATTGTGGCCGTGCAGCAGGAGGGCGGCGAGGTGGTCGACATCATCGGCATGAAATTGCGCCGCATCGTGGACATGATCCGCGGGGCCAAGGGCACCAAGGTGACCCTGACCATTCTGCCCCACAATGCCGTCGATGCGTCGCAAACCAAGCAGGTCCACATCATCCGCGACGTGGTCAAGCTGGATGAATCTCGCGCCACCGCGACGACCTATGATCTCCCCGGCCAGAAAGAGGGCGAGACCATACGTGTAGGCGTCATCGAGCTGCGCTCCTTTTATGACGGCTCCCCCGAGGACACGGCCCCCGAGGATGTGCGCAACACCGCCTCGCAGGACGTCGCCGAGTTGATCGGCAAACTCAAGGCCGAAGGCATCAAGGCCCTGGTCATCGACCTGCGTCGCAATGGCGGCGGCCTGCTGTCTGAAGCGGTAAACCTTACGGGCCTCTTCATCAAGGAGGGTCCCGTTGTGCAGGAACGCGACTTCCAGGGCCAGATCAACGTGGACAGCGACACCAACCCGGCCGTCGCCTATGACGGGCCGCTCGCCCTCCTCACGTCGCGCTTCAGCGCTTCTGCCTCCGAAATCTTCGCCGGTGCCCTGCAGAACTATGGTCGGGCCGTCATCATCGGCGACAGCTCCACCCATGGCAAGGGCACCGTCCAGGCCGTGCTGGAAATGAAAAATTACATACCGCGCATGAGCCAGGAGCTGACCAACACTGGCGCCGCCAAGCTCACCGTGCGCAAATTCTACCTTCCCAACGGCGCGTCCACCCAGAACAAGGGCGTCACCCCGGACGTCATCCTGCCCTCGATTGATGACTATATCCCGAACATTGGCGAATCCAGCCTGCCCCACGCCCTCATGTGGGACGAGATCAAACCCACCAGCTTCAAAGGCAAGCCCCTGGCCCAAACTTTCGTGCAGCCGTTGCGCCAGGCCAGCCTCGCCCGGCAGGATTCACTGGAGGAATTCGCCTACTTGAAAAAGAACATCGACTGGTTCAAGGAGCGCCAGGAACAGAAAACCGTGTCCCTCAATTTGGAGCAGCGCAAAGCCCTCAAGAAAGCGGATGACGGCTTCCAGAAAACCTTGAATACGGAACGCGATCGGCTGGCCAAGACCAACTACGTCTCGCACGAGGTGAAGCTCGCTTCCGTTCTCAAGGCGGAGGCGGCCGCCGCGGCATCCAAACCCCCAGTTACCGCAACTACCCCACCTGCCACCACCCCTGCAGCTACCACGCCCGTTGCCATCACCGGTGCTACTCCTGCCGCCCCTGCAGCTACCACCAATGCCACTCCCGCCACCGCCGCAGCAACTCCCGCCCCGACCACGGACGAAGGTGATACCGACGCCATCGACCCCGAAACAGAAAGCAAGCTGGACGTCCATTTGCGGGAGACCCTCCGTGTTGTCACCGACGCCACGCGCCTGAACAACAACCCGCTGGCCTGGGTCGACCCCCAAGCCCCGGTCGCCGCCACCAGCCTACACAAAGGCTAGCAGGTAACGCTCGCGTCCTGTCAGGTCCCGCAGCGATTCCGTCCGCGCGTATCCGGCTGCGGCGGCCTGTGGCCGCAAGTGCGCATGTTGGGCGATGCCCGTCTCGCAAGCCAGCAAGCCGCCCGGAGCCAGATGCACGCGGGCGTCCCGGATGATGCTTACGAGATCAGCCATGCCATTTTCTCCCGCCGCCAAGGCGGACAGCGGCTCATAGTCCTTCACCTCTGGCTGAGCTTCCCGGATTTCCGTGTCCGTAAGGTAGGGTGGGTTCGCGACAATTAATTCATAGCGTGCCTCCGCCGGCAAGGCCGTGAACCAATTGGACTCCATGAAGCTCACGCGGGGGGCCAGACCCAGCACCTCCGCGTTTTCGCGCGCCAGCGCCAGCGCCTCCACACTCTTGTCCACCGCCGTGACGGTCGCGGCCGGATACTTGGTCGCCAGCACCAGCGCGATGGCCCCGGTGCCCGTGCCCAAATCGAGGATGGAGGCCGGCGGGACTGTCACCCGGCCCAGCACGGTTTCAATCAGATATTCGGTCTCTGGCCGTGGGATCAGCGCCCGCCGGTCCACCTTCAATTTCAAGCCGGAGAATTCGGTCTCCCCGGTGATATATTGCAGCGGCTCGCGATTGCTGCGCCGTTTCACCAGCGGGCGGATTTTCTCCAGTTCCGGTTCGGTCAAGGGACGCTCGAACTGCAAGTAAAGCTGCATGCGCTTCAGCCCGAGCGCATGACCGATGAGCAGCTCGCTGTTCAACCGCGCGCCCTCGACGCCTCGTTTCTCGAGGAACTCAGTCGTGCGCTTGATGATCTCGAGTACGGTCAGCATGGCTTACTCGTCGTCCCCGACAGGGCCGGTCCGCACGGGCAACGGTCCTCCGGTCAGCAGAGCCAGCTTCTCCTCGAAGTCCGCCCGCTGCAGTGCGGTGATGATCGGATCAATGTCGCCCTCCATGACCGCGGGCAGGTTGTAGAGTGTCAGGCCGATCCGGTGGTCGGTGAGGCGGTTCTGCGGAAAAT
This sequence comes from Oleiharenicola sp., assembly GCA_025363455.1. Taxonomy (GTDB): domain Bacteria; phylum Verrucomicrobiota; class Verrucomicrobiia; order Opitutales; family Opitutaceae; genus Lacunisphaera. The sequence goes on along the minus strand of JANYDW010000045.1, from coordinate 18,739 downwards.
TATAGGTGCGGATGCGTTCACTGCGTCCGCCGGTGCCGATCTGCGTGCGGCGCTGGGCGGCATACTTGGCCTGCTCTTCGTCCTCCTTAAGCTTGAGCAAGCGCGAACGCAGCACCGCCATGGCGCGCGCCTTGTTCTTGATCTGCGAGCGGTCGTCGGCGCAGTAAACAGTCAGTCCGCTCGGCTTGTGCACGAGGCGTACCGCCGAGTCGGTCGTGTTGACCCCCTGCCCGCCCGGTCCGCTGGCCCGCATCACCGTGACGTCCAGATCCTGCGGATCGATCTGCACGTCCACCTCCTCGGCCTCGGGCAGCACGGCGACGGTGATCGTGGAGGTGTGGATGCGGCCATTCGCCTCGGTGACGGGAATCCGTTGCACGCGGTGCACGCCGCTCTCGTATTTGAGCTGCTTGTAGACCTGCTGCCCCGTGATGAGGAAGATGACCTCCTTCAACCCGCCGCGGTCGGAGGCGCTGGAGCTCATGGGCTGGATCTTCCAACCGCGCCCCTCGGCATACTTGGTGTAGAGCCGGTAGAGTTCGGCGGCAAAGAGGCTGGCCTCGTCCCCGCCCGTGCCGGCGCGAATTTCAAACACCGTGTTGCGCGAATCGGACGGTTCCGGAGGGATCATCGCGAGGAGAATTGACTGCTTCAGCGTCTCGCGTTGTTGCGTCAGGTCTGGGATTTCCTGCTGGGCCAGGGCGCGCAACTCGGCATCGGCGCGCGGATCCTTGATCAGCTTGGCGTGGTCCTCCAGGTCCCGGCCCATCCGTTCGTAGACTTGGTAATTGTCGGTCATCTGCCGCAGGCCCTGCTGCTCGCGCGAGATGTCCGCCGCCTTGCGCGGGTTGGTGTAGAACGACGGGTCCGCCATCTGCGCATCGAGTTCGTCGAGGCGGCGGCGGAAAGTGATGATGTCGGGAAGCTGATCCATGCGGGAAAGGGGGACGGGAAAATTGTGAATTGCTTAAGCCGCAGACGGCGGCTTTATCAACGGCCAAGCTGAACGGCATACTCGCCGTCTAGTAGAATATATCCGCGATGGCCTCTACGCTCTTCACTCAGAACATCATCGCCTGCGTCTGGGATTTTGACAAGACTTTGATCCCGGCCTACATGCAGGCGCCGCTTTTCCGTCGCTACGGCATCGACGAGGCCACCTTCTGGGCGGAGACCAACGCCCTCGCGGAGAACTACCGGAAGCGTGGGTACAATATCTCGCCCGAGATCAGCTACCTCAACCACCTGCTCACCTACGTGATCGCGGGGAAGATGGCCGGCCTCAACAACAAGATCCTCCGCGAGTGCGGCCAGGAGATCGGCTTGTACCCCGGCCTGCCTGGATTCTTCGCCTCGTCGCGCGCCTGGGTGAAAGCCAAGCCCGAATACGCCAAACATGAGATCCAGCTCGAGCACTATGTTGTCAGCACGGGCCTCGCCGAGATGATTCGCGGCAGCGCCCTTGCCCCGCACATCGACGCCATCTGGGCCTGCGAATTCATCGAGAACCCCCTCCGCCCCGGTTTCCTCAAGCAGAAGGAGATGACCCTCGATGCCGCCGCCGAGATCGCCCAGATCGGCGTCATGATCGACAACACCACCAAGACCCGCGCCATCTTCGAGATCAACAAGGGCACGAACCGCAACCCCGCGATCGACGTCAACGCCAAGGTCACCCCGGAGGATCGCCGCATCCCGCTCCAGAACATGATCTACATCGCCGACGGCCCGAGCGACGTCCCGAGCTTCTCCGTCGTCAAGAAGGGCGGCGGCAGGACCTACGCCGTCTACAATCCCGCCGTGCGCGCCGAGTTCGAGCAGAATGACCGCTTGCGGCAGACGGGCCGCATCGACCATTATGGCCCGGCCGACTACAGCGAGAACAGCGCCACCACCCACTGGCTCCACCTGCAGATTGAGAAGATGTGTGACCGCATCGTGAGCGACCGCGAGGCCGCCGTAGCCACGCGCATGACCCGCCCGCCCCGACACCTCAGCTCCACGCCCGAGGAGGAGGCAGTCCGTAAGGCCGGCAAGTCGCCCAAGCAGATTTCCTTTCTGGAATAGGGTCGCAGCGCGTGCCTTGTGCTGTAGCGGCGGTCTGTGACCGCCGGATGGAGTGCCGGCGCTCATAGAGCGCCGTTACAGTCAAACCTGCTGACCGTTGACTCCTAGTTGGACAACCTCGCCAGCAGGTTGAACTGCGGGGTCAGTGTCGCCGTGGTCGTGACCACGAAGAGCGGCGAAGCGTTGACCGGGGCGGGCTCGCGATTCGTGTAAACCACCGGGTCCGGAGCCGGTGGCGGCAGCACAATCTCGAAGCGCGGGGCATCCGGCAGCACGGCAAAGTGCACCATGCCGATGACCGGCCGCTGGACCGGGATCGCCTGGACCGCCGCGATGTTTTCGACCGGCACCCGGGCCGCATTCCGTTTGAAATTCTGCACGAGGTTGGTGACCCGCTCCGCGTAGTCGTAGCTGACGTCCGGCGCCCGGCCGTTCACGACGTTGTCCACCCCGGTGTTCCAAGCCATGGCGATGTTGAACGCACTGGCGTCCACCCCGGCCTTCTCCAGCGAGCGCTTGATCCACTCGTAGTGCATAACAGCGACCTCGTCGGCCGCCTCGCGCTGGGTCGCCAGTGAGAAGGACTTTCTGGTGTGCATTCGCCACGTGGCCGACCGGAACTGGTAGGGCCCCAGTTCGCCAAATCGGCCCATTCTGGTGTGGTTGGTGGGATTCTCGACCCAGTTGATCGCCCGCAATGTCTCCCACCGGTCGTCGGCCCGGGCTTTAAGTGTAAAACCCAGAACGGAGATCAACAGGAGAATGTATGTGAGGAGTCTTTTCATGTCGCAGGTGGCTCGCACAAAGAGCAACTACCAGACCCCGACAAGCAGGATTTTCTCCTGTAAAAATGACTTAGCGACTGGGTGACACTCTTTTGACTAAATCGTTTCCGGCTCCCGTAAAAAGCGCGTCTTTTACGTGCCGTTCTTGCCCAAAAATCTTTATAACTTTCGGGTCTGTTCGAGGCCTGAACCCTCGATCAATCGCGCTACCAAGGCTGTCCAACCTGTCTGATGACTAGCCCCCAGACCTTGGCCAGTCTCGCCGTGGAAATACTCATGGAAGAGGACCATGTCCTTCAGGCGAGCCTCATTACCTGCCTGAGGCCCTCCCCCATGACAGGCCCTGCTGCCATCCCCGCCCGGTACGAACAGCATGACCAGCCGGCGCGACAGCTCCTGCGCCGCTGCTTTCAGGGTAATCTTGTGCCCGCTGCCCGTCGGAAACTCCACCATCAGGCTGTCGCCGTAAAAGTGATGGTAGCGCTCCAGCGCCTCGATCAGCAGAAAGTTGGTCGGAAACCACACTGGGCCGCGCCAGTTGGAATTGCCGCCAAACAGCCCGGAATCGGACTCCCCGGGCACGTAGCCCACCCGGTATTCCTGCCCACCAGCCTGCAACACGAACGGGTGGTCCTGATAGACTTTCGAGAGCGACCTCACCCCATAGGGCGAAAGAAATTCCTTCTCGTCGAAGACATACTTCAGCATCCGTTCCAGCCGGTCTCGTGACGGGATCGCCAGCAGGCGCAGCCCCTTGTCTGTCTTGCCCCGCGTCATGTAGGAAATGTGCGCGGCCAGATCCTTGCGATTCTCGAGGAACCACCGCGTGCGCTTCGCGAAACCCGGCAGCTTATCCAGCCGTTCCTCCTCGATGAATTCGACCGCGAACAACGGAATGATGCCCACCATCGACCGCAGCCGCAGCGGGAATGATTTTCCGTCCATCTTGAGCTGGTCGTAATAGAAACCGTCCTCCTCGTGCCACAGCCCGGTGCCGCCAAGGCGGTTCATCGCATCGGCGATGGCCACGAAATGCTCGAAGAACTTCGACGCGATGTCCTCGTAGGCCGGGTCACCCTCCGCCAGTTCCAGCGCCATCGCCAGCATCGTGCTGCAATAAAATGCCATCCACGCCGTCCCGTCGGCCTGCTCCAGCGAGCCACCGGTCGGCAGGGGCTTGGAGCGATCGAACACCCCGATGTTGTCGAGGCCGAGGAATCCGCCCGAGAACAGGTGCTTCCCGCCCGGGTCCTTGCGGTTCACCCACCACGTGAAATTCACCAACAATTTCTGAAACACCCGCGCCAGGAAGAGCCGGTCGCGGCCGCCGCGGGGTCCGGTCATCTTGTAGACGCGCCAGCAGGCCCACGCGTGCACCGGTGGGTTCACGTCGGAAAAGTTCCACTCGTAGGCTGGGATCTGGCCGTTCGGGTGCATGTACCACTCGCGCAGGAAGAGGTTCAGCTGCTCCTTGGCAAAGTGCGGGTCGATCCGCGCAAACGGGATCATGTGGAAAGCCAGGTCCCACGCGGCGAACCACGGATACTCCCACTTGTCCGGCATCGAGATGATGTCGCGATTGAACAGGTGCGGCCAGTCGCTGTTGCGCCCGCTGCGTCGCGCCGCGGGCGGCGCCGGTTGCGCCGGATCGCCCTCCAGCCAGTCGGCCACGATGAAGTGATAAAACTGCTTCGACCACAGCAGGCCCGCGAAGGCCTGCCGGGCCACGTTGCGCTCATCGTCGCTCACGCAGGGCGGCAGCACCGTCGCGTAGAACTCCTCTGCTTCCCTCCGCCGCAGATCCCAGACCTGCCCGAATGACTCGCCGAACGCCTGCTTCGGCGCCTCGGCGTCGTCATAGAGCCGCAGCCGCATGACCTGCACCTCGCCCGGCGCCAGCGTCAGCACGCGGTGCGCGGCGGCCTTCGTGCCAATGCGCTTCGGGTTCACCGCCTCCGCCCGGCCATGCACCACGAAGTCATCAAAGGCGTCCTTCACCTGCGGCCCGGCATTGTCCGCGCCAAAAAGTTTCCGCACATTGGTCTCGTTGTCGGTGAACAGCAGGGTCGCGGCCTTGCCCCCTGCCGGTTCGATCTCCCAGAAATACCGGCCGAGCGTGGGATGATGCGCCATCACCTGACCCGGTACGATCTGCTGCATACGGGGCTTCACCTCACAGCCCTCGTGCTTGCAGCCCCACGACCAGGTGTTGCGGAACCATAATGTCGGCAGCAGGTGCAACGTCGCCGCCTCCGGCCCGCAATTTTTCGCCGCGATCTCGATCAGCACGTCGTTGGGCCCGGCCTTCGCATATTCCACCGCGACCTCGAAGTAGCGGTTTCCGGCGAAGATCCCCGTGTCCTCGAGTTCGAACTCGGGTTCGTTCCGCCCACGCCGGGCATTCTCCTGGCGGAGCCGGGCGTAGGGAAACTCCGCCTGCGGATAATGGTAGACCGCCCGCATGTGGCTGTGGGTCGGTGTGCTGGCCGTGTAGAAATACGCCTCCTTCACATCCTCCCCGTGGTTGCCCTCCGGACCCGACAGCCCGAACAGCCGCTCCTTCAGACGCGGGTCGCGGCCGTTCCAGAGCGCGAGGGCGAAGCATAGCCGGCATTCGCGGTCGCTGATGCCGAGCAGGCCGTCCTCCCCCCAGCGATAGGCCCGGCTCTGCGCCTGCTCGAAGGGGAAATACTTCCACGCATCGCTGTCGGCCGAGTAATCCTCGCGCACCGTGCCCCACTGTCGCTCGGCCAGATACGGACCCCACCGCTTCCAGTTCTTCTTGCGGTCGGCATCCTCGGCCAGCCGCAGATGCTCGGGAGTCGCAGGGGTGGGCTTGCTCACGGTTTCAAGCTACGGTGCAACAACTGCCACGCACAGCCAAATCTGGCTGGCTGGTCGTACTCTTGCAGCGCCACACACCCCGCCCTGACGGGCACCCCTCTTCATAGAGGGGATCCTCGCAAATGTGATTGCTTCCCCTCTATCAAGAGGGGTGGCGCGCAAGCGCCGGGGTGTGTTCGCGCGGTATAACGCCACCCCCTGTCACAACAACGCCTCGAGATTCTTCCGCCCGGTCTTGCTGACCACCACGATGAGGTGCTCGGCGTCGGTCCAGGAGGCCATCGCCGTGCTGCCCCGGTCCTCGAAGGCCGGCGTGGTGTTCATCGCCACGCGGGGAAAGTCGGAGACCCGGGCGAGGTAGGCGTGGAACCACACGCCGTTGCGCTTGAAGCAGAGTTCCAGCACATCGCGGCCCTTGAAGGTGATCGTGCGGCAGCCGGTCTCGTGCAAGTTGGCGAAGCTGATCGGGAGCTTCTGGCCAAGCTTCGTGGCCGGATCATTCAGCACCGCCTGCAGCTCGTTGTTCTCATGGCCGTGCCCGCCGTGGATCGCGCTCAGCCTGGCATCCGCGAGGGCAAAATCGCTAAACGCCGCCGCCTGCTTCGGCCACAGGACCAGTCCGGTCGCCAGCAACACGGCCACAGCAGCTGCTGCGGCCATCCACACCGGCTGGTTCCACCCATTTCGGTGCGCGGTACTGGCGGCCGATACGCGACCGCCGGCCAGAATTGCAGCCCGGAGATCCGCCGGGGCTGCCATCTGCGCGAACTTGGCGCTGACCGCCGCATCAAAGGCCTGCTGCTTGGCGAACCACTCGCCGAGCGCCGGATCCTTCTGGGCCTGCTCGACGGCGGCGCTGAACGTCGCATCGTCGGCATCGGCGCCATTGGGCCGGTAGCCTTGCAGGATGAATTTTGCCTCCGCGTTGTTCATGAGTGTTTCCTCGCTGGGTTGGTTTGGAACGGGACCACCTTGCTCCGTGCGCCCGCTTCCTTGCGGGCCAGCGCCGCGCGCAACTGCGCCTTGCCGCGCGACAGCCGCGACATCACGGTGCCAATCGGGGCTTCGATCATCTCCGCGATTTCCCTGTAGGACAGGTCCTGCATGTAAAAGAGCGTCAGCGGCACGCGGTAAACCTCGTCCACCTCCTGCAACGCCTCCACCACGAGGCTCGCATCCATGCCCGTCACCATGTCCACCTCGGGCGCTGGCGGGTCCGACTCCACCGGCCCCAGGTCTTCCAGGGCGGTCATACGATCGCCCCGGCGGCGGATGCGCAAAAACTCCCGGTAAAGGGTCGTGAACAGCCATGACTTGGCCTTCCCCTCCTCCCGCAGCGCATGCCCCTGCTTCGCCCAGATGAAAAAGGTCTGCTGGGTTAAATCACCCGCGTCCGACGGATTTTTCGTCAGGCTCAGGGCAAAGCGGAACAGCGGCGTGTAGTGCGCGTCCACCAATTGCGTGAATATGTCACTGGACATGTATTACTAAGAGAGGTCAGCCGGCCGATTATTCCAAGAAAAGAACGTTGCGGGTTTCCCCGCCGGACTGACCGCTTCCGCACCCACTTGAACCCCCGGCAATACTCCGAAAACTCACCACTATGCACCCCAGCCCCTGGCGAACCGCGATCAGCGCCATCCTGCTCTTTTCCCTCCCAGCCAGCCGAATGGCTGCCCAAACTCCTGCTCTTGCGGCGGCAGGGAAACGCTACTCGATCCGGGAGTTCGGCGCCGTGGCCGACAGCACCACGCTCAACTCGACGTCTATCCAGAAGGCTATCGACACCGCGTCGGCCGCCGGGGGCGGTGTGGTGGTGATCCCGGGCGGCATCTTCACTAGTGGCTCCATTTTCCTGAAAGCCGGTGTCGAACTCTGGCTCGACGAAGGTGCGGTTCTCCTCGGCTCCACCAATATCGAGGACTACCCGAAAAGGGAAACGCGCATTGAGGGCCACTTTGAGCCGTGGCGCATGGCTCTCGTCAACGCCGAGGTCCTCGACCACGTACGCATCGGTGGCCCCGGCCGGCTCGACGGCAACGGCGTGACGTTCTGGCAGGCCTTCTGGCAGCGACGGAAGGAAAACCCCAAGTGCACCAACCTGGAGGTCGAGCGCCCACGGCTGTTGTTCATCGACCGCTGTCGCGATGTGCGTATCGCAGGCTTGGCCCTGCAGGACTCCGGATTCTGGAATCTTCACCTCTACCGCTGCCGCGATGTTCTGATCGAAAATCTCCGCATTACTCTCCCGAGCACCGCCAAACTTAACATCCATGGTCCGAGCACCGACGGCATCGACGTGGACAGGTCGCAGGACGTGACCATCCGCCACTGCTACATCTCGGTCAATGACGACGACATCGCACTGAAGGGCAGCAAGGGCCCGCGCGCGGACCAGGATGCCGATAGTCCGCCGGTGGAAAACATCCTGATCGAGGACTGCGAGATCGGCGACGGCGGCGGCCTCATCACCTGCGGTAGCGAAGCCACCATCGTCCGCAATGTCACTGCCCGCCGCTGCACCATGAGCGGCCGCGCCACTGTGCTGACCCTCAAGCTGCGGCCCGACACTCCGCAGCACTACGAGAACATCACGATCGATGGCGTCACGCTCGCTGGTGGTGGCCGGCTCATCAATGTCGCCCCGTGGATGCAGTTCTTCGACCTGCAGGGCCTGCCAGCGCCGGCGCGCCAGGTGAACAAAATCACGATCCGCAACGTTACCGGCCACTATGGCGCCTTCGGCGTCGTACGCGGTAATCCCGGCGACGCACTCCGCGACATCACCTTCGAAAACATCGACGTGAAGCTGGACAAGGACCGCCTGCAGCTCGGCGCCCCTGGGTCGGTCTCCCTGAAAAACGTCATCGTGAACGGGCAGGCCTATGTCCTCACTCCGCCCGAAGCGCCGAAACCGGCGGGAACGCAATGATGGTGAACATCAATTGTTCGGAGCACGCTGCGTCAAACCCTGATTCTTGATCCGCTTCTCAAGTTCCTCGACGAAGCTCTCGAACGAGATTGTCTGCTTGTCCCCTTTGGCGATATCGAAGGCAAGTTCTCCCTCTTTCGTACGAAACCGGGCAAATTCCACCGGAGCGCTCCACCGGTATGTGAGCCACAACAGACTGATGATAAGCCCGCCTCCCATTCCGTAGAACAACGCAATCTCGGATTCTACGATCCTATCCTTAAAAATCTCCCACAAGATCAAGGCTACGGTTCCAACGTACAAAATTGGGATAAACACCAACCGTGCGAAACGCTTGCGGATCCTCTCCGGCGTCGGGCCCAAGTCTGCCAGTTCAAACGACCACTCGGATTTTCCAATATGTGAAACGACAATCTTCGAATCGGTCAGGCGAAAGTTATACCTGAGCATTCGGGAATCCGCGTTGTAGATTTTGTCTGCCATGCTCGTCAAACAAGCGCGCAGGTTAATTTCCCCCCGCCAGCATCCGGACGCGGCGGTGTTTCTGGGGGAACTGGAGCGTCACGACCGTACCGACACCGTCCTTGCTCTCGATGCCAACGTGCCCGCCGTGGTCGCGCATGATGCGCTGCACGATCATCAGCCCGAGGCCGTGGCCGCTGACCTTGGTCGTGTGGTAGGGCTGGAAGAGCTTTGCCAGGTCCTCCGCCTTGATGCCGCTGCCGGTGTCGGCAATGGCAACGTAGACCGAGTCATCGTCCGTGCGGACTTTCAAGCTCAGGCGCCCGCCGGGTTGCATCGCCTCCATGGCGTTCTTGATGAGGTTGAAAAACACCTGCTTCAACTGGTCGCGGTCGGCCATGATCACCGGCGTGCCAGGCGGCGGCTCTCCATCCACGGTGATGCCGCGGTCTTCCAGTTCCTTGGCCTGGAAGCTGAGGACTTCGCCGATCACCTCGGGCAGGTGGACCTCGGTCAGGTTGGGTGGCCGCGGGCGGATGGCCTCGAGGAAATTCTTGATGATGCCGTCGAGTCGCGTGACCTCGTCGCGACAGATCTTGATCGAATCCTCCAGCGATCGCGTCTCCTTGGAAGCCTTGAGCTTCTTCATCTTCCGGTCGATGAGCTGGAGGTGGATCGTAAGCGAGTTGAGCGGGTTGCCCAGCTCGTGCGCGACGCCCGCCGCGAGTAAAAGGATCGACGAGATCTTCTCGTTCTCGATCAGCTCGGCGGTGGATTTCTTCTCGGCCGTGATGTCGGAAAGAATGATGACGTGGCGCCGGTCATCGCCCCCGGTTTCGCCGAACGGCACCATGTAGAGCCGCACGACGCGCGGCGACGGGTAGGCCAGCTCGAACTCGCGGGTCACGAGCGGCGTGTCCGCCGCGCCCGTCTCCAGCGAATCGCGCAGCCCCGGGACCAACCGCCACAAGGTCTCGCCCGCCGTCGGCTCCGTCAGCCCGATCAACCGCGCCGCCGACTCGTTGGCGTATTCGATCACGCCGGCCGCATCAATCACGAGCACGCCCTCCTGCAGGGTATTGAAGACCGCTTCAAGCATCGCCCGCTCGCGGACGAGTCGCTGCACCAGATTGTGCAGGTTGGCCTCGTCGAGCTGGTCAAGCCGGCCGAGAACCTTGTCGAGCGAACTGTGCTTCTTGCCTGCCATGGGGACGATGCCCCCTACTCAGAAGAGCACCTGCATCCGCGTCAACACACGGCCGCCATCGGTCGTGGTGCCCGGCACTTCGCCATAGATGTAATCCACCATGAACCGCAGGTCCTCGCCTTTGATCAAGTAGTTCAACCCAATGGTCCAGGAATGGGACGTGTTGCCGCCGACCCCGGTGTTGGGGTCGAACTCCTCATGACGCAGCACACCCTGTACCTTCGCCGGCACGATAAAATACGCCGCCGTCGCCGACCAACCGTCGGCCTCGAACTCGGGGGCACCGACGGGCTTGAACGTGTTGTGCAGCCACTCCGCACTAAGATCGAACAGCCCGTGGTGCCACAGGCCGTCGAAGCCCCAGGCCGAGCGCTCGCCGGTGAACAGGTTGCCCGCGAAGCCAAAGCCGGATTTGCTCACCCCCGCGTCCTCGGTCCACAGGCCGTCGCCGCCAAACACGAGCCGGTCATCGCTGGTCGCCATGGCGGCAATGTAAACGCGGGCCGCTTTCTGAAACTTGCTGTTGTCATTCGCGCTCGCATTGGCGCCGTTGCCGTTAAGCAGCGTGAGCAGGTAGCCGACTTTCTTGTCTAGCACCTCGCCGTTGACACAGAACCCGATTTGCCGGCCTTCCGTGAGGCGGTCGTTGGGCAACGTGCGCTCGATGGTAAATCCCTTGGAGTCGCTGGCCAGCTGCTCCGCGCCGAAGGCCCCCTTGATCTGACCAAACCGCACGTTCGCCTCGGGGTATTTGTGCCAGTTGATGAATACTTCATTGGCCCGGGCGAGCAGGCCGGTGGCGGCGGTGAGCGAATTACCCTGCAGGTCCATCTCAGCCTTGAAATCGAAATCCTCGGCGAAATTTCCCTGCACGGAGATACGGGCCCGGCGGAAATAGAACCGGTCCTTCACTCCGGCCCAACGCGGATCAGCGGCCCGGCCGAATTCACCCTGCGCCTGCAGCAAGCCGCCGATGCTGAACTTGGTCTCCTTGCCCGCGGGTAGCGCGAGCACGGCAGCGTTGCCATCCTTGCCACCCAATTCCTTTTTCAGGTCGGCGTTTTCCTTTGCCAGATTCTGCACCTGCTGTTCCAGCGCCTTGAGCCGCTCCTCAACGGTAAGATCGGCCGCGCACACGGAGCACCCCAACAGGACCGCAAGAAGGAAACGAAGGAGGGTGTTGTTCATTGGAACGGAGGATAGCGAAGCCGCTCAGGCGAGGGCTCCACCTTTATTGCCAAAAGTCGCGCATTCCGCAACCCGGGACTAGCCAAAGAGTGTCATCTGCCCCTCAAGGTCGCGCGGCTGGGCGAAGAGCTTCCGCAGGAAACTGTCGCGGTGCACCGCGCTGCGCCCGCGCTTGAGGATCGCCTCGCGGTGCTCCTCCGTGCCGTAGCCTTTGTGTTGGGCGAAACCGTAGCCGGGATGCTGCTTGTCCAACTCGTCCATCATCCGGTCCCGGGTCACCTTGGCAATGATCGAGGCCATCGCGATACACAGCGACCGGCCGTCCCCGCTGACGATGCCTTGGTGCGGGTACGGGAAATGCCGCAGCGGCAGGCCGTCGATCAGAATCCGGCACGACACCGTGGGCTGGAACGCCGCCTTCTCCGCCTCGCTCGCGAAGAGGTCCGGCTCCACCTTGAATTCGAAGGCCGTGGGCGGATAAATCCCCCCCAGAGCGCGGCGCATCGCCAGCTTGGTCGCGCCGAGGATGTTGACCGTCTCGACTTCGGCCACCGTCGCCGTCCCATAGTTGGCGTGGATCTGTCCCTGCCCGACCAGCTCCTCGAACTCGGCCCACAGTTCTTCGCGCTCCGGGGCGGTCAGCTGCTTGGAGTCGTTGACCCGGCCGGATTTTGACACGGCCCAGCGCCCCTCCAGAAATTCCTGCGACACGAGCACGGCTGCCGCTACCACCGGACCCGCCAGCGCGCCCCGCCCTGCCTCGTCCACTCCGATCAAGCCGCCGGTATCCTGAATCTGCTTCAGGTCGAATCCGCGGAGTTGGCGGCGTTTGGGCATGGTTATTGAGCGAGGATCAGGTGAAACACGCTGAGCACTCGTCGCGAGGCTAATTGATCCAATTCGCCCACTTTGGTCAGCACACGCCGGTTGATTGGTCGCGCAAGTTCACACAGCACAGTGTAGGGTCGATTTTCAATCACGACTGTGGTGCGCACACCCGAGACCGGAAAACCTGGGAGCACGGGGCACACCAAGACGGTCGGCAGCATATTGAGATCCGACGCTTGGATTCCCACCAAGTTGGGCACGGTGCTCCCTCTTTTGGAGGAGAAAAGCTCCAGATTCACGACTCGCCGTAAACCGGGAAATCTTCGTTAACCAGAAGGGTCTGCTTGCTCACCGCGGGCGTGTATTCGGCCCGCAACTGCCGCAACCACTCCTCCCGGGACCCGTGCAATGGCTGAACCGGACCTTTGGCTGTAGGTCGCACTGCTTTTGCCCTCCGGGTTTTGCCAACCGGAGGCTTCTTTTTGGTGAGAATGCCGGGCATGCCAGAAGGGTGTATCAGACCCCTATCCGGTCAAGTGCACCTTTGCCTCAGTTAAGGCCATACTCTGTGTAGCCTGCCCAACCGCGGCCTTCAGATCGTGACCCAGCCAAGGCTGGTTTTTGGCCCGGAAACCGTTTTCACTGACCGGCATGAGCCTCCACGAGATTCTTGAGATGCTTAGCTACATCGTGACCATTGTTGCCCTTCCTCTCGCGATTTTCACTTTTGTCCTGGAACAGCGCAAGGAGCGCCAGAATGAGGAGGAGGAAATCTACCAGCGCCTATCCGACGAATACCGGGAGTTCCTCAAGCTCGTGCTCGACAACGCCGACTTGCACCTGCTCCGCCGCGAGGGCAGCCGCGAGGAGCTGACCGGGGAGCAGCAGGAGCGCCGGCAGGCCATCTTCGGCATCCTCATCTCATTGTTCGAGCGCGCCTACCTGCTCGTCTACGAGCCGAAGATGGACAAGCAGACCCGCCGCATGTGGCAGTCGTGGGAGGACTACATGCGCGAGTGGGTGCGCCGGACGGATTTTCGTGACGCCCTGCCCATGCTCCTGGAGGGCGAGGACGAAGAATTCACGCACTACATCAGCGAACTCGTTAGCGAGGAAGAGAAGGCGCCGTGAGGAGTTCTACGTCGGATCGAATGTAGGAGGGGCTTTACGCCCCGACACGAACGCTTGATCCCGTCGGGGCGTAAAGCCCCTCCTACATTCCGGACCACGGCATGCCCCACCCTACCGCTTCCACTCGGTCTTTTCCTTCGGCACGGGCAGCGGCAGCTCATCGAGCTTGCCGGCCTCGGACACCACCTCGTAGCAGGTGCGGAAATGTAGCTTGGCGAAATCACCCAGCGCGCGGGCACCGAGCTGTTGAATGAGCAGTGCCGCCTGCGCCTTGGTCTGCGCCCCGGCGCCCTTGAGGAGCTTGTCGCCGAACTGCCGGGACAACGCCGCCATGCAGCGGACGAACTCAGCCCGCGCCACAATCGACGCCGCCGCGACCACGGGGTCCTCCTCTGCCTTGGTGCGCATCGCGAGGGTGAACCGCTCCACGCCCAGCTTCTTCAGCTCGCGCTGGACGAGCGGCTCCTTCGAAAACTGATCAAGCAGGCCACGCGGCACCCACTTCAGTTTCAACGCGGCATGCAGGGCGTCGGCATGGTGCTGGGCGAGCAGGCGGTTGAGGCTGGCGTAGGGCCGGGCCATCACCCGGTTGTACTCGTGCATGTCCATGTAGCGCGTCTCGACCACGACGCCTGGTGTGTTACGGATCAGTTCGTCGAGCTTGAGGATCTGGGCGTCCACGATCGTCTTGCTGTCGCGCACCCCGGCCTTGAGCCAACCACGCACCGCTTCGCCGTCGGCCACCACGGTCGCCGCCACCACCGGGCCGAAGAGGTCACCCTTGCCGCTTTCGTCGAGGCCGGCGTGCGGCTCATACCAGTCGGGGTGCAGCACCTCGTCGTAGCCGAGCTTGGGCGCACCGGTGACCTGCGCCTCAATGACATTCTGCACGAAATCTTCGGTATCCTTGCCGGCCACGACGACCTTGCCGCTGGTGTACGCCGTCACATTGACCTTCGGTCCCTTGAAGGCAAACCGCGCATACGGCACCTCGACCTCCTCCCAATGCTTGGCCGCCGTCGCCGCGCGCAGCTTCTCCATCTGGGCGTCGTCGAGCTTGATCGTGTAGGTGGTGATCGCCTTTGGCTTTTCTTCCTCCGCGTCGTCGAACCGTTTGGGCATGGGGTCTAGATGGCCACAAAAAGGCACAAAAACACACAAAAAAATCCGGACCTTGGTCCACGCATTGTCCTTTAAAGGGCCCGGCTCCACCGGGCCGCGGTCCAGCGGGAGCTGGACCCTCCACACCTTTTCGTGTTTTTTGTGTTTTTCGTGGCCAATTCCGAAACCCTCATTTCCCGACGGCTACCTTTCCAACAGGCTCTCCATGCCTGGTATCGCATCCACCACCGCAAGCTCCCGTGGCGCGACGCCCCCTCGCTCTACAAGACGGTCGTCTCGGAATTCATGCTCCAGCAGACACAGGTGGTTACTGTGCTCCCCTACTTCGACCGCTGGCTGCGCTTGCTGCCCGACTTCGCCGCCCTCGCCGCCGCGACCGAGTCCAAGGTGATGAAGCTCTGGGAAGGCCTCGGCTACTACTCCCGCGCCCGCAACCTGCACCGGCTCGCGCAGGCCTGGGTTGCCGCCCCCGTCCCCCCACGTTCACCGGCTGAGTGGCGCGAGCTGCCCGGCATCGGCCCCTACACCGCCGCGGCCATCACGAGCATCTCCTTCGACGAACCCGCCGCTGTCGTGGACGGCAACGTGGTCCGCATCCTCGCTCGCCTGACCGGCGAGGGCCGCCAGTTCCGCGACGGCACCGAGGCCGTGAAGCATTTCACGCCGCTCGCCGGCGCGCTCATCACCGGCTCCCACCCCGGCACGCACAACCAGGCGATGATGGAACTAGGCGCGACCGTCTGCTTCCGCCAGAATCCCCTGTGCCTCGTTTGTCCCGTCGCAGTGTTCTGCATTGCCCGGAGCAGCGGCCAACCCGCGAAGCTCCCGCGCCTGAAACCCAAGCTCATCGAGCAAAAATCCGTCGCCCGCGTCTGGTGCATGGATCGTGGTCGCCTCCTCCTGCGTCGCGGCCACGCCAAGGCGAAACGCCTGGCCGGACTCCACGAATTGCCCGAGGCGTCCGATCTCGGGATTCATATACCGTCATTGCGAAGAACCCACAAGGGCGACGAAGCAATCCAGCCGGTTAGAGGTCCCAAGCCTGTCTCGAGACTGGATCGCCACGGCGCGCTTCGCGCACCTCGCGATGACAAGAAAGTGTTGAGTCTCCTCATGGTAAAGCGCCGCGCCATCACCCGCTTCCAGATCACCGAGTCCATCTACGCCGCGAAGCTCACACCCGCCCTGCGGGAATTCATCGCCCGGTCTGACTCGCTCGAATGGGTGCCGCTGACCCAGCTCGACCGCATCACGCTCTCCGGCCCGCATAAGCGGTGGATTTATGAACTAGAAAAACAATAATCTATTTTCGGGCGAACCGTGTCACGCCACCCAGTCGGACAGACCAGATGGCATGAGCCCATGTTTTCTCCCTGAGAGACAAACCATTCGCAGATCGGACAAAAGAAGACCGTCACGCTGGCAAGCGAGTATGCCATACCTACGACCAAGTAGGCGTTTTGGGACGACTTGGAATGGCTCGCCCTGCATGCCCCCAGCCGTAAACAATCCAAGAATTAGCGAAGACCCCACCGCACTAGCCGCCGAACCGCTTCGCGACGAGCTCATCGACGTTGCTTCGATGAGAGCACTTCCTCGGGGGTGAGGCGCGGGCTCAGCGGCGATTCTTCAGGTAGGCCTGCACCTGGTCGTGGTTGCCCGCGAAGTCGAAAAGCAGCCTTCCTGATTCCGAGAAAAACAACAGACGAGTGCCACGGTCCAGCCGACATTCATAGGCACCGGCGGTGAGACGGCGTATCCCTCGACCGCTGTGCAGATGGGACTGGCCCCACGCTGCCGCGGCTAGTTGCATGGTGGCAAACACCACCTGACGATCCAACCGTTCCTTTTTAAGGCAGGCGCGAAAGCGTGCCGTGGAGTCAAAGGAGGTCATCGGCCGACTTCACCGGGCGAATGGTCCCTGCCTTGCGTTCACGAGCGATGCTCTGGCGGATGCGCTTCGCAGCGGCGTCCATCTCGGCGGGAGTCAGGCCGTATTCACTTTGCGCGTAGGCATCCCCGTCTTCCTGCACCGCAAAAGGCAGGCCGCGCCGGGCAATAACCTGCGCGAAGAGCATGTTGACGGCGGTGGTGGCGTCGAGGCCGAGACCGTGGAGAATTTTCTTGGCGGCGGCGGCGCGGCGGGCGTCAACCCGGGTGCGAAGGAGCGTGGTGGCCATGGGCTCAAAGAGGCTCACTTGGGCCTTCGAGTCAAGGTTGCCCGCACGTCGAAGGGACTCGTTCCCTATCCGCCAAATCGCTGGGCGACGAGTTCGTCCACGCGTTGTTTCGAGGATAAAACCTGCTCTGTCGTGAGCCGCGGGCTGAACTCCAGTACGAGCGTGTGCGCGGGCCGCCAGAACGAGCTGACCATCTCGAAATCAATCTTGCCCGTCCCGATGGGCTGGTGGTCACGACCCTCGGCACTGACGTCGTGCAGGTGAAACCCGATGGCGTTCGGCGCGTTCATCTCGAGATGCTCGCGGTGGTTGAGCAGACCCATGTCCTGCTTGATCTGGGCGTGGCCGGTGTCGTGCCAGTAACCGCAGGCGTTGGGCTTGGTCATGGCGGTGAAAAGGTCGGGGTGATCGGCGTCGAGCGGCAGTTCATCGAAGGCTTCGCGGTTCTCAAAGCCCAGCAGCACGCCTTTCGCCTCGGCGTAGGGCAACAGCTGGACGAGCCCGGCCTTGGTGTTTTCCCAATAAGGCGGCATCCGGTCTTTCAGCTTGGCAAGGGATTTGGCGAGGAGCTTTGCGTAGGCGGCATCGTTCGCGAGGTCGGTCGCGGCGTGCGCCTCGAGGTAGGAGTCGAGTTTGCCAGCCGGGTTGAACCAGAAAAACTCCACCGAACCGAGGTGAAGGACCACCTTGCGCGCCTTCACCTGGTGGGCGAAGTCGAGCGTGCGCTTGCTCTGTCGCAGCCACTGGTCGCGCTCGCGGGCGTCCGACGACGAAGGCATGTAAAGGTTGGGCGCGGCGTGGGTGACGCCGGCCGGCAACGGGCAAAAGTTGTGACACGACGAGATTTTGATGACCCCCTCCTCGACCGCCTTCAGGATTCCGGGCACGAGGGTGATCTTGATGCCGTGGCTGAGCTCGACCCATTCAAACCCCAGACCCGCGATCTCCTGCAGCATTTCATAGCCGTCCTGATGACGCTGGGAGAGCCAGCAACTGGAGAGGGCAATGGTCGGCTTCATCCGCGGATGTTTTTACTAGGACACGGGAGCGGGACGGAATCAAGCGGGGGCTTGGTGGTAGGGACGGACCGCTGGGCCGTCCGCGAATGTCCTTACGGCGCGCCCAGCGGTCGCGCCCTACCTTCGGCCCTCCACCCCCACAAACAAATCGGCCGGCAACCCGAAGGCGGCCGGCCGGACAGATACCAGTCTGAAAGGAAGCTTACTCTGCGTAGCGGCGGCGCAGCATCATGGTGAAAGCCATTACCTTGTTCTTGCGGCGCTTGCGCTCCGACGGCTTCTCGGCGTAACGCTTCATGCGCACGTCCTTGATGATGCACTCGCGCTCGAGCTTCTTCTTCATGCGGCGCAGCGCACGGTCGATCGGCTCATTCTTACGCATCTTGATCTCGATAGGCATGGTGAAAGGGAGGGATTTGGCGGTTGAAAAGGTCACAAAGAGCCAGCCGCATACCCCACCGTCAACCCCTATTTTTAGGGGAGGCAGATCCCCTCAGCGGCATCCCGCCCCGCCATCTCCCTGTCGCCTAACTATCTAGGTGTGCGCCCAAAATTCTGTCGCATCCAGCATAAGCTGTTTTTTGTCGCATCACGGCACACGCTTCATCGCTTTGCGGGGATCCACCATGGCGTCGTCTAGCAGGCTGCTGAAAAACCGCCCGTTTTGAGATTTTGGTGCTCCGTCGGGTGATTTTGGGCCACGAGCGCGAGCTGCGGGCTTTGCTTTCGCGCCGGTTTCTGCGCGGTCCGCATGGTTTTGGCGGCGTTGTCGCGGGGTCCGGACACACCACGGCCGCGGCGGGCGCTCAGGCCCGCACCAGACCGGGTGGTCCGAGCGAGAGTTTGGCCATGCGCACCAGATTGCAGGCGATGGCCACATACTGGCCCTGCGCGTTGGTTCGCGCGACGCCGCGGTAGCGGCTCTTGCGGAAGTTGCCCGTGGTCTTGCACCAGCCGATGAGTTCCTCGATGCG
>JANYDW010000040.1 GCA_025363455.1 Oleiharenicola sp. | reverse complement strand
CTGCTCTGAGCCCTCGACCACGCGGCACCAGCTCTCCGCCAGGAGCTTCGGGTCGACGCCGGCTCGCGTGAGCTGGTACGAAAACCCACCGTACATCCCAGGCACGGCGCACCAAAAGTGCTGACCCAACGGAAATTCTGTGAGCGGTTCGAGCTCTGGGAGTCGGAGGCGATTCGCGCGAATTTCGGACTCCGCGCGCTCGCGCATGACACGCGGAAGATCACCAAGCGTCTCCACGAGCGGTGCGGACGCCGTGTCCGGATTCACGAAAACGAGCGGCCCCCAGGTCTCGACGAGCACCGGCAGCAGGCTCCAGTCGGCGGTGTCGAAGCCCGGCTCGCGATCGGAGCGGGGAGCAGAGCGCAGCGAACCGTCGAGGTCGTATGTCCAGGCGTGGTAGGGGCACTGCAACGTCTCGCGCCTCCCGCAGCCCGTGGCGATCTCGTGCCCACGGTGGCGGCAGACGTTGACAAACCCACGCAGCCGCTGCTCACGGTCGCGCAGCACGACGACAGGTACGTCACCGACCGAGCAGACGAAGAATTGCCCGATCTCGGCGACGTTTGCCGCGACACCGACGTATTGCCACGACCGCTTGAAGATGCGTTCCTGCTCGAGGCGCAGAACGGCAGCGTCGGCATACCACGACGCCGGCAACGTGAGGCCGCTCTCGAGTTGGGCGCGAAGGTCGGATGCGATGTCGATGGCCATCGGTGGAAAGCCCTGCGGGCTTGCCGGGAACTCTATCCGCGTCCGCCGGCCGTCGAGTGGAGTGAGCCCTCCCGGGTTTCGCGAAGTCTCCGTCAAACAGGGATGGCTCAGAGAGCCAGATGCTTCTATGTTTGGCAAGTCGAGGTGGGGATGGTATCCAGTAGTCGGTAGACGGAGCGGACAGGTCGACGATCGTGAGGGGATCGCGATGGCGCACATTGGGCATGGCTGCAGCTTGTGTGAGGTCGCTACTCACTCTCGGTTGCTCGGTCACGGCCGTTCACCCGAGCGTGCTCGCTGTGGGTGGAGTGAAGAAGACCTGGCACCATTTCTCATGTGCGTTCGGCGGTGGCGTGTTCCCGCTCGAGGTTCTGCCGGGTGTGTCGTGGGGGTTCGAGGGTTGTGATCCGGGCTGGTCGTGTGGAGCTGTTTCGTTGTCGCTCCGTCCGACCCGATCTGTAGTCTTGTTCTCTATAGAGGCAACGCTGGTTGAGAGGGTGCGTGAGGGTGTGGCGGCGCGTGAGGCGGCGACGGAGCAGCGCGTGGACGAGCTCGCGAGCCTGTCGGCGCATTTGAGCGCAGCGACCGCCGCTGGCTCGAGCTCGTCTGGGAGCTGCGCGAGCAGGGCGACAGCAGCGACCTGCAGGGCTTCCTCGCCTGGCGATGCGGGATCACGGGGCGGGAGGCGCATGAGTTTCTGCGGGTCGCTGAGGCGTTGCAGGAGCTGCCCGCGACGCGTGCTGCGTTCGCGCGCGGCGAGCTCACGTTCACGAAGGTTCGGGCGCTGACGAGGGTCGCGACAGGGTCGTCGGAGGAGAGCCTGCTCGACCTTGCGGGGGCGCTCACAGCATCGCAGCTCGAGCGGGCGCTTCGGGCCTTCCGCCGGGTTGCAGCAGAAGACGCGCGGGAGGCACACGAGCTCGAGTACGTCGACTACTACCTCGACGACGACGGCACCCTCTTTCTGCGGGCACGGCTCGCGGCCGAGGACGGCACGCTGCTGATCAAGGCGCTCGAGACAGCGCGTGAGCGCGTTGTTGAGCGCCGCCGCGAGGAGCGCGCTGCAGCGGCGAACGACCCTCAGGCGCAGGCGCAGGCAGGGGTTGGCGGCGCTTCCATCGATCCTCCGCGCCCTGCCCGTGTCGAGGCTCTGCTCGATCTCGCCGCAGCAGCGCTCGTCGCAGAGCACGAGCCTCGCGGCGAGCGGGCGCGCGTCGTCGTCCACGTCGACGCCGCCGCGCTCTGCGCCGATAGCCGTGGCCGCTCCGAGCTAGAGGACGGCCCGCTGATCTCGCCCGAGACTGCCCGCCGGCTCGGCTGCGACGCCGACGTGATGGCGCAGATCGAACGCGACGGCCTTCCCGTCAGTGTCGGTCGCAGCCGTCGCACGGTGCCTCCCGCGCTCCGCCGGCTCCTCGAGGCACGCGAAGGCAAAACCTGCTGTTTCCCCGGCTGCGAACGCCGCCGCCATCTACAGGCACACCACCGCCAACACTGGGCACACGGCGGCGAAACGAGCCTCGAGAACCTAGTACTCCTCTGCTACCAGCACCATCGCGTCGTCCACGAGGGCGGCTACACCGTCGAAGGTGACGCCGAGGCAGGCATTCGCTTCCGCAACCGTTACGGCATCGTCTCGCCGCTCCCACCACCGCGGCCACCGCCCGGACGCGCAGACGACCTGCTCACCGACAACCACGCACACGGCCTCCGGATCGACCCAAACACAAACCGAAACGGCAGCTACGGCGACCTCGACTTCCAACGCGCCGTAACAGCCATCTCGAGCGCAGCCGGCTAACACGCAGGCAAGCACGTCCTGATCGCGGCCGTGTGATACTTCACAACACCCCGGACAGACGTCGCCGGGTCCAGGCGCGAGACTCAGTCGTCGTCTTCGTCGAGCGGCTGGCGAAGATCCAGTCAGGTCTTCAGCCGATGGAGGCATGACGAGGGTCGAGAACCGCGGCCTCAGCGACGCCAGACGTATCCGTCATCATTCACCTCTCTCGCCTGCCAGAAGAGCGTCAGCGATCCGCTCGCCGACGATCACCGCCGGCAGGTTCGTGTTGGCGCGGGGGACGACGGGCATCAGCGAGCAGTCCGCTACCACAACTCCTTCGATCCCACGCACGCGCCCCGCGCCGTCGCACACGGCGAGCGGGTCCGCCTCCGCCCCCATCGCACACGTTCCGACCGGATGGTAATAGTGGGCGTGGATCTGCTCGATCGCGTGGTCGAGGCTCGGTGGGATCTCGTCGCCGATCAGCGCGCGCAGCGGCTCCGTCGCAGCTAGCTCACGGGCCCGCTCGATTCCCTCCGCCAGCACCGCCCGGTCGCTGCCCTCCGGATCCGACAGATAGCCATGTTCGATCACAGGCTCGGCTTCGGGGTCTGCACCGGCGACCCGCAACCACCCCCGCGAACGCGGCTCCATGGCCGCGACCACGAGCAGGACGCGGCCTGCGAGCAGGCTCAGCGGATGAGCTGCGACGGGGAACAGATGGAGATCGTAGGGGCCGGTCGCCCGGCTCGAACGAAGCTTCCCGAGTGTCTGTTCCTCCGGGGTGAAACGCGCGCTCGCCGACTCGACCAGGAGCTGTCGGAGGCGCTCCGAGCCGGCGAATTCGAGCTCGACGATCGGGTGGTCGTGAAGATTGCGGCCGACGCCGGGGAGATCGACCAACGGTGCGATCCCCGCCGCGCGCAGGTCGGCCGGGTCGCCGATGCCCGAGCGCTGCAGGATCGCCGGCGATCCGTAGGCACCGGCGGAGAGCACCACTTTCTCGGCAACTGACAAGCCATGGACTTCACTCCAACCACTCATGACAACGACGTTCCTAATCTGTTCTCGTGAAGGTTCATGCTGCCGGACAGTAGTGACGATTTATGATTAATGATTTTGGCAGTCAGTGATTGGCCAATGGGAGTCAGTCATGTCTGCGGTGGCGCAAAGGTCTCGACGGTTCGGATCACGAAGTTCGGGAAATCATAAATCGTGAATCATAAATCGTAAATCGCGCTCACGCGTACTGTGTGAGCGCCTCCCCCGCCAGGCGACACACCTGCCATTCCTTCATCCGGCGGGCGCCGAGGGATTTGTAGAAGTCGATGGCGGGCTGGTTCCAGTCGAGCACGGCCCACTCCATGCGGCCGCAGCCGCGCTGGTTGGCGAGCTTGGCGAGGTGAAGCAACAGGGCCTTGCCCAGGCCGCGGCCGCGAAATTCGGGCTGCACGAACAGGTCTTCGAGATACAGGCCGGGGCGGGCGAGAAAAGTCGAGTAGTTGAAGAAGTACAGCGCGAAGCCGACGGGTGCGCCGTCCACGTCGGCGATGACGCAGTGCGCCATGGGGGCGGAGCCATCGTCCGGAAAGAGGGACTTGTGCAACCGGGTCTCGTTGGCGGTGACCTCGGCGGTGAGTCTTTCGTAGTCGGCGAGCGCCCGGATGAGGCGGAGAATGACGGGCACATCGGCCGGCTGGGCGGGGCGAATCGGGGAGGACATGAACCGGGAGTCAGGCAGGGGACGGCACCCTTGGCGAACGTGTTTGGGGTGGGCCGGAGGGTGGTCGGCCCAATTGTGCATTCGGCGGGATTGCGCCTCGACATCGCCCCGTCGGGAAATACCTATCAGGCCCATCCGACCGCATGTTCTCAGGTGATAAAATCCGACCCTCCCCATGCCACATGCTGCTCCTTGGGCTGGCGGTGATTGCCGGCAGGGTGCAGGCCGCGGAGCCTGCGCGCGTGGTCTTGCAGCTGCCCTATACTCACCAATTCCAGTTTGCCGGGATCTACGCGGCGGTGGAGCAGGGATATTTCAAAGCAGAAGGCTTGGACTTGGAATTGCGCATCGGGAATATGAATCGGCGGCCGGTTGACGAGGTCGTCAGCGGCCGTGCCCAGTTCGGTATCGCGCAATCCGAAATCCTCTACCAGCGTCTGCGGGGCAGTCCGTTGGTGGCCGTGGGGGCCATATTCCAGCACTCTCCGTTTGTTCTGATGGTTCGGGAAGACAGTGGTATTGCCACCCCGACCGACCTGATCGGCAAGCGCATCGCGTTGTCGCCCGGATTCAAGAATGCCGACCTGCGGGCCATGCTGTTCCTCGAGGGGTTGAAAACAACCCAGTTCACCACGGTGACGGACCGCTGGAACAACAACGAACTGGTAACTGGCGAAGCAGATGCGATCACCATCTACTTGCCGGATGCCCATTGGGTGCAGGAGGAATTTGGGCTGAAATACAAATTGATCCGTCCGGTCGACTATGGCGTGGATTTCTACGGCGACTGTCTTTTTACCAGTGAGGCGGAGCTCGCGGCCAACCCCGGCCAGGTAGCTGCCGTGCTGCGGGCGGTGCGCAAAGGATGGGAGTATGCCCTCGGCCACCAGGCGGAGATCATCGACTATATTCTTGAGCGTCTGCCCGCCGGGGAGCGCACCCCTGGTCTCACCCGCGCGGGATTGCAGTTGGAGGCGACGGCCACTGCCGGGCTGGTCAACGCAGACTTGGTGGAAGTCGGGCACATGAATCCCGGCCGCTGGAAGCGGATGGCCGAGCTGCTCATCGCCACGGGCTGGGTCAAGTCGGCGGAACGGTTGCAGGGATTCGTCTATTCGGCGCCGCTCGAGCGGACGCCCGGTTGGGTAAGGTGGCTGTTCGGCATCCTGGGGTTGGCGGTGCTGGTCGCCCTTGGTGCTCTTTTCGCCAACCAGCGGCTGCAGTCACTCGTGCGGCGGCGCACGCAGCAGCTGGCGGAATCCGAGCAGCGGCAGCGGGACTACTTCGAGCTGGCCCCGGTTCCGATCGTGATCGAGGACTACACGGCCCTTGAGGCCGCCCTGGCCCGGTTTCATGCGGAGGGGGTTACCGACTTGCGGGACCACCTGCGGGCGCGGCCCGAATTGGTGCGCGAAATGGTGAAACTTAAACGGGTTGTCGCGGCCAACCGCATCGCGCTTGCTCGGGCGGGCTTTAGTACGGTGGCGGACTTTAATGAGGGCCTGCCGGGGGTGCTGACAGCGGAAAGCTATGATTCCATCATCGAGGAAGTGGTGGCACTCTGGCTGGGTGTCGACCGGCTGACGTTGGAGCGCAGCTACAAGACCAGGGAAGGGGAGATGATTGACTCCATTCTCAACTGGGAGGTGAGCCGAAAGGATGGCCGGCGGGACCTGGCCAATGTGCGGCTCGTTTTCACCGAGATCACGGAGCAGAAAAAGGCCGCCCAGGCGCTGCGGCTGAGCGAGGAGCGCTACCGGCTGCACTTCGAACAGGCGCCCCTCGCCGTGGCGGAGTTCGATTATTCAAGACTGCGGTCGTGGTTCGAGGAGCTGCGGGCGCATGGGGTCAAGGACCTGGGGACCCACCTGCGGGAACACCCCGAGGCGAAGGAGACGATCCTGAACCTGGCCCCAATGGTGGACGTCAACCAATCCGCCCTGGAGCTGCTCGGAGCAAAGACCAAGGCCGAGCTGGTCGCCCGGTTGCGGGAGGTCATGACTGAAAGCACCCTTGCCGTGCGCTGCGCAAACGCCGTGCGCATCTGGCACGGCACGACCTCAGCCTCAGGGGAGTTCGATGTCCGGCGGCTGGACGGCGACAGGCGCACGTTATCTTTTCATTGGCGGATGCAGACGGATGGGGCCGGCCGGCCCACCTTCGGGCGTACCCAGACAGTGCTGGTGGACATCACCGAGCGGCTGGCCGCCGAGCAGGCACTGCGGCAGAGCGAGGAACGCTACCGCGAGCTTTTCGAACAGGCGGTCGGCGGCATCTACCGGACCAGCCCTGACGGCCGTTTTCTTTCGGTCAACCCGGCGCTGGCCCGAATCCTTGGCTTCGACAAACCGGAGGAGGTGATCACCTGGTCCGAGAACAATACGGCTCCCATCCTTTATGTGAAGCCCGGCCGGCGTGACGAGTTCATCACGGCCCTCAACACCCGCGGCCAACTGAACGATTTCGAGTCCGAGATCCAGCACCGCGGCGGCGGCACCGGGTGGATATCGGAGAACGCGCGCGCCGTGAGGGACGAGGCGGGACGGCTGCTGTACTACGAGGGCTTCGTGACCGATATCAGTGCCCGCCGGCAGCTGGAATCCGAGATCGGGCGCGCCTCGAAGCTCGAGGCGGTCGGCATCCTCGCGGGCGGCATCGCACATGATTTCAACAACATCCTCACGGTCGTGCTGGGCAACGTGACCCTGGCGGAGTCGGACACCCCGCCGGCCAGCCCGGTCAGTGCGCGGTTGCAGGAGGCGAAGCGCGCGACGCTGCGGGCCCGCGACCTGACCCTGCAGCTGCTGACCTTTGCCAAGGGCGGCGAGCCCGTGCGCGCGACGATCGACTTGCCGGATTTGCTCAAGGAAGCGGCGGGCTTTGCCCTGCACGGGGCCCGGGCGCGCGGTGAATTCCAGATCCCGCGAGGGCTATGGCAGGTCAACGCCGACAAGGGTCAGGTCGGCCAGGTGGTGCAGAACCTCGTGATCAATGCCGTGCAGGCCATGCCGGAGAGCGGCGTGGTCACGATCGCGGCCGCCAACGTGGAGCTCACGCGGACCACCGCCGGCGCGCCGGCGCTGCCGCCGGGAAGTTATGTCCAGCTCACGGTGACTGACACCGGCGTGGGCATCGCCCGGGAAAATCTGGCCAAGATCTTCGATCCCTACTTCACCACCAAGGAGCAGGGCAGCGGCCTCGGGCTGGCCTCGGCCTATTCCATCGTGCGGAAGCACGGGGGGCACATCGTGGTGGAGTCCGAACCCGGCAA
Organism: Oleiharenicola sp.; assembly: GCA_025363455.1. Classification (GTDB taxonomy): domain Bacteria; phylum Verrucomicrobiota; class Verrucomicrobiia; order Opitutales; family Opitutaceae; genus Lacunisphaera. The sequence goes on along the minus strand of JANYDW010000040.1, from coordinate 62,784 downwards.
GGGCACGCTGTTCCGCTTGTGGCTGCCGGCCGTGCTCGGCTCGAACGCCTCCCATGCGCCGGGCGCCAACGGCAGCCGGTCGCCTTTCCGGGCCCGGATCCTGTTCATGGATGACGAGCCGTCGATCCGTGGGATGGCGGTACTGTTTATGCAGCGCATCGGTTACGACTGCGAGGTGGCGGTCGACGGCGCCGAGGCCGTGCGGAAATACCAGGAAGCGCTGGCGGCTGGGCGGAAATACGAGGCGGTAGTAATGGACCTGACTGTCCCCGGCGGCATGGGCGGGCGCGAGGCGATGGAGCACTTGCGCCGGCTGGACCCGGCGGTCTGCGCCATCGTCTCGAGCGGCTATTCGCGCGATCCCGTGCTCGCCAATTATCAGGCCCATGGCTTCCAAGCGGTCCTCCCCAAGCCGTACGGCCTCGAGCAACTCACCAAGGTGATGCGCGGGGTGCTGGATGGTCCGGGGAATCCGACATAATTTTTAGGAGACGCGGTGCACATAAGCACGCGGCGGTCCGAGCGGGGATAGATACAATCAATCGATTCGTCGTTGGTTTCCGTAAATTCATTCCCCTCTGCCGGTTGACGTTCGGCAGGTGTCATTCATTTCCGGTTGCGTCGCGATTGCCGACGGGGCTGCCGCGGGGGCCGTCGCCGGGCTGTGACGGCAGGGCATGCGCGGGTCGTTTGGGGCGTGTTTTTTTGCGGGGTTGCAATGCCCCAAGTTGCCCCTGATAAGCACGCCTTTCATTCATGCTCCGCAAGTTCCTCTCCAAGCTAAAGCAGACTTTCAAATCGGGCGCCGCACCGGCCGCGCCCAAACCCGCGACCGGAGCCAAGCACGGCAAACCCGCCAGCCGGGAAGGAGCCCACCGCCCCGAGCGCAAACCGGCCCCGCACTCCGGCCAGTCCGGTCATTCCGGCCATGCCCGCCCGGCTCCGGCACCCCGGCCCGCCCACGCCCCGGCCCGGACCACGCCGGCGGCGCACACGCCCCGGGCGGCCCACGCCGCCAAGCCCCTGCCCGAAGTACCAAAGCTCGCCACCGCGTTCACCGCGCTTGGCCTCAGTGACCGGCTCGCCTATGCCGTGCAGCAGAAAGGCTACGAGATACCTACGCCGATCCAGGTGCAGGCCATCCCCGTCGTGCTGGCCGGCAAGGATGTCATCGGTTCGGCCCAGACCGGCACGGGCAAGACCGCGGCCTTCTCCCTCCCGATTTTGCAGCGTCTCGGCACGCACGGCCCCATTCGCTGCCTGGTGCTCGAGCCCACCCGCGAGCTCGCTTTGCAGGTGGAAGAGTCCTTCAAGAATTACTCCAAATACACCGACCTGCGCACGACCGTCATCTACGGCGGCGTCGGCTACGGCAAGCAACGCGAGGATCTCGCGCACGGCATGGACATATTGGTCGCAACCCCGGGCCGGCTCCTCGACTTCATGGAGCAGGGCGAAATCCGGCTCGACCACATCCAGACCCTCGTGCTCGACGAGGTGGACCGCATGCTCGACATGGGTTTCCTGCCCGATGTGAAGCGCATAGTGGCCAAGGTGCCGAAGTCGCGCCAGACGCTCTTCTTCACCGCCACTCTGCCGCCCGAGATCGAGCAGCTCGCCGCGTGGGCGCTGCGCGACCCGTTCAAGATTGCCGTCAGCCGCGAGCGCTCGACCGCCGAGACCATCACCCACGCGTTCTACCCCGTGGTGCAGGCGCAGAAGTTCGAACTGCTCGCGCACCTGCTCGAGCAGACCCAATATCACAGCGTCATCATCTTCTCGCGCACCAAGAGCGGCGCGGACTACGTGGCCAGCCGCCTGAAACAGGCCGGCCACACCTGCGCCGTCATGCACTCCGACCGCAGCCAGCAGGAGCGCGTCGATGCGCTCAAGGGCTTCAAGTCTGGCAAGCACGAGGTGCTCGTCGCCACCGATATTGCCGCCCGCGGCCTCGACATCGCCGACGTGTCGCACGTGATTAATTTCGACGTCCCGGAAAATCCCGAGGACTACGTCCACCGCATCGGCCGAACCGGCCGGGCGCAGAAGAGCGGCGACGCCTTCACCCTCGTGACCGAGGAGACCTGGCGTGACGCGCGGAGCATCGAGCGTTTCATCGGCATGAGCATCGACTGGAAGAAGGTCGACGGCTTCAACTACACCTATTCGGGCATCTTCGACGGCGGCGGCATGCCGCAGGTCGCGCCCGAGAAGCCCAAGAGCCGGCTCACACGCGGCGGCCGGCGCTGAAGCGGGTGGGAGTGAAGCCGACGATCCTGATCCTCTGCACCGGGAACTCCTGCCGCAGTCACCTCGCCGAGGGCCTGTTGCGCGCGGTTGCCGGCGACCTGTTCGAGGTGCACAGTGCCGGCTCGAAACCGGCGGGCTATGTGCATCCGCTGGCAATCCGGGTGATGCAGGAAATCGGAATCGATATCTCCAGCCATCGGTCTAAGTCCATGAATGAGTTTCTGACGACGCCGGTCGAGACGGTGATCACCGTCTGTGGCAACGCCGACCAGGCCTGCCCGGTCTTTCCGGGCCAGGTGAACCGGCACCATTGGCCGTTCGACGATCCGGCCCATGCGACCGGCACGGAGGAGGAGAAACTGGCGGTGTTCCGCCGCGTCCGGAACGAAATCCGCCGCACCTTTATCTCCTATGTTGATGGGCGTCGGGATGCGCTGAAGGCGGCTGCGAAATGAATTGCGCGTGGCATGCGGTGCGCTTCGCTGACCGCTCCGCATGAAACTCGACATCCCGTCCGGCGACTTCGCTGGTTACATCTTTGACTGCGACGGCACCCTCGTCGACACGATGCCGCTGCATTACCGTGCCTGGGACCGGGCCATGCAGCAGGCCGGGCTCAAGGGGACGCTGAGCGAGGAACTGTTCTACTCCCTCGGCGGCATGCCCACGCGGAAGGTGGCGGCAGTCTTCGCCAAGCACTACGGCATTACCCTCGATGTCGACCATGTCTTCCATCACAAGGAGGAGCTGTTCCTCGAGATGCAGGCGGAGATGAAGGTCATCAAGCCGGTGGTGGACTTCGCACGCAAGCTGCACGGCCGGGCGCCGATGAGCGTGGCGTCGGGCGGACCGCGGCCGGTGGTCAAGAAGACGCTTGAGCTGATGCACATCGCCGACCTGTTCCCGGTGGTCGTGACGCCGGAAGATGTCGCCCACGGCAAGCCCGCGCCCGATATGTTTTTGCTCGCGGCTAAAAAAATGGGCGTGCCGCCGGAGAAGTGCCTGGTGTTCGAGGATGCGGGACCGGGCTTCGAAGCGGCGGTGGCCGCCGGCATGCAGTACGTGAAAGTCCCGAGCCGGACCGTTTGAATTTCAGAACAGGAACCGCTAATAGGCGCTAATGGACGCTAATCCCGGGCCGTTCCCGTCTCATTTCTGAATTAGCGGAGATTAGCGAAAATTAGCGGTTAGTCGTTCGGTGTTTAGGATTGAACCACTCCGCCAACCGGCATCGTTTCAGCGCATGACTTTCGCCGAGCTGGCCAACCCGGGCATCCTGACCCAGCCCATCTACGAGCCGGGCAAGCCGATTGAGACCCTGGCTCGCGAACTCGGGCTCGATCCGGCGGGCATCATCAAGCTGGCCTCCAACGAGAACCCGCACGGCCCTTCGCCACGGGGACTCGCGGCGGCCCAGCGGGCGTTGCAGGAAGCCCATCTCTACCCGGACGGCGGCTACTTTGCGCTGCGGCAGAAACTGGCCGGCAAGTTCGGCCTCGGCATGGACCAGTTCGTGATCGGCGACGGCTCAAATGAGCTCCTCGAGCTGCTCGGTCACGTCTTTCTCTCGCCCGGCAAAGAATGTGTCATGCACCAGTCGGCCTTCATCTGCTACAAGCTGGTGGCCCTGATGTTTGGGGCCAAGCCGGTCGAAGTGCCGCTGGCGACGGGCCTGCGGCAGGACCTGCCGGCGCTGCTGGCGGCGATCACGCCGGCCACGCGGTTGGTGTTTCTCGCCAGCCCGGCGAACCCGGTCGGCGTGGCGAACACTGCGGGGGAGCTAGCGGCGCTTATCGGCGCCCTGCCGCCCCACGTGCTGCTCGTGATGGACGAGGCCTACGTCGAATATCTCGAGAATCCACCTGATCTGCGCCCGTTCATCGCCGAGGGGTGCAAGGTCATCTGCCTGCGCACCTTTTCAAAAATCTACGGCCTGGCCTCGCTACGCATCGGCTACGGCTACGCCGCGAAGGAGTTGATCGCAATCCTGCAGCGCGTCCGTCAGCCGTTCAACGTGAACGCGATCGCGGCCGCCGCGGCCACGGCGGCGCTCGATGACGGCGAGTTTGTCGCGCGCTGCCGCCGCGAGAATTTCGCCGGCCTCGCGCAGCTTCAGCTCGGATTCAAGGCGCTCGGGCTCGAGTTCGTGCCGGGGCAGGGAAACTTCGTGCTGGTGAAGGTCGGCGACGGGATGACGGTGTTCGACGCCCTGCAGCGGCTCGGCGTGATCACGCGTCCGGTGAAGGGCTACGGCCTACCCGAGTGGCTGCGAGTCACGGTCGGCACGAAAATGCAGAACGAGCGATTGTTGAAGTCGCTCGGCGGGGTGCTGGCCGGGAAATAATGGTGATGAAACAGTTTGTCATTGCGAGAAGTCCGCGCAGCGGACGACGAAGCAATCCATCAAGCCGTTTCGACGAGCCCTTCGACAGGCTCAGGGTGGTGAGCGAAGTCGAATCCACTCAAGGTCCCGAGCTTGTCGAGGGACTGGATCGCCACGCCCGGCTGCGCCGGTCTCGCGATGACAAGACAAACTGAATCACAACTACGATGATCCACGCCCTCCCAGGCACGGGCGCCGACCACCGGATGTTTCCGGAACCGTGGGGCACTCTGCCCGGATTCCGGGCGCACGATTGGGTGACCACACCGGGGATCCGCAGCATCCGGCAGCTCGCAGAGGCGATGATCAAGAGCTACGTAATCGCGGATGGCGACGTGCTGGTCGGTTGCTCGCTCGGCGGGATGGTGGCGGGCGAGATCACCAAGCTCCGGAGGATCCCGCGCCTGTTCCTCGTGGGCAGCGCGGTGAACAAGGAGGAGATGAATCCCTGGGTCGCTAAGCTTCACCCGCTGGCCGACAAGGTGCCGATGGAATGGCTGAAACGTTCCGCGGGAAAACTACCGGGCGAAGCGGCCACCATGCTGGCGGACGCTGATCCCGACTTCGTCCGGCGTATGATCACAGCCATTTTCCAATGGGAAGGCTTGGGCGAAACCCCGACGCAGGTGTTCCGGATCCACGGGCGCAGGGACCGGATGATTCCGGCGCCCAAAAATTGCGACCTCCTCTTGGGCGGCGGGCACCTGATTGCGCTGACGCACGCGACGGAGTGTGCGCGGTTTGTGGAGCGGCACCTGCAGTGATTTGGGTAGGGCGGTGTCCGAACTGCGCCGGATTGCCAGTAATTCAAGCGAGATGCTGAGATCTCGCCCTACAGTTTTACGGCCGCCCGCTTCATCCGGTCGTTGAGCGCGGCGGCTAGTCCACCGGCGGTGGCGGGCAACTTTTCCAGCTGGATTTCACGGTGTCCGCCGGCGTCAGCTTCGCGCAGCACGCGATAAAGGTTGCGGGCGATTTCGTCGAGGGCGCCACGTTTGCTCAGCCAATAAACATGAGCGGGCGATTTGCCAGCGGGCTGACGGAGAAAAATGAGTGCGTTCTGCTGGTTCGTGCCGACCGGTCGGGGAGTCAGCCGCAATGGCGTGCGCGGGCTGTAGTGCCGCTCGAGCATGCCCGGCGCCAGCAGGCGGACACTGCTCTTGGTTGAACGATTCTTCGTAAAAACTTTCCTTTCCAGCACCTTTTCCAGTTGGGCCGCCGTGATCGCCCCGGGACGCAGGATGCGCGGACGGGCGGGGTGGGTCAGGTCGAGTACGGTGGATTCAACCCCGACGGTACAACTGCCGCCGTCGAGGATGTGACCGATCTTGCCCCCCAGGCCCTGTTGTACGTGGACCGCAGTGGTCGGGCTGATGTAACTGAAGGGATTGGCACTGGGTGCGGCGAGTGGAACCTGGGCGAGCGCGAGGAGTTTTCGCGCGAGCGGGTGGGCGGGCGCCCGCAGAGCGACGGTTGGTCCGCCGGAGGTCACGATGCCGGGCACGCAAGATTTCTTGGGTAGGACAACGGTCAGCGGGCCGGGCCAGAAGCGTAGGGCGACCTGGCGGGCCGCAGCGTTGAACTTCGCCAGCTCCTCAGCATGGGCGAGATCGAGCACGTGGACGATGAGCGGATCATTGGCCGGCCGGCCCTTGGCGCGGAAGATCGCGCGGCAGGCCTTCGCGTCGAGCGCGTGGGCGGCGAGGCCGTAGACCGTCTCGGTCGGGATTGCGACCAAGCCACCGCGCCGCAGCACCGCGGCAAGCCGGCGCAGGTTGGCGGGGGTGGGGGCGTGGATCTTGGCCTTCATTCCGGAAAAGATTTAGCCACGAAAAACACGAAAAGCACGAAAAGATGCGGCCGAGTTTTACCGCGGATTACGCTGATGAATGCGGATGGGATTTTCCTCGGTGGATTTGACCTGAATCCGTGCCTCTATCCGCGTGATCCGCGGTAAAATGCCGGAGTCTGTTTTTGTGTTCTTGGTGTTTTTCGTGGCCATTTCTCCTGCTGTCTTGCTTGGGCACAAAAAAGCCGGAGCGGAGGCTCCGGCGGAAGCGCTGCGCGGGCAGGGGCTTATTGCATCGTGAGCATGTTGCGCGACTGCTTGATCTTGCTCGTCACGCTGCGCTGCTCCTTGGCGGACAGATGGGTGTATTTGCGGGGCAGAATCTTGCCCGTGTCCGTGATGTAGCGGCTCATCAGCTGCGGCTGGGTCATCGGGATCTGCTGGGGCGTAAGGGTCTGCTGCTTGGTTTCGGTGGTGCTCATGTTGGAAAAGGAGGCGGAAGGTTGGGAATCGCTCTCCCTCTGTCAACGGACATTTTTTGGTTTGCCAATCCCCTACGCCGGACATGTTTGGGCCTGCCTTTAGTCCCCGTAGCTCAAATGGATAGAGCACGCGTTTCTATCCCCTAGGTTCACGGATGTGTTAGATGTTCATAATCAACACTTGAAACTTTTGTGAACATGTAAAAACATGGGTGGAAGGTAGAACTTTTGGTAGAACTATTTGTCTACCCTTTTGCCATGCCATGTCTCTGCCAGAAACCAAGGTCGCCATATTGGATGGCGAAGTACCGCGACTCGACGGGTCGCATCGTGATGCGTTCGACCAAAGAGAAGGTGCACCGCGAAGCATTGAAGATCGCGCTGGCTTGGGAGGACTCCGCGACCAAAGCCCGGGCCGGCGAGCTGACCCAGGCCGCCAGCGTCAAGGTGCTCCGCGAATTGATGGAGCAGAGCACGGGTGAGAAGCTGAAAACACCCTCTACTCGGGACACGCTCAACGGCTACCTCGACGCGTGCAAGGCGACTGGAGGGGCGGCGAGTACGCAGGCGCGGTATCGACCCATCTTCACGCGATTCCTCGCGCATATCGGCGAGGTGAGGGCAGGGGCATCCGTGGCGTCTGTCAGCGTTTCCGAGGTCGAAAGCTGGCGCAACGCCGAGCTGGCGGCGGGTGTGTCGGGCAAGTCGGCGAATCTCGGGCTGGGCGTGCTGCGGGCCGCGCTCAACGCCGCCAAGCGCCGCGGTGAAATCCTGCACAACCCGTGCGATGCGATTGCCAACCTCGCCGAGAGATCGGACGAGCGGGAGCCGTTCACCGATTCCGACGTTGCCGCGCTGCTCCGCACGGCGAAGGGGACCGACTGGCAGGGAGCGGTGCTGGTGGCCGTGTGGACGGGGTTGCGTCTGGCCGACATGGCCGGCCTGACATGGAAAAACGTGGATATGGCGGCCCGCACCCTGACCGCCACCCCGAGCAAAACCGACAAGCCGCTGGTGCAGCCGCTGGCGGGCGAGCTGCGCGATTTTCTGGCATCGCTTCCCGCAGGCGTGGGCAAGGCGCCGCTGTTTCCGTCGCTGCACGGGCGGATCACGGGCCGCAACGGCGGACTATCGAACGAGTTTGGCCGTCTGATGGAACGCGCCAAAATCGCCGCCCCGGTGGGCCGCGAGAAGCAAGGCCGGGGCCGGCAGGTGCGCACGAAGAGTTTCCACAGCCTGCGGCACACCTTCGTTTCCCGCCTCGCGAATGCGGACGTTTCCGCCGACGTGCGGAAAGCACTCGCCGGCCACGACACCGACGAGGCGCACGCGCGCTACACCCACCTGGCATTCACGAAGCAGACCGAGGCGCTTGCCAAGCTATCGTCGATTGGTGGCTGGCGATGACGACAAGAGCTGGATCTGATTCCCTGTGAGGTCAATTGTAACGACTTTGGATGGGGGCCTTCACGGCTTTCGATCTATCCACTCACCGACCTTGCCGGCTAGCTCAAATCCTCTCGAAACGGCGGCAATCCAACAACCGAGAGCGAGTCCGAGCGTGAATCCGAGATATGCTCCAAAGGTTCCAAGCAAGCGTGAGAACAGTGCGCCCACTACAATACCGCTGATGACCAACAGCACGATCAATGTGAAATACGTTAAGACCATAACAAGTGTGCTTCCAGGTGTGACAATGAGTGCAAAGCCAACCATGAGACCGAAATATGGACTGTCGAAACCCTGATATCTAACATGTCCGAAAAGAGTCACTGCGATCATACATAGCCCTAAGATCACTGAGACAGTCCTGACCGCCGCGCGGATCATCTTCGCCGAGACGGTCAAGATGGGCCACGTTGGAGGGTGTTGGTTTGGCGTCTGTATCGGCTCTCTTTTCATACGCCGAGTTCTCTGTGAGCAATCGATCGAATAACAGCTAACGCTTGGCGATAGTGTTTCTCATCCGCTTCGTAAATCTCCCAAGGTGGATTTTCTTCCCACTTCAATCGCGGACGATTCTGCAGCTTCTTCAACACTGCTTCCGCGTCGTTGGAAATCACAAATGCGCCAATGTCTGTCGCCTTCAAAATCCGCCAATACGCTGCAGTATACCTTTCTCCGAATTCCTTTTTCTTGGGGTGCTCGGGCTTATCTTCGCCGACGTGCAATTCGATATCAGCCATGAGAGCAGAGTAGCGAATCATATCGTGGAGTGCATCGACTATATCGGAATATGCTTTCTCCTTACGCTCCCACCATTTTTCGCGGAAAGCACGCTGAACGGCCCAACGCGCCGAGAAAAACGCCGCGATAACCGCCGTCATTAGCCCGAAAATACCGGGGAGTACAATTTTGAGCCAGTCGGGCATGGAAATTTTGTAACCTGTGCCGGAGGACGCTCAAGGTTGAATTGGTCCCGTTGTGAGAGCGGGGAGCTGGTCCGAGTGATTAAGTTCGCCCTTTGGGTACGGTATTTGATGCGGCGTCGAAACATTTAGGGTCAGCCTTGAAGGCGACAATCAATTCACGTCGGTATTCGGGACGATCCTTGAACACTTCCATCCAAATGCTGAAGTACCCTCTAGCGACAGCGAGATTGGCTAGTGCGCGAGCTAAGCCAGGTGATGGATTGGCGACGTAACACTTCTTAATTTCTGCAATCTCAGCCCACACTTCGCTGCGAATGCTCACTCCGGTATAAGCTATCGAGAGGTCCTCGAAGGGGCCAGCCGCTGCCGGGCTTGATAATGAACCAATCATTTTGATGGTTGCTTCGGCCAGTTTGCGCACCGGCGCTGACGCCGTCGGTGCGGGTTCTACTCTCCCGTCGCCATGGTATTGGAAGGCTCTCGCGGTATTGTCGGTGTGCGACCAGAGGTAGCGCTTCATGAGCGCCCGTTGCTTCCCGCTGCCAAGGTGGCTATTCTTTTTTGAGTTACATGATTTGCACGACAACAAGAAATTGTCCCACTCTTTGGCTCTCTTCGGATGTGCCTTCTGAGGGTAGATATGCTCTACGTCCAGAGCTGTCGCTTCGCCAAATGCTTCGCAGTAGCAACAGTGCTTCCCCAGCCGGTTAATCAGTTCGGGTTTCGCGTCGCCGTGCTCGGCGAATTTGCCAAGGTACACGCCTTTTTCAACCGGCCTCATGCTAGTCCTCCGGTCCCAAAGCCGCGGTTGTTTTCATGTCCAAGAATGCCTGAAACGCGGGATTACGGGCATAAGGACTGGAGAGGGCCTGAAGCTTCACCTTTAATTCAGCTCGTTTTTGGACGGTGTCGGGTTTCGCCTCCCCAAGCAGAGTATAGTACTCCTTGGCGACAGTGAGCATTTCAAGGTACCGTTTGCTCACTTGAGGATTTTTGATATCCATCACGTTGAACGCAATTTCCTCAATTCCTCGGTCTGTGAAGTCAGCCAGGGGAGCATTGTCCAAAGTATGCAGACGCCCCGGTTGCACCCCCTGAATTACAAACGGGGAGTGGGTTGTTGCGATGAACTGGCAGGATGGGAAAAGATCCTCCAATGCTTTCACGATCATCCGTTGCCATTTCGGGTGCAGGTGGCAGTCAATTTCGTCGATCAGCACAATGCCTCGAGCGGACTTGATTTCCCGCATGTGAAAAGGTCGGAGGCTGAGCTGTCGGGCAATGTCCACGACCAACGAAAAGATGCGTTTTTCCCCGTCCGAAAGTTGATCGAGTGAAAATGGACCTTCGGGGCTAAAAATAGAAATTCGCGGTGAGAGCTTCAATTCCACCGTCATCTTTTCCATGTCCACCCGGAATTTCGACCGATGGGTCGCCTCATCGATGATGCGATGCAATTCATGGAAAGGCCGAATCCGCTTTTCATTCGATATCGGGCGCCCGTGACCGTCAAATCGCACACGTCTGCGGTTACCCCAGCCCCGCCTGCGGGTCGGCGGTTCTTCCATTTCAAGATATCGCATGATTCCGTTCTCCACTGACCGCGTAAACGACTTAGCGTTTAGCACGTCTTTTGGATCAACTTCGCCAACAGTCACGACGCAGTCGTAGGGAACGAACCGCCAGGCGAATCGCTCAAATTTGTCCGAAAAGTTTCCCAGGATACGGCTAACGAAATTGCGTACGACATGGCTCCGACCGAATTCCACGTGTTCGCTCTCGTCATCGTCGTAATCCATGAACTCTTCCCGAAAAAGGTATTCCTCGCGATAGCGCAGCGACTCTCTGCGATCGAAGTCTTCCTTGCCTCCTGCCCGACGTTTCCTCGTCTTTTGTCCTGAAAAGGGCCGAGCCAACGACTCATTGGCGCCGAACCAAATCATTTTAAGCGCCGGTCGCCGGCCCGTGCGTTTCACCTGATCAAATCTGGACCGCGTTAGCCCGAAGAATCCGACCGTGCTTTCGACGTCGAATTCGACTCGGACACGGCTTTGCTCGGCAAACGATCTAATGTCTGGATCTCCCAGTCGGTTGCGTGCATCGAAATTCGCAACCTTCCCGCACGCACTGGCCAACGCACGCAACACCGTGCTCTTTCCCGCACCGTTTTCCCCAACGATCAAATTAAATCCGGGTTCAAGCTTGATGACCTTTTCAGGAAACTGGCGCACGTCCGCCAACTCTATCGATAAGATGCGCATGACGTTTTATTCCCGGTGGTACGGTTAAAAGAGGGTGAGATCTATAATCCACCATCGCTCCGTCGGCCCCCGAAGCGCCTGCTGAAGATTGAATGATTGGTCCAAAGCGCAATCCAAACCGCCACGCCTCGCGCTAGAGTGGAGTTGGGGGCAGGACGCGGCAGTAAGTTTCTGCCAAAATAATTCCACCGCACGAAAATTGCGCTGGCATTGCGGTATCAGCCCGAGCGAAACGGTGGACACTGGCCTACAGGAGCGAGTTCTCCCGCAAAGAGCGTTGCTACTCCCGAGTGGATGGCAAAGCTCGGAATCCATGGATTTGGTAGGTATCAGTGCTCTGCTTTGGAAGGCCGTTCGTTGGGTTCTATTGCTGGGGCTTACCGGTTCCCCAGTTTTTGGGCAAAACCAGACTACGCGTTGGGGACCGGCTTTGGTGATGGGTAACGACCTATTCCCGTCATTCCTGATTGCGACTGCGACTATGAGGCCCCCAGCAAAAGCGATGCCCAACCACTTTGGTGACTGGAAGAAACTAATTGGGGTCGGGATCGAAGCTACCAGACCCAATACCCAGGTTCTGGTAGAAGTCAGCAGCACCAAGTTTATCAAACCGAGCCGGATCAGTGTCACGCTCCCGGCACGCGGGGTGACGTATTTTGTCTACCCCACACTCGAATTGGACTACAGCGCATTGCGGGCGCAAACGACTCCGCTGCCGGAAACGATAACCATCCGGGTTATGGAAAAGAGCAGTTCTCAAAACGGTCGTCCCATGGTTACCACAAAGACCAAAACCGTGCAGGTCCGCTCCATCACAGACTGTCCTTTTTCCCGAGGACGGGAGGATTGGCGCTGGATGTTTGCCGCCTACGTCAACGAGAACAGTCCGATCATTGAGCAGATTCTCCAAGAGGCTTCGCATGTCGGTCTCACCAACAGTTTCGCGGACTATCAACACGATGAACGTGATGTGCTGAAGCAGATATTCTCCGTTTGGTATGTGCTGCAAAATCGCGGGATAAAATATAGCAACATCGTCACGCCCTCAGCTGAGTCAGATCAGGTTTTCAGCCAAACCGTGCGGCCGATTTCCGAGTCCTTCCAATATCAACAGGCCAACTGCGTGGATAGAAGCGTGCTGTTCGCCTCAATTTTTAGGAAAATTGGATTACATACCCAACTCGTCACCGTCCCAGGGCATTGCTTCGTCTTAGTTTATCTGGACAAGAAATCATCCAAGCCCTTCTACATCGAGACAACCGAACTTGGGAACACTGATCTGGGCCCCTCTTCAAGAGCGGGCGGGAATCCTCAACTGGCACAGCAAAACAGGCAAAAAATTTCCGCGCGGGCCTTCTTTCAGGCAAACAAGGATGCTTCTGATGAAGCACGGAAGCATCTCGCGATGCATGATATCCTGTTCATTAATGTCGAGCAGTGGCGGAAGCTAGGCCTCGCTCCATTCTGATCGGAGTAATCGTCCGTCGAATTACCGTACTTGTTGGGTACGAAAGTTAGTCTCATTCAAGCGTGACCATTCTCGCGTTCGAACCGGCCTCATGACATGGCACGTACCCTTCGGCTGCGTTGCGTTGCTCGATTTCTTGCTTTAAATTCATATGCGTTGACGGATTTGTTGACGCTGAATCTGCCGCATCACGAACTCGTGCCGCATCACATTGCGACGGACTATCTCATGCCTCCTGTGCCAGCCTTGATATTCACGTTCGGCACGTTTGCGGTCTGGGGTGTTTTCCAGTGCCAGCTCGCGTTCGCTGTTGCGCTGGATGTTCTCGCGCAGTGCCGCCTTGTCCGGCGTCAACACGACGACACGCTTTCGGCCGCGGGAAATGCTCACATACCACTGCTCCTCGCTTGTTGCGGCTCGGTTGCCAGCATCGGCAACAATTACGGTGTCTGTGGTCTGGCCTTGCGACCCGTAGGAGGTGACGGCGTATCCCCGGACGAGCAGCCGGTGGGACGGTGCGAGCGTTTTCGTTGTTCCGCGTTCATCGGTGACCACCAGCGCACCCGTCGGTTCGACGCGGGCGGCGGTTACCAACTCGCCGTTGTGCAGGCGGGCGCCCTCGATGCTGCGGCCATTGGCCTTGAGTTGAAGGCGGTCGCCGGGCGCAATTTCCATTTCCGTCGCCTTTGCGACGGCGATCCGGTCGGCATACCGATAGCTCACCGTTGATGCCCGGCCATCCTTCACGATGACGACGCCGCGCTCATTGGCTCCGCCAATTCCGCAAAGGTCCCCTTTTTTGAAACGGCCATACCGCTTGAGAAAAACCGCCGACTGGCCCGGCTCGTAAAAGCGGCTATCGCGCTTTTGCGCTTCGGTGCGGTCGAGCGGCTGGTAGGTGGTCAGCATCGTGCCCGCTTCCAATTTCCCGGCCGATCGCAGCGCCGCCCGGACCGCATCGTTGGCCGCACGGACTTCGTCCCAGGTCTGGGCGACGACAAGCGGGCGCTCATCGCGGCCGATGGCGTTGAGGTATTCGCAGGCCAGTGCCACCCGGCGCGGTTCGTCCGGCAGCTCCCGCACACAGCCCAGCTTTTCCAACCGATCGAAAGACTCCGCAATCTTGCCCGAAGCCGCTTCCTTTACGGCGGTGCGATAGCTCCGGATGAACTGCTTTTCTTCTGCCGACCGGGCAAGCTCAGGATTCTGCCGGCGGATGGTGCGGAGCACGGCCACGCGCGGGTAGGAGTGCTTTTCAATGGCCCGCAGGGCATCCGACGCCGCGACGGCGCCATGCTGGCGGGTGTCGCCAGAGAGGATCAGCCGGCCACGCTGGGCCTTCACGAGCACGATCAGCTCCCGGAGGTCTTTGCCACCGACCTGGCCGGCTTCGTCCAGGATGACAACCACGTGGGGCGTAAACTGGCGGGTCGTGAGGGCCTGGGCCAGGGTCTGCGCGGGCAGCCCCTCGTTTTGCAGGTCCTGCGCCTGCTGGCGTTGGGGCGCCAGCACCATGACCGGACTACCCTCAGCCGTGATACCACGCGCGACCTCCTTCAGCGTATGGCTTTTGCCGGTGCCCGCGCCGCCACGGAAGAGAGTGATAAAGTCGTGGCTGGTCAGAATCCGTCGTGCCGCCTGTGCCTGTTCCGGCGAAAGGCCCGAGTCCGGCTGATAGTTGTTGGGCCCCAAGTTGAAGAAGCAATTGCGGCCATCGCGGGCGGCAACCACGATCTCCAACTCGCAACGCAGCAATTCCCGCGAGATGAGTTTCGGTGAGTCTTCTTTCCGGGCGTAGTCACGTTCCTCAATCGCGCGCCTGAGATCGACGAGGTCGAAGTCGTGACCGCGGCCACGCGCGAGCGCTGCGGCCATCAGTTCATAGTCGTTCACTACTGACCGGCGTTCGAAAAGGTGCTCGTCGGCCCAGGCAACGATTCCGCGCACATCGGCGGTCTGGGAAGGACCGGCCGATGCGACACGGAGCCACGCAAGCGCCCGCTGTTCGTCGGGTGCGAGTTGCCTGCTCCAATGTGGTCGCAGTTCGTCGGCGGAGGAGTTCTTGATTTTGCGGC
This sequence comes from Oleiharenicola sp., assembly GCA_025363455.1. Taxonomy (GTDB): domain Bacteria; phylum Verrucomicrobiota; class Verrucomicrobiia; order Opitutales; family Opitutaceae; genus Lacunisphaera. Next base: position 47,704 of record JANYDW010000040.1, on the reverse strand, counting down.
GGCGATGCTCGTGTGCGACCCGCGTGCGTAGCTCGCCCAGGTCACCAGCATAGCCCGTGGCAGCTTGCCGTTTGGCCTCGGCATCGATTTGGGCATGTCGCTTGGAGAACCGGGCAATGACACTCGCCGGCACGTTCTTGATCTCAAAATTGCGCGCATTGTTCTCGATCTCATAGCCGAGTGAGTGGAGGCCCTTGCTCAACTCATGAAAGTAGATGTTCTCGGCAAATTTCTGGGCCCGATACATCCCGCCCGTTTGGAGGGCCTTCCAGCGGTCCTCCACCGGGTCATGGGTGGCGTTGAAAACGACGCAATGTGAGTGGAGATGAGGGTCGAGTTCCCGGCTGGTATCATGCCGGAAACACGCCGCGACTATGCTGCCAGTGACGCGCTCGCCGTTCTGCTTCGCCTTACGGACCCGGGTTTCAGCCAATTTTTCCAGTTCCGCCAGCGCGCAAAGCACCGCCCGATGATGTTCCTCGATGATGCGGGCATCCTGATAGAGCCCAACCACCGACACGCTCTTCGGCGGACTGATGGTAAAATCATGAAAGATTCGCCGATTGGCCGCAGTCCGGCCGTTCTCATAGCGGACGGTGTTCATCCGCTGCGTCAGCCGTTTGCCGGTCTGCGGATGAAGTCCTTCGCACAGGGCGAGAAAGTCTTTCTCCGTAACTACACCTGCCAGCCCCAGCTTTTCTGCCGCCTTTCCGTACCACTCGCCAGCGATCTTTTGTCCCTCCGAATAGTAGTCGCCCACGCACAGATGCTCGCGGAAATACTCCCGCGCATTGTGCAGATTCAACTGAGGTTTTGGTCTCAACATGATTTATGCGTGCCCCTCTACTATAGGCGCGAGAAGTCAACACGGAGACATGCGACACGCCTCCCGGTGCGAATGATGTCCTACCGAGAAAAGTGTAAGTCTCGCCCGAACCGACCGACCACGGTCCCCGATCCGAAACGCAGATGCGTTTCTTTTTTAGGCAGACACATTACCCCTTACCAAAATGGTAACGAATTGCCGGGCCGGCTCCGTCATCCATGAACACACAGATCAGGCACGACAGCTTGCCTCGTTTCGCACTTACGAAAGTTTGACACCCACGAAGGAACGCAGGCAACCGCGGCGGTCTGTCCGCGTCCCCTCGTGGAGATCGCGGCATGTCGGGCTCGGACCACGGGACGCCGGGCGCTACGGCTCCGGCTGCGCTTCGCCTCCGGCCCGCCGACCCGTGGCTGGGCCCAGGGCCGCATTTGCGGTGTCGGGCCACGGCAGTCGGACGGTGCCGAGATTGCGGCGGCTCGGCTTCGCCTCGGGGGTAGCCGCCGCAAAAGGCGGGGCGCTTGCCGCCGCCCCCGCACCCCCGGCTCGGGGCAACTAACAAGAAAGCAATCGTTGCGCGCTCGTTGGCGCGCCAGCCGCCTGAGCCGACGATGCGGGGGGTGGGCGTCGGTTTCCATACCGACGCCTCGCTGCGGCCCGTAGACCTTGAGAAAGTCTATCGCCGCCATGGAAACCGTGACCACCCCCGCGAAATAGGGGCAGCATAGGACCCCCAATGCTGCCCCTATTTCTGAGTGCCGAGGTGGGGTATGATGCTGGCATGAAGGCATCGCATCACCACGTGGGCTGGCATCGGGCGAAAATAGGATCAGCGCGCGCTTCACACGCTGCCCCTATTTTCGCGCGGAATGTTGCTGTAAGATGTGCCCACAACGAAAGCAAACGCCCATGAACTCATCCCAAGAATCGATCCCAGCAGCTCCCGCCGCGGCAAACAATGCGCCTGCGCCTACCGCAAAAGCGGGAGACCGGCTACCGCAAATTCAGCAGGTGCGCGTCATTGGCGAGCGCACGAGCCGAACTCAGATTTTTTGAAATCAACCAACAACAAAAGGAATAACCATGAACTCACTCCCAAACACTCCTCTGCCGACCGACGCTGCAATGCAGCGCGTTGAATTCTTCCGACTGCCGGCACCCGGCAAGCGCGACCCGCATTTCGGGCTTTCGCGCGGCTGGTATTACAAGGCCGCCGGCTCCGGCGAAATCAAGATGGTCGCACTGCGGCAGCGCGGGTCACTGCGCGGGGTACGTCTGGTCGCCTACGATTCGGTTTGCGACTACATCCGCCGCGCGACGCAGATGGCACCGGCAGCATCCGTATCGGCGACGACCGGCCTAGAGCAAGCGTCGCTCGATTTGATCGGAATCCCGGGAGCGTAAGAAGGGAGAGAGGCGCTGAGGGTCCATTGGTTTGTAACCAGTGAACATCAATAGGCTATAGGATTACGGGCGTTTGGATGTTTCCAATGGCCGCATTGCCGGCAATCATGACGAAAGCGGCGATGATGTCATTGACTTTAGAATATCAAGCGCTGGCGTACTGACCGTCGATTGCCGGACACATCCTTAAATTCGCCAAGATGACCAAACTCCACCGATGAATGCGTTCATAGCAAAATTTCTGACCATTGCAGCATGCTTAGGGCCGACGTGCGGGTTTGGGGCACTCAGCTGGAATACCCAAAAAATCGATCTAACCGCCACACATGGCGCCACACAGGCTATGGGAGTATTCTATTTCAAAAATTCAGGAAACACTCCCATCACAATCACCGACATTAGTACGAGCTGCGGATGCACTTCTGCAGAATTGACGAAACGGATCTATGGTCCTGGGGAATCGGGCGAGATCAAAGCGATCTTCGTGCTTGGTGAACGAACAGGGCAGCAGGAAAATATCATCTCCGTAACGACAGACGAAATTCCAACAAGTTCGGTACTGCTTGTTCTAAGAGTAATGATTCCGGATCTGGTCAACTTTTCACCGCGGATGTTGCTATGGCGCGACGGCGAAGCGAAAGCCGCGAAGTCGGTGACAATATCGCCTGCCACGGGATACAAATTCGCTAGAGTTGAAATCGTTCGCATCGATCCATCGAAGACCACAGCGCGGATCGAATCGCTCGAGGAAAAAGCCAAGTACACGCTCACAGTTCTTCCCGATTCGGCGACATGGGCCGGGACAACCGCCACAATCTTCTGCCTCGCAACTTTTTCAGATGGGACGAGCCAGCGGTTCCTCCTTTACGCGCTCGTGCGGTGACTCAGATGCGACCCATTGCAAATCAATGTCTACTTTGAAAAGCACCTCTCGTGGGCGCGAATGAATTTGATTTGTTTTCGCGGACGCTGCAGAAAATATAACTGCTACTGTGATGTGAGGGCCACATATCACGCTAGGTATAGCGTTTGGATATATTAACTGACGGTCCCACCCATAAAGAGGAATTGCTCTATGAGAATTCATACATGTGCATTTTCGCCATCTTCTCAACGAGCGCTGGCATATTCGGCGCTCCTTTGCGTATCACTAATCGCACCACGAGTATTCGGAACTGAATCCACTATTTCGATTTTGCGAAAAGCCCCGCTAGGCCTGCCTCGCTTAACCTCTGAGGCAGATCAACTCGGCAAGAAACCGGTGCGAGGCGACGCATTCGAGGTCCTCAGCCTCACCACTGACCAACACTCCCAGCTAAAAGCCCGAGGTGACGCGCCCTATCTGGCAATCGAACCAAGCTCGGTGTGGCATAGACCCCTGAGGGTCCAGAAAGCGGGAGCAAATTACGTAACCTTCACTTTGAATGCATCAATCGGAAGTATGATCAGTGTAGGTGGTGCATCGATAGTCATCGAGACCAGCCTGAAGGATAGTTCGTATGCCGCAATTCATGGCAATGGTACAAACAAGCTTATCAATCACGAGGTACCTCTAATGTTGTTTGAAGCTGCGCGCATGGCGACTCTCGATATAGTCACCATAAAACTGGACAAGGGTGCGGGCACGTGGGCGATGTGGTTTCGTGACACGCTCGTGGCAGAAGATATGCCTTTACCCGCCCCCGAAAATGGATTGTCGGAAATTCATATTACTGCCGGGAAAGGAGGGGCCTGGTTATGCGGGCTCGTTTGCAGCGATGAGAATCCGCTATTCGAGGACATCAATGACAACGGTGTCCCGGATGACTTCGAAATAAAGACCTTGGGAAAACCGTTGAACGCGAATGCTCGTGCAGAAGTGCTTGCAGATTTGCGTGTCGCTTGGCAAGTGGCCAGAGCATCCAGTCCACCATCCGAATTTGTCCTCACCACACCACTGCCCGACAGCTTCCCCGAGTGGTGCGCTCCTGACGGAGCACCACTTCATGGGATGGTCGGCGCGCTCAAGTTCAGCGAAATAAAGACAAACTGAGGACTATTTATGAAGATACAAACCAAAGGCTTCTTCCTTGCGGTCGTGCTCGCACTACTACCACTTAGCGCACAAGCGGATGTTACCGACATAAACAATAGCGATATTGAGGGTATTAAGAAAATAATCGTCCGTAGCAATATCGGCTGTGCGTCGGGATACTCGACGACTTTCACCTGCGAGCATTATCTCAACTTCGGAGAAGATGTAACATTACTAGATTATGTCAGCGGGGATTGTTATTATTCCTACAGCTATGAGAGCTTGACATGGTTGCCCTCCCCTGCGGCGAGGTCACACATCACATGGAACTCAACCAATTTTCCCAACTACGGATTTAGCGCGACTCCGGTTGGGGTAGGTCGAGACGCCATAGCGACCTACGTGCATAATCGTTTTCAAATCCCAATTGATCCTGGTGTGCAGAAAATGCTCGATACCGGTTGCATCGGGTTTCTCAGAATTATGGCGCGCCGGGATCTTAATAATAATACAGCTCACCGTTATCCTGGTTATGGGCCCACTGGCCGCCCGGAGACAGAAACAAATCCGATTTATGGCACTAAGACGGCGTATTTGTCATTAGCCGCTTTGAATAATTCCGCTGCGTGTCCGTCGGGATTCCATACCGTCATTGCGGCAAAATACGGAAAATGGAAGAATGGCTTACCTCAACAAGGAAACAACGGAGAAGTGGATCCGGGCAGCATGGGTGACAAAGATGCAAACGACAACTTCGACTATGTTGTATATATGCCAGACACCCAAACGTGGATTGGTATTAACCATGACTATCCAGGGATTAGCACACAGACGATGACTGAGTTTTCCGCGGTCCCGATGCCGGCCTTGGGAAGTTTTGATGGTCCTATATTTATCAAGTTTTGCGTACCAAATGGTACATGAAGCCGAAACAGATTTCCGCACTCCTTCTTGTCCTTGGCCTGATGACTGACGCTTCGGTTTTGGCCGAAAGTGCACCAGCTCCGACTAAGCCACATGCGGTCTCAGTAAAGGAAATTGATGAAGGCAATACTGTTGTTCTAGGCGAACTGGGGCTGCCACTTCTTACAGCAGTAGAGATCGTGGCAACTGTCGAAGACGAACTCCTGCTTCTCGACAATTCTCCGACCGGGCGATTTTTGCTGAAAGTGGAATCAGTTAATGGGACCAAGCTGAAGAATTCGGTCACCATGAAATTTACGGTGCAATCATGGAGCAATGCCACTGTCGCCGAGGATACGGCCGCTTTAGACCAACGGTTAAAGGATTTGCAATGGCAGGCCAAGGATCCCGATCTCGACTCTGCCCTACGCGGGGATGGAGCTTGGTTTTCTTTGAAGATCCGAACTCCGCAAGAAGCGCAACAATTCAGAGATCATTATCTAGGTTCGCGGCACAGGCTTGTTGTTTTCGAGGTGCTACTGATTTCTGGCAAACCGAAAACGTTGCCAGCGGACTGCGTGGAATGGAGTAACAAGTTCAACACTAATCACCATCTGCTTCTCCCCTCACTTGTGGTAATGGCAGAGAGAAAACTGTAAGAATTGCTGTCGCAGTTCGAGTTTAGCCGGATTGGCGAACCGCATGTGGATGTGGATGACGATGACGTGATAAGTGAGGCGTGGGAGGCTCCGCAGCGCGTGAGGGGCGCTGAGCAGTAGCCTACATGATGTCAGTGGGAATGGCCACATGGGGAAAGCCGTCGGATTGCTTCGTGGTCACACCCCGAACCTGCCAGTGCAGACCGGGAGAAAAACAGCATCGAGATGTCGGCGGATTCACGCCTGCCCCGCAGTAGGCCGGCTGCATTCCGCCGATGATTCCGAACCTTCCGCCTTGAAGTCATGAGTGCACAACCTAAGACATGGGTAAATATGGAGCACCAAGGTAGAACTTTTGGTAGAACTTTTGCCCCTTTTTGGTGTGCTATTTTCGTAAGTGCTTAACTTACATTAGTCCCCGTAGCTCAAATGGATAGAGCACGCGTTTCCTAAACGTGTGATCCCGGTTCAATTCCGGGCGGGGGCACCAGCCTCCGCCGAGCACAGCGAGAGCGGAGGCTGCCGTCCGTAAGCCTGGCGAAGGACGGCATTTAACTTTCGATGCGAACCCCGCGTGGCTACGGCTGGCAGGCCACCCGCCTGCGCCTTCGCTCCGCGAAGGCTACGGCGAGGCGTCTCACCGAAGCGCCTGAGCGTAGGCGGACAGCCTTTGTCGCGAAGGACGCTATGTGATCAGCGAGAATCCTGATGGCCCCGCATCGCTGCCGCTTATCACCACCAGTACGCGGATTCATCGGTGAGAGAGATTGATGCAGGTCAAGGCACCCTAAGGCGTGATCTGGCATGCTTGAGACTGCAGCCTAATCCTCATCACGCATATGACATCGTCACCAAGCCTGGTTCTTCCTATTATGTCCTTCCTGCCTCATCCATGAAAACTCCACAACTCCCCCCCCTCTTCGCGATGTCCATGCTCATGCTGGCCGCTGCCCTTGTTCCCGCCGTAGCCGTTCAGGCCGAAGGCCCGGCTGATGCCAAAGGCCCCGTCGTCCTGCCCCCGGATGTCGTCGCCCTGCCGGTTGAGCAGGCGATCCTCACGGCCGCGCCGCACGTGCCGCCGCCCATCAAGCGCAAATTTTCCGCACGCGTCGTTGTGAACCTCGAGGTCCGGGAGGTCGTCGCCCGGCTGGCCGACGGGGTCGAATATACCTTCTGGACTTATGGCGGCAGCGTCCCGGGCTCTTTCATTCGGATCCGCGAGGGCGATGTCGTCGAATTTCACCTCAACAACCACCCGTCCTCGAAGCTCCCCCACAACATTGACCTGCACGCCGTCACCGGCCCGGGCGGCGGCGCGGCGTCGACCTTCACTGCTCCGGGTCATAGCTCGCAGTTCACCTTCCAGGCGCTGAACCCCGGCCTCTCTGTCTACCACTGCGCCACGGCGCCTGTGCCGATGCACATCGGCAACGGGATGTATGGCATGATCCTCGTCGAGCCCAAGGACGGCCTGCCGCCGGTCGACAAGGTATATTACGTCATGCAGGGCGAATTCTACGCCACCGGCAAATACGGCGAGGAGGGCCTGCAGTCCTTCGACATGGCCAAGGCCATCGACGAGCGCCCACCTTACATCGTTTTCAATGGCTCGGTCGGCTCACTCGTCGGCGATAAGGCCCTCACGGCGAACGTCGGCGAGCACGTGCGCATCTACTTCGGCGTCGGCGGCCCGAACATTACCTCGTCGTTCCACATCATCGGCGAGATCTTTGACAAGGTCTACCCGGAGGCCGGCCTCAGCCTGCCGAATGCCAACGTGCAGACGACGCTCGTGCCCTCCGGCGGTGCGTGCGCCGTCGAGTTCAAGGTCGATGTGCCCGGCACCTTCATCCTCGTCGACCACTCGCTCACGCGCGCTTTCAACAAGGGTGCGCTCGGCATGCTCAAGGTCGCGGGCCCCGAAAATCGCGTCATCTATTCCGGCAAGGAAATCGACGCCGTTTATCTCGGGGCGCAGGCCGAGGAAGGCTCCGACTCCGCGAAGCGCGAGGCCGAGTTGAAGAAGCAGATCGCGGCCGCGATGAAGTCCAACCCAACCATCGCCGGCCTCACCAAGGAAATGCAGCTGGAAAAGGGCAAGCAGGTCTACATGGGCCTCTGCTTCGCGTGCCACCAGCCCGACGGCAAGGGCCTGCCCATGGCCTTCCCGCCGCTCGCCGGCTCCGATTACATGCTCGCTGACCGGGATCGTGCCGTGCGCACCGTGCTCAAGGGCCTCACCGGCCCCGTGACCGTCAACGGCGTGACCCTCAACAGCGTGATGCCGCCGCAGGAGGCCGTGCTCACTGACGCGCAGATCGCCGACGTCCTCACCTACGTCTTCAACTCCTGGGGCAACACGGGCGACGCCTTCACCACCGCCAAGGTCAAGGCGATCCGCAGCGAGATCCACTAAATAGAACTGTAGGGCGGATCGATGATCCCGCCTCGCAGACGACGACATGTTCGTGGCGGGATCAGCGATCCCGCCCTACAAAAACAAACCACCACCATGAACCCCACCACGCTCATCCGCTTCGCCGCCCTCGCGCTCGCGTTGGGGTGGAACCCGGCCTCCGGACGGTTTGGTTCAATGTTCGCCCAAGAAAACGCGTCCGGACGCCGCATGCCGCCGGCGCAATCCTCGGCAATCGAAAATCCAAAACCCAAAATCGAAAATGCCAGGATGGTGGTGATTCCGGCCGGCACCTACGTTCCGCTCCTCCGCACGGTCAAGGATGCCGCGGAGGTCAGCGTCCCGGCCTTTCACCTCGACGATCGGCCCGTCACCAACGCCGAGTTCCTCGCCTTTGTGACCGCCAACCCAAAATGGCAACGCTCGCAGGTGAGCCGGCTTTTCGCGGACTCGTCCTACCTGGAACACTGGACTGGCGACCTCGAACTCGGGCCCAAGGCGCCCGCCACTTCGCCGGTCGTTCGGGTCTCATGGTTCGCCGCCCGCGCCTGCGCCCGCTGGATGGGCAAGCGCTTGCCCGCTACCGCCGAGTGGGAACTCGCGGCGTCCGCGGGCTATACCCGGCCCGACGGCAAGAATGACGAGCCGCTCAACCGCGATCTCTATGCGTGGCTCGCGCGCCCCGTGCCCGCAGTCCATCCCGCGGCCGGCACCGGCCGGCCCAATTTTCACGGCGCCCGCGATCTCCATGGCCTTGTTTGGGAATGGGTCGACGATTTCAACACGGCTTTGGTCACGGGTGAATCCCGCGGCGACTCCGGACTCGAGCGCGACCTCTTTTGCGGCGCCGGCTCCGTCGGTGCCAAGGACACCGCCGACTACGCCGCGTTCATGCGGATGGCGCTCAGATCATCTCTCAAAGCCAACAACACCACCACCGCGCTCGGCTTCCGCTGCGCGCGGGATTTGCCGCTCAAAGTCGCCACTTCGCCATGAAAACAAAATCCATTCCCGTCCTCGCCGCCTTGGTTTGTTGTGGGATCCTGCTGGCAGGCGATGCCGCCCATCCATCGCGTGCCAGCACGCTCCTACCAGAAAAGGCAGCCACCAAGGACGCCTGCTGCGAAGCGATGGCCGGCGCACCATTCAGCAAAGACTCGATCTACCAGCTCGACGGCAAGTTCACGGACGATTCGGGCCGGACTTTCACACTGGGCGAGCTTCACGGGCGGCCCGTCGTGCTCGACCTGTTCTTCGCCTCCTGCGGCTACGCCTGCCCGCTGACCGTTTCAGATATGGAAGCGATTGCCGCAAAACTTCCGGCGGAACTCCGAGCCCGCGCCGTGTTCGTGCTGGTATCCTTCGATTCGGCCCGCGACACCCCGGCCGCGCTGGCGGCCTACCGCACACAACGCGCGCTCGATTCCTCATGGATCCTGCTCCATGGCAGCGACGACGTCGTCCGGGAGCTCGCGGCGCTCGTCGGCGTGAAGTACAAGCAGGAGGCCGACGGTGCGTTCTCCCACTCCAACCTCCTCACCATCCTCAATCCCGCCGGTGAGATCGTCCACCAGCGCACCGGCCTCAAGGGCGGGCTCGACGAAGCCACGGCGGCGTTGGTCACGGCAGCCAGATAGGGCGGACTAAAAAATGTCGTAGCCGGGCCATTATCCGCCCGCCGGCCTTTGCTCTCCGTCATCCTGAGCCGCGCGAAGGATCCCAGGGAACGGACGGACGTGCGCCACCCGCTTGGATCCTTCGCTTCGCTCAGGATGACGACACGGATGTTTTTTCGGCTGCAGTAATATTTCATATGCTCTGACAGACTGGGCCGAAGGCGGCCCGGGCTTGACGCGCATCAAGGCGCCAGCGCGCGCCGGATGCTATGCTGGCGGCAGACAATACATTCGCCCTGCATCCATGAAAACCTCCCGTCTCCTCTCCCTGGCTTTGCTCCTCTCCGCGCTTCCGCTGGTCGCCGCCGACGCGGTCTCAGTGAGCGACGCCCTTGCCCAAGGCAAGGTCTCGCTCAACGCCCGCCTGCGCTATGAAAGCGTGGAGCAAACCGGCCTGCGCGATGCCGAAGCGCTCACGCTGCGTACGCGGCTCGGCTACACCACCGTGCCGTGGCACGGCTGGAAAGCCATGCTGGAGGCGGAAAATATTTTCGCCGCTAACGGCGACAGCTACAGCCAGGCTGGGTTGAATCCCGGTGGAAATGGCAAGGCAGTCATCGCCGATCCCGAGACCACCGAGATCAACCAGGCCTGGATCGCATTCAGCCAGGACAAGACCACCGCGACCGTGGGCCGCCAGCGCCTCGTACTCGACAACGCCCGCTTCATCGGCGACGTCGGCTGGCGCCAGGACATGCAGACCTTCGACGCCGTCGTCCTGACCGACATGTCGCTGGACAAAACGACGCTGACCTACGCCTTCCTCGGGCAGATCAACCGCGTCTTCAGTGACCGGCACGCCCAGGGCAAATGGCAGTCGGCCTCGCACGTGTTCAACGCGAGCTACACCGGTTTCGCCGCCGGCACACTCACGGCCTACGCCTACCTGTTGGATTTCAAGAAAGTCGCCGCGCCCAATTCCTGCGCCACGTATGGCGCCAGTTTCGCCGGCACCGCCAAGCTTTCAGCCGGCCTCAAGCTGGCCTACCGCGCCGAGCTCGCCACACAGTCCGACTACGGCTCCAGCCTGCTGAGCTACTCGGCGAATTACTATGCTGGCGAGGCCGGCGTCGCGGCCAAGCCGGGCAGTGCCACCCTCGGTTATGAAGTGCTCGGCTCGGACAATAATGTCGGCTTCAAGACTCCCCTGGCCACCCTCCACGCCTTCAACGGCTGGGCGGATCTCTTTCTCGTCACTCCGGCGGCCGGCCTGCGCAACACCTACCTCAAGGGTACGGCGAATCTTCCGGAGGGTTTCACCGGCACGGCCTTTTATCACTGGTTCCGGACCGACGCCACCGGGGTGGGTCTCGGCACCGAGCTCGATCTGCAGCTCACCCGCAAATTCGGCAAGTCCGTGACCGGTCAGGTCAAATACGCCGATTTCCGCCACGACAGTCCTGCCTACCCGGACGTACAGAAGTTCTGGTTCCAGGTGGAATTCAACTATTGACCCGCCCCGCCCATGAGCGCCCCCAAATTCAAAATCTTCGATGTCCGGCCCAATCTCGCGCGCGGCGAGGAACCGTTTCCGCTCATCCGCGCCCGCGTTGACGCGCTCAAGCCCGGCCAGGGCGTGACCATCATCGCCCCGTTCATGCCCGCCCCGCTGATCGAGCTGCTCAAGAGCGAGGGCTTTCATACCACAATGGAGCACCGCGCAGATGGCGCCTGGGCGGTCAACTTTTGGCGCGAGGAAACCGCATGAGCGCCGCCGCCCTGCTCCCCAACGACACCGCCGGTGTGTGCCCGGTGCTGGCGCCGGCCGCGAGCGTCGCCCATGGCATCGTCAGCCAGGCTGTGCTGACCGCCCCCGGCCTGCGCGTGACGCTGCTGCGTTTCGCCGCCGGCCAGGAACTCTCCGAGCACACCAGCTCCGCGCGCGCCCTTGTCCAGGTCCTGTCCGGCCGTGGTGACTTCACCTTTCACGGCCAGACGCGCCAGCTCTCGGCCGGGGACCTGCTGCACCTGCCGCCGAAGCTGCCGCACGCCGTGCGCGCGGTGGAAGCCATGTCCATGCTGCTCACGCAGGCGACAGCCGCAGAGAAATAAGGCGGGACTCGCCCGGCGGCCCTGTATTAGGTTCTCCGCATGCCGACGACGCCACGAGCCGCCGACCTGAAACTCACCGGCCTGATCGGCACCATGCGCTGCAGCCAGCTCTTCACTGGACTGCCCACTGAGGATCTCGCCCTGATCGCGGGATTCAGCCTGACGCTCCAGCTGGCCAAGGGCGACTACCTCTTTCACGAAGGCGAGGCCTCGCGAGGTTTTTATCTCGTGCAAAGCGGCGCGGTGAATGTGCATCGCGTCAGCGCGACGGGGAAAGAGCAAGTCATCCACGTTTTCCGAGCCGGGGAGTCCCTGGCCGAGGCGGCGCTTGCTTCGCTCACCGGCTATCCGGCCAATGCCCGTGCGGTCGAGCCTTCCACGGTCCTCCTCATTCCCAAGGCCCCGGTACTCGACCTTATCGGCCAACGCCCCGACCTCGCCCTGCGCATGCTCGGCTCCATGAGCGCGCACCTGCGGGTGCTCGTCGGCATGCTCGACGACCTCACCCTCAAGGACGTGGAGTCGCGTTTGCTCAACTGGCTGGTGAAGCACGGGCGCACCGCGGCCGGCGGCGTCATCAAGCTCCCCGGCACGAAGCGTGTGCTCGCCGCCGAGCTCGGCACGAGCAGTGAGACGCTTTCCCGCACGCTCGCCCGGCTGCGCGACCAGAAGTTGATCACGGTGGGCGCCCGCACGATCACGGTGTTGGCCGCCCCGGCCCTCGCGGCCCAGTTGCGCCGAAACCTCGGCGAAGGCTGAGCGGGCCGGGAGTGGTTGAAATTGAACCCAGCAAGGATTGGCCACAAAGAGGCACGAGAAGGCACAAAAGGTGGAACCTGGCCTCCGGACAGGTTCTCCCTTGAACAAAGCAAGCCCGTCCGGAGGCTGGGCTCCACCCGCCGAAAGGCCGAGCCAGCCCGATTATTTTGCCGCAAAAGATCGCAAGGAGCGCGGAGACCATGCTTCAAGACCGCGTTTCTTTGCGATCTATGCGTTCTTTCGCGGCAAAACTTCGGTTTAAACTGCACCGCCCCGTTCCTTGACCTGGCTCAAGGCGGACGGCGCGCCTTGGTGCGATAGTGGGCCATGTCCTCAACCTTCGCTCCTTCCACCCAGTCTGCCTTCACCCCGGAAACCACCATCGGTGCCATTGTCGCCGCCCGGCCCGCGCTGGCGCGGTTGTTCGAGAAACTGGACATCGACTATTGCTGCGGCGGAAGGCAGACACTCGCTGCGGCCTGTGCCCGGCGCGGCTTGGACCTTGTCACCACGATCGCCCTGTTGGATTCCGCCGGCGCCGCGCTGGCCGCCGGGCCCACCGAGGTGGATGCCGCGGCTATGAGCCTCGCGCAGCTGGCCGATCACATCGAGACCACGCATCACGCCTACCTGAAGGCGGAGCTGCCGCGCCTCGTCGAGATGGCCGATCGCGTCGCGACCAAGCATGGCTGGCGCGACGCCCGGCTTGCGGGCGTGGCAGACGGCGTGAGGGCCCTAGCCGGGGAGATGCTCAGCCACATGCAAAAGGAGGAGATCGTGCTCTTTCCCCTCGTGCGCCAGATCGAGGCGGGGGTGGCGGTGACGCATTGCGGCGGCGATATCGCCAATCCCATCCGCCAGATGGAAGCCGAGCACGAGGCCGCCGGCAGCCTCACGGCGGAACTGCGCCTGCTCACTGATGGTTTCACGCCCGACGCCGAGGACTGCAACACCCACCGCGCGTTGCTGGCCGGCCTGGCAGAATTCGAGTCCGACCTCCACCGCCACGTGCACAAGGAGAACAACATCCTGTTCCCCCGCGCCCTGGCGCTGGCGGCGGGACGATAGTCGATCGTTGGCACTGCCAGATCGTGGCACACCCAATTGCGCGGCACTCGACACCAGCTACTTCTTCGCATAGTTGAGCAAACCGGCGTGCACGAGCCGCACGACCTCGGCCAGGCGGTGGTAATCGAGAGTGTCGGCGGTGTCGCTGGTCTGATGATAGTGCGGGTTCCGGAGGAACGAGGTGTCCGTGATCATGAGGGCGGGATAACCCTCCGCCCAGTAGTTGCGGTGATCGGAGAAATCGACGGCCGGCACGAACGACGGGGCGGCGATTGAGACGACCGGGATGTCCGCCGTACCGACACAGGCCTGCTTGAAGCTGCCCACGACCGCCCGCTGATCCAGCCGGCCAACGATCGCGATGAAATTGGCGCGCGACGGATACATCAGGCCCAGCAAGGGCAGGGGATAGGACTGGCTGCTGCGTTCGTCGCGGAAGTAACCGATCATTTCCAGCGACAGCATCAACGCGACGTTCACTTTCTGCTCCTTCAGCTTTCGGGCGTGGACGGCGCTGCCCATGTAAGGGCCGGCGAAAAAGGGCGGCTCCTCCAGGTTGTAGGCCACGAGTTCGAAATACGCCGGCAAAGACTTCTCCCTCCCGAGCAACGCGGCCAGTTCCAATAACCCGGCCACGCCGCTGGCGTTGTCGTCGGCTCCGGGTTGCACCCCGCAGGTGTCAAAGTGCGCCCCGACAACGTAGCGCGGTCCGTCGTCCGGCCCGAAGTGAACGATGATGTTCTCGAAGTTGCCCGAAGGCGTGGAGAACGGCTGGCGTTCCACACGTCCGCCCGCCTCGCGCAACCGGGCTTCAATGTACGCCATGGCCTTCGCCTGGTTTTCACGCGCCAGGGAATAGCGCGGGTAGCATTGCTCCGTCAGAAACCGCACGTGGGCTTCGAGGCGGGCCGGGGCGACCGTGGCCGCCGAGGCGGGATGCGAGCTCCACCCGGGCTGGCGGATCACATAAGCGGCGACCGCCAGGATCGCGCCGACCGCCAGGACGATTCGTGCCCCGCTTTTGGCCCAGCGCTTCCACCTGTCGCTCATGGCGGCTACGGTCAAGTTCAGACACCGTTGAGTCGATGCCAATCCCAAGACAACACACCCCGGCCCTAAGTGCCGCCCCTCTCGAGAGGGGACCCAATCAGCCGGTGACCTAGAGTTTAATCCCCTCTTGGAGAGGGGTGCCTAACTGGGCGGGGTGTGTTGGAAAACGCGCAACACCTGTTCTCCCCAACACGCCTAGGAGCTTGCCTGACTGGCCCCTTGCCCCAAATCTCCCGCCCCTGTGCCCAACTCCTTCGGCAAACTTTTCACCATCTCCACCTGGGGCGAAAGCCATGGGCCTGCGGTCGGCGTCGTCATTGACGGCTGCCCGCCGGGATTGCCGCTGACGGCGTCCGAGGTGCAGGCCGAGCTCGACCGCCGCCGGCCGGGGCAGAGCGATATCACGACCCCCCGCAAGGAAGCCGACTCGGTCGAGTTCCTTTCCGGCTTGTTCGAGGGCCGCACCACGGGTCATCCGCTAGCCATGCTCGTGCGCAATGCCGACGCGCGATCCGAGGCCTACGACGAGATGCGCGAAAAATTCCGTCCATCGCACGCTGACTTCACCTACACAGCCAAGTATGGTTTCCGCGACCATCGCGGCGGCGGCCGATCCTCGGCTCGCGAGACCATCGGCCGGGTCGCCGCCGGCGCCGTGGCTAAGAAAATCCTCCAGCTGGCCGGCGAGGTCGAGGTACGGGCCTTTGTTGCCCAGATTCACGACATTATCGCACCCACCGTCACCAAGTTCCCCACGCTCGCCCAGGTCGAGGCCTCGGCCGTGCGCTGCCCGCATCCCGCCACCGCGGCGAAGATGATCAGCCGCATCAAGCGGGTACGGTCCAAGGGCGATTCCGTCGGCGGCGTCATCGAGTGCCGCATGCGCGGCGTGCCGGTCGGGCTGGGCGAGCCGGTGTTTGACCGCCTCGAGGCGGACCTGGCCAAGGCGATGCTTTCCCTGCCCGCCACCAAGGGCTTCGAGATCGGCAGTGGTTTCGCCGGCACGATGCTCAAGGGCTCGCAGCACAACGACGTCTTCGTCAACAAGCGCGGCCGGATCGGCACGCAGACCAATCGCTCCGGCGGTGTGCAGGGCGGCATCAGCAATGGCGAGGAAATCGTCTTCCGTGTCGCCTTCAAGCCCACGGCCACGATTCTCCAGACGCAGCGTACGGTCGACGTGCGGGGGGCGAGCACCGAGCTCAAGGCCCGCGGTCGTCATGATCCCTGCGTCGTGCCGCGGGCCGTCGTGATCGTCGAGGCCATGGCCGCACTCGTGCTGGTGGACCACTGGATGCGCCACGTCGCGCAAAACGGCAGTTTCAAATTCTGAGGCCGGAGTTTTAGCCGCGAAAGAACGCAGAGGATCCGCCGGCGATTGAAGCTTCCAAGGCGCCTATAGGCGCGCGGAAAATCGTCGCGGGCGGGAACCACACTTTGCGCTCTTTTGCGGCAAAAATAAATCCGGGCTTGGGTTTGGTTGCATTCTCCGCGTCCTTGGCGAACTTCGGGTGAAAATGAATCCCGTCAGGGGCACGGATCAGGCCAAGGCAGGGTTGGCCACCAACCTTCGCTTGGCCTACCGCTGGCGGGCAAAGAGGCAGAAAAAGGCACGAAAAAAGACTTTCAAACCAGGCATCCCCTTTTGTGAGTTTTTGTGCCTTTTCGTGGCTAAAACTCTGGGGTTTAGGATTGGTTGCATTCTAGGCGTCCTTGGCGAACTTCGTATGAAATGAAGCCGGTTTATTTCATCCTCGGCACCCCCGGCTCCGGCCGGCGCGCGATCGTGCGCGACTTGATCGAGAACGGGCTCGCGGCGGAGGAGAAGGCGCTGGTGTTGGTGGCGGAGGGCGAGGCCGCCGATCCCACGGACGCGGACCTGGCCAAGCTGCCCAACGCCGAGATTCGGCGCTGGACCTGGACCGAGCCGATCATCCCGCCCCTCGAGGTGCCCGCGGGCGCGACGATTTTCTTTCTCGCGGATGCCCACGCCAACCAGATCGACCAGCTGGAGGCGCTGAAGCCCTGGCTCGAGTCACAAGGCGCTGAGCTGGCCCGCATCTTTTGCGTCGTGGACTGTCACCTGGCAGAGCAGAATCCGGTGCTCCGGCAATGGTTCGACGCCTGCATTCATTTTGCCGACGTCGTGTTCCTCACCCGCCGCGAGGGCCTGGCCAACAAATGGCTCAGCGATTTCATCAAACACTTCAAGGACTTGCGCTACCCCTGCCACTTCGTGCAGGTGAAGGCAAAGGGCCATCTCGCTACGCCGCTCGTCTGGCTCGATCCCACGGTCCGCCGCGTCACGCAGTATTTCGACGAGGGCGAGAGCTACGAGATCGAGGGCCTCGAGACCGACGATCTAGAGGCCGACGACGAGGATACCGGCTTGCTGCCGCCCGAGCCGTATTTCATTCGGCAGACCAGCGGCCGACGTGACAAGGAGCTCCCGGACGTGCGGGAGTTTTTTCCGAAGAAGTGATCCGATCCTCAGGCCACGGAATTTTTACCACTAATGGGATTCACCAACGGGTGAATCCTTGAAGGACCGGCTCCGACTGATCGTCTCCGCCACTGGGTTTCGGGGGCCCGGTTCCTGTTGCTGCCTGCTGGCAGCCCGGGATCAGTCGCGCAGCCTGCGCTGCGGCTGAAATCGCGGGCTGTTTATATCCGGGCTGCGATCAGCAGACCCCTTTAACCAAGTCCGGCGGCGATCAGCCGGAGGGGACAACCAAAATTTCTCCCTTGGAGAAATCCATTAGTGGCTAAAAACTCCGAGGATTGGGATCTCGATTGGGTTCATGAGCTGAAAATACCCTGCCCGAAAAGCGGCGGCAAACTTGCGCCGGCCCGTGATAAAGTCACACCATGATTCACCCCGAACTTTCCATGTCCGTTCAAACCCGCAAATCAAGGTGGTCGCCGGTTTCCGCACCGGCGAAAGGCCTTCGTCCGGGCTACGGCTCGCAGACAGGCGTCGGTGTGGAAACCGACGCCCACCCGCAATCCCTCCCCACGCCGCGCACGATGTACCGGGCATTGTCGCGGCGCGATGCCGCCTATGAGGGCGTGTTCTTCACCGGCGTTAAGACGACGGGGATTTTCTGCCGGCCCACTTGCAAGGCCAAGCGGCCGCGGGCGGAGAACGTCGAGTTTTTCCCGACGGTGACCGAGGCTCTGCACGGTGGCTACCGGCCGTGCCGGCTGTGTCGTCCGATGAACGGCACCAAACCCGCGCCCCCGCTGGTCGAGCGCCTGCGTCGTGCGGTCGAGGCCGCGCCCGACGGTCGCGTGTCGGACAAGGATCTCACCGCGATGGGCGTCGAGCCCACCACGGCCCGCCGCCAATTCAAGGCCTATCACGGCATGACCTTTCATGCCTACCAGCGCGCCCGGCGGATGGGCCTGGCCTTGCGCGACGTGAAGTCGGGCAAACCGGTCATCGAGGCGCAACTGGCGCGCGGTTACGAATCCACGAGCGGGTTCCGCGAGGCCTTCGCCCGCGTGTTCGGTGCCCCGCCCCGCGGAGCCAAAGGCGTCGCCTGCCTGTTGGCCCGCCGGCTCGAAACCCCGCTCGGCACCATGCTGGCGCTGGCCGATGATACTGGGCTGCGTCTGCTGGAGTTCGTCGACCGACGTGGACTTGAGCGCGAGCTGGTGGGACTTCGTCGTCGGTTGAAGTGCGCGATTGTGCCGGGCAACCATGCGATCCTCGACCAGACCGCGGTGCAACTCGCGGAGTATTTCGCCGGCACGCGCGAGCAATTCGATGTGCCGCTGGCGCCCGTCGGCTCGGAGTTCCAGCTCCGGGTGTGGGCTGAATTGCAACGCATTCCGTTGGGCCGCACCCGCAGCTACGCCGAGGTGGCCGCGCGGGTGGGCTTGGCCCGGGGCCATCGCGCGGTGGCCCGCGCCAACGGTTCCAACATGTTGGCCCTCGTGATTCCCTGCCATCGGGTCATCCGGGCCAACGGCGATCTTTGCGGCTATGCCGGCGGCGTCTGGCGCAAGCAGCGCCTGCTGGAGCACGAGCGGAAGAGGGTCCCAGGCATTGGCCACAAAAAGGCACGATATGTCACAAAAAAGGCGGCCGCGCTGAGGTTTCTTTTCGTGGGTTGTGGTGCCTTTTCGTGGCTGAAAAGGGAGGAAACGGTCGTAGAACAAAAGCCTTGCGCCACCCCGGGCGAAACGTATCCATGACCGTTCGGTTTTTGCCCGGATGGTGGAATTGGTAGACACGCAGGTCTCAGAAGCCTGTGCCTAAAAGCATGACGGTTCGAGTCCGTCTCCGGGCACCAGCCTTCGCTCCTCTGGAGCTACGGCTCGGCAAGCCATGATTTGGCGAAGGCTGCCGCGGCTTAGTTCCGCGAAGAGGAACGAAGACGCGCCTTTCACTCGCGATGCGGCCAGAGTGGCTACGGATGGGCAGGCCATGCCCTCCGTCATGTCCGCCATAGCTTTTGCGACGGCGGAAGCCTTAGCAAAGGAGAGCCTTTCACATGCGACGCGGCCCAAGTGGTTTCAGCTTTCGCGCAACGCTACGACTGACAAGACGGATGGCAGGCCACCCACCTACACTTTCGCCTCGTGAAAGCTACGGCGCGGGCCAGAGGCCTTCCCGATCGAGCCGGGTGAGGATGGACTGGGTGTGAACGCCGAATCGCGGTGCCACCTGCTCGGCAAATTTGATCCGCAGGTCTTCTGACTGAAGCCAGGTGGGCATGATGGCGCCTATCTGCTTGGCGAACTGATCGAAGAGTTCCCGCAGCCTTTCGACCGGCACCAGCAGCCGGCCGGCAAATTCGTTGGCTTCCTGTTCCAGCCAGTAGCGGGCCGGGTCGTCGCCCTTGAAGTGTCGGGCAAAATGGTCGAAGGAACCGAACTTTATCTTAGCGGCATAGTCGCGGTGTAGCGCCCAATGTCCGATTTCATGCGCCACCGTGAAGCGCAGGCGGTTCTGTTTCCAAACCGGACCCCGCTCCCAAAATATATAGCTCTCGGCATCGACATACATGCCCGCAAAATCCGGGGTGAGGGCTGCGTCGATGCGGTATTTGGCCTGCAAGTCGTCGAAGGGAATCACGTCCAGCCGCAGTTGCAGCTCCACCAACGAGAAGACATCCACTGGCAGCGCGCCGCCCAGCCGCGCCAAGTATTCCCGGCGAAACGCCTCGGCAGCCTCCCACGCCTTACTTGATCCGTTCATCCTTGGCTTTGGGCTTGGCGCTGTGCAACGCCCGCACGTCTTCCACGAACTGCTTGAGCGCGGCGTCATCCAGTTCGGAGCCGCGGGCCGCGCGGAAGAAGGCGGGCAGGGCGGCCAGCACCTTTTCATCGGAGGCGATGTCAGCGGGAAGTTCGCGTCGCGAGAGAGCGGCGGTGTCAAGAAACCCCTGGCGGGCCCCGCCTTTCAGCTCCAGCGCGTCGGCCCAGGTTTTCAAAATGGCCGGGTCTTTGGGAGCTGGCGTGATACCGCGCTCCAGTTTGCTCCAGTTGCTGGGATCAACGCCGAGCAGTTCACAGCACTGGCGGAGGGTCAGGCCCTCCGCGATGCGGGTATCCTTGAGTAATGCGCCGAAGTTCATGGGAGGAGGGGGTGTCTGTGGTATAGTTTACACCACATGTCAAATCGGCCACCGCAGATCACTGTTTACAAGACTCTGGTAGTGTGGCGCGACTGAGAAGGGCAGGAACTATACGATCCAATTCTGGGCGGACGATGGCTGCGAGATCGAAGGCCGGGGTGTTGGCATCGAAGCGGGCTTGTAGGCCATAAGCCATCTCTTCGAGGGGGTTGCTCCGGTAGCCTCCGCTCAGAAGGTGGCCGAGGGCGTAGGCCATGATGAAGCGCTCGGGGCCGAGATGCTGCCACTGGACCACATGCACGAGTTCATGGAAGTGCAGTGACTCACTGCGTGCATAGCCCTGCCTCACGAAATAGGAGGAAAGATAAGTGATACCGGCGGCATCAAGATTTTCGAACTCATCGAATCCGGTCAGCCCCATACTGGCCAGCGGAGGTGCCGGCACTTGGGCCACCGGGATGGCCCTAGCCGACGCCAGCAACGCAGTGGAAAAGTATGAACCCAGCCGCTTGAAGCCGAAATCAGCAACCGGGCACGCCTGGGCGGCGTGGGCCGCAAGGGTGCGGTCGATCCACGCCCTCACCTCTGGGAGCTTTTGCTGGAGTAGATGCAGGCTCATGGTTTGCTCTTCGCAGCTTACTGGATCAAATCCTGAATCAGCGGCTCCTGCTGCGGCGCGGTTGCGCTGAACTTGACCGCTTCGCGGATCAACGCCTCGGCGCGGGCGCCCTTGGCGTCGTCGTTGACGTGGAGCGTGCAAAGCAGCGTGCCCGGGGCGACCGGAGCGCCGATCTTGATCAGGTCGGCGATGCCGACGGCGTGATCCACCTTGTCAGTGACCGCGGCGCGGCCGCCGCCGAGCGCCATGATGGCGTGGCCGCACTTGAGGGCGTCGACTTCGCTGACGAAGCATTTGGCGTCGGCCGGGGCCTTGACCGGGAGTAGCTTCTTCGCGGTCGGAAGAATACTGTAGTCGTCGATGACTTTCGGGTCGCCGCCCTGCGCCACGCACATCTCGCGGAAAACCTTGAGCGCCGAACCGTTGGTGATGGCGGCTTTCATCTGCCTGAGCGCGTCGGCCTCATTCTTCGCCTTGCCGCCGAGCAGGAGCATCTGGCCGGTGAGGGCATAGGTGACTTCCATGAGGTCGGCGGGGCCGCGGCCCTTGAGGCATTCGATGGACTCGATGACCTCGGTCGTGTGGCCGGCGGCGCGGCCGAGCGGCTGGTTCATGGCCGTGAGCAGGGCGCGGACGGGTTTGCCGCCGGCCTTGCCGACCGCAACCATGGCGCGGGCGAGCGTGAGTGCGTCGTCCTTTTTCTTCATGAACGCGCCGCGGCCGAACTTCACGTCGAGCACGAGCGAGTCGATGCCCTCCGCGAGCTTCTTGCTCATGATGCTGGCGCAGATCAGCGGGATGCACTCGACGGTGCCGGTGACATCGCGCAGCGAGTAGAGTTTTTTGTCGGCGGGCACGACCTGCGGGGTCTGGCCGATCATGGCGCAACCGACTTTCTGCAAAATGGTGCGGAACTCGGGCACGCTGAGGTTGACCTTGAAGCCGGGGATGGCCTCGAGCTTGTCGAGAGTGCCGCCGGTGTGGCCGAGGCCGCGGCCGCTCATCATCGGAACCTTGAGGCCGCAGGCGACGGCCAGCGGGGCGAGGATGAGCGAGACCTTGTCGCCCACGCCGCCGGTGGAGTGCTTGTCGACCTTGGCGCCGGGGAGGTCGCTCAGGTCGATGACGTCGCCCGAGCGCATCATGGCGTCGGTCAGCCAGGCGGTCTCTTGCGGCGTCATGCCGCGCCAGAAAATCGCCATGAGCAGCGCGGTGGCCTGGTAATCGGCGAACGACTTGCCGTCGCTCACGCCCCGCGCGAAGAACTCGATCTCGTCTTTGGTCAGAGCGCCGCCGTCGCGCTTTTTGATGATGATGTCCTGGGGAAAAAAGTTCATGGGGCGAGAAGGGGAGGAAGACAAACGGAGGGAAACCACTAAGGGCCACTAATTGGCCACTAATGGAAAACGAAGCAGGGGCCAATCGCCACCGGGAAACGTAGAACACAAACCTGATCGGGATTAGTGTCCATTAGTGTGGCTTAGTCGTTAAAAGGCCTTGGCTCAGAGTCACGCATACCGCTCTTCCTTCCACGGGTCGCCGATGTTGTGGTAGCCGCGGACTTCCCAGAAGCCGAGGCGGTCCTCGGCGAGGAAGCTGAGCGTCTTGACGAACTTCGCGCCCTTCCACGCATAAAGCTTGGGGATGATGATGCGCGCCGGGCCGCCGTGCTCGCGTGACACGGGCAGGCCACCGAATTTCGTGGCGACGAGCACGTCGTCATCCAGGCACATTTCCAGCGGGACGTTGGTGGAGTAGCCGTCGTAGCTGGTGAAATAGACGAACTTCGCCCCGGGCTTGGGCTGCACGAGCTCGAACAGTGTGGTGAAGGCCACGCCGCTCCACTCGCAGTCGTATTTGCTCCAGGTCGTCACGCAATGGAAATCACTCACGTCGGTGACCTGCGGCAGGGCGTTGAACTGGGTCCAGTTGAGCGTGGCCGGCTTCTCGACCAGCCCGTCGAGGGAAAGCGTCCATTCGTTCAGCGGAATCTCCGGCTGCACGCCGAGGTCGAGCACGGGGAAACCGGTGGTGAGTTTCTGGCCGGGGGGCAGGCGGTCGGTGGCGGCGACGTCGCGAGGCTTGAAGCCCTTGGCCAATTGTTTCTCGGCCCACTTCTGCTTGGCCTCGATGTAACGCTCCTTGGACATGGGTTGTCAGCTTAGGTTGTAGGAGCTTGCTGGCAAGCGATTGCCTTGGGTAGCCTGTAAACAGGCTCCTACAAAACAGCGACCAAGACACCGGAGGTTAGCCACAAAGAGGCACAAAAATGCACGAAAAGGCGCAGGTTGTTGCCTTGAGCCTGCTGGAAAATCGTTAGTTCGTTTTTGTAACCACTCGTGCCTTCTCGTGGCCACTCTGCTTGGCTGAACCCCAATCCTTTCGGGCCATAAAAAGGCACAACAAAGCACAATAATCAGTCTGGTAGTTTCGTCATCAAGTACTTCTTGATGGACATGACCGGAGCGCCAAAATTGATCATCAACCCGGTTTCGATCCGGCTCGAGCGAAGATAGCCTAACAACTGGGCGACATGCTCCTCGGCCACGATTCGTACGGCTTTCAACTCTACGATCAGGCAGTTTTCCAAGAATAGATCGGCTGCAAAGTCGCCTAGCAGCGTGCCGTCTTCGTCATGAACACTCAGGGGATGCTGTTGTACAACTTGGATGCCTTGCTTGCGGAGACGATGGGTGAGAGCGTTTTCGTAGATTTTCTCCACGTGACCGTGCCGATGGAATCGATGCAGGGCAAAGCTGGTTTCCCGTACGATGTCACAGAGTTCGTTGATGTGGGCGAATTTCATGGGCTTAATCTTGTGCTTTGTGGTGCCTTTTTGTGGCAACCGGTTTGGGCCCATTGGGAAATTCTCAGTGGTCGGCGGCCAGTGGCGGCTGCGGTGGCGTCGTCAGCGCCTCGGTGACCAGCGCGGTTTTGCGCCGGTAGTAGAGCGCCATGCCACCCTGGTAAAAGACGGTGACCACCGCGACCGCCACATAGGTGACGTAGAAGGTCGTGCGGACCATCGACAAGATATCGGCCCGTTCCAAGCCAACCTCCTTGAGCGAAGCCGCCATGTCGGGAGTGAGATTGCCCATGGCGGTTTCAGCATCGAAGCTGCCCAGCCGGCTGGCGCAGTAGGCGAGGATCACGCTGAGCAGGAGCAGTTGGGAACGCACGAGCAGCTTCATGCCCTCCGGATCGCGCCGCCCCACCTTCCGGCCGCCGCGCACCTCCATGCAACCTGAGACCACCGCCAGCAGGCCGATGATCGTACCGAGCACGTCGCCCATCACGAGGGTCAGGAGAATGCCCAGGCCGGCGATAATGATCACGCTCCAGCCGTTGAAGCGCGAAACCGTGAGGACGCGCTTGAGGGCTTTCTGCGCCGGCGTCGGTTCGGGCATGGTCATCCGTCGACTCTACTTCACCATTCAGGGTCCGGCGAGATTGTTTCGCGACTGCGGTACTCTTAAACCCGTAGGGGCCGGGCAAGCTTGGGCCTTACCGGTAGAAATTAGGGAGGGCCCGCGTCTCTGCGGGCCGGCTCGCAGGGACGCGAGCCCTCCAGCCTTCACTCGACCGGGCGCATCTGGATTGTGTCGATGGTCTTCTCGCCGGCGAGGACGTTGGTGACGACCACCATCCAGTCGCCGGGCTGCACCCAACCACGGCGCAGCAGATAGGCGAACGCGTCCCGGATGCTCTGCTCGGGTTCGGCGGAGAACGTCGCCAAAAACGGTTCGACACCCCACATCAGCAACAGATGACGGAAGGCCTGCGGGTTGTCGGTGAAAGCATAGATGGGGCACCGCCACGCGCGCAGCGCGGCGAGTGTCTGCGGGAGCAGGCCGCTACGCGTGAAAACGACGATGCCCGCGTCGCCGATCTCCTGCGCGAGCGTGACGGCCGAACGGAGCAGGCGGTCCTTGTTGTTCTTGAGCGGGAGCGTGGTGTTGTAGCCCTTGGTCGCGCTGCCCTCGATGCGGCCGGCGACCCTTTTCATGAATTGCACGCACTCGAGCGGATAGCGGCCGGTGGTGGTCTCGCCGGACAGCATGATGGCGTCGGCCGTGGACCACACGGCGGTGGCGATGTCGCTCACCTCGGCGCGGGTGGGCACGGGCGAGAGGATCATCGATTCCAGCAGGTGGGTGGCGACGATGACGGGCTTGCGCAGGCGGATACAGGTGTCGACGGTCCGCTTTTGGATGAGGGGCAGGTCCTCCATTGGCACCTCAATGCCGAGGTCGCCGCGCGCGACCATGACGGCGTCCGAGGCGCGGACAATCTCGTCGAGGTTGGCGATGGCCGACTGATCCTCAATCTTGGCGATGACGTGCGCCGTGCTGGCATGTTCCGAGAGGAAGCGGCGCAGGATATCGATGTCGTCCGCCTCACGCACGAACGACAGGGCGAAGTAATCCACTTTCTCCTCGATGCCGACGGCGATGTCGGCCTTGTCCTTGGCGGTGAGCGCGGGCAGGCGGACCTTGACCCCCGGCAGGTTGATGTGACGGCGGTTGCCGAGCCGAGCGGGCACGATCACGCGGCAACGCACGCGGGTGGCCGCGGCGTTGACGACCTCCAGTCGAATGAGGCCACTATCGACCAGCACCGTTGTACCGGCGGGCACGTCGCGACCGAGACCGGGATAGTTGACCGAGACGGCCAGGATACCGTCCTCTGCGCCGCCGCCCTGGGGAAGCAGGTCGATGAGCTGGCCCGCGACCAGTTCGACCGGCGCGGGCAGGTCGCCGGTGCGGATTTCCGGCCCCTTCACATCCATGAGAATCGCGATCTCACGGCCGGTGCGGCGGCACACTTCGCGCACCCGCTGGATCATGGCGCGAGTCCAGGTGTGGTCGGCGTGGGCCATGTTGAGCCGGCAGACATCGACCCCCGTCAGAATCAGCTGCTCCAGCATCGACTCGTCCGCCGAGGCCGGTCCGAGCGTGAAAATGATCTTGGTGTGGCGGTAGGCCACTTTGGGCAGGACAACGGCGGGAGAATTCACCCTTCCCCGGTAGCACAAGGGATGCCGGGTCCGGGTCGGGCTGGCCGGATGACACACGAGGGTGTGTCTTCAAACCCTGCAACCAACGCCAAAGCGCCGCGAACCATCGATCCGGTTTTAACCACTAATGCCTCGCCTAACGGCTCTGCTACTTGGTGCGCTCCGCCTTATCGGCTCCGCCCTGGGCTTCGGGGGTCGGCTAATCGCCGACAGATAAGCCAAATGCCCGAGCGGCGATTAGCCGCTCCCCGGAACCAAAACCGGAGCCGATTAGGTGGAGGGGATATTGAAGCGCAGCCGGTAGGCGAAGCATCAGTGGTTAGGCCTCTCAGGGTGGTTTGAAAACACGCCCTAAGTTTTCACAATAATCTGGTTTAGAATCCCGGATTCTTCGCTTGGATTCTCCTTTACGCCCCCATGCCACCCCGGCCCAAGAAACCCTGGCCCTTCCGGATCGAGTATCCGCCCGAGCTGCCCATCAGTGCCCGGGCGGACGAGATCATCGCGGCCATCCAGCACCACCAGGTGCTGATCCTGGCCGGCGAGACGGGTTCGGGCAAAACCACCCAGATCCCCAAGATGTGTCTGGTGGCCGGCCGGGGCGAACTCGGACGCATCGCCTGCACGCAGCCCCGGCGGGTGGCCGCGACCTCGGTGGCGCGTCGGGTGGCGGAGGAGCTGAATGTGACTTTTGGCCGTGAGGTGGGCTGCAAGATCCGTTTCGCCGATCAGACCTCGGGTGACACGGTGATCAAGTTCATGACCGACGGCATGCTGCTCGCCGAACTGCAGGCGGACCCGGAGCTGCGCGACTACGACACGATTATCGTGGACGAAGCGCACGAGCGTTCGCTCAACATCGATTTCATCCTCGGGCACCTGCGGCGGCTACGGCACCGCCGGCCGGACCTGAAGATCGTCATCACCTCCGCGACAATCGACACCGAGGCCTTTTCCAAGGCGTTCGATGGCGCGCCGATCATCGAGGTGTCGGGGCGGGTTTATCCGGTGGAGGTGATTTACGCGCCCTTGGAAGAGATGGGTAAGGACGGACCGCCGGGCCGTCCGCGGGAATCAGCGGCGGGCCCAGCGGTCCCGCCCTACCCAAAGGCAAGTCGCGATGATGTCACCTACATCGACGCGGCGGTCGAAGCGGTCGAGCGCGTGTTGCTTGAGAGCTCGGCGGGCGACGTGTTGGTTTTTCTGCCCACGGAGCGCGACATCCGCGAGGCGCGCGATCTGCTGGAGGGCCGCCGGCTCGGACGGCTCGAGATTGTGCCGTTATTTGGCCGGCTCACCAACGCCGAGCAGCAGCGCGTATTCGCACCGACCCAGGCGCGCAAGATCGTCCTTGCGACCAATATCGCCGAGACTTCGCTGACAATCCCCGGCATCCGCTTCGTCATCGACACCGGGCTGGCACGCTTCAGCCGCTACACGCCGCAGAGCCGCACGCGCCGCCTGCCGGTCGAGCCGGTTTCGCAGAGCAGCGCCGATCAACGCAAAGGCCGCTGCGGCCGGGTGAGTGACGGTGTTTGCATCCGGCTTTATTCCGAGCAGGACTTCAAGGACCGCCCCCGCTTCACCCAGCCGGAGATCCAGCGCAGCAACCTGGCGGATGTAATTTTGCGCATGAAGGCTTTTGGGCTCGGGGACATCGAGGAGTTTCCGTTCCTGAACGCCCCGCCGATCAAGGGCATTCGCGCGGGCTACGCCTTGTTGCACGAGCTGGGTGCCATTGACGACGGCGGGGTGCTGACCGACCTCGGCCGCGAGCTGGCGCACCTGCCGGTGGACCCGACGGTTGGACGCATGATTTTGCGGGCCCGGTCGGAGAACGCGCTGCGCGAAGTGCTGATCATCGCCGCGGCGCTTAGCATCCAGGACCCGCGGGAGCGCCCGCTCGACCACCAGCAGAAGGCGGACACGGCGCACCGGCGCTTCACGCATCCGGATTCCGATTTCCTGACGTTGCTATCGATCTGGGAGACGTATCACGACGAGTTCGAGGCCATGACGCTCGGCAAGCTCCGCAAGTTCTGCACGGCGCACTTCCTGTCGTTCATGCGCATGCGCGAGTGGCGCGATGTTTATGCGCAACTTGAGGATACGCTCCGCGAGCGCGACGGTTTCAAGCGGACATCGATCTACGATGGTTTTGTCGGAGGGGGTCTACCCCGCGACCAAAAACTGTCGGGGCGTAAAGCCTCTCCTACGGAAGAGCCTGACCTGCGCCTGGGCACGCCGGCGTACGCGGCGATCCACCGGTCGATCCTGTCTGGCCTGCTGGGCAATGTGGCCACTCGCACCGACGAGGGCGACTACCACGCCGCGCACGACCGACGGGTGAACGTGTTCCCGGGGTCGGCGTTGTTTGAGAAGCGGGAAGCTCGAAAGAGCGGCGCGCCCAGCGGTCACGCCCTACCGCCCAAGGCCAAGGTCGCCCGATGGCTCATGGCGGCGGAAATCATGGAGACGAGCCGGCTCTTTGCCCGCACCTGCGCCCGGATCGACCCGCAATGGATGCTCAGCCTCGGGGCGCACCTGCTGAAGGTCGCGCACAGCGAGCCGTTCTGGAACGCGGAGGGCGGCCGCGTACTGGTGAAGGAGCGTCGCCGGCTCTACAACCTCGAGCTGGAGACGCGCTCCGTGAGCTATGGGAAGATCAATCCCGCGCACGCAACCGAGATTTTCATTCGCGAGGGCCTCGTCGGCGATACAGTGACCTGGCCTTTTGATTTCATCGCACACAACCGTCGGATGCGCGACCAGGCCGAGACGGTACTTACCCGGATGCGCAGCGCAGGTTACATGGACCTCGACGAGTGGATCTACCGGTTCTACGCGCGGGAGTTCGCGAGGGTGGAGCCCGGCCTTCATCCTTCGCCAAGGCTACGGACGACAGGCCGGGCGGGCTTTCCGCAGGATGAGTCCAAGGCAAACCTGCCCGGAGGTCAGGTTCCACCCCAAGGCATCAGCAGCGTCGGGGAGTTAGTAGACTTCGTGCGGCACGAGCAGACAACGCGGCCGAAGTTCCTGTTCCTGTCCGAGGCCGACCTGCGCCCGGCGGAGGAACCGGAGCATGACGCGGCGGCATTCCCGGTCGAACTGCCAGTGGACAATCGCGTGCTGCCGCTGGCCTACGCCTACCAGCCGGGCAAGACCGAGGACGGCGTGACCGTGCGGGTGAGCCCGGCCGAGGCGGAGGCATTGACCTTCGCCGCGCTCGACTGGGCGGTGCCGGGCCATTTGCCGGAAAAGGTCGAATTGATGCTCAAGGCCCTGCCGAAGGAGCAGCGGCGTGAACTGATCCCGCTGACGGAGACCGCGCAAAGGCTCACCCGTGACCTGGCGCTACTTGCCGCACGTGCAACGCAGCCCACGCTCGCGGCGGCGTTGGCAGAATTGCTTCAGCCCCGGCTGGGCGTGAGGATCGACCCCGCTTTGTGGACGACGAAGGCGCTGCCGGATCATCTCCGGGTGCGCGTGGAGGTCGTGGACAGCAACGACCAGGTATTGTGCGCGAGCCGCGACCTCGCCGAGATCCAGGCCTTATTGCACAGCAGCAGTCGCGAAGTGAGCCGCAAGGCCGCCAGCACGGAGAACGCCGCGTGGCGGGCCGCTCGCACCAAGTGGGAAAGCGAGCCGGCGACGGAATGGAAATTTGGCGATCTCCCCGCCTCCGTGCTCGTCGAGGAAAAGCATGGCGTGCCCGTGCTGGCGTATCCGGGTCTGAAGTCCCTGCCCGCCGGTGTCGCGGTGCGGTTGTTCGCGACGCCGGAGGAAGCGACGGCGGCCACGCGGACGGGCGTGGAGAAACTGATGGGCATTCAGCTGCGTCATGACTTAGGCTGGCTGGAGAAGGACCTGCGCGCGCTGCGGATGCTTGGCACGCTGGCGGTGACGCTGGTGTCGGCGGACCAGCTGCAGGCCGACGCGCTGGAGAGCATCCGAAGCTGGGTGCGCGATGGGGCGCGTATGGGTAGGGCGGGCACTCCGCTGCCCGCCGAGCGGCGCGGAACGGAGTCCGCGCCCTACCTTCTGACCAAGTCCGCGTTCGATCACGCCGTCGCGCAGTCGAAGCAGGATCTGCGCGGCCTCGTGCCCAAGCTTGGCGACTGGCTGAAGGAAATATTCACTTTGCGGCTGGCGCTGGAGACACATGCGCAGCCGTATCCCGGCCTCGCAGAGGATCTCGCGGCCTTGCTGTCACCGGATTTTCTCCGGGCGACGCCCTTCGAGCGCGTGCGGCACCTGCCGCGTTTTCTGAAGGGCCGGCTGGCCCGGGCCGACCGCTGGAAGCGGGATGCGGCCAAGGACGCGCAACGCGCGGTGGAGTTGGCGCCATTCACCGCAGCGGTGAAGAAATTCGGCCCGGCTGCCGCCGAACTCCGCTGGCTGGTAGAGGAATTCCGCGTGAGCCTGTTTGCCCAGGAACTGGGCACGGCGGAACCGGTATCCGCGGTGCGGTTGCAGCGATTGCTGGATGAACTGGACAGGGCGGGCACTCCGCAGCCCGCCGAGAGGCGCGGAGCGGAGTCCGCGCCCTACCTCAAGCCCTCCACCACGGCGGCAAAGAAAGCCGTTCCGCTCAAGAGCCTCGGGGCGCTGGATCAGTTGTTTCGCAAATAAAGACCGGGAATTGACATTGTCGGGCGGCACCAGACCCGGTAAACTGCGGTCAATCTACCTACCCCATGAATACCTCCATCGCCACTTTGCTGGCAGGAAAGGGCCGGGCGCTGCACGCAGTGCCGACGACTGTGACGGTCATTGAAGCCGTCCAGAAAATGAATCAACACAAGGTCGGGGCCGTCCTGGTGATGGACGGCGACAAGCTGGCCGGAATCTTCACCGAGCGCGATGTGCTGACCCGCGTGATCGCGGCCAGTCTCGATCCCAAGGTTACGCCCATCACCAAGGCCATGTCGGCCAATGTGCTCACCGTCGCGCCCGAGGTGACCGTGCAGGAGGTGATGGACATCTTTGCGGACAAACGCTGCCGGCACCTGCCGGTGATCGAGCACGGCAAACTGGTGGGCTTGATCTCCATTGGGGACGTGTCCCGTTGGGTGGCCAACTCGCACCGGGCCGAGGCGGAATCCTTGCGGCAGTACATTGCCGGCGCCCTGACGACGTGAGGAGATTGGTGGCGCTCCTGTCCCTCGCGCTTCTGTTGCAGTGCAGTGGTTGTCTGGCGGTGGCAGTGGTCTCGACCGCGAGTGCGGTGGCCATTGTCGCGGTCAAGACCACCGGAAAGGTCGCGGTTGCCACCGTGTCGACCACGGGCCGGGTGGCGAGCGCCGCGCTTACCTCCTCGAGCGAGGTGACGGCCCTGACCCTGGAGTCAGCCGCCCGGCTCGCTAAGACTGGCACGGTGGTGATGGTGGACGGCGGCAGCGGGGCGCTGGTGGAGCTGCCCTGGCAGGACGGAATGAAGCTCTATCAGGCGGTGCAGACAGGCAAGTTCAGCGGCCGATTCAGCGCGGCGAAGATTTTCCGTAACGGCGGAATGCTAACGGCCGATTTAAAGCAGGTGCGCGCGGGAGCCACCAATCCTCTGCTCAGTTCGGGCGACGTGGTGGAGTTGCGCCACTGACGCCGCCGGGATTGTTTTTCGTCCACCGATGGCTAGCGTGCGAACATGAACCTGTCCCGTCTTATCCCAGCCGGCCTGGCGTTGGCCGCAGCCGTCGCACTGCATGCCAAGATCGTCACCAAGCCCGTCGCCTACGAGCATGCGGGCACGAAACTCGAGGGTTACCTCGCCTACGATGATGCCAGCGCGTCCGCAGACAAAAAGTCCCCCGGCGTGCTCGTCGTGCCCGAATGGTGGGGCTTGACCGCCTACGCCAAGAGCCGGGCCGAGCAGCTCGCCCATCTGGGTTATGTGGCGTTTGCCGCCGACATGTACGGGGCTGGGGTCACGACTGCCGACGCAAAGAAGGCCAACGAGCTGGCGGCGCAATTCTACGGCAAGCCACTCATGGCGGAGCGGGCGCAGGCCGGGCTCGATCAGTTGCTGGCGAGCGGCCTCGTGCAGGCGGATAAGGTCGCCGCGATCGGCTACTGCTTCGGCGGTTCCACCGTGCAGGCACTGGCCTACAGCGGGGCGCCGCTCGCGGGCATCGTGAGCTTCCATGGTGGGCTCATCCCCGTACCGGCCGAGGCCGCCGCCAGGACCAAGGCCAAGATCCTCGTGTGCCATGGGGCGATCGATGGCTTTGTGAGTTCGGAGGCCCTCGCGGCCTTCACCAAGGCGATGAATGACGGAAAGTTCGACTACCAGTTCATCAGTTACGCGGGGGCCGTGCATGCTTTCACCAATCCGGGGGCCGACGAACTCGGCAAGCTCAACCACATCCCGGTCGCTTACAACGCCGCCGCGGACCAGCGTTCGTGGGGGCACATGAAGCAATTCTTCAAGGAAGTGTTCGGGGAGAGCAAGTGAGGGCGATCACAGTCTACACGCTGGCCCAGTGCAGCACCTGCCGCGCGGCCGTGACGTGGCTCGCGGCGCGGGGCGTCAGGTTCGTCGAGAAACCCATTCGCGAAACCCCACCCACCGTGGCCGAGCTGCGCATGATGCTCGCCGGCCAGCCGGGTGGGTTGCGGCGGCTCTTCAACAGCTCCGGCTTGGAATACCGCGCGCTCGGATTGGCGCAGAAACTACCGCTGATGAGCGAGGGCGAGGCACTGAGACTACTCGCGGGCAACGGCAGCCTCGTTAAGCGGCCCTTTGTGCTTGGGCCCGGCGTGGCCTTGGTGGGTTTTAATCCCGATTTGTGGGAGCGAGCTTGTTTGCGATTGTGAGCCATCGCGAGCAAGCTCGCTCCCACGGGCTGAAACCAAGCCGCAGCAAAATAAGTCAGGGGCGGTGATATTCTGTAACTTTTGGCGTCTGGTCGTGTTTTCACGGACACATACCTCCATGAAATCACTGATCCGTCTCCTTCTGCTGGGTATCGCCTTGGCTACCCCGCTCGTGCTCTCCGCCAAAATCACCCGCACCGTCGAAAAGACCTTTGCCGTCCAAGCCGGCGGTAATCTCAAGGCCGCCACCCAAGGTGGTGACATCACAATCAAGACCTCCGACAGCGCGGAAGTCCATGTGGCGGTCAAGCAGGTCATCCATGCTTCGTCCGAGCAGGAAGCCGACGAGATCCTAGCCAAGCTGACACTGACGCTTGAGCAATCGGGCAATGACGTGACCGCCGAGGCCAAGTATGAGAAGCGCGGCCCGGGCACCTGGTTCGGCAACTGGCCGCCGGTGACCGTCTCGTTCGTCGTTACCGTCCCGAAGAATTACAATCTGAAGCTC
This sequence comes from Oleiharenicola sp., assembly GCA_025363455.1. Taxonomy (GTDB): domain Bacteria; phylum Verrucomicrobiota; class Verrucomicrobiia; order Opitutales; family Opitutaceae; genus Lacunisphaera. The sequence goes on along the minus strand of JANYDW010000040.1, from coordinate 14,335 downwards.
AACACCTCCGGCGGAAACATATCCGTCGCCAGTCTCAACGGCAACGTCCACGCCCGGACCAGCGGCGGCGACCTGAAGTTCGACCGCATCGACGGCGACATCGACGCTGGCACCTCGGGCGGCAACGTCTCGCTGCAGGAAGGCACGGCTCGTGCCCTGTTGCGCACCAGTGGCGGGGACATCGAGATCGACCGCGCCGGCGGCCCCACGGATGTCTCCACCAGCGGCGGCAACATCCAGATCAATTCCGTCGCCCAACTGACCAACGCCACGACCTCGGGCGGCAACATCCATGCGGTCATCACCGAGCCGCTCAAGCAGGACACGCTGCTCAGCACCTCCGGCGGCGACGTGGATGTGGAGCTGGTGAAGGGCGCCGGGTTCCAACTCGACGCCAGCACCTCGGGCGGCGATGTGAAGGCCTCGGGCCTCACGATCACCATCGAGAAGGGCGGTACCGGTAAAAGCCGGTTAGTCGGCGCCGTGAATGGCGGCGGTCCCCGGTTGAAGCTGCGCTCCTCGGGTGGCGACGTAACCGTTCGCACCCGGTAAATTAATTTGTCAGTGTGTGTGTGCAGGAAGCCGGCGCGAAAGCGCTGGCTTCCCTGTTTTCGGGGAGTTCAATGACGGCATGGGACTTATCGATACCCACACGCATCTCGATTCTTTTGCCCGGCGCGGTGAACTGCCGGCGATCCTGCAACGGTCGGTTGCAGCCGGGCTGGAGGGCATGGTAGCCATCGGCACCGATACGGACGACTGGACGTTGAACCTGGACCTGGCCCGGGAAAATCAGGGCATCGTCTGCTACACAGTCGGGTTGCACCCGTGCAACGTAGGCGCGGACTGGACGGAGCATGTGGCGCAGCTGGAGACGTTTTGGGGTAGGGCGCGACCGCTGGGCTCGCCGAATGATTCTACCGGAGCGGCGGGCCCAGCGGTCCCGCCCTACCTCCACCCCGTCGCCTTGGGCGAGACCGGACTCGACCGCTTTCACCTGCCGAAGGATCCGGCGGAGGCGGAGAAGGTATTCGGCTGGCAGAAGGCGGCGTTCACCGAGCAACTGGTGCTGGCGAAGCGACTGGGGTGTCCGCTGGTCGTGCATTCCCGCAATGCCTTCGCCGAGTGCGTGGCAATGATCGATGCCGCTGGGATCGACTGGGGCAAGGTGGTGTTCCATTGTTTTAAGGAAGGACCGCTGGAGATGGCCGAGCTGATGAAGCGCGGCGGCTATGGGTCGTTCACCGGGGTGGTCACGTACAAAAATGCCGAACCGGTCCGCGCGGCGGCCTTGGCGCAGGGGCTGGACCGGCTGATGATCGAGACCGACGCACCATACCTGACGCCCATGCCGCACCGGGGGAAGCCGAACGAGCCCGCGTTCCTGCGTCACACAGCGGAGTACTGCGCCGGGCTCTTCGGCGTGAGTTACGAGCGCCTGGCCGAGGTCACGACGGCGAATGCGAAGCGGTTTTTCGGACTTGCCCGCGAATGACGCGAATATACGCGAATAAAAGGTAGTGGGTCCATTTGGTTTCCCACCGCTGCTTGGGATACTGTAGGTCGGGGTTTACCGGCCAAGTGACACCCACCCCTGAACACTTTTTGTTAGCGGTCGGTGCTTTTGAGTCACGAAACGAGTGGGCACGAGGAAGGTGCGGGTGAGCAATCGGGATCCGGCCAAGGGCGCGCACGATCCGGGCGCTGGTACGCGTTTGGGCGCGCAAACCACCAGCAGGTCGATCCCGCCAATCCACTTCGCGCACCCTACGGCCAGCCGCACGCTTCATCCACAACGCCACCGTGGCCACACTCACACGAAACCGTCGGGCGGCTTCACGGTAGCTCCTCCCTTGGCGGACCGATTGCACCATCGCTTTTCGCCAGCCCCATGTTGAGTCATTCCTTCAACTTCTTCCGCGCATCGCCCTCAGGCAAGAAGGTGGAGGGGGCCAAGCCCCCTCCACTCCTCCCCAGCCTCAGGGCTAACCACCATACCAAGCGTTCGGCGGTGGCTGTCACTTGAGTGTTCGGGGGTGGCTGTCACTTGGCCGTTTATCCCCGACATGGACGTTGATCGTCGGGCATAAAGCCCGACCTACAATCAAACGGACCCACTACCGAATAAAAAGGCCGGTCGGCTTGTCCTCCGTAGCCTTGGCGAAGGAGGAAGACCGCCTCTGCTCTCGCGTCAATTCGCGTGATTCGCGGGCAATCCGGATCTCACGCCTCGTCGAATTTCTTCGCGAAGAGAGCCTCGAGCTCGGCCAGCATCTGTTCGGCGTCGGCGCCGGTGGCGACAAACTTGACCGTCGAGCCCTTGGCGGCGGCGAGCATCATGAGACCCATGATACTTTTGCCATTCACCTGCTCCTCGTCCTTCTCCACATAAACCTCGGCTTTGAATTTATTGGTAACGCGCACGATCATGGCGGCCGGACGGGCATGGATGCCCATCTTGTTCTGCACGAGGAGCTCCTTCGTGAGGGTTTTGGCGGCTGTGGTAGTGCTCTTTTCCATTGCGGTCGGTCTGGGTGGTCGGATTAAAGGTTAACGCAAAAGCCGGTCGCGCCCCGGCTTGCAACCTCAAAGACCCCCGCATGCCCGCCTTCGCCATCATCGTGCCGTGTCGGTTGGAGTCCACGCGGTTCCCGCGCAAGCTGTTGCATCCAATTAAGGGCAAGCCGCTTGTGCTGTGGGTGGCGGAACGGATAACGGCTCAGGCCCCGGAGTATCCGCTCTGGTTCGCGGTGGATGATCCCTTGCTGGCTGAATGTGTTGAAGGGGCCGGATTTAGGGCGATTTTGACCGATGCTGGGCACCAGAGTGGGACCGATCGCATCGCCGAGGCCAATCGCACGGTGCGAGCCAGTTACGTGCTCAATGTCCAAGCCGATGAGCCGCTGGTGACCGGTGCGCAGTTACAGGCCTTGGCCCGGCTGATCCAAGGCGACTGTCCGATGGCCACACTGGCCACGCCGTTCAGACGCGTAGTTGATTTCTACAATGTCAACCAGGTGAAGGTGGTCATGAGTTCGACCGGCCGCGCCCTGTACTTCTCGCGGTCCCGGATGCCGTATTCGCGTGATCTCGGGCTGACGGTGGACGACGCGTGGGTGACGGCCAACCCCTGCTACAGGCATCTCGGCCTTTACGCCTACCGGGCGGATTTTTTGGAAAAATTCGTGCGCTTGGCGCCGGGCAAACTCGAGCAGATCGAGAAGCTGGAGCAGTTGCGCGTGCTGGAAAACGGCTACCCGATCGCCATCGACGTGTCGGATGATCCGACGATCGGCGTGGACACGCCGGAGGATGCGAAGAAGTTCGAAGCGTTACTAGGCTAGGGATCGTGGGGAGGGCGCGACCGCTGGGCGCGCCGCATCACATTCGAATAACGGCGGGCCCAGCGGTCCCGCCCTACCTGTTTAAATCTTCCCCGCGTTGCGCTTCTCGACGAGCCGGTAAAAATCCTCAAACAACGGGTCGGCGTCGTTGGGGCCAGGGGCGGCCTCGGGGTGGTATTGCACAGAAAACACCGGCAGCTCTTTGTGGCGGAGACCTTCGACGGTCTGGTCGTTGAGATTGATCTCGGTGACGATCGCGCCGCGCGTCTCGAGCGATTTTGGGTCGGTGGCGAAGCCGTGGTTCTGGGCCGTGATGGAGACCTTGCCCGTTTCGAGGTTTTTCACGGGCTGGTTGCCGCCGCGGTGACCGAACTTGAGCTTGAAGGTCGTGCCGCCGAGGGCGTGCGTGATCATCTGGTGGCCCAGGCAGATGCCAAAGATCGGGAAGTCGGGCAGCAGCGCGGTGACGGTCTGATGGATGTAGGGCAGGGCGGAGGGATCGCCGGGGCCGTTGGAAAGGAACACGCAATCAACGCCGGCCTCGCGCACCTGCTCGTGGGTCGCGGTCGCAGGGAAGACGTGCACTTCGAAGCCATGACGCACCAGTTTGCGGAAGATGGTATATTTCGCGCCGAAGTCGAAGGCTGCGACCTTGAACTTCTTCGCCGGGGTGACGGTGGCGCCGCCCGTGGTGCCGATGGGAAGATACTGGGTATTATGGCGCGTAGTGTCATCCGCTGACCACACATAGGATGCCGCGCAGGTCGTGTCCTTCACGTAGTCGCTCCCGGCCATATCCGGCCAGCCGCGGGCGCGGGCCAGGGCATCGGCGTCGCTGAGTGGGAGGGTCGAGAGGCAGCACTTCATCGCGCCGGCCACGCGCAGCTTTTTCGTGAGCGCCCGGGTGTCGACCTCACTGATGCCGGGGATGCCGTATTTCTTCAGGTAGGTATCGAGCGAGGACGCGCTACGCCAATTACTGACGATCGGGGAGACCTCGCGGACGACAAAGCCGGAGCATTTCGGCGCGGCAGACTCTTCATCCTCGGCATTGATTCCGTAGTTCCCGATCTGCGGGGCGGTCATCGTGATGATCTGGCCGAAGTAGGAGGGGTCGGTGAGGATTTCCTGGTAGCCGGTCATCGAGGTGTTGAACACACATTCGCCGGCGATGGTGGCGGCGGCGCCGAAGGCGGTGCCGCGGAACACGGTGCCATCTTCCAGGGCGAGGATTGCAGGCGGGAGAGCAGACATTAAAGACGCACGAAAAAGTGTTCATGCACCGCTGCCAAGCGGTTTCCGTGTAATTCTGCGGGTGGGCTTGCTGGAGGAGCCTGCTGGCAGGCGATTTTGACCAACCATCGCCTGCAAGCAGGCTCCTGCAAGGTAGATCGAACCTGTTGGGCGGGCTTTGTCTCCATGATCACCCGGATGATCTCGGGGGCCTGGAGTGGCTTGGTCAGGTAATCGCTCATTCCCGCCTGGAGGCAACGCTCTCGATCACCGACCATGGCGGCAGCGGTCAGGGCGATGATGCGGATCTCGCGGTTGTGCTCTCCGGCCTCGCCTTGGCGAATGCGTTTGGTGGCTTCATAGCCGTCCATCTCTGGCATCTGGCAGTCCATCAGCACAAGATCGTAGGATTCCCGACCCAAGGCCTCCAGGCACGCAATGCCATGGCCGACAATCCGGGGTTGGTAGCCCAGCCGGCGCAACAATCCGGAGATAAGTTTCTGGTTCACGGCGTTGTCCTCGGCCACGAGGATGCGCAGGGGCAGCTGCTGGCCGAGGGTGGGATCAAGCTGTCGGACGGGTTTGGGCGGCTCGACCGGCGGTGCGCTGAGGGTGTTTGCGGGGACCGGGGTGAGGGTCTTGTTGATGGCGTCGAGTAATAAAGCCTGCCGGATGGGTTTGGTCAAAACGACCGAGAAATGATCCATGGGGTTGAAGGCCCGCAGATCTTCGCGGCTGATGGACGAAAGGAGGATGAGGGGTAGCTTTTCGCGGCCCGGGAGGTGGTGAAGGCGGGCGGCAAGTTCGACGCCGTTCATCTCGGGCATCATCATGTCGAGCACGGCGAGGTCGAAGTCGGGATGGGTGCGGGTATATTCGATCGCGGCAGCGGGGTGTTCAAAGCCGAGGCAGGTGAGGCCCCAGCGCTGGAGCATACTGGTGAGGATGCGGCGGTTGGCCTCATTGTCATCCACCACGAGGGCGCGCCGGCCGCCGAGGGCGACGGCGGGCTGGATCGGAGCCGGGGCGTCGTGGGCGTCGGCCGGGGCGCCAGTGGCGTTGGCCGAGAGGGTGAAGCAGAAGCAGGAACCGGCGGGAGTGCTGGAGGCGAGTTTGATGTCGCCCCCGAGCAAGTGTGCGAGATTGCGGCTGATGGCCAGGCCGAGCCCCGTGCCGCCGTATTTGCGAGTTGTGGAGGAATCGGCCTGGCTGAAAGCCTTGAAGAGTCGGTGCACGCGGTCAGCAGGGATGCCTTCGCCGGTATCGCGGACATTGATGGCGAGCAGGGGTGAGGTCTGACCGTTGCCGGGCGGGTGGAGGCTGAGCCGCACCTCGACTTCGCCCTTGATGGTGAACTTGATGGCGTTGCCCACGAGGTTGACGAGAACCTGCCGCAAGCGCACTCCATCGGTGAGGATCCACTCGGGCACGTCGCCCTCGATCCAATGCAGCAGCTCGATTTTTTTCTCGTTGGCCTTGCTCCAGAGCAGGTCGAGAACCTCCTCGACACAGCGGCGGACGGACACGGGGTGCTGGTCGAACTCCATGCGGCCCGACTCGATCTTGGAGAAGTCGAGGATATCATTGATGAGCGTGAGCAGTGATTCGCCGCTGGAGCGGATGGTGCCGAGCCAGTCGTGCTGCTCGGCGGTCATCGGGGTGTCGAGGAGCAGGCTGGTGAAGCCCAGCACGCCGTTCATCGGGGTGCGGATCTCGTGGCTCATGACCGCGAGGAATTCGCTCTTGGCGCGGTCGGCCGATTCCGCCGATTCCTTGGCCTGGCGCAATTCGGCCTCGGCCTCCTTCTGACGGGTGATGTCGGTGTGGGTGCCGACCATGCGCCGGGGGTGGCCGTCCGCGCCAAACAAGCCCTTGCCGCGCACGAGGGCCCAGATCCACGAGGCGTCCTTGTGCATGATGCGGTATTCGCAATGGAGGATCTGCGTGTTCTGCATCAGGTGGGTGGCGAAGGCCGTGTCGACGAGGGTGCGGTCATCGGGATGGATGCGGTCCATCCACGCGTCGCGGCGGCTGGGCAGCTCGTCGTCGAAGAAGCCCAGCATGCTTTTCCAGCGGGGCGAGAACCACATGGAATCATCCTCCAGGTTCCAGTCCCACACGCCCTCGTTGCTGCCCGCCACTGCCAGATGCCAGCGTTCTTCGCTGTCCCGGAGCGCCTGTTCGGCGAGTTTGCGGGCCGTCGCGTTACGGTCCATACCGATGACCAGCTCGCGGCCGTCGACGACGATCAGGCTGGTGAAATACTCAATCCAGAAGGTGGAGCCGTCCTTGCGCCGGTGCTGGCTTTCCCCCTCATGGCGTTGCCGGTTGCGGAATTGGTCGATCCAGTTCGGGGCATTGTGGGTCCACGGCGTGGCCTCGATGAGGTCAATCGAGTTTCCGATCATCTCCTCGCGTTTATAGCCGTGCATGTCGCAGGCCATCGGGTTGCAGTCGACGATCTTGACCCGCACCTGCGTGTCGTGCGGGTCGAAGAGGATGATGCACAGGGGAGAGTGTTCCCAGACGGCCTTCAACTGGGTGAGGGTGGTGTGCAACTGCTGTTCCGTGGCTCGATTTTTCTGGGCGGCCAGGCTGACCCAACCGGCGTAGGCCAGTGCGGTCAGGGTGACAATGGCGCAGGTCACGGCATACCCTACCCGGCGACGCGGCCGGCCACGGCCTGACCCGCGAGGTCTGACCCGAGCCAGGCCAGGCCCGCGATGATGAGCAATGTGCCCACAGCCGCCAAGACAGCCAGTATCCGGATGTCGGGGGAAAAGCTTTTTCGGTAGGACTGGGGTGTCGGGGGCATCAGGGTTGCTCCGAGGTGGGTAAACAGCCTGGGTGCATCGTGTGGCTTATCGGCACAATCACCTGCTTCCTTATCCGGAATCTGTGCTCCGCGGGATGTGAGGGCGACCCGCGCCATTCTTTAACTTTATGATTAGCAGCTGCCTGGACGACCAACTACATTCCTTTGAGGCGGTCCGGTGGCTCTTCCGGCCATCCATTTGACAGCCCCCGCGAACCGATTACCTCTCCCTCCACGCAAATGCCCTACCACGAAGATCGCGCCATCTGGTTTCAAGGGCAGGGCCTTTGGTCCCACATTCCGGCGACGGATTGGCAGGATTGGACCTGGCAGCTCAAGAACCGGATCACGAGCGTAGAACAATTGGAGCGCTACATGACGCTCACCCCGGCGGAAAAAGCTGGCTGCCTTTTTGCCAACCAGAAGCTGGCTCTCGCGATCACGCCCTATTTCTTCAACCTGATCGACCGCGACGATCCGGACTGCCCACTGCGCAAGCAGGTCATCCCCCGGAGCGACGAAATGGTGATCTCCTCCGGCGAGATGCTCGACTCGCTGGGCGAGGATGAGCATTCGCCCGTGCCCGGCCTCGTGCATCGCTACCCGGACCGCGTGCTGTTCCTTGTCACCGATCGTTGCGCCGCCTACTGCCGCTACTGCACGCGCAGCCGACTCGTGAGCAACGCGCAAGACTACAACTTCCATCCCGAATACGAGCAGGCGCTGCGCTACATTGAGGCGCACCCGGAGATTCGCGACGTCCTGCTTTCCGGCGGCGATCCGCTGCTGCTCTCGGACAAGAAGCTCGATCACTTGCTCGGCCGCCTGCGCGCGATCAAGCACGTGGAGTTCATCCGCATCGGCTCACGCATTCCGGTGTTTTTGCCCCAGCGCATCACTCCGGAACTCTGCGAGATTTTCAAGAAACACGGTCCGATCTGGATGAGCATCCACGTCAACCACCCGAAGGAGGCCACGCAGGAATTGAAGGACGCGTGTGAGCGCCTGTCGTTCGCCGGCGTCCCCCTCGGCAACCAGAGCGTGCTGCTCAAGGGCGTGAACGACGATCCCGAGGTCATGACGGCGCTCGTGCACCGCCTGCTGCGGATGCGCGTGCGGCCCTATTACATCTACCAGATGGACCTCATCACCGGTGGCGCCCACTTCAAGGTGGATGTCCGCAAGGGCATCGAGATCATCCGCGCGCTGCGCGGCCACACGACCGGCTACGCCGTGCCGCAATACGTCATCGACGCGCCTGGCGGCGGCGGCAAGGTGCCGGTGAACCCCGACTACGTGGAGGAGATCACCGACGACGAGGTCATCTTCCGCAATTTCGAAGGGAAGCAGTTCCGTTATCCGCTCAAGGCGTCACCCCTGCCGGAAAAATCCGCCGGCCTCGTGATGCCGGCGGAGATTCATTTGTGAGGGGTGGAACCCGCCCTCCGGGCGGGTTCGTTTGCGTGCGTCCTGAAAACCCGTCCGGAGGCCGGGTTCTACCTTCGGGAAGAAGGAAGACATGCCTACCGCAGTGCAAACGTCGCGCCGATGGTGGCGGTGATGGTTTTCTCGAGTGAAGAGGTGTCATTGTTGCCCTCCGCGCTGGTGGAACCGGAATACAGCGGGTTGATCTGCACGACGCCCATGCGCGCGTTGCGCAATTCCTTGATCGCCCGGCCGCCCTGCGTCGCGATCTGCTCGGCGCGGCTGCGCGCATCCTTTGTCGCCTCGGCCATCATCTCCACCTTCGCGTCGCCCGCCTTGGTGTAGATGAACTCGAAGCCATCCGACACAAACGCTACGTCCTGCTGCAGGAGTTCCCCGGAATCACCCGCGAGCCGTGGCACGCGCTCGACGTCCGCAGAGCGCACCTCGACCATCTGGGTCAGCCGGTAACCGACGCGCACGTTTGTCACGGTGTCGTCCTCCTCGTGACGCTGCCTCGCCGTGATTTCGCGGATCTGCACGGGCGCGGCGGAAAATTCGGCCAGGCCGTGCGTGGTGAGGAACGCGGTGACCTTGCCGAGATCGGCGCGCAGCTTCTCCTGTGCGGCCAGCAAGGTTTCGGCTTCGCTGGAAAAATTGGCACGCCACACGACGAGGTCGGAACGCACATTCTTGCGCGCAGAGCCGGTGACATTGATGACTTGGGATTCGGAGATGCGGGTCCACGCGTTGGCGAAGACCAAGGCGGCAAAGACCAGGCCCGCGGCCAGCGCGAGACCGGCGAGCACGCCGAAGAGATGAGGACGGGACGGAACAGTTGGGTTCATGTTTTCGTAAGTTTATAACAATTCGGGGCGCGCCATCGCACCCGGGAACAGGAACCTCACCGCTGCGTAAACAACTGGGGCTCATTAGCAAGTACCAGTCCTATCTTGGAAAACTTATTCACAAGAAATCCTGAAAAAAGATTCAACGTTTTGCCGAGGCCCGCGTCTATCCTAACGACATCAGTGCGTCGTTTTAGGTAACGATCATTGTTTGTAGTTCTTACGGTTTGCTTGGTGTTAGGTCATGCAGGGCGTCCCGCAGGGGGCGCCCTTCATGTTTATAGGGGGTGACACAGCCGGGAGTTGACGACCGCCCGGGAAAACTATCTTGCTGGCGGTGCTCGTAGGGGTGTCCTCCGCGGAGGGCTGAGATTGCGGTTCGCACGATCGCTAAACCCTCTGAACCTGAAACGGATCATACCGGCGAAGGAAACAAGCAAGACGGTCCCTCATCGGTCCGTCGGTTTCACTCACGGTAGGGGACGTTGCGGGGTCCGGGCATCCTTCCTCCATGCAAACTCCGCTTCGCTCTCTCGTTCTCAGCCTCACTGGCGCCGCCACCCTGGCCGTCCAGGCCCAGGACAGCTCAACGCTCCAGCTCGACAAACTCGTCGTGACCGGCGTGCCCGTCGAGCAGTCGGTCAACCCGCTCACGCGCGACCTGTCCGCCATCATGGGCGACGCCCGCGGCATCCTCGACACGCCGCGCGCGGTCAGCTCGATCACCGAGGCGCTGCTCAACGAGCGCGGCATCCACGGCGTGCGCGAGTTCATCGCCTACACGCCGGGCGGCTACGCGCCGGCCAGCTACGGGCTCGCCACCACGCCCAACCTCCGCGGCGACACCGCTGAGACCTACATCAACGGCCAGCGGCGCAGCTACAACCTCTACGGCTTCCTCCCGAGCTGGAACGGCATCGAGGCCGTCGACATCGTGCGCGGGCCGGGCTCCGCCGTCTTCGGCGCGGGTTTTTTCAGCGGCGGCTACGTCAACTACGTCACCAAGGCGCCGAAGTTTTCCGGCAAGGAAACAACCCTCACCACCCGCCTTGGCACGATCGTGCCCTCGGGGGGCACCTCCTACCTCAACGCCTCGGTGCAGATCGACGCGACGGCTCCCGTTTCAGACAAGCTCGCGTGGCGCATCAGCTACGAGGGCAAGACGGGCGACACCTTCTACAAGAAAAACGGGGTGAAGGATGACCGCGAGGATCTCTTCGTGGCGCTGACGTGGAAGCCCGCGCCCGGCCGCACCTTCGCATTCAACGCCCAGTGGGAATGGCAGAACTGGCCCGAGATCCTCGGCGTCAACCGTCCCAACCAGGACCTCATCAACCATGGCATCTACTATCAGGGCGTGTCAGCCGACCTCTTCTCCGGCCCCGGCCCGATCAACGTCACCGGCACCGTCATCATCCCGCGCGATGCGGTGCTATTCTCGAAGGGCGACCTCTCCAATTCCAACGCTGGTCACGTGCAACTCATCGCCACTTTTGAGTTCTCGCCCACGTTCACCCTCATCAACCGCACGCTGCTCGAGCGCATCGAGCGCCGCCGCTACAACGCCTCCGAATACATCGAGTTCGTGAAGCAGAATACCGTCGAGAACCGCACCGAGGCGCACATCGATTTTCCGTTCTTCGGCCGGCCGCAGAGCGCCATCGTTGGCGGGACTGTGCGCTACGAGGGCCGCGAGTCCTGGACCAGCTACTTCGACGAGTACCTCTACAACTTCGACGTCACAGACCCGTCGCGTACCTTCAACCAGGCGGCGCAATATCCGAACTCCTACTTTCCCGGCTTCCCCGGGCCCGACGGGATGCTTTTCTTTCCCAACTCCTACGATTCGCCCGAGACCGTCATCTCCACGCTCTGGAACACCGCCGCCTTCTGGCAGCACGAGGCGAAGCTCACCGACCAGATCAGCCTGCTCGTCGGCGTGCGCGAGGACTGGTTCGTCGCCAAGGCGCGCGACCCGTTCGAGGCGGTCACTGGCTTTCCCTACCACGACAAGGCCACCGTCGCCTCATTCTCCAACAACGTGAACCTGCTCTGGCGGCCGACAGCGAAGAGCTCTTACTACGCCACCTACCAGCGCATCCGCGCGGCCAACGGCAACGTCACCGGCGGCGGCGTCATCCTCAACACGCCCGACGGCCTCATCAACCGCGACGACTTCCGCAACCTCAGCGAACTTGCCGAGGCCGGCGCCAAGTTTTCCTTCGTGGACAACAAGCTCTTCGCCGGTGTCGCGGCGTTCGACCAGACGCGCTCCCGTGTCTCCCTCGGCGGCAAGAAGAACAACATTGTCGTGCGCGGCCTCGAATTCGAGGCCGTCTACCAGCCGGACACGCAGCTGAACGCGACCTTTAACGCCACGTTCCAGAGCGGTCACTACCTTGACTCGCGGCCGTTCCAAATGGGCGGGCGCGACATCTACGCCGCCTACCTCATCGGCCAGGGCCCGGGTGGGAAGGGCACCTCGTCGGGCCGCTTCAATCCTTTTGGCAACCAAGTGCCGAACGGCGACTGGCCGCTCCTCGGCTTCCCCGAGACGATCCTCAACGGCAGCGTGCGCTACCGTTTCGCCAGCGGCTTTGGCGTGGGCGGCAACGCCCAGTGGACCAGCCGGCAGGAGGGCAACCTCGACCGCCAGTGGCACATCCCGCCGCAATACCTGCTCAACGCCTCACTCTTCTACGAAACGAAAAAGTGGATCGTGAACCTCGACTTGCTCAACGTCACCAACCAGCGCAACTGGTCGCATAACGGCGACGCCTTCTCCGGTAGTATCCTCGTGTTCCAGGAACAGCCGTTCCGTCTCGAGGGCTATGTGAAGTTCCGGTTCTGACAGCACTCCGTAAGGTTGCTGAAACCCGACACACCCCGCCCTGCGGGCACCCCTCTCCCAGAGGGGAATCAAGGCGGCAGTCTCCGAGGATTGGGTCCCCTCTGGAGAGGGGTGGCGCGAAGCGCCGGGGTGTGTTCTCTTCTCAACGGAGTAGTGTTGGCCCCGCGTAAAAGCCCCACACTTCCGGCCAAACGGGTCGATTAAGCGGGCACATGACCATGTCCGCGCAGAAGGCGCCGAGTCCGCAATTCCTCGCCCGGTGCGTCAAAAACATTCCCTCTGGGCCGCGCATTTTGCCCCGGCTCCAGCGTCTGCTCGCCGACGGCAACTCCAGCCTGGAGGACATCATTGCGCCCATCCGCCTCGACCAGGGCATCGCCACCCGCGTGCTGCAGATCAGCAACAGCCCGTTCTACAGCAAGGGGGCGCACTGCCAGACCGTGGAGGAATCCATTAACCGCATCGGTTTCCGGCAGGTTTACAACGTGGTCAGCAATGCCCTCTGTTCGGAGTCCCTCGTCCGTCCCCTCAAGAGCTACAACCTGAAAGCGGAGGAATTCTGGAAGCTTTCCGTTGCAGGCGGACTGGCTGCCGAGCGGCTGGCCGTGCTGACCGACGAGGATCGCAATGTGGCCTACACCATCGGGCTGCTGCACGGGCTGGGCATGGTGGTGATAGACAGCTGGCTGCAGGAGACCATGCCGGCCGTGCGCCTGACGTATCGCAGTTTTGAAAATGAATTCGGCCACGACGAGACCGGTCAGCTCAGTTTCACCCAGGCCGAGGCGGCCGCCGCCCTGTTGGAACACTGGGAGTTTCCCGCCGAGATGATCATGCCGATCCGGCTGCAATACGCCGCCGAGGTTCCCGCCGAGCATGTCCGGATGGTCGCCGTGCTCCGGCTGGCCAAGTGGCTGCGCAATCTCGCCAGTGGGGTTTATCCGCCGCCGCCGGAGGCTCCCGATCCGGGCTCGCTGCATGTTCTGCACCTGACCCAATCCCAGATGGAAGGGTTGCTCGACGAGATCCGCATCCAGATGCAGGAATCCCGGGACATGTTGGCGGCGGGGTAGGTGGGTGGGCCAGATCACGCTGGAGGGCCGGGCTCCGGCCCGGCCTCGGTCGGGCGGGAGCCCGACCCTCCAATTCACCCCGTCACTCCAGCTCGCAGGCGATTTCGGCGATCTGGCGCTCGAAGGTGACGCCACTCTCCGGCGGGAAGTTTTTCACCGCGTCGGCGCGCAACGCCGGCGCGTGGACGCGCATGTAGGTGTCGAAGGCCGTGCGCGAGGGGAACACGTATTGTGTTTCGATGACGGCCCGTTCGGCAAGCTCAGGGCGGGCAGGGTCGCGGTCGCCGGCCCGGTCGGGCAGAACGACGCGCACGGTCGTCGCGCCGCCAGCCTTGACCTGCAACAGATGACCGGGGGCGAGCCAGGCCAGGACGCGACCGCGGACTTGGACGGAAGGGCAGGTGGCCCTGACGGTGTAGAGAATGGTTGGCATGGGAGGATCTGCCCGCACTCAAACGGCTTCAGGCGCCCTGGCGTCGCAGCAGATACATCGGCGTGGTCTCGAAATTCTTCGCCGTCGTGAGGTGCCCCACGTATTCGGAGGTCACGCCGCAGCCGGGTTCGAGTCGCAGCAACGCCGCGAAGCCCGTCGTGACATAGACCTCGCCCGCGGGGGTGCGCGGCTCGATGCGGGCGGCGCGGGTGAGGCCGCGCCCCATCACCATCGGCATGCGCAACACCGGATCATAGACCGGCACCAGTGGTGCGGTGTGGCCGCCCAGCCGCAGGCCCATGTCCGCCGGCAG
>JANYDW010000026.1 GCA_025363455.1 Oleiharenicola sp. | reverse complement strand
GCACCAAAGATTATCAGCTCCTCAGCCGTCCCCGCCACCGCATGCGTGTTTCCGCTTCCCGCCGACTACGATGAAATCGAAGACCTGCTTCACTCGACGGTTATCTAAGCGCCATTCGGGTCAGGAGGCGTATCCGGAGGTGAGGCTCTGCCAAAGCGGGTCGCCGAGTTGGAGTTGCCGGCGATAGGAGGTGAGGTTGTGGCTGAAGGCGCGGGGGTGGCCCAGATGGAGGCGATCGCAAAGCCACTGGTTCGAGGCCTGGGTCTGGGCTTTCATGAATGCGGCAACCGCAATTTTTTCGGGGCAGGACTTCGGCAGATGGGCGAGCCGGCCCTGATCCAACCTCGCCAGCTGGAGGACCTCAGCCAGCATGGTCGACCATTTCATGCGCTGAATCTCCTGCGCGCCGATCAGTTCCCAAGCCCGGGTGTGGGCAACCAGGGCATGGTCATGGACCAGTGCCGAGCGGAACGCGGTGCTGCCCAGCGCCCAGCCCTTGCTCAGGTTGACGTATGCTTTTGATTTTCCCGCCGGTCCTTCTTCGGCCTGCCAGTTGAGGAACGCGGCATACTGGTCGCGCCCAGCTGGCGAATCGGCAAGGTTGCCGGCGGTAAGGAGCGCGGTGTCCAATTGGAGAAACGGCGGCCGGCGCCGCGGATGTGTCAGGTACCAGTAACTGGAATATCGGTAGTCAGCCAGGCCGTTCACCGCCAGGATTCCCGCACGCACCGGGTTGAGATGAAGGTAGTGACAGACGAGGCCCAGTGGATCCCCTTCCTCGACAATCAGGGCTTTGTAGCGGCCTTGAAAGACGTGCCCGCGTTCCTTTCGCCAGCCGTTGAACCGGTTGGCGAAGGTGACTTGGAGCCACTTCATTCCGGCGACTAAATTTCCTGCCGGCGTTTCCAGGGCCAGGTGATAGTGGTTGCGCATCACCACGAAGGCATGAAGCAGCCAGCCGGACTTCTCGCAGGCCTCGAATAAGCAGGCTTCGAACACTGCCTTCGTTTGGGGGGTCCGAAAGATGTCGGTGCGGTAGTTTCCGCGATTGATGACGTGATAACAGGCCCCGGGATATTCCAATCTCAGTTTGCGTGCCATGCCACCGAGGCTGCGAAGGGCGGGCGCACCGGGCGATCATCTCGCCGTAATAATTCCGTTAGCAAACGGACGATCGGCGGTGGCCACCTCCGAATACGCGTCCTGACCCCATTGGATCGCCTGACCCCATTGGATCGCCTGAAAGTGTAACCCATGTCCCCGGACAAAGTGTTACCTATGTCCCCGGATCATACCGGAGCAGGACAGGGGTCAGGTCACGGATAGCGACATGATTGAAGCCAATGACGCCGAACTCGTCGTCCGTGAACTGGCTCTGCCTGTCGCCTGAACTCTCCCTGGATCGCCGCGGCCTGCTGCGCAGGCCTCGCGATGACAGTACATATTGGAGATACGCCTAAAGCCTCTCCCACATTCGAACCGGCAATGCCGTTTCGGGCTTACTTCGCGCGTTCGACGCTGAGGCCGCCGTTGACGGACTCCATTTGCACCCGGGAGCCGCCGCCGTTCACCGTGCCGCGCAGCTCACGCTTGCCGGATTTCTCCAGCGTGATGGGGAAATCACAGCGGGTGCCGCCATTGACCGTCTCGGTCTCGAGCCGGAAGGCGGCGTCTGCCGGCAACTTCAGGGCGCAGCCGCCATTGACGGTTTTGAGCGTGATGTCGGGCCGGCCGGCGAGGGAAGCGTAAGCGACACGAGTCGAACCGTTGACGGTTGCAAACGTGCCGGGACCGGTGAGGCCCTCGGCCTCGACGGTGCCGTTAACCGAAGCCAGATTGACGGAGCCCTTGACCCCCGTGACATGAATGCCGGCGTTGACGACGTCGATTTTCTCGAGCGTGACTCCGGCGGGGACCATGAGCTTGTAACGCACTTGGGCGTTCATGTTGTCCCAGAATTTCCACTTCTTCTCCATCTCGGTCTTGATATAGAGCCGACCGGGCGAGGACTCGATCTTGAGATGCATTCGGTCCAGGCCCTCCTGCTCGCGGGCGACCTTCTCGGCCTCGAGTGAGACCTCGGCCTTGTTCCACGCGATGATCTCGACCGAGCCGTTGACGTTTTCCAGGTGGATCGAGCCGGTGGCTTCGAGCGGGTAGGTCTGGGCAAATTTCTCGGTGACTTTGGCCGAAGCCGCGATCGCAAGGGCAAGGACGGAGCAGAGGAGGAGGGCAGTTTTCATAAAGGATTTTGGCACCACTAATGAACACTGAGGGACACTAATGGATGAGTGGTGATTGGTGGATATTAGTGGTTAACCACTGATAATGGTGGAGAGAAGAGTTGTGTTAGCCACGGATGGCCAGGATGGACCTGAAGGTAACCGCTAATCGGCGCTAAGGGTCGCTAATCCAAGCAGCTCATTAGCGAAAATTAGCGAGGATTAGCGGTTGGAAGACTGGGGAGGAGGATTAACCACGGAACACACAGAACACACGGAATCAGGCAGAGGCGCCCACGAAAGGGCACGAAAGCTCACGAAAACAGGAGAGTTTATTTCGTGTGTTTCGTGGGCGCATGTTTGGGTCGAAGGTTTGGAGATTCATCAGTGTCAGCGGTGTAATCCGTGGTTAAATAAAGTTTAGGTTTCTGTACGTTCCGGGCCTGTCAGCCATAGGCGTGGCGGCGGCTGGTGTTCTGTGGTTATAAACTGGCTTGAGGAAAAAAGGTTACTCGGAACGCAGCGCGGTGAGGGGATTCACGCGGGTGGCTTTTCTTGCCGGCAAGTAGCAGGCGGCCATGGCGGCGACGAGGAGTCCAAGGGCGGCGAGGCCGAAGGCGAGAGGGTCGAACGGGGCGAAGTCGACGAACACGCTGGCCAGCACTTTGCATATGCCCGCGCCGAGCAGCAGACCCAGCACGATGCCGGACAGGGTCATGGCCAGACCTTCGCGCAGGATCAGGTTGCGGACGCGGCCCGGTTCCGCGCCGAGCGCCATGCGGATGCCGATTTCCCGCGTCCGGCGGGACACGGCATAGGCTTTGAGGCCGTAGATGCCGACGACCGCCACGACGACGGCGAGGCCACCGAAGACGGAGAACAACATCGCGCCGGTGCGCACGGCCCAGAGTTCGATGGAGCCGTCGATGTGCTGCCGGAAGGTGCGCACCTTGAAGATGGGTACGCCAGGGGCGGCGGCGCGGAGTTCTCGGCGCACGGTATCGAGGAGCGCCTTCGCCGCCACCGGACCGGGCGTGGCGGGCCGGACGTGGAAATGAACGTTGCCCATGAAACCCTGGGCGTAGGGTACATAAATGGCGCCGAAGGGTTCCTTGTCGAAGAAGTCGACGCGGGTGGCCGGTACAATGCCGACGATCTCGATGGTTTTTGGCGCGTCGGACTTGGCGGCCTGGTCGGGTCGGTCGCGCGGGGCGAACTCGACGCGCTGGCCGAGAGCGTCGCCGTCGGGCCAGAGTTTTCGAGCGAGCACTTCGTCGATGATGGCGACAGGCGACGAGTCTTTGTCCTGTGCCTCGGCGGCGGTGAAAAGGCGACCGCGACGCAGGGACAGGCCCATGGTGTCGAAGTAGGCGATGCCGACACTGTTCCAAGCGGCGGAAAAGGCTTTGCCCGCGGCCGCCGTGGCGGGCTTGGCGTCAGGTGCAGGCCGGAGGCCCGCGCGCTGGACGGGCCGGCTGATGTGCACCATGCCGTAGGGTATGATCGATCCGATGCTGGCGGCGCTGACGCCCGGCAGAGAGGCCAGGCGCTCGTCGAGGCCGCGATAGAGGTTGCGGGTGCGGGTTTCGTCATAGCCGGCCAGGCTGGCGTCCACTTCGGCCACGATCGTGTCATCCGCATGGAAGCCGGTTTCGGTGTCGGCCACGCGGAAGGCCATCCGAATGAAGAGCCCGGCGGCGATCAGGAGGGCGAGTGACAGGGCGATCTGGGCAACGACCAATGGATGGCGCGGCAACCAGGCCCGGCGCTTTTCGGGAGCGTCCTCGCCGGCCTGCTGCTTGAGGTCGGTGAGCACGTCGCTGCGCGAGAGCTTCAAGGCGGGGCCGAAGGCGAAGAAGAGCGTGGCCAGACCGGAGAAGCCGACCGTAGCGGCGACCGCCGCCGTGGTGTTGGCGCCCGGGAAGAAGACCGCGATTGGCACCATCGAATCCAGCGAAGCGATGAGCAGGTCAGACGACCAGACGGCCAATATCAGGCCGAGGGTGCCCCCGGCCAGCGAGAGCATCAGGCCCTCGGTGAGCAACTGGCGGATGATGCGGGCGCGGCCACCGCCGAGGGCGAGGCGAATGGCGAATTCCTTGCGCCGGGCCTGGCCGCGTGCGAGGAGGAGGCCGGCGAGGTTGAGGCACACGACGAGCAGGACAGCGCCAGTCAGGCCCATGAGAACGACGCCGAAGACCTTGACCCCATCTTCATTGGACGGGCTGGTGGTGGTGCCCAGCCGCGGCAGCGGGCCGAGCGTGAGGGTCTTGTCCTTGTGCTCGACTGGAAACTGCTTTTCCAAGCTGGCTGCGACGCCGGCGAGTGCAGACTTCGCGGCCTCGAGACTGACCCCCGACTGGAGGCGGCCGACGAGAAAGAGATTGAAGGCGCCCGGTTGGTCCAGCGAGCGCCGGCCCTCCTCGCTTTGAAAATCATTGGTCAGGAGATCGAAGACCCCGAGCGGGAAATACAGTTCGGGGCCGGCGAGGGTCATCGTGCCGGTAAATCCGGGGGGCGTGATGCCGACAACGGTGTAGGTCCGCTCGTTGACCCGGATGGTCGAACCGATGAGGCCGGGCTTATAGCCGGCGCGGCGCCAGTAGATATCGCTGGCCACGACGACGGGTAGGTTGGCGCCGGGTTTCTCCTCTTCAGCGGTGAAGCCGCGGCCAGTGGGCAGGCGCACGCCCAGAACGTCAAAATAGTTGCTGGAAACGATACCGACCAGGGTCCGGCGTGATTCCGCGCCTTCGCCAATGCCGACGAGGCTCAGCGTGTGCGCCAGCACGCCACTGAACTGGTCGGAGCGTCCGCGCAATTCGCGCCAGGTATCGTAGGTGAAGGCCCGGTAGTTGTCGGGCTGCTTCTTGTCCTGCGTGTAGAGCTGGACAATGCGGTCGGGCTCAGGGAAAGGCCGCGCGCTGAAGGCGAGGGCGTGGATGACGCTGAACATCGCGGTGTTCAACCCGATGCCGAGGGCGAGGATGGTGATCGCCGCGGCGGTGAAGCCAGGGGACTTGCCGAGCAATCGTAGTGAGAATTTCAGGTCCTGCAAAAGGGTGTTCATAAGGGAAGGCAGCGGTGCTTCCCCGGAAAACACAGCAGACGGACCGTGGTTGCAGATTTGTAGAGAGCGGGTCCATGGAGCCCCGGGCAGGAAACCCATAAGCCGGATCTAATTGGTGGAACCCGGCCTCTGGACGGGTTCGCTGGATCCACAAAAGAGAAAACGCATCCAGAGGCCGCGTTCCACCTGTTTCATCTGAATGAACCCGTCTCTGTCGACGTTCGTTACTGTCATGCACCTAATCTCTCACATGAGGGTTGCGGTTTTGAAACCGGAGTGTCTGTTGATTCGACGTCTGTATCCTGCCCAATGTGCTTATCACGCCGAGGCTTCCGTCATCCTATTTAACAAATGTCCAACGCCCGACTCTCCCCGCGCACTCGCCGGATTATTTACGGTGTCATCGTCATACTTGTCGCTGCAGGTGTCTGGTTCTTCAGCCGGCCGGAGCCCAAGGTGAATCGCTGGGGCCCAAATCCCGCCTGGGCCGGCAAGGGTGGGGAACAGTCGATGCCGGTGCGGGTGGTGGTGGCGGAACGGCGCGACCTGCCGGTTCATCTCATGGCGATTGGCACGGTGATGCCGTTGAACACCGTCACGGTTCGCAGCCGGGTAGACGGGCAGTTGCTGCGCGTCACGTTTGAGGAAGGACAGCGGGTCGAGAAAGGTGACCTGCTCGCCGAGATTGACCCGGAGCCCTCCCGGATCGCCCTGGCCCAGGCCGAGGGTCAGCAAAGGCAAAACCAAGCCCAGTTGGAAACCGCCCGGGAGGATCTCCGGCGCCTCGAGCAGCTCTTCGAGAAAAAACTGGTGACGAACCAGGAGATGGACGCGCAAAAGTCGCTGGTCCACGAGCGCGAAGGTACGGTGGCGGCGGACCAGGCGCGGGTTGACCAGGCTCGGCTCCAACTCGCGTACACGCGAATTGTGGCGCCGATCCGGGGACGCATCGGCCTGCGCCGCATCGATGCCGGCAATCTGGTTCGCGCCGGCGACACCGGCGGGTTGTTCGTCATCACGGAGACGCAGCCGATCGCCGTCCAGTTCACCGTGCCCGAGGTGGACCTGCAGAAGGTCGTCGAGCCGCTGCGCGCGGGCGAGCGACTGGTGGTTGAGGCCCGGGACCGCGACGAAAAGAGCCTGCTCGCCAGCGGCATCCTGAAGACGGTCGACAACCAGATCGACCTGGCGACCGGCACCCTCCGGTTAAAGGCGGAATTCGCCAACGAGGACGAGCGCCTGTTCCCGAATCAGTTCGTCAACGTGCGGGTGCGCGTGCGGACGCTGCAAGATGTCCTGGTGATCCCGGCGGCGGCCGTGCAGTTCGGGTCTCACGGCACCTATGTGTATATCGTCAACGCCAAGAGCAAGGCGATGATCCGCGAGATCGGGCTCGGGGCCACGGATGGAACCAACCAGGCGATCACCTCCGGCCTTGCACCCGGCGATGCCGTGGTGCTGGAAGGGATCGACCGGTTGCGCGAAGGCCGGGGTGTCTTGGTGGTGAAGGAGGCATCGGCTTTGCCGGCCAAAAAGTAAGGAGACGCATCGCGCCCATGAGTCCGTCGCGTCTCTTCATCCTGCGCCCGGTCGCCACCAGCCTGCTGATGGTGGCCCTGCTGCAGACGGGGTTCATGGCTTACCGGTTGCTGCCGGTTGCCGCGCTGCCGCAGGTGGACTTCCCGACCATCCAGGTGTTCACGTTTTATCCCGGGGCGAGCCCGGCTGTCACGGCGAGCGCCGTCACGGCGCCGCTCGAACGCCGCTTCGGGCAGATCCCCGGCATCAAGCAAATGTCCTCGGCCAGTTCGGGCGGCGCGTCGGTGATCACGCTGCAGTTTTCGCTGGAAATCTCGATGGGCGTCGCGGAGCAGGATGTTCAGGCGGCGATCAATGCGGCAAACAACCTGCTGCCCGCCGACCTGCCGGTGCCCCCGGTCTATCGCAAGGTCAACCCCGCTGACACGCCCATCGTGACCCTGGCGGTCACCTCGGCGACCCTCTCGCTGCCGGAGGTCCACGACCTGGTCGACACGCGCATTGCACAGAAACTGGCACAACTGCCCGGGGTCGGGCTCGTGAACCTGGCGGGGGGACAGCGCCCGGCCGTGCGCGTGGAGGTGAATCCGGCGGCCTTGGCGGCCCGTGGTCTCAATTTCTCCGACGTGCGCGCCGCGATCAACGGCGCCAGCGTCAACCAGCCCAAGGGCAGCTTCGACGGTCCGGTGCGGACCATCCTGATGGACGCGAACGACCAGCTCCGCTCGGTCGAGGATTACCGGAATCTCATCCTGACCTGGCGGAGCGGGGCGCCATTGCGACTGGGGGACGTCGCCCGGATCGAGAACGCCTCGGAAGATCGACGGCTGGCGGCGTGGGCCGACCGGCTGCCGGCCGTGCTGGTCAATGTCCAGCGCCAGCCCGGCGCCAATGTAATCGAGGTCGTCGACCGTGTGAAGGAACTGCTACCGCAGCTGGCCGCGAGCCTGCCCGCCGCGATCGAGCTCAAGGTCCTGACCGACCGCACCCAAAGCATTCGCGCGTCCGTGCGTTCCGTGCAGCACGAGCTGATCTTTGCCGTGGTGCTGGTGGTGCTGGTGACGTTTGCGTTCCTCCGCAACGTGCCCGCGACCATCATCCCCAGCATCGCCGTGCCACTCTCGCTGATCGGGACCTTCGGGGTGATGTATCTCGCCGGCTATTCGCTGAACAACCTGACGCTGATGGCACTGACCATCGCCACCGGCTTCGTGGTCGACGACGCCATCGTCATGGTGGAGAACATCGCGCGTTACCGGGAGGAGGGCATGGGGCCCATGGAGGCCGCGCTGAAGGGAGCGGCGCAGATCGGATTTACGCTGGTCTCGCTGACGGTATCGCTGATCGCCGTGCTCATCCCACTGTTGTTCATGGGCGGGGTGGTCGGACGCCTGTTCCATGAGTTCGCCATCACCTTGGCTGTGTCGATCCTGATCTCGCTGGTGGTGTCGCTGACGCTGACGCCCATGATGTGCGCGCGGATGCTGCCCAAGACCGAGCCCGGGGCGCATCAGGCCCACGGTTTCCTTGAGCGAGTGATCGAGCGCTACGGCGTTTGCCTGGACTGGGTCCTGCAACACCAGCGCACCGCCCTAATGGTGATGCTCGGCACGATGGCCCTGACGGCTTTGCTTTACCTGGTTGTGCCGAAGGGATTCTTTCCCGTGCAGGACACGGGGGCGCTGCAGGCCGTGACCGAGGCGCCGCAGTCGGTTTCGTTTTCCTTGATGGCCGAGCGCCAGCAGGCGCTGACGGATAAAATCCTGGCCGATCCGGCGGTCCGCAGCCTGTCGTCATTTATCGGGGTGGACGGCACCAATTCCACTCTCAACAGCGGCCGGATGCTGATCAACCTGGCACCGCATGACGAGCGTTCAGAGTCCTCGGGCGAGATCATCGACCGGCTGCGCGCGTCGGCGGAGGCGGTGCCGGGCATCAAGCTCTACCTCCAGCCCGTGCAGGAGCTGACGATCGAGGACAAGGTCAGTCGGACCCAATTCCAGTTCTCGCTGACCTGCCCCGATGGTGAGTTGCTGGGGGAGTGGGTCCCGCGCCTGGTGGAGCGGCTGCAACAATTGCCGCAACTTAGCGAGGCAGCGAGCGACCTGCAGAATCAAGGGCTCCAGGCTTTCCTGGAGATCGACCGCGATGCGGCCAGTCGCCTGGGCGTCAGCGTAGCGAACATCGACGACGCGCTTTACAGCTCGTTCGGCCAGCGGCAGGTTTCCACGCTGTTCACCCAGTCCAACCAGTACCGGGTGGTGCTGGAGGTGGATCCACGTCTGGTGACGGGCCCGCAGGCATTGGAAGGCATCTACGTCAACAGCCGGTCGGGGACGCCGGTGCCGCTGGCGACGATCGCGCACGTGTCGCAGCGTTCGGCGACGCTGTTGATCAATCATGTCGGTCAGTTTCCGGCCGTGACCCTATCATTCAACCTGGGACCGGGCGCATCACTGGGTGAGGCGGTGGCCGCGATCGAGCGAACGATCGCGGAAATTGAGCTGCCGCCCGCCATCTCGGTGCGCTTCCAAGGCGCCGCGAGCGCGTTCCGCGATTCGCTCTCCAGCACGTTGTTCCTGATTCTGGCCGCGATCGTGACCATGTATATCGTGCTCGGCGTGCTGTATGAGAGCGCGATCCACCCGATCACCATTCTCTCGACCCTGCCGTCCGCGGCGGTGGGGGCGCTCCTGGCGATGTGGATCACGGGCCGGCCGCTGGACATGATCGCGATCATCGGGATCATTTTGCTCATCGGCCTCGTGAAGAAGAACGGCATCATGATGATCGACTTTGCCCTCGAGGCCGAGCGCAACCAAGGACTGTCGCCGCAAGCGGCCATTCGGCAGGCCGCGATGCTGCGGTTCCGGCCCATTCTCATGACGACGCTCGCGGCCCTGTTCGGGGCGCTGCCCTTGATGTTGTCGTCTGGATCTGGCGCAGAATTGCGCCGCCCACTCGGCCTGGTTATGGTCGGCGGTTTGTTGGTCAGCCAGGTGCTGACGCTGTTCACCACGCCGGTGGTTTATCTCTTCTTTGACCGGCTGGCACACCGATTCCGTGGCCGCCCTGACGCCGAATCGGTCCCGGAGGCCGCTCCCGCGGAAAATCCCACCCCATGAACCTCGCCCGGCCCTTCGTCCGCCGCCCGGTCGCCAGCAGCCTGATCGCAGTCGGGCTCGTGCTGATGGGGGCGCTCGCGTACCACCTTCTGCCGGTGGCGCCTCTGCCCGAGGTGGATTTTCCGACGATCCGGGTCTTCGCCTCGCTGCCCGGCGCGAGTCCGGAATCGATGGCTGCGAGCGTCGCGACCCCGCTGGAGCGGGCGCTGGGCAGCATAGCCGGGGTATCGGCGATCGATTCCGACAGCCGGTCGGGGACCACGAACATCACCCTGCAATTCGACATCAACCGGGACATCAATTCCGCCGCCCGGGACGTGCAGGCGGCGATCAACGCGGCCCGGGGAGAGCTGCCCGCGGGCATGCCCGGGAATCCTTCCTACCGGAAAGTCAACCCGTCGGCGGCGCCCATCATGGTCGTGGCCCTCAGTTCCGCCCACCTGTCGCCGGGCGTGCTCTACGATTTTGCCTCGACTATTCTCGCTCAAAAAATCTCCCAGGTGGCCGGGGTCGGCGAGGTCAATGTCGGGGGCAGCTCGCTACCCGCGGTGCGCGTGCAGCTCAATCCCTTCGCCCTGGCCCACCATGGGATCGCGCTGGACGAAGTGCGGCGGGCGATCAGCGACACGAACTCGGTGCGGCCCCGGGGCTTCATCGAGTCCGCCGAGCGGCAATGGCAGGTGCAGCTCAGTGGCCAGCTGCGCCATGCGGCCGAGTATCTGCCGCTCATCATCAAGTATGAGGACGGCGCGCCCGTGCGCCTCGGGGATGTCGCCAAGGTGACGGATTCGGTCGAGAACCGGAACAGCAGCGGGTTTCACAACCGTGAGGCATCTGTGCTCCTGCAGGTCAGCCGCCAGCCGGGCGCGAACATCATTGCGACCATCGATGCCATCAATGCCCAGCTGCCCGCCCTGCGCGCCCTCGTGCCGGCCGACGCCAATCTCTCCGTCGTAATGGATCGGTCGCCGGCGATCCGCGCGACGCTGGCTGCCTCGCAGCACACGCTGGTGCTCGCGGCATTCCTGGTGATGCTGGTGGTGTTCCTGTTCCTCGGCAGCGCCCGGGGCGCGCTGATCACCTGCGTGGCGATCCCGGTCTCCCTGGTCGGGACCTTTGCGATCATGTACGTGGCGGATTTCTCGCTGAACAGCCTTTCGCTGATGGCCTTGATCGTGGCGGCCGGTTTGGTGGTCGACGATGCGATCGTGGTACTGGAAAACATCTCGCGGCACCTCGAGGCCGGGCTGGCGCCGATGCCAGCCGCGGTCCGCGGGGCGGGCGAGGTGGGCTTCACCCTCCTGGCGATGACGCTCTCGCTGGTAACGGTATTTGTTTCCATCCTCTTCATGGGCGGATTGGTCGAGCGCTTGTTCCGGGAATTCTCGCTGACGCTCGCGGCGGCAATGCTGGTGTCGCTTGGCATGTCGCTGACGCTCACGCCGAGCCTGTGCGCCCGCTGGCTCGGAACGGGCCGCGAGCGTCCGCCCGGCTGGTTTCTACTCGGCACACGCCGGATGTTCGAGGGCTTGAAAAACCGCTATGCCGCCACGCTCGCCTGGGTGCTGCAGCATTCGACGATGACCCTGCTGGTTCTCGCCGGGGTCATCGCGCTGAACCTTTCGCTGTATTTCAGCATTCCCAAGGGATTTCTGCCCGAACAGGACACCGGTCAGTTGCAGGGTTTTGTCTCGGGCGATGACGGATTCTCGTTCCAGATCATGCAATCCAAGATCGAAACCTACCGGCGGTTGATCATGTCGGATCCGGCCGTGCGGGATGTGGTCGGCATGTCCGGGGGGAACACTGGCATCAGCAACGCCTGGATGATGATCCGGCTGAAGCCGCTCGCCGAGCGCAAGGTGGCGGCGCAGGCGGTTATCGATCGCCTGCGGATCGAAGCGCCGCCGGTGCCGGGCGGCCGGCTCTGGCTGCGCGTGGCCCAGGACATCCAACCGCCGCGCACCTCCGATGCCGGCACCTACGATTTTACCCTGATGGCGAGCGAAGTTTCCCTGCTCCGCCAATGGTTGCCGAAGGTGGCGAGGGCGCTCCAGGCCCTGCCCGAACTGACGGATGTCGACACCCCGAACGAAGGCGGCACGAAGGAGGTGATGCTGCAGATCGACCGCGAGGCGGCGCGGCGGCTGGGAGTGGATATGCGGACGGTGACCTCGATGCTGAACAATTCCTTCAGTCAGCGGCAGATTTCCACCCTCTACGACAACCTGAACCAATATCGGGTTATCATGGAGCTGGAGCCGCAATACACCCAGGACCCGGCCGTGCTCGATCAGGTGCAGGTGATCACCGCCGACGGCTCGCGGGTTCCCTTGTCGGCCTTCACCCGCTACGACTATGCGCTGATCGAGGACCGGGTGCGGCACCACGAGCAATTTGTCTCGGAAAACATCGGGTTCGCGCTGGCGCCGGGGGTGTCACTCCAACAGGGGCTGGACGCGATCAACCGGGCCATGACACGGATCATGTTGCCCACGGAGGTACAAGGCCGGCTGGCCGGAGAGGCGCAGTCGTTTCAAAACGCATTGAACAACCAGCACTGGCTGATCCTCGGCGTGCTGGTGGCGGTCTACCTCGTGCTGGGCATTCTCTATGAGAGCCTGCTGCATCCCCTGACCATCCTGTCGACGCTCCCCTCGGCCGGGCTCGGCGCCTTGCTCGCCCTGCGCCTCACCGGGACGGATTTCACGCTGATCGCGCTCCTCGGCTTGTTTCTGCTGATCGGCATCGTGATGAAGAACGCCATCCTGATGATTGATTTTGCCCTGGTGCGTGAGCGCCGCGACCAGCTCTCGCCTCTGGCGGCGATTTTCGAGGCCGCGCAATTGCGGCTGCGGCCCATTCTCATGACCAATTTTGCCGCCCTGCTCGGGGCGATCCCGCTGCTCGTGACCTCGAGCGAGGGCGTGGAGATGCGCCGGCCATTGGGTCTGGCCATCGTCGGTGGTCTCGCGGTCAGCCAATTGCTGACCCTCTACACCGTGCCGGTGGTGTATGTTTGGTTATCCCAACTCCGGGCTAGAGTGAAAACGCGGCTGGGCCGGGCGACGGTGGTGGAACGACACGATGCGGCCGAGCCCCACCGAGCCTGAGGCGGGTTCATGCAATTGAGTGGGCGCCGGTATCCAGTCCGGCGCCAGTCGTCGATGTGGAAATCGACGACCACCTATCGGATCACTCGGCTCTCAATGCCTCGAGCGGATTCACCCGCACAGCGCGCCGCACGGGCAAAAGGCAGGCGGCGAGCGCGGCGAGGCAAAGGACGACGGGCGCGACGGCCAGCGTGGCCGGGTCGGTGGGCGCGATGCCGTAAAGCAACTTTCCGACGATCTGGCTGAGAGCGAGGTAGCCGGCGAGGCCGGAGACGATGCCGAACAGCACGAGTCGGGCACCTTGGCGCAATACGAGACCGGCGATGTCACCGGCCGTCGCGCCGAGCGCGATGCGCACGCCGAACTCGGAGGTGCGCTGGGCAACGGAGAAGGCCAGCACACCGTAGACGCCGAGGACGGCGAGCAGAAGCGCGACGCCGCTGAACAGCGAAAGCAGTACCATCGGTGCGCGGCGCGACTGGGCGACGTCATCCATGCGCTGTTGCATGGTCTTGATGTCGTAGACGGCCTGCTCCGGGTCGGCCTCCCGCACGATCCCACGCACCGCGGAGGCCAACAGCGCGGGGTTGCCATCGGTCTTGACCACGAGGACAAGATTGTTGCGGGGCCGCTGGGCAAATGGGAAATACAACGTCTCCTTCTTAACGTCCTCCTCGAGGCTCTGGAATTTGATCGGGGCGACGATGCCGACGATCGTCCAGATCAAATCTCCCTTGTCGCCGTTGCTGATGCGCTTGCCGATGGGGTCCTGGCCGGGCCAGTAGCGGTTGGCGAGCACCTGGTCCACGACCATGACCTTTTGAGTGTTGGCGGAATCGGCGTCGGTGAACAGCCGGCCGCGAAGGAGGGTGAGCCCGAGGGCCTTGAAGTAGCCCGGGTCAACGGTCCGCTGCTGGCCGTGGGGCGATGCGGTGGCAGCGGGCACCACGATGTCGGGACTGGAATAGGAGCCCGAGCTGTTGTTGCCGCTGAAGGGCAGCACGTTGGTCAAGCCGGCGGCGCGGACACCGGGCAGGGCCCGAAGGCGCGTGAGCGTGGTGTCGGCAAATGCGATGAGCTTTTCCGGTTGATCGTATTTCGCGGCGGGCAGGGAAAGCATGGCGGTCAGGACGCCACCGGGGCTGAAGCCGGGATTTTCCTGCTGCAAGCGCTCAAAGCTCCGCACGAGCAAGCCCGCGGTCGAAAGGAGCATCACGGCCAGGGCGATCTCGCCGACGACGAGGGCGCCGCGGAGAAAGGTGGTGCGCCGGCCGGCCGACCCGCGGGTCCCGGCCTCCTTGAGCGCCGCGGCGGCGTCGCCACGCGAGGCCGACCACGCCGGCAGGGCGCCGAAGCCCAGGCCGGTGAGCAGGGCGCAGAGGAGGGTGAAGCCGAACACGTTGAAATCGAGCTGCACGCCGAAGGCGCGCGGCAACGTGGACAGGCCCATCGAGCCGAGAGCATCGACGCCCCACCAAGCCACCAGCAACCCGAGGGCCCCGCCCGACAGGAAAAGGATCAGGCTTTCGGCCATCAGCAGGCGCATGAGCCGGGCGCGGCCGGCACCGAGGGCGGCGCGGATGGCAAGCTCGCGTTCCCGGGCGACGGCGCGGGCGAGCAGCAGACTGGCGACATTGGCGCAACCGATGAGCAAGGCGGCGGCGACGCCCGCCTGCACAAGCCAAAGCATGCCGCGGATGTTGGTCACGTTTTGCTCGAGGAAACCGACCACGCGGCCGCCGAAGCCGCTCGTCTTCCAGAAGGGCGCCTCCTCGGGGAGCCGCTGCGCGTTGCGTGCCTGGATGAGATCCAGGTCGCGCTGCACCGCGGCGAGGGTGGCACCGGGCTTGAGCCGGGCGATCATGGAGGAATATTCATTGCCGCGCTCGGCATCCGTTTTTTCCTTCGGCTTGAAGGCGAAGGGTACCCAGGCCTGCACGCGTGGGGTGGGGAAATAGAAACCCTCGGGCATGACCCCGATCACCGTGTAGTTTTCGGTGTTCAGCCGGATGGACTGACCCACGAGGTTGGGATTGGCGCCGAAGCGGATTTTCCAGAGCGCGTGGCTGAGAACGATCACATGGTCATTGCCCGGCTGGGCGTCGGTCTCGGTGAAGACGCGGCCACGGGCCGCGGAGGACTGCAGCGTGGTGAAGAGGGAAGGCGTCGCGCGCAGGCCGGTGATTCGTTCCGGTTCGCCCTCACTGGCGAGGTTGTAGCTCTGGTTGTTGAACATGGCCGCATCGGCCAAGCCGCTGGCCCCTTCGCGCCGGTCCAGGTAATCGGGGATGGAGGTGCCGGCGTTTTCCAGGCCCATCAACGGGTAGGTGTTGTAGACATAAACCAGGCGGTCGGAGTCGGGCCATGGGTATGGCTTGAGCAAGATCGCCTGGACAACGGAGAAGATCGCGCTGTTGGCGCCGATGCAGAGCGCAAGGGTGAGGACGGCGATGGCCGTGAAGCCGGGGGCCTTGAGCAGGCCGCGAAAGGCATATCTGAAGTCAGGGAGCATGGCAGTGGTGTTCTCTGAGAAACCCCGCAACCCAGGCGCAGGTTACAGAAATTCAGTTGATCGGGATCGAATAGATCGTGACGGGCCGGGGCGGCGGCGGGGCGTCCGGTGCCGGGTCGTACAGCGCCCAGCCGCTATTCCCGACGAAATGAAAGCGGCCATTGACGACCTGTCCGAGCGAGAGGTCAGTCATGTCGGGACGGCCGGTGGCGACCACGCGCGCGGACGAGGCTCCCTCCGCGGAGGGCTCGATTCGGAGAACGCGCTGCGGTTTGACGCCATTCTGCACGGCAAGGAGACCGCCGGACACAGCATAGATTCCATCGAGGCCAAAGAAGGTGGCGTTGGCCGGAGCGGCGAGCAACGCGAGTGCCTTGGTGGCCACATCGACCCGCCAGATGCCGTTGGCATAGTCGGAGACATACAGGGTGTGACCGTCGGCACTGAAGGCGAGACCCTGCAGGTTCATAAACTCGGTGTTTTCCAGCCACACTTCGAGTTCCTTGCCCTCGGGCGGAAGACGCCAGACTGCCTGGTAGATCGAATCGGTGGCATAGATGGTCCCGTCCTCGGCGATGATAAAGTCGCCGAGCAAATGCTTGATGCCCTTTCCGGCAGCGGGGAAGCGCGAGCGCACCCGACCGGTGGCAGGGTCGAGGGCGACGAGGGCCGAGCGTTTGCCGTCCTCGGCGTCCTCGCCGGTCATGACCGATACGGTTGCCGTGGTGGCCCAGAGAGTTTTCCGGTCGGAAGAGAGGGCGAGTTTGAAGACGCCGTCGAACGCATCCTCGTCGTCGGTGAATTTCCTCAGGGCGCCGGAACGCGCGTCCCGCTGCCAGATGCAGCGATTGCGCACGTCACCAAAATACCAGGTCTGGCTCGCGGGATCGAGCAGGCAGCTCTCGATGACGCCGGTGACGTCCGGCAGCGTGACAGCGACGTCGCCGGCCGGCGCCGTGTTGGAGTCGCGAGCCAGCTGCTTGGCGATGGTTTGGAAACCGGGCGAGCCCTTCAACGCCGCAAACGCGGGATCGGACGTCACACTCATGCGCAGTCCCATGTCAACGAGCCGTTGGAGGGCGGCCAGGGCGTCCTCGGGTCGTTCGAGGGCGGCGTAAGTGCGGGCGAGATCGAGCTGGATGCGCGGGTAGTCGGGCCGGAGTTGCGCGGCCTCTTCCAGTTTGGCGAGGGCGGTGGCCTGGTCGCCGGCATGGGCGGCGGTGGCCGCCTCGCGCATGAGGTAGGCGTGCTTGGGCGTGGCGGAGAGGGTGGCGGCGATGCCACAGAATGGAACCAACAGGAGGAGAAATCGGGAAAACTGAAAATCGGTCATCGGCAATCCATACTAGCAGAACAGAGAATTCGCGACCATCGCTTTCCAACTTTTCTATTCCGTGCGAAGCGCCACCAGGGGATCGACCTTGGTGGCGCGGCGCGCCGGGATCCAGCAGGCGAGGAAGGAAACAGCAAAGAGGGCCGCGGCCGTGCCTACGAGAGCGACGGGATCGTTGCCTACCAGCTTGGGAAAAATGGATCCGAGAAAACGATTGAGGCCATAGGCGCCCCCGAATCCGAACACCAGCCCGATGGCCGTAAGCGTCAAGCCATGCCGGAGCACCAGCCGGAGCACGTCGCCCGGCTTCGCACCCAGCGCGAGCCGGATGCCAAACTCGCTGGTCCGTTGGGCGACGAGGTTGGAGATAACGCCGTAGAGGCCGACCGAAGCCAGGACGAGACCAAGGAAGGCGAAGCCACCAAGGAGGTCGCCGACGACAACCAGATTGTGCTGCTGGATGTCCACGAATGCCCCCACGGTCATGAGCTGGTCGGCGGGCAGGTCGGGATCCACCTCGCCGATGGCGCGGCGCACGCTGTCAATCTGCGCGGCAGGATTCGCGCTACGCACGGCTATACGCACCCAAGACCAGGGTTCGTGCACCATGGGGTGATAGACGTGGAAGAGCGTGTCGGGATTGCCGAAGTTGGCTGCGCTGTCGACGGTGCGAACGACGCCGATGACTTCTTCCCAGTCGAACCCGGTCTCACGGAGTGAACCGAGGCGCTGCCCGAGGGCGCTCTTTCCCGGCCAGAGCTGGTGGGCGAGGGTTTCGTTGATCACGACCTGCTTGGGGTCAGTTGCGTCCGCCCGGCGCTCGAACAGCCGTCCCTCAACGAGCTTGATGCCGAGGGTGCCAAAGTAATCGGTGGTGACCATCACGTGGCTGGCGATGGGCAGGCTGGCCTTGTCGGCCCCTGATTGCTGTTCGGTGGCAACCACGCGGTTATTGCCGTAGTTCCATAGAGGGAGGCTGGTGGCGATCGCGGCGCTTTCCACTCCCGGCAGGGCTGCCAAACGCGTTTCGATCTTGCGGAAGAACTCTAGCTTCTGGGTGTCGTTGAAGCGGCTGTCGCCCAGCGGCAGGACACCGGTGAGGACGCGGGTGGTATCCCAGCCCACCTGCTTGTGGAGGAACTTGTCGAAGCTGCGCCGCATCACGCCGGCGCCGCCGAGGAGTACCAATGCGAGTGTCACCTCGGCCACGATGAGCGCCTGCCGCATGCGATGCTGGCCGCGGCCGGAGGTGGAGCCGCGCGACTGGGACTTGAGGGAAGTGACGACGTCGGTGCGCGAGGCAAACCAGGCAGGGACAATGCCGAAGACAACCCCGGTCACCAGCGCGGCGGCGAGCGAGACCAGGAGGATGGCCGGATTGAGGGTCATCGGCAGGCCATGGGGCTCGCCGGCAATCCGGATGGTCGCGGTGAGCCAATTATTGATCCACATCGCGAGCAAGATGCCCAAGCCGCCGCCCGTGATGGAGAGCAGGACGCACTCGGTCAGTTGCTGGAAGATGAGCCGCGTCCGCGACGCGCCGAGGGCGGCGCGGATGGCGAATTCGCGGACGGAGGCGGTGGCGCGGGCCAGCTGCAGGTTGGCGAGGTTGGCGCAGGCGATGAGGAGGACGAAGCCCGACAGCCCGAGGAGCATCCAAATGATCTTGCGGCTTTCATCGTCCATCAGCGACTCGTGCAGGACCATGACTTGGTAGCGGAGACCCGCGTAGTCCTGCGGGAAGTCATGCTGTTGGGTGGTGGCGACGGACGATAGCTCCGCAGTGGCCTGGGCCGCGGTAATCCCGGGCTTCAGCCGGCCGATGACGTTGAAAATTCGGTACGTGCGGCTCTTGAGTTGCTCGGGCGTGAAATTGAGCGGGCGCCAAAAGGCGGTCGTGCCCCAGAGGAAACGGTAGTCAAAGCTCGGTGGCATGACGCCGATGACCGTGACGGTCTCCCCGTCAAGCCGGAGGGTGCGGCCGATGATCTCGCGGTCACCGCCGAATCGGTTCTGCCAGAAGCTGGCGCTGAGGAGAATGACCTGGTTTTTACCCTGGGTGTATTCATCGCCGCCGAATGGCCGTCCCAACAGGGGCTGGACACCGAAGGTCGCGAAGAAATCCCCCGAAACCGTCGTGCCATTGACCCGTTCCGCCGGCCGACCCGGCTCCGCCAGGGCGGATTGGCTGCCCCCGATTACCGTCAGCGACGAGTAGGAGGCGGCCTTCTGGCGAAGCTCGCGCGTCTCGACCTCGGAGTAAGACCACAAGGGCCCACGACTCGTGAAAGCGCGGATCTGGTGGATCTCGGTCGGATGCGGGAAGGGCGCGGTGCGGAAGAGCAGGGCGTCCACCAGCGTGAACATCGAAGTGTTAACGCCGATGCCGAGCGCCAGCGTGATCAGCGCAACGATGGTATAGCCCGGCGACTTGAGAAGGGAGCGGAGGGCGAATTTCATTGGAGCGGTCAGCTCTCAGAGGTCAGCAGGCAGAAAGATCATTCCGGCTGGAAACTGAATGCTGATGGCTGAAGGCGATCGGCGCTTGGCGCGGATCAGGCTTCGACCTGCTCCTCAACGACGCGGCCATCGAAGACGTGGATGGTGCGCTCGGCGTGGCGGGCGAAACGAGTGTCGTGGGTGACCATGACGATGGTCGAGCCGGTCTTGTGGAGGGAGTGGAGGAGTTCCATGACGGCATCGCCGTTCTTGGAATCGAGGTTGCCGGTGGGCTCGTCGGCGAGGAGGACGGCGGGGGAACCAGCGAGAGCGCGGGCCACGGCGACGCGCTGCTGTTGACCACCGGAGAGTTGGGACGGGAGGTGCTTGGCGCGATGACCCATGCCGACCTTCTCGAGGGCCTCGGTCACGCGAGTCTTGCGCTCGCTGGCCGGCATGCCCCGGTAAGTGAGCGGCAGTTCGACGTTTTCATAGACCGTGAGGTCGCCGATGAGGTTGAAGGACTGGAAAATGAAACCGATCTCACGGTTTCGGATGCGGGCGCGCTCGGGCAGCGTAAGGCCCTGCACGGGGCGGCCGTTCAGGACGTAGGTGCCGTCGGAAGGCGTATCGAGCAGGCCGAGAATCGAGAGCAGGGTGGACTTGCCGCAGCCCGAGGGGCCGGCGATTGGGACGTACTCGCCCTTGCGGATATCCATGTGGATGCCGGAGAGGGCGTGGGTCTCGACTTCGTCGGTGAGGAAGACCTTGGTGACGCCTTCGAGTTTGATGAGGGAGGGGGTGTCGGACATGGTGCGGGGGATCTATGGTTTACGATTGATGATTTATGATTGGGGCTGCAGTCGGCGTCAGACGGAGGAACACGGGGATCGGCTGATTAGTTACCGAAAGTTAGGTGCCTTCTATCGGTTCGGTGCCGACTAGAGCGGTGAGGAGAGCCAAAATGAGGATGGGCGCGAGCATGGGAAGAGATCAAACTGGAGTGTCATCCTGAGTGAAGCGAAGGATCCAAGATGGCGGACGGTGGGAGAGAGTAGGTTGGATTCTTCACTGCGTTCAGCATGACGGACTTCGGGTAGTTGAAGGAATCAGTTCAGCCGGATCCGGTCGTTGGAGTCGTAGGACGAGGTGTCGGAGAGGATGACCCAGTCGCCGGGCTGGAGGCCGTTCAGGATCTCGATGGTGTTGACCGAGCTGCGGCCGAGTTGGACTTGGACACGGGCGGCCTCGGTGGAGGTGAGTTTGTCGCCGTTGGCTTTGAAGATGCCGACGATGCTCTTCTCCTGGCCGAACGCCGGGCGGCCGACGTAGACCACGTCGTTAAGGCGCTCGAGTTCGATGGTGCCGTCGACGGAGAGATCGGGGCGTGAACCGCGGGGCAGTTCGTTGACGATGGTGACGTCAACGAGGACGGTGCCGTTTTGGACGGCCGGGTCGATGCGGGAGACCCGGCCCTCGACGACGCCATTGCGGGTGTCGATGGTGGCGAGCTGCCCGATAGTAATGTCCTTGGCCTGGGTCTCGGCGATACGGATCTCGGCCTTGAGCTTGAGCGGGTCGGCAACGCGGGCGATATTGGTGCCGGGCTGGACCTGGGCGCCGACCTCGACGGGAAGGGCGGAGAGCACACCGCTCATGGAAGCGCGAACCTGGAGAGCTTCGAGTTCATCGTTGCGGAGGCGGGACATCGAAGCGAGACGCTCGACCTCGGCTTCCTGCACGGCGAGCAGCGGCTTGATGGAGTCCTTGGCGAATGCATAGCGCTTCTGCTCAATTTCGTGGCGGGTCGCGGCCTCCTCGGCCGATACCTTGGAGAGTTTCATCTGCACGGGGGAGACGAGGCCGTCCTTGAAC
The DNA here is from genome assembly GCA_025363455.1 of Oleiharenicola sp. Classification (GTDB taxonomy): domain Bacteria; phylum Verrucomicrobiota; class Verrucomicrobiia; order Opitutales; family Opitutaceae; genus Lacunisphaera. Next base: position 857 of record JANYDW010000026.1, on the reverse strand, counting down.
AGCTCATCGTTGACCTCGGCCTGCAGGCGGGCCTGTTCGAAGTTGGACTTGGCGGCGGCGGCGGTGGACTCGGCTTGGAGCAGTCCGCTTTCAAGCGTCACGCGCAGACCGGCCAGCTGGGCCTCGGCCGCCTGAAGCTGGGACTTGGCGTTGGCGGCGTTGGAGACGACATCTGGGTTGGTCAGCTCAAGGATGAGCGTGCCAGGCTGGACGGGGGCGCCGGGGCGGAGAATGATCTTGTCGACGCGGCCCTGGGTACGGGCGGCGATCCAGCGGATTTCCTCCGGCACCAGGGTGCCGAGGCCGCGGACTTGGCGGACCATCGGGCCGCGCTTCACTTGATCCATCCAGACGAGATTTTTTTCCACGGTCGGCGCGGCGGGCTTGAGCCGCCTCAGGCCCTCCGTGATCGCGGCGAGCACGACGACCGCGATGACGGCGTAGATGATCCGTTTGCGGCGTTTTTCTTTGGCGACGTTTGGGCGGGCGATGTCCATGCAATAGGTTGTTGGGGGCAACAGTTTGCAGTGTCCGTGCCAAGTTAAGGAATAGCTGTAAGCTGTTAGCTTGAAGTCATAAGCAGAACGCAGCGACTTAAGTCCGGGTTGGGTTCAGAGCGAAGCCGGGAAGTGAGTGTCCCAATAATGGGAAGTCGAATCCGAGGCCCAGTGGGCGGGCGAAGCATGAAAAAAGGCACCAGAATAACCGCTTATTGCCACTACTGTCCGGAACGTGGAGCGGTTAGATTCTATAACATTCATGATATGAGTTTCATCGGTCAGTTTTGGGGTGTGACGCATTTTGCGTGCGGAGCGGTGTTTTGGTCACTGGGAGACACGTTAGATCTTGGCCATGGC
>JANYDW010000054.1 GCA_025363455.1 Oleiharenicola sp. | reverse complement strand
GATGTAGGCGGGGTGCCCTCACCCCGCGGGTTTCAATTTTCGCGGCGCATGCCTCGCGGGGTGAGGGCACCCCGCCCACAAAGGTATTGATCCAGTTTGCAATAGGGTGGCCGCTCGGCTGCGGTTTTGTGCCGCTGGTCGCAGCGGGCTTGCCCGGCGCGGACCGGGTGGCAAACTGCCCGGCATATGAAATTCCGCCACTTCCTCCTCGGCGCGACCCTCGTGACCACCACCGGCCTGAACCTCCCGGCCTCCCCGGCTACCGCGAAGGACACCGTCAGCGTGGCCGCACCTGGCGGCGCCACCGCCGAGCGCGTCACCACTGAGTCGGCCAAGGCCAACGCCTTCTTCGACCGGGTCTTTGATGAGGGCGTGGACCGCAGCCCGAGTGAGCAGGGTTACCTTGGGATCAAGAAGGACCACGACAAGTGGGATGATTACACAGAAGAACACGAACTCGCCGAACTCGGGCACACCGTGCAGGACCTGACCGAACTCAAGCGCACGATCAATCCGGGGCTACTCAACGAGCAGACCCAGATGAGCTACCGGCTCTTCGTCACCCAATCCGAGCACACCATCGAAGGCTGGAAGTGGCGCAATCACGGTTACGTGTTCAACCAGATGGAAGACAGCCCGAACAGCTCGCTGCCGGCCTTCCTTATCAATTACCATCCGGTGGACAACGTCGCCGACGCGCGCGCCTATGTCACGCGCCTCCAGAAGCTCCCCGCCGCCCTCGACCAGCTGATGGTCCGGGCGCACGACCAGGCTGCGCACGGGGTATTGCCGCCGAAGTTTGTCTTTCCGCTGATGATCGAGTCGTGCCACGAGATCATCAAGGGTGCGCCCTTCGACACCGCGGGACCGAAAAGCGCCCTGCTCGAGGACTTCGAGGGCAAGGTCGGCGCGCTGAAGGACGCGGATGCCGCCACCAAGGCGCAGCTGCTCGCCGCCGCCCGCGCGGCACTGGCCGACGGGATCAAGCCTGCCTACGAACGGCTCATCGCCCTGTTCGAGGTGCAGGCCAAGACCGCCGGAACCGACGATGGTTCGTGGAAACTCCCCGAGGGGCTGGAGTACTACAATTTCATGCTGCGCAGCCAGACGACGACCGCGCTCAGTGCGGACGAGATCCATGAGCTCGGCCTGCGCGAAGTGGCCCGCATCCATGCCGAGATGACGGCGATCAAGGAGAAGACCGGGTTCAAGGGCGACCTCCCGGCCTTCCTGAAGTTCATGCGCGACGATCCGCAGTTCGTCTACCCGTCCACCGCCGAGGGTCGCACCGCCTACATCAAGCGCGCCACCGGGATCATTGACGAGATGCGCCTGCGCCTCCCGGAATTCTTCGGGGTCCAGCCCAAGGCCGGCCTCGTGATCAAGAAGGTCGAGCCGTTCCGCGAGAAGAACGCCGCCGGCGCCTTCTACGAGCAACCGTCCGCGGACGGCACCCGGCCCGGCACGTACTACATCGCAACCCTCGACATGCGCGGCCTGCCGATCTGGGAGATGGAGACGCTGGCGCACCACGAGGCGATCCCCGGTCACCACATGCAAATCGCGATCGCGCAGGAGCTCGACCACATGCCGAAGTTCCGGATGTACGGCGGCTACGTGGCCTACGCCGAGGGCTGGGCACTCTACGCGGAGCGTTTCCCCAAGGAGTTCGGTTTCTACCAGGATCCCTACCAGGACTTCGGCCGGTTGTCCGACGAGCTTTTGCGCGCCGTGCGCCTCGTGGTCGACACCGGCATCCACGCCAGGCACTGGACCCGTCAGCAGGTGCGGGACTATTTCTTCGCCAACACCGCCAACCCCGAGCGTGACGTCATCGCCGAGACCGACCGCTACATCGTGTGGCCCGGCCAGGCCTGCGGTTACAAGATCGGCCAGCTCAAGATCCTCGAGTTGCGCGAACTGGCAAAGAAGGAGCTCGGCGCCCGCTTCAGCCTCCGCGACTACCACGACCTTGTGCTGAAGAACGGCGCCCTCCCGCTGAACCTGCTCGAGGAAAACGTCCGCAACTGGATCGCGAAGCAGAAGGGGTGAGGATTGTAGGGCGGGATCGCTGATCCCGCCAAAGGGGGGCTTTTTGCCGGTTGATTTGCCCGCCGATAAAACTATGTTCGTGGCAACCGACGCAGATCAGGTTTGGGCCGGGCCTGATTTTCAATTAATCCTTCACCCCTGATCAAGGTCCCACTTGGTTGAGTCAGGGGCAGCGATATAAACAATATTGGGCAATCCAGGATAGCCATGGACGCGAAACCTATTTTCACCGGCGGCTGCTATTGCGGCGAAGTGCTCTACCAATGCGAGGGTCCGTCACTCATGCGAGGCCTATGCTACTGTCGGACATGCCAGACAATTTCGGGTGGCGCAGGGAACCTCTTCATGGCGGTGAGCGCTCAAGGATTTCAAATTACCAAGGGCACCCCGAGATTCTTCAATAAGAAGGATCGCCCGGGATCGCCGACCCGGCATTTTTGTGAAGCGTGCGGAGTCCAGCTTACCGCCCGCTCTGAACGCGCGCCGACGGCGGTGCTCATCAAGGTCGGCACTCTCGATGACCCAAGCCTGTTCGATGGGCCGCAACTCGTTACCTGGACCTCAGAGATGCAAAAATTCCATCTTCTCCCCGTCGATGTGCCCACCCATCCGGAGTTTCCCCGGCCAAAAGCCTGACCAGGTGGGTTACTTCAGTCCGAGTTCTCGCACCAGCCACGCCACGCGGTCGGCGGCGACCTCGGCGGTATGGAGGTCGTGGCCGGC
>JANYDW010000047.1 GCA_025363455.1 Oleiharenicola sp. | reverse complement strand
TAACCCGAGTTCGTCAGTTCGCAGAACGGTTTTGTTGTGGATCAACCATTTAGGCGGATATCTGAGTAATTTTCGGCACTACATTCGCGATTATGCGCGGACCCTTCGGCAGGCGCAGGCCGAGGTGGGCGAGCAGCTGGGCGGTCGGGGGTTCCGGCGTCGCCACCACGCGCAGACGCAGTTCGGTGCGCACCGCGCCGCGTATCACCGGCAGCAACACGTCGACGCTTTTGATTCCGGCGATCTGCCTGACTAACTGCCGGGCGCAGGTGCCGAGGCCCTTCGCGCGCATCCATTGCTCGAGAGTGCGCCACAGGGCGAGTGCGAGAAAACACACGAGCAGATGCGCCTGCACCCGGTCCTCCTTGTGGTGAAACACCGGCCGCAGGCCCAGGTCGCTTTTGGCGGTGCGAAACGCCGCCTCCGCCTGCGTGAGCTGGATATACCAGCGCCACAATTGCGCCGGATCGGTTTCCTCGCAGTTGGTGCGCAATAAATACGCGCCTTTCTGACGGTGCGCCTTTTGCCCCGCGTCCACGCCGCTGGCGATCTCCAGGCCGAGGGCGCGGCCGGCGCCGTCACGCTGGACGCAGGCGTGGACGATCGCGGCGGCGGCGGGAAACTTGCCCAGCGCCCGGCCGATCCGCCGCCCCACCGCTTCCTGATCGGTCTGCGGGGTGCGGCCCAACCAGGCATCGATCCTGATCAACGCCGCGGTCAGGCCAGCGCTCTGGCGCTGCAGCATGGCACGCTCTTTTTCCGCCCGCGCCCCGCTGCGGCAAAGGACATACTTTTCGCCCGGTGGTCCGTCGGGGTGCGCGACGAAGCGCACTTCCAGCCCGGCCTGCGCCTCCTGCCAGTCGGATTTTTCCACGAGCGCCGCTTCGTGGTGGCGGAGCCAGCTCTTCGGCGTGCCGACTAGGTAACGGACCTTGCGCGCGCGCAGGAAGGCGATGTTCGCCTCGCTGACCATGCCGCGGTCCATGACCCAGATGCGCTGGGCGAGGCCGTATTTGGTTTCCATGGCTGCGACGATCTCCTCCACGGTGGTGACATCGGCCCGGTTGCCCGCAAAAGTCTCGAAGGACAGCGGCAGCCCCTCGGGCGTGCAGACCAGCCCGATGCACACCTGCTTGTTACCGCTGCGCTGATCGCGGGAGTAGCCGCGCTGGGCCTGCGGATTGCCCTCGGCCTCGCCCTCGAAGTAGGTGCTCGTCACGTCGTAGAGGAGAAACTCGAAGCGCACGCCAAACCACTCGCGATAGCGCGTCATCAGGTGCGCGCACAACGCGTCTTTGTGGGCGCCAAGTTGATCGAGGGCGCGGTAGAGGCGCGCGTCGTTGACCGCAGCGGTGTCGATGCCGAGCAAATCGTCGAGCGCGGTGGTGTCATACCAGTGCTCGGCCACGCCCAGTTCCGAGGGTTGCGCGCAGAAGCGGGCGACGGTGACCAGCGCCGCCACGTGCGACCAAGCGACCGACTCGCGGCCGGCCGGAAGCAGGGTGGCGAGCAGTTCGTCGAGCTTGAGGCGGTGCCACAGCGCGAGGCCGAGGTAACTTTCGCCAAAGTCGCGCGTGCGCTCGACGCGCAGGCCGCCCACATCGGCGCGTTCCCATTGCGCGGCGGGTGTCGTCGTCTTCGCCGACGCCAAGCCGGGAAACTCGGGCGTTTGCGGGACGCGCGCCGGCGCCTCCCCGCGGAGCAGCGCGGTCAAGTCGTCCCAGCCGCCGCGCAGGCCGGCGACCTCCGCGTCGTCCAACTTGCCGAGCGATGCGACGACCCGCTGGCGCGGTCCCCGCGCGGTGCGCACCGTCTCGCACAGATGCCAGTAGCTGTAACCGATGCCGCGCGCTTTTTTGTTTTTTCGCCGCAGGAACATGCCGGCAGTATCGCAGGAGATCCCTCGGCCAACAAGGGGGCGTTCGGCACTACATCGCCTTCGCGCACGCGGCTCCCTCCTAAGCGAAACGCCGCTGTCGGACCCTCTCCTCTGAAACTTTTTTCACCCACCGCTCAAACTGACGAACTCGGGTTAA
>JANYDW010000079.1 GCA_025363455.1 Oleiharenicola sp. | reverse complement strand
TCCGCGCGGCGGGCAAACCCGCCAACGTCTGCCTGCTCGCCGTCATGCGCAAACTCATCGTCGTACTCAATCGCATGCTCAAAGACACCAACTTTACCCTTGTCAGCTGACACCGCTGCTTCGCTGCGCTCAGGATGACGGTGGTGTGGGTGCTGGATTTGATCCGTGATCATCCGTGAAATCCGTGGTGAAAAAAGCCCGGAAGCTCAGTCGTGATGAAACACTTCCTCCATGCGCGACCACCACTCGCCCGGGGCGCGGTCCGGATAGGGGTCCTGCATCGGCTCCATGACGGCCCACCAGCGCTGCGTGGCCGGGTCGGCCGCCATCGCCTTCATGTCAGCGGCAAAGTCGTCGCCCCAATATTCAAAATAGGAATAGAGCACGGAGTCCCGGTGGTAGATTGAGTAGTTCCGGATATGGCAGCGCGTGATGGTCGCGAGCACCTCGGGCCAGACGGCGGCGTGGAACTTCTTGTATTCCTCAAACCGCTCGGGCCGCACGCGCAGAGTCATGCCGTAGCGAACGGGCTTCCGGGGACTGGCAATCGTGGAATCGGTCATCGGGAACCAAAAATCAGGAATTTCAGATACATTTTTATGGCGTCATCCTGAGCGCAGCGAAGGATCCACGATTGCGATTGTCATGTTTGAATTCGTGGATTCTTCGCTGCGCTCAGAATGACGGAGTGGGTGGTTTGAATCCATTTCTGTGTGTTCCGTGTATTCCGTGGTTTATTTCCGCCTCAGGTGCTCGCCTTCGTCGTGCAGGCGCGGTCGAGGTGCACGTAGCCGCCGTCCACGTAGAGGATCTGGCCGGTGGTGTGCGAGGAGCGCGGCGAGGCAGCGAAGATCACGGTGTGGGCGATTTCCTCGGAAGTCGTCATGCGCTGCTCGAGAGGAATGGTGGCCTTGATCGCAGCCAGTGACGCCGCGGGATCAGGCCGCTGCTCAAGCCAGCGTTCGTAGAGCGGCGTCATCACCTCGGCGGGCAGCACGCAGTTGACGCGGATGCCGTGCTTGGCGAGGTCGAGCGCCCACTCGCGGGTCAGGCCATTCATCGCGCCCTTCGCCGCCACGTAGCCGCTGGTACCCCCCTGCCCTGTCACCGAGCACTTCGACCCGATGTTGATGATCACGCCCATGGTCACAATCAGCGCATCGAGCGCGGCCTGCACCAGCACGAAGCACTGGACGATGTTCTTCTCGAGGGAGGCCCGAAAATCCGCCACGGGATGACGGAGACCGACGCCGTCGTTGACGCCGGCGTTGTTCACCACGCAATCGATGCGCCCGTACCGGGCGATCACCGCGGCCACGGCAGCGCGGATCGAGGCCTCGTCCGTCATCTCGCACTCGAAACTGTCGGCGCGCAGGCCCTGGGCCTTCAACTCGGCGATTAACCGGGCGGCCTCGGTGGGATTACGGCCCAAAATGCAAGGAATGGCCTCCTCGGCGGCAAAGCCCCGGGTGATGGCTGCGCCAATCCCCTTGGCCCCGCCGGTGACGAGAATGATCTTGTTTTCGAGTTCGAGGTTCATGGCGGGGAAATGCGGGCGGCGTTGGCGGCGTGAATCGTTCTCGGACTCATTCGTTCTCCTTCTCTCCATCCGGGTTGGGAGAACGAGAAACATTACGAGAAGGAGAACGAGCGATGCGGATGAAGCGAGACAAGGTGCTGTCATGATGACTATTCTAGGCACCATTTCCATCCCGGCCAGATGGAGATTCATGGCATTGGGATGGATATTCTTGCCACTCCATCGCCGGTCCGCCATCGGTCACCCATGGCCATCCGTCCCGATCCGGTCCCCGCCAGCGCCGTCTTGTCCACGCAGGTCTCGGGCTCGCGTTATTTCTTTCTCGGGCTGACGGGCACCAGTCGCGCCGGGGTTATCCCGGCCTATGGCGGTTTCGAGCAATGCGACCCCGACTACCTGGTGTCGCGGGAGCATTTCGACTTCTGCGCGTTGGAACTGGTCGTCGCCGGGGAAGGCACGGTGCACCTCAACGACGCGGAGAGCCCGCTGCGCGCCGGCAGCCTGTTCCACTACGACCATACGACGCGGCTGGAAATCCGGACCGACCCGGCCCGGCCGATGGCCAAGTATTTCCTGTGCCTCACCGGCGCGCGCGCCCGGGCGCGACTCCGCGCGGCGGGCATCCGCCCCGGTTCCGTGGCGCAACTCGCCATGTTTCCCGAGGTCCAGGGCGTGTGGGAGGACCTCATCCGCGAGGGCCGGCATCACCGCGCCACGGCAGGACGCGTCTGCGCGGCGTTGGTCGAGGTGCTGCTGCTCAAGATTGAGGAGCTCGCGGGCTTTGCCGGCCGGAAGGGTGCGGCCACCGAGGAGACTTTCCTCCGCTGCAAAGGAGCGATCGAGGCCCAAGCCGCCCGGCTGGCGTCGCTCGGCGATATCACGAAGACCGTCGGGGTCGAGGCCTCGCACCTTTGCCGGCTGTTCCGCCGCTACCAGGGGCTTAGTCCCTACCAGTATCTCCTGCACCGCAAAATGGCGCTGGCGGCCGAGCTGCTGATGGACCCTACCGCGCTCGTGAAGGAGGCGGCCAGCTCCGTGGGTTTCGCCGATCCCTACCACTTCTCGCGCTGCTTCAAGAAGGTTCACCGCGTCGCGCCGAAGGAATTCCAGCGGTCGCTGAAACACTTGTGACCATAGAATTATTTGCACAGAACGCACAAAATGCGCAAAAAATACTTTCCGAACTCGATTCTCCTTCCGACCCTTTGTGCTTTCGGTGCCTGTTGGAGCCGAAGTTCCTTCTCTCCATGCTAACCATCGTCCTCGAGCAACCCGGCGGGTTTGCCGCCGTCGACCGGCCCGAGCCCGCCGCCGCGCCCGGCACGGCCCTCGTGCGCGTGCATCGCATCGGCGTCTGCGGCACCGACCTCCACGCCTTTGCCGGCAAACAGCCCTTCTTCACCTACCCGCGCGTGCTCGGCCACGAGCTTGGCGTCGAGGTCCTCGACCCGGGCGACGACCCGCAGGGCCTCAAGGCCGGCGACCGCTGCTCCGTCGAACCCTACCTCAACTGCGGACACTGCATCGCCTGCCGCCGCGGCAAACCCAACTGCTGCACCACGCTCCAGGTGCTCGGGGTCCACATCGACGGGGGCATGGCGCCCCGGCTCCGCGTGCCCGCCCGCAAACTGCACAAATCCACCCGACTCGACTATGAGCAGCTCGCGCTGGTCGAGACCCTGGGCATCGGAGCCCATGCGGTCGAGCGCGCGCAACTGGGGAATGATGACTTCGTCCTCGTGATCGGCGCGGGTCCGATCGGGCTCAGCGTGATCCAGTTCGCCAAGGTGTCCGGCGCGAGGCTCGCCGTCATGGATGTGAGCGATACGCGCCTGGCGTTCTGCCGCCAGCAGCTTGGGGTGGCCCACGCGCTCAAGCCCGGGGCGTCCGCCCCCGACGAACTGAAAAAGATCGGCGGCGGTGACCTGCCCACCTGTGTGATCGACGCCACGGGCAACCCGGGCTCGATGGCGGGCTGCTTCGAGCTGCCCGCGCACGGCGGGCGGATCGTGTTCGTCGGGCTTTTCCAGGGCGACGTCACGTTCAACGACCCGAACTTCCACCGCCGCGAGCTGACCGTAATGGCCAGCCGCAATGCCACGCCGGCAACGTTTCGTGAGGTCATCCGCCTCGTCGAGGAGGGGCAGGTCGACACGCGCCCGTGGATCACGCACCGCTTCCAGCTCGCGGACACGCCGAGGGTCTTCCCCACCGAAATCGCTGGCAACGCCGCCGTGCTGAAGGCAATGATTGAGGTAAGCGGGTAATGCTTAGCTTTAAGCTTTAGACGCCGCCGCTCCTTCTCTATCTTCGGCTCATCGCTCTCGCCCTGCCCCATGAAAACCAAACCTACCGTCCTGTTCATCGACGACGACGCGACGATGCGAAAGGTTTACACGACCGGTCTGGCCATGGCCGGCATCCCCACGCACATTGTCGCTTCCATCGAGGAGGCCGGGAAAATCCTGGAGGAGAAAAAAATCGATGTGATCGTCACCGACTTGATGATGCCTAATTACAACGGGGTTGACCTGATCAAGGCGGTGCGGGAGGCCGACTACACCAAGCACATCCCTGTGGTGGTTTTCACGTCCGGCGGCAACACGGAGCTGATGGAGCAGGCCGCGATGGCGGGGGCCAACGAGATCATGCAGAAGCACAACACCCCGCCCGCCAAGCTCATCGAGAAAATCCTGAAACTGCATGAGGAAGCGGCGCCGGGAAAGTGATCAGGAAGGAAAGCCAATCCTATTGAACGCATAGGAGTAAAAGGCGGACTCCCTGCCTGGCTGCTTTGGGTTGGAATCGTATACTTGCTCCGATTGTTCACCGCCGCCACTGGAGGCCGGCGTAGCCCAGCAGGCTGGCGCGTGGCTCGTCATGGTTGTGCAGTTCACGGCCGACGGAAAACATGAGCGTGCAACTCTCACTGATATCCACCGCGAGTCCAAAATTCGCAGCCAGCTGCGAGCGGTGAAAGCCCACCGCGGCTCCGCCGGCCAGTTCGACCCCGACCTCTACTTTTTCCGTGACATGGCGGCTGGCCGACAGCCCGTAAGACCAGCCATCCCCGCCCGCGCCGAATTCCCGGCCGATCTTTCCCACCAAGGTCAGCGGCCCGACGGTGCGCTGGAATTGCAACGGCAGTTGGTGATTCGTCCCAGGCTCGACCAGCCCGTGGTCCGCGGCCGAGGAACCGGGATTGTTGAACTCCACCTTCGGAAAGATAGAAACCGATAAACCCTTTTCGCCGCGGTCAACAAACCGCCATTTTACCCCCAAGGCCGAATTGCCGAGGCCCGACTGCCGCGGCGAACCGGTTTCGCTCAGCCGCAAGTAGGGCAGTTCGTAGTTGAGGTGCACGCGAGCCCCGAGGCCGTAGTTGACATCGAGCACCGGTCCTTCAGTCAGGCGCGCGCCCGGCCGCCGCTCGGTGTTGATGAGCCCGATATTAAATTCCCAGCGGCCCTCGCCCGCCGTGCCGGTGTCGTCTGTCATCAGTGGCGGGCTGCCCATCGCGTGCAAGCGCGGGGCACCAACCAGCGCGCAACCGAGCAAGGTCAGGAAGAGCGATTTTATATGCGATGATCTCTGCAAGGGAAACAAGTCGGCTCACGACGGTGACCGGTGGGCCCCCAAGAATGCAACAACGAGTGAAGCAGCCCGTGGGGGGCCTGTGCCGGTGACAGAGAGAGCTTCCATAGCACGCCTGATCTTCATTTTGGTAGAAGGCCGCGTCGTTTGGTGCTCGGTGCACCAGGAGCATTCCCGATGACCGCCTCCGGAAGTTCCTCTATGCCCCCGGGCGTCATCTTGTGCGAAACTTACAGGCCGATGGCCGGCCGCAGCCCCCTTTCCCGCTCCCATGAAAACTTTTCTCTTCCTCCTCTACGCGTTCAGCATTGCGCTCGCCTTTACCGTCTCCGCCCACCAGCCCGTTACGCCGCCGCCCCCTCTGCTCCCGGCCAGTCAGGACGGTGATGCGCCCCGCGCCGTGCGCGCCGGGATCGAAGCCTCCACGCCCGATCCGCAGCAAAAAAGGGACGTCAGCCTGCAGGAACTGACCGCCAGCTGGAGCCCAGCCGCCCGCGATGCGGCCCGGCAGATGATGGACCGGTATGGCGGCCCTCAGGAAGCCACAGCCAATCGTCTCATCTGGCATGACAACCGGCCTTGGAAGACTACCGAGGTGGTCAATGAGGAGCTCGTGCATAATTTCCCGCTGCCACACCACGACGTCCTGATTCAGACCGTGGCGATCGACGTGCCGGCCGACAAATACAGTGCGCTGGCGCAATTCGACGGCAGCGTCATGGCCGGTCGTACGTCGGGCGAGCTAAGCGTCCGCTGCGATCGGGAGGAGAACAACTACATCGCGCTGAACCTCGCCAATGACGTCATTGAGGGCCGGCTGACCGTGGCGCAGGCGCGGGAACGCCTGACCGAACTGGCCCAGGCGGTGAAGAGCGGTCAAAAGCCAGCCTATGCCGGCGGTATCCAGTTCAGCCTGCCGGTCAGCAACCGCACCGGCGATGCCGATCATAGCAGCGATGGCCGGGACTGGCAGGGGAACTGATGGTCGAGGAAGGGAATCGGGAAAACGAGTCTGGAAAACTGGCGAGTACCGGTTCTGATTTTTTCAGTTTGTAGATTTAAGTTTCTCGATTTCAGGATTTCCTTCCCAACATGCCTGCCTCCCCGCCCCCGGCCGCTCTCCTGCCCGCGCGCAAGATCATCTGCGCTGAGGCCATCGCGTGGATGCGGGCCCGTGGCCGGATCGAGGGCGCGTGTGCGGTGACTTCGCTGCCCGACGTGTCCGAGATCGGCAAGACGCTCCCGGCATGGCGGGAGTGGTTTCTGGACGCCGTGCGCGTGGTGGTCGACGCGGTGCCGGACGACAGCGTGGCGCTTTTTTTCCAGTCCGACATCAAGCGGGACGGCCGCTGGATCGACAAGGGCGCGCTGGTCATCCGCGCCGCCGAGGATGCGGGCGCACGCGTACTGTTTCACAAGATCGTGTGCCGGCGTCCGCCGGGGATGCTCACGCAGGGCCGGCCCGGCTTCACCCACCTGGTCGCGGTATCGCGGGCGATGAAGTGCCCCGACATCCTGCCGATCCCCGATGTTATTATCGACGCGGGCCGGAGCCTCTGGGTACGGGCCATGGGGGTGCGCGCGGCGGCACACGCCGTGCGCTTCGCGCGGGACCAGGTGGGGGCAAAGCTGATCTTCGACCCGTTCTGCGGCGTCGGCACGATCCCCGCCGCGGCCAACGCCCTGGGTCTTGACGCCCTCGGGATCGAACTGGCGAAGAAACGCTGCGAGCAGTCGCGTGCGCAAAGTGTGACGACAGCGGACCTCTTGTAGGAGCCCACGAGGGCGGAGCCGGCGCCTGAAAGGATTTTTTCACGGCCCGTTTTCCTTACCCGAGGCCGCGCATCAGGCGGCGCAGTTGCAGGGCGTTTTTGATGGCATGGCCGTTGCGATCGTTGTCGAAATAGACCCACGCCTCGTCTGCCCCGCACCCGGCGATTCGTTCCCCCCAGGCCCGCAGCTCCTCACGACTGTAGTCGTGGCGATACCAGCGCGACTTGCCGTGCAGGCGAAAGTACGCGATCCGCTGGCCCGCGGGAAACTCCTCCGGCAGGCGCGGGGCGCTGACGGCACAGAAGGAGACCCCCCGGTCCCGGAGGGCCGCGTAGACTTTTTCCTGCCACCAACTCGTGTGGCGGAATTCCACGACGCTTTTCCGCGCCGGGTCGAGCTGCGTGACGATGGCTTTGAGGCGCGCCGCCGAGTATTTGAAACTCGGCGGAAACTGAAAAAGAAAGCAGCCCATTTTCTCCCGGAGCGTGTCAGCGATGCCATAGTACTCGCGCACCCGTTGCCTGGTTCCGACGAGGCGTTTCTCGTGCGTGATCGTCTGGTTGACCTTCACTGTATAGATGAAACCCGGCGGCGCTTCGCGGTACCAGCGGCGCACGGTGGCGGGCTTGGGCCAGCGGTAGAATGGCGCGTTGAGCTCCACGGTCCGGAAGACGTTGGCGTAATAGGCGAACCAGTTCTTGGTCGTGACCTCGCCAGCGGGATAGAAGATCCCCCGCCAGTGCGAGTAGAACCAGCCGGAGCAGCCAATGTGAAGTTCCATGCAGGCATGGTGTCCGCACGCCGCGGCGGGTTCCCTGAAATCAAGCCTCGGCCGGTGGGGCGGTCCCGTGTTCTTAAGACAGTGCCTGACTCAAGGCCGTGTTTCAGTTGCCCCTATTCACCTCGATCCGGGCCACCCGCACTTCCTGCGCGCCATGGTCGGGCCAATAGGCGATGGCCAAGCGGTACAGGACCACAACCTGCATTTCCCGGTGGTCCTCGTCCTCCTCAGTATAATCACCGGGAGTAGAAGGCACACGTTCAATCCGGTTCACCCATTTTTCGATCTCTGCGAAAATATCCGCGTCAGCGTCAGCGACGAATTCCAAAGCCTGGTGGTTGAAGACGGTCTGGTAAGGTCTCATTCTGCCGAAGCCTTGCGGCGTTCGGCCCGTAACTTTTTGACCTCATCCCAAGTGAATTTCTCGCCCGCATCCATCGCGCGCATGGCCGCTGTGAGCTTCCGCCGACGCGCCGGGGCATGACGCTGCTTCATCCGCGTCGCAATCGTCGCCAGTGCTTTCCGGTCCCCGGCATTCAGCCCGCGGATGGTCTTTTGCAGCTCGGCAACACTCATGCGGGGAAGGTTGTCTGGCGGAAGGATAAAATCAAGTCGGGAGCCGGTAAACTCGGCGGGATTCGGAGATCCCGCCCTACAGGTGGGGTCAACCTGCTCCCCTCAGCGCGGGCCGCACAACCTCCCCTTCGTTTCCATCGCTTCCTTCACGAGAAAATGCGGCGGCAGTTCGGCTTACCGGTAAACCGGGGGTTCCACGATGACCTGGTGGCGCTTGCGCCAAAGCAGCATGAGGACGAAGCCGATGGCGGCGCCACCGAGGTGCGCGAAGTGCGCGATGCCGGCGCCGAAGAGGGAAAAGCCGGTAACGCCGGAGAACAGGTCGAGGCACAGCAAGACCGGGATAACGAACTTGGCCGCGACCGGGACCGGCACGAACATGATGGCCAGCTTCGCGTTGGGATGCAGAAACCCAAAGGCCACCAGGAGACCGTAAATGGCGCCCGAGGCACCCAGCATCGGGGTTGCGTAGATCCCATAGAGATCAGTGAGCACGGCCTCCACTTTCCGATCCGTCGGCAACTCCCCGCCGCCAGCAGCCAACAGTGCGCTGATGGCGGACGGCTTCAGCCCCGCCGCGACCAACTGGTCGTAGAGATCGGCGAACTGGTGCCAGTTAATCCCCAGTTGAACCAGGCCCGCGCCGATGCCGCAGACAAAATAGAAGAGCAGGAACCGTCCCGCGCCCCACTCCCGCTCCAGGATCGTGCCAAAGGAGACCAGCGCGAACATGTTGAATAAAATATGGCTGAATCCCCCATGCAGAAACATGTACGACACCAGCTGCCACCCGCCAAAATGGACGTTGGCCGGATACCAGAGCGCACCGACGTCCCTCAACCGCTCCTGCCCATGCGGCAGCAGGAAGCCTACGGCAAACGCCACGACGTTCACGATCAAGAGGCCGGCGACGGCCCGGGACATGCGATTCATCGGGCCAAGTTTGCGATCCTCCTCCGGTTCGCAACCCGCAAGCGGCCAGCATCCCACTTTCCGATCGGCAATGGTTATCTGGGTCTAGCCCCGACAATTCGGACGCCAAGGTCGGGCGCAAAGCCCGATCTATCCCAAGGGTCGCGTCGCGGTGGAAACCAGCCCGACCACTCCAACCGGATTCTCCCCCACCCCTCTGAATAACTTTCCCCGTACCATCGGCCCGCGCGAGTGGTCTGTATCGAAGATGCCATCCCATGACGACTATCTTTGAAATCGAAGTGAGTTCCGAGGAATTGACCGAGCGCCAGCGCCTGTTTTTCGAGCGCCTTCGCCAGCACGATAAACGCGTCAAGGTCGTGCGGGCCGGGCCCATGCTGGTCTTCCACGGCCCCACCATCGGCATCGGTCCCATGCCCGACGAAGAGCCGGCGGGGAACGAGCCGGATGAGGAGCTCTCATGAGCAATCAAGCAGCAGATTTTGGGCGCTTCATGCGCCGTGCGGAATCGTCCGTTCGTCAGCTCCTCAAAATCATGTCGAGCATCTTCCCCTTGGCCAGTTCGTCGACCAGCTTGTCCAAGTAGCGGATTTCCCGCATGGTGGGTTCCCGGATATCCTCCACCCGCACTCCGCAAACGACTCCGGTGATCAACTTCCGCTTCGGGTTCATCTTAGGCGCCTCCGCGAAGAATGTTTCGAAGTCCGTCTCCTGTTTCAGCTGTTTCTCCAATCCCTTCTGCGTGTGCCCGGTCAGCCAGCAGATCACGGCATCCACTTCCGCTTTCGTTCGTCCCTTCCTCTCTGCCTTGGCGACATAGTAGGGATAGACCTTCGCGAACGGCATCGTGAAAATGCGATGTTTGGTGGTCATGAGGGTGCGGGCCCCCACGCTGAGGCGAAACCTCCGCCGGCGCCAGCCCGGACAACTTGGTCGGGCGCAGACTCTGTTCCGCGCCGCGAGTGAAGTCGAAGGGGTCGGATTTTGGGGTGTGGGATTTTTGGGTATTGGCTTCGGGCGGTGACCCGGGATTCTGGAGCGAACCCCGTTTTTTTTGGAGCCCCCGTCCTCATTCCACGCAGCCACCGACGACAGTGTCTACGCCAAGGTCTTCTGGCGCCTGATTCCCTTCCTCATGGCCTGCTACGCTGTGGCCTACCTGGATCGCGTCAACCTGGGCTTCGCCAAGCTGCAGATGTCCGCCGAGCTGGGCTTCGCCGAGGGCGTCTACGGACTTGGGGCCGGGATTTTCTTTCTGGGCTATTTCGTTTTCGAGGTGCCGAGCAACCTCTTGCTGCAGCGCTTCGGCGCCCGCCGCTGGATTGCCCGGATCATGTTGTCCTGGGGGATTATCTCGGCGCTTTTTGCGTTCACGCACTCAGTCGCGGCCTTCTACACCCTGCGCTTCCTGCTCGGCGTCGCCGAGGCCGGCTTCTACCCGGGCATCATCCTCTACCTCACCTATTGGTTTCCGGCCGCGCGCCGCGCCAAGGTCACCGCCATCTTCATGACTGCGATCCCGCTTTCGGGGATTTTCGGCAACCCGCTTTCGGGTTGGATCATGGACCACTTCCACGGCGGGGCCGGCTTGCACGGCTGGCAATGGATGTTCCTGCTGGAAGCGGCGCCGGCCTTCCTGTTCGGCCTGGCCGTGTGGTTCTACCTCGACAATGGCGTCCGCGACGCGCGCTGGCTCACGGAGGAGGAGAAACAGCTGCTCGAGCGCAACCTCGCCGAGGACGACGTCGGCAAGCCCGCCGTTCAGTCGCTGCTCGGCGTCTTTCGCAACCCGCGCCTGTGGCAGTGGTGCACCCTCTATTTCCTATTCACCGCCGGCCAGTACGGCCTGACCTTCTGGATGCCGACCCTGATCGCCGCGACCGGCGTGAAGGGCAACTTCCAGATCGGGCTCCTCAGCGCGATTCCCTTCATCGTCGCGATCTTCTCGATGGTCCTCCTCGGCCGGAGCGCCGACCTCCACCGGGAACGCCGGTGGCACCTGGTCGTGCCGGCGCTCTGCGCCGCGGTCGGTCTCGCCGGGGCCGCCGCCACGGCAGGCAGCGCCCCGCTCGCGATTGCCTTTCTCTCGCTCGCTGCCGCCGGCATCCTGCCGCTTTCGCCGCTGTTCTGGTCCCTGCCCACCTCCATCCTGCAGGGGCGGGGCGCGGCCGCGGGCATCGCGGCCATCAACTCCATCGGCAATCTCGCCGGTTTCTTCAGCCCCGTCATCGTGGGCTACCTCAAGGACGTGACGCACGACAATCGCTCCGGCATGTACACCCTCGCCGGCATGGTCGTCGTCGGCGCGCTGCTGGTGCTGCAGACCCCGGCGAAGCTGGTGAACAAATGAAGTGAACCGCTAATAGGATTTCACCAAAGGTGAAATCTCCGGTTGCCACTCCGGCTAATCGCCTGCGTCGTGAGGTTTTGAGTCTGCTGATCGCAGACTTCTCGTGCCTGCGATTAGCGGGCCCCCGGAACACATTGCGCAGGCGATCAGCCGCAGCTGCTCATCCAAAATTTCGCCGTTGGCGAAATTCCATTAGTGGTGACACTGGTTTGGATCCGCCGGCTAAGCTGGCTGGACCTTTCATGAAAATTCTCATCACTGGCGGCGCCGGGTTTCTCGGACAACGGCTGGCACGGCGGCTCCTCGCAGAATATCCCGGCGCCTCGACCACCCTGGTCCTCGTGGATTGCGTGGCGACCGGCGCCTTTGCGGGCGAACCACGGGTGCAGGCGGTGGAATGCGATATCTCCGACCGGGCCGCGCTCGCGCGCCTCGTCACGCCGGACACGGCGGTCGTCTATCATCTCGCCGCCATTGTGAGCGGACAGGCCGAGGCGGAATTTGACCTGGGCAGGCGGATCAACCTCGCCGCCACCGAAACCCTGCTGGAACTTTGTCGCGGCCTCCCCGCCCCGCCGAAATTCGTCTTTGCCAGTTCGATGGCGGTTTTTGGCGGCGCCCCGGCGGATGCGATCACGGAGCAGACCGCCGTTTATCCCCAATCCTCGTACGGCACCCAGAAGGCCATCGGCGAATTGCTCGTGAATGACTACAGCCGCCGGGGCTTCGTCGACGGCCGTGCCGTCCGCTTGCCCACCATCGCGGTGCGGGCCGGCAAGCCGAACCGGGCAGCATCTTCGTTCGTCAGCGGCATCATGCGCGAACCGTTGCACGGGCAACCGGCGGTTTGCCCGGTGGGTCGCGAAGTGCTCGTCGCGATCTCGTCGCCGCAAGCCGTGGTGGAAAACCTCGTGCACGCCCATCGGGTGCCTGCGGCCGCGCTGGGGACGAATCGCACGCTCATCCTGCCCGGGCTGTCGGTGACGATCGGCGAAATGATCGACACGCTGGCGCGGGTCGCCGGGGCGGACGTGGCCGCACGCATCCGCTTCGAGCGGGACGAGGCGGTGGAACGGATCGTCCTGACCTGGCCCGCTCGCCTCGATGCCTCGCGGGCCCGTTCCCTCGGTTTTCAAGTAGACGCCGATTTCGAATCGATCCTGCGCAGCTTCCAGCGCGAGGCCGGGATTTAATTTGGTCGGGATGCAGGAGCCTGCTTGCGGGCGATTCTGCGGTCGGTCCGGTGGCGGGCGTTCCGAATCGCCTGCCAGCAGGCTCCTACAAAAAACGGCCAGAAATAGCGGCCTGGCGGGTCTGATCAATGCCTCGGGCCTTGCCCCCAAGGATCTTTATTCTGTCAGCGCGAGGCTCGCTTCGCCGGTCGCGGCGATCCATCTAGCACTACTACGTTAGGTGGCCGTTTTCCCGAGCGACACACCCCGCCCTGCGGGCACCCCTCTTGATAGAGGGGAATCGAACAATGCTGGTTTTAATCCCCGCTGGAGAGGGGTGGCGTTCTGCTAACCAGCAGAACGC
>JANYDW010000072.1 GCA_025363455.1 Oleiharenicola sp. | reverse complement strand
CTTGCTCGGTCCATCTACGTTCGAAATGAGGACCGAGCAAGCTCGGCCCCTACATGTTATCCCACCACCGCGTTGAAATCCTCCGTCGCGCGCAGGAGCCGGCCCCGGCGCTGAACCCCGGTGGTGTTGAGGGCCATGGCGGCGTTAAAGTAGCCGTGGATGAAGCGGTAGGCGCGCTCGTCGACGCGGCCATGCTGGCTGACGTAAGCTTCCCGAAAGAGGCGGTGCCAGTTGAACTTCGTGAACGGCGCGAGGGCCGGATCTTCCGTCCGGATGCGACAATGGTAACGGCCGGTGCCTCCGCCGACGCCCGCGACTTCAATTTTCTCCGACCGAAGCGCCATCAACTCGCCGGTGGCATAAGACTCGTACTTCACCAAATCCCACAACGGCGGGCCGAAGGTCACGCCCGCCACCGAGACCACGTCGAGCAGGATGAGCCGCGCGTCCGGGCCGTCCGTGGCCAGCGGTCGCCACAAGATGTTCTCCAGGTGAAGATCGCCGTGCAACCGCACCGGCGGGGTCGCGTCGATCAAAGACAGAATGTTCGTATTACGAACATTGGCCTCGAAGGCCGCCCGCGGGCCCAGCGCCGGCCGCCCGTTGAGTTCGATTTGCTCCGCCTCGATCAGGGCCGCGAACGCGGCATCGCCCCCCAGTCCGTCGAACGCCTGCCGCACCGCGCGGGTCATGTGTTGCGACAGGGGTTCGACGTCCTGCCCGGTGGTCCCATGCAACCGGGTGAACACCGCGTCGGCCAGTTCGCCCTGGAAGATGTCTATTTCCTCCTGCCCGAGCGTTGCGCTGCGCGCCAGGATACCGGCATCGCGATGGTCGGCATAAAACGGCATCTCATAACCGACCTCCAGCCCGGCGCTCCCGACGCGATCCCACCACGCCAGCAGCCGGGGCAGCACTGCGGCGGCCTCCGGCGAGACGGAGCGAAGATAAAGAATCTCCCGGCGCAACGATTCGACCGCCCAAGGCCCCGCGGTGGCACCCTTGCTGCATTTGCGCACCCGCTGCGAACCATCCGCCAGCTCAATCACCTGGGTCAGATCCCAAAACCCATCCTGCAAAGTTCGCACGACGCGACCGGGGCTGGGTTCTTGAGGCGGTTCTGACATGGTTGAGGGGTAAGGATCTGGTGACCAAACGACAAGGGTCGAGCACGGCGACCCGGGAGTGCGCCCTTCCCCAACGTCGTGCTTGGCGGCTCCCGGGCCGGCTGATAGCAACGTCGGCGCATGAGCGATCTTGTCCCGAATCGTCTTTCCCTTGCCACCTTCCTGGCCGTCACGCTGCTGGCCAGCACTGCTGAAGCCGCCGCACCGATCACAGCCTTGTTCAATGGCCGCGACTTCGCCGGCTGGGAATTTGTGGGCAGCCCGGCGACCGACATCGCCGCCGTTTGCACCGCTCGTCCCAATGGAGTTGTCATCGCGACCGGTGTGCCGGTCGGCTTCATCAGCACGATGGCCACCTACACAAATTATACTTTGCACGCCGAATGGCGTTGGCCGGGCAAGCCAGGGAATGGGGGCGTGCTCGTCCACATCAGCTCAGGCCCGAAGGACCGCGCGTGGCCGCTTAGTTTCCAAGTGCAGACCAAGAACAAATCCGTCGGCGACCTGCTCCCGATGGCTGGCGCCACCTTTGCCGAGCCGCTGACCAATGCCCCGGGCGCGGCCACCGCCATCAAGGCACACATCGCGCCCGACAACGAAAAGCGGCCGGGGGAATGGAACACCTGCGACGTCACCTGCCGGGGCGACACGATCGAGGTCGTCATCAACGGGGTCCCGCAAAACCGGGTCACCGGCTGCTCGCTGACCGGCGGCAAAGTCGGTTTCCAGTTCGAGGGCACGCCGTTCGAGCTGCGCGCAGTCACTTTGACCAGGCTGTATTGAGTCGGATCGTGGAGGTATTGCCCGGCGGTTTCTCAGGTAGGGCGGGACCGCTGGGCCCGCCGCCAAACAAAGCGGACGGCCCAGCGGTCCGTCCCTACCCCAGTCCCGATACCACATCGGCCGGTCCTGACATCGTGCTTGGCGAGCTGCGGCGCGGAAGCTAGCAACGTCGGCACATGAGCGATCTTGTCCCGGACAGCCTTTCTCCCGCCGCCCTTGAGGCCTTCCTTCACGCCAAGATCCCCCTCACGAAAGCCATGGGCCTGCACGTAATCGAGACCGGCCCGCACCAGCTCGTGCTCGAGGCGCCGCTCGAACCCAACATCAATCACCTCGGCTCCGTCTTCGGCGGCGCGCTCCACGCCCTGCCCACCCTTGCCTGCTATGCGGCGTTGTGGACCCTCTTGCGCGAGGGGGGAATCGACGGCCACGTGGTCGTCAAGAAAAGCGCCGCCCAATACCGCCAGCCAGTGAAAGCCACTTTTCGCGCCTCCTGCCAGCGCCCGCCGCCGGGCGTCGCCGCCGAGTTCATAAATGACCTCCGGCGCCACAAGAAGGCTCGCATGGATCTGGAGTCCGTTGTCCTCGGCGCCAACGGCAAACCAGCCGTGGAATTTTCCGGGAGCTTCGTTGCCGTCGTTTGACGACGGATTTCTTATGTAGGAGCGTGCTTGCACGCGATTCATCGCGACGGAGGTCGCTCCCACAGCCTCGTCACCCGCCGCGCTCAGATGTGTTTCGAGTCGGCCTCGTCCTTCTTCACGTAGCCGCTTTCCTGCCGTTGGTGGTTGACCGCATTTTTCTTCAGATAGGCCTGGTAGACGTCGTCCGGTGTCATGCCAAGGGTCTGCGCCAATGACACCAGAAAGTGAAAGAGATCCACGACCTCGACCTTGGCATTCTGCTCGTCGAATTTCTGGTATTTGGCCCACCACTTCCATGGGACGCTATCGATGAGCTCCGCCGTCTCCTGTTGCATGGCCCGGGTATAGTTAAGAATCCACTTGGCCTTTTCCTCGTCGGTCGGCGGCGGTAGATTCACTCCAATACGCTTATTCAGCGCATCTTGCATACGAAAGATCTCTTCAAGTTTGTCCATGGAAACGGAGCTTGGGAGCCCCTCTACCGGCTGGCAAGCCCCGCGCCCCGGAAAAAAAACGTTGCCCTTAGAGGGGGGCTGGGCGACTTTGGCACGTTATTGCCGCTGTCTGCCCCAAGCGAAATCGAAGGGCTGAGCACGAATCCCGAGCTCCGGCTGGCATCCAATCCGCGCCGCCCCCTGGCTGGCGCATTCACAAACAACAACATAGATAGACATGTCCTCCACAGAATCGTCCGGTGCTCCTGCCGAAGCCACCGCGACCACCCCGGCGCCAGACGCCGCGTTCCCTACCTTCGGCTCTACTCGCGGCTCGGGCCTGGCCCGCGGTAAAGGTAAACGCGCCAGTGCCCCCGCAGCCGCCACGGCTGCTTCCACCGCCTACACGCCGACCGCCATCGAAGTCGTCACCGCCCCGCGGGAATACACCAACCCGTTCGCCCCGGTTAACCCTGAGCCTGTCGAACGGGCTGAAACGCCAGCGGCCGTGACCGCCGCTGTCACTCCTGCGCCGGTCGCCCCGGCCCCCGCCCGCGCTGAACCCGTCGAACGGGTCGCCCCCGTCAGACAGTACTCCGCTCCGATTGATCAGGCTCCCGCTGAGGCAGCCTCGTCTCACGTCGACAGCGCCGAGCCCGCGGAACTCAACATCCTCGAGCCCGAGCAGCAGAAGCACTCGCCCGCCCAGACTTGGGAAAGCGAAGGTTTCCGTCCCGCCCGCGCCGAGCGTTCCGAACGTCCCCGCCGCGAGGAGTCGCGCCGTGACGAACCCCGTCGCGAAGAGCGCTCCGAGCGTCCCGCCGAGCCGTTCGATCCCGCCTCCATCCCGGAGAAATTCCTCTACGTGCGCCCCGGCCACACCTATGTGCCGACCCCGACCAACTTCGGCGGCGCACCCCGCGAGCGCAATTCCGCGCCTCGCGAGGCTTACTCGGCTGCCACGCCTTCCGCTTCCTCCTCCGCTCCTGCGGCCGAGAAATCCGGCGGCTTCCTCGGTTGGTTGAAGGGCCTCTTTGGTGGCTCCTCCGCCGCGGCTCCGGCACCGGTTGCGGCTGGCAGCCAAAACGGCGATGACCGTCGCGAAGGCGGCGAGCACCGTCGTCACCGTGGCGGCCGCAATCGCGGCGGCCAGGGTGGCGGTCAAGGCCGCGGCCGCGGTGGTCGCGGTCGCAGCGGCGGCGGCGGCTATCGCAGCGAAGGCAGCAGCCAGGGCGGCGTCTAAGCCAGATCTCAACCCTGCTCGATCCCCTTCCATCCAAGCGCCCCTCTCCGGGGCGCTTTTTTTGTTCGCGGCTTCCGGCTCTCAGCTCTCAACTCTCAGCTCTCAGCTCTCAGCTCTTAACTTCCTCGATGTCCGATCTCATCATTCACGGCGGCAAACCCCTCAGCGGCACCATCACACCTTCGGGCAACAAGAACTCCGTCCTGCCCATCCTCTGCGCAACGCTGCTGACCGATGCGAAAGTCACACTCGGCAACGTGCCGAACATCACGGATGTCGAAAAGCTCGTGACCTTCTTCGTGGAACAGGGGTCGCGCATCACCTGGGACCACGCCGCCGGCACGATGGCCATTGACCACTCGGCTTTCGACGCACGCCGGCTCAACGGCGAGCTGCCCGCCGGCATGCGCTCCTCCGTGCTGCTCTTCGCCCCGCTGCTCCAGCGGATGAAGAGGCTCTCCCTGCCGACCAACGCCAAGGGCTGTTCCCTCGGCATCCGCGAGCTCGATCCGCACCTTGAGATTCTAGAAAAACTCGGCGCGAAGGTTTCTTCGAACCCGGACGACCTCACCCTCTCGCTCAAGGGCCGGTTCAAGGGCGCGCGCCACTGGCCCGACTACATGTCGGTCACCGCCACCGAGAATTTCGTCATGGCCGCCGTCCTCGCCGAGGGCGAGTCCGTCCTCCTCAACGCCGCGAGCGAGCCGCACGTGCAGGACGTCTGCGCGGTCCTCGCTGCCATGGGCGCGAAGATCTCGGGCCTCGGCACCAGCCAGCTCACCGTCACCGGCGTGAAATCACTCAAGGGCGGCACCTTCACGATCAACTCCGACCACCACGAGATCGTCACCTTTCTCGCGCTCGGTGCCATCACCGGCGGCGAGGTGCGCGTGAAGCACTCCCTGCCTCACCACTTCGATCTCATCACCCGCTCCTTCGCCAAGCTGGGGGTCAAGATCGAGCACGACGGCGACACCGCGATTGTCCGCAAGAAGCAGAAGCTCGTCGTCGAGGAGCCTTTCACAAGCAATCTGCTCCCAAAGATCGAGGCGGCCCCGTGGCCCTACTTTCCCGTCGACCTGCTGCCATGCATGATCGCGTTGGCCGTCCGCTCACAGGGTGCCGTCATGTTCTGGAACAAGGTCTACGAGGGCGGCTTCACTTGGATGTCCGAACTCTCGAAGTTCGGCGCCCACGTGGTCGTCAGCGACCCACACCGCATCACCGTCTTCGGCGCCAAACCGCTGCGCCCCTCCATCGTCGAGGCGCCCTACATCATCCGCGCCGCCGTCGCGCTCTACATGGTCGCCGCCAGCATCCCCGGCAAGTCCGTGGTGAAGAACGCCGACACCATCCGCCGCGCCCACCCGAATTTCGTCGAGAACCTCCGCAGCCTCGGCGCCGAAGTAGAATGGAAATGAACCACCGATTTTTTAACCGCTAATTTTCGCTAATCCGCGCTAATGATTAGCGATGATTAGCGAAAATTAGCGGTTCACCTGCCTGATGCCTTCCCCCGAACAATCCCCGAAGAAAGGAACGGACTTCCTCGCCTCGACTCTTTCCGCTCCGGTCTCTCAGACCGAGGCCGCCTTGCGGCCGCTGTCCTTCGCCGACTTCGCCGGCCAGCCCAAGACCGTCGAGCGCCTGCAGGTCATGGTCGGCGCCGCCAAGCGTCGGGGCGAGGCCCTCAACCACATCCTCCTCTCCGGGCCGCCGGGCCTCGGCAAGACCACCCTCGCCTTCATCCTCGGCCACGAGCTCGGCCGCAATGTCCGCGTGACGTCCGGCCCGGTCATCGAGAAGGCGGGCGACCTCGCGGGCCTGCTGACGAGCATGGAGGAGGGCGACATCCTCTTCATCGACGAGATCCACCGCATCCCCAAGACCGTCGAGGAATACCTCTACAGCGCGATGGAGGACTTCCGCCTCGACATCATGATCGACCAAGGCCCCAACGCCCGCAGCGTGCGCCTCTCGATCCCGAAGTTCACCCTCATCGGCGCCACCACGCGCTCCGGCCTGCTCACCGCCCCGCTGCGCTCACGTTTCACCCTCAACACCCGGCTCGACTACTACGACCGCACCACGCTGGAGGGCATCGTCAAGCGCAGCTGCAGCCTGCTCAAGGTCGGGTTGGACGATGCGGGCGCGCACGAGATCGCCAAACGCGCCCGCGGCACGCCGCGCATCGCCAACAATCTGATCAATTTCTGCCGCGACTATGCCTCGGAGAAAGCGCAGGGCAAAATCACCCAGCCCGTCGCCGCTGCCGCGCTTGAGCTGCTTGAGATCGACGCTGCCGGCCTCGATGAGATGGACAAGCGCGTCCTGCGCCTCATGGCCGAGAACTACGCCGGCGGCCCCGTGGGCCTCGGCACGATCGCCATCGCCGTCGGCGAGGAGGCCGAGACCCTCGAGGAAGTTCACGAACCGTTCCTGATCCAGGAGGGCTACCTCGCCCGCACCGCGCAAGGCCGCATCCTCACCACCAAGGGCTACGGCGCCATCGGCCTGAAAGCCGCCACCGGCGACCAGCAGTCGTTGCTGTAGGGCGGGATCGCTGAGCCCACCGCCATCCACCATGGCTGCCTCACCCAAACAACCTCTCTGCCTGATAGTCGCCGGCCCTAACGGCGCGGGCAAAACTACCTTCGCCCGTGAGTTTCTGCCGCGAGAAGGCGGTATTGTTCATTTTGTGAATGCCGACCTTATTGCCGCCGGGTTTTCCCCTCTGAAACCAGCCATCGCCAATATGAAGGCGGGGAAAGTCTTTTTATCCGAACTCGACCGCCTTTCTGGCACAAAAACTGATTTTGCCTTCGAAAGCACCCTCAGTGGCCTGACCTACCACGAACGCATTAGGAAATGGAAGAGGCACGGTTACCGCATTGAGTTGGTGTACCTTCGGCTCGACACCCCGGAGATCGCCTTGAAACGCATTGCCGCCCGGGTGCGGGAAGGCGGGCATGATGTCCCCGCCGCCGATGTGCGCCGACGCTTTGTTCGGAGTTGGCGAAACTTCGAGAAGCTGTATCGTCCGCTTTGTGATGCTTGGTGGCTCTACGATGCCACCGGTTTTCCGCCCACCCTTTTGATCAAGAACCCATGAAATCCACTCCATCGTCAAAACTCGATGCCCGCACGCGAGGGATTAACGCCGCCTTCCGCCGGGCGGCCAAGGTTGCTGCCAACCGGGCCCGCGCCGCCGGCACCAAACTCTACTACAAGCGCAACGGCAAGCTGGTGGTCGAGTCCCCGTGAAACCCGCCCGCACGGCGCAGGGCCGCATCCTCACCGCCAAGGGCTACGGCGCCATCGGCCTCAAGCCCGCCACCGGCGACCAGCAGTCATTGCTTTAGGCGGTTGTTTCCTCATTGCTTCAAAATTGTAAGCGCTAGAAAATTGATCAAACGTGAATTGTTTATGAGTGATTTAAACGACTGGATGGAGGGGCATCAGGGGCAGATTGATTTCACGGGGCATCTGGCAGCTATCCAGCAGCGTAACCGGCAAATCGCCCAACAACAGGAGACAACGAGCGCACTGCGTGCTCAAACAGCCGCCCTGGAGAGACAAACCCGAATCGAACAAGACCGTACCAGCCTTGAAAGACACCGTCTCGAAATCGAGCAGCAGCGCTTCGAAGCTGAGACTGCGGAGCGCGAGCATCGTCGACTCCAGACAGAGCAGATCAAACAGCTCCGTTCGTTGATGGCTGATATGCTTGATGCCCTTGACCGTTTTAAGAGGCTTCGGCCTGTGACTTGATTTCCCTTTCCGATGACAGCTTTCCATTGGGATGAGCCATTACTCCGCGCTGTAGCGGTGCTGCAGGTTCAACTCCAATTGCTCGATCAACAAGCGGATCAGCTCGTAGACCTAGCCGACATGCAGGCGCATCGACGCATCAAGTCGGATCTGACTGAATACATCGCAGCTCATGCCAGTGCCGGCAACGTTCCCGCCGACCCACTCGCAGAGCTGGCTTCTCGCTTGCGCAAGCTCGTCAGATTTTTTGCTGAGTCTGCCACCCTACACCGTGCTGCGATTTCATCGCATCAACGTTTCCTTCAGGAGGACCTTCCCTCTGTCTCACTTTCCGACATGCGCCAAGGTCAGATTGAACTTGATGATGCCATAGCTCAGTTACCTGCCAGTCTGCAAAACCTTGCCATCCAGCTATCCGCGCTGGACTGGGGTGGTACTGGAGCCGATATCGATATTCATCCCGAGTTGCTTTTCTGCGCCCAAGGACTGGACATGGATTTCTCTGTGGAAGCCGGAGCCCGACGAGAATTCCGTTCGTTGGCATTGGGAGGGGGTGCGCTTTATCAGCAGATTCAGGCCCATTTCAAAAATGTGCGGGCCCGCTTGGACCATCTGACTCAGATTCACTCGAAACATCGCGATGCCCTCCAACAGGCCTTCGCCCAGGTCAGGCAAGGCAATCATCTATCTGCTGCAAATCTGTTAGCGGCCGCGGACTTGAAACAGCAGTCGGCCGATGGTTTCAGCGATTTGGATTACACCACAGTCACTGCAAACATAGCTTCGCAGTTTCGAGTCGAAGATGAAATGGTCTCCTTTGCCAAAGACCTCCCCTTGGCCTGCGCCAAGATTCTGGATGACTTCAAGGTTAGTTACGACACTGGCAATATATCCTCCAATCACGACCAAGCCAAATCGCAATTGGCTAACCTGCGCAGGGCCTTTGAACAGCATTGGGTCAAGGTAGCTACGCTGCCCGGCTCCGAGTTGGAAAAGAACTGCCGTCCGACGCTAGAGGCTATCCAGCCCGATCTCGGCAAGACCGAAACGGAACTGGGAACGATAGCTGTGGCTGGAGCGAGGTCGCAGCGGCGATTTCTCATTACCGCCGCCATCCTCAGCATCGCCGTATTGATCGCGCTTGCCTATGGCATTTCTGTTTCCCGGAAACGAGCCGAAACTGAAGCAATGGCGTTGACCGAAGCCAAAGCTACTGCTGAACGTGTTGCTACTGCTGAAGCCAAAGCCGCGGCCAAACGACGTCTCGCTGATACTAAAATAGAGACAGAGCGTGTTGCTGCTGAAGCTAGGGCTGCTATTGAACGCGCGGCCGCCGAAACCGCAGAGCAACAGCAACGAATAGCGGAAGCTGAGGCCAACTTGGCGAAGAATAAGCTAGAGTTCCGGAAACCAGAGGTCGACTTCCGCGAAGCAAGAATGGCAAAAGAGGAAATCCTCGCAGATATCGTCGGACAAATTACCACGACGGAAAAAGAACTTGATACAGCCGAACATGATTCGGCAGAACAATATTATGGACCAAAACTGATTCACCTACTCAGTTCGTTCACAGGGGATGAAACTTTTTCAGGCAATGAGAAACACCCAAAAACAACTGACGCGATACGTATTCTAGATCACGCTCCAAAATCGCAGGTTTCCAGGAACTCAACTGGCTACGAAGACATCAGCAATGTCAAAGGCTTCTACTTTGTAAGTGACTTCGCTTTTAGGAACATACCGGAGCGGGATCACTATAGCTGGAGCGAGAGGAGTAAGATCGACAAACTTATTGGCGAATACCTTACAGTCGGTGCCGATCACAATGCCAGACGCCAAGCTTCGATTGACCTGTTACAGGAAACACTTCAAAATAAGAAGGCGGCGGCGGACAAAGTTCGGGCAGAGCTTAGGTCTATCGCGATCGCAGAGTCAGAGGCACGTGGGCCTATAAATCGCGCCCAAGAGCAGGTAGATGCGCTCCGAATTCGAAGCACATTCAACAAGTGAAAATCTAGCCAGCGAGTTGACAGCTACCGGATTCAAACGCAAATTCCGCCCATGACCGCCACTGCCATGCTCGATCTGAAGCAGCGTGTTTCGCGTCTGACCAGGAGCGAACAGAGTGCGTTGAAAGCCTACATGGATCGCCCGCTTCCTGCTGCGTCACGCCGCAAGCCCACTCGGGTGAAAATGCAGCGCGACCCGGTCACTGGGCTCCCCTTTTTCTCTCCGCCGTCTGGCACACCTCCACTCTCGCTCGCCGACGTTAAGCGGATCATGCGGGATTTCCCATGACTCATCTGCTGGACGTCAATGCGTTGCTCGCCGCGTTGTGGGCTTCGCACCAGCATCACACCCGCTTTCGCACCTGGGCCCAGACCCGCCCCGGCGACTTCGCAATCTGCGCCTTGACCGAACTAGGCTACTTGCGGGTGATGAATGCCGTCTATGGCGTTACAGTCTCAGCCGCGAAACAGCAGTTACGGGTGTTGAAGGCCTCACCTTCAGTCACCTTCTGGCCCCACGCCGAATCACCGGTGGACCTGCTGCCAATCTGGGTTACGAAGCACGGCCAGACCAGTGACGGATATCTCTGCGCGCTGGCCCGGAACCATGGAGCCAAGCTCGCAACCTTTGATACTGGTATCAAGGATACTGCTTCTTTTCTGATCCCCTAGATCATGCCGGTTTCTCTCGTCGCGGCCCGGTTCATTTTGACGAGCCGTCCTTTCGGGACTAATCCGTAGCCCGGCATGAGTGCACTTCTTACCCGGCGCCGCTTCCTCACCGGGCTTGTCACTACAACCGGCCTGACCGCGCTCTACACCTGGCGGGTCGAGCCGACCTGGGTGGAATTCGTCCGGCGCGATCTGCCCATCGCCAACCTGCCCCCGGCGCTTGCCGGCAAGACCCTCGTGCAGTTGAGCGACATCCATATCGGACCCCAAGTGGACGACGAATACGTTGCACGCGTCTTTGCCCGGGTCACCGCGCTTAACCCCGATATCGTCGTCCACACCGGCGACCTCGTCACCTACGCCGGCCCCAAGACGATCGCCCAAGCCCGGACCGTGCTCGGCTCCTTTCCACGCGGCAAGCTCGGCACCTTTGCCATCCTCGGCAACCACGACTACGGCCGGAACTGGTCGCAGCCGGAGGTGGCCGACCAGATTGCGCGCCTGCTCGCCGAGGCCGGCTGCACCGTGCTGCGCAACCGTTCCACCGAGGTCGCGGGCCTGACGATCGTCGGCCTCGACGACCTGTGGGCCCGACGGTTTTTTCCCCAGCTCGTGCTGCCCCACCTGCCCCGGGGCCAACCCGCGATCGTGCTGAGCCACAATCCCGACAGTTGCGACCTTCCCGGCTGGGGCGGCCATCAGGGTTGGATCCTCGCCGGCCACACGCACGGCGGCCAATGCAAGCCGCCCTTCCTGCCTCCGCCCCTGCTGCCCGTACGCAACCGCCGCTACACCGCGGGGGAATTCGCCCTGGCCGACAACCGCCAGCTCTACATCAACCGCGGTGTGGGCCATCTCCTGCGGGTGCGTTTCAACGTCCGGCCGGAAGTGACCGTGTTTACGCTCAAGCGGACGTAACCCACACACCCCGGCGCTTTGCGCCACCCCTCTTCATAGAGGGGATCCAAGCCACGCAGCCTAAGTCCCCTCTATGAAGAGGGGTGCCCGACAGGGCGGGGTGTGTCGGGATTGCCCCACTCCCCGGCTTGACGGCTCGTGACGCACAAGGCTCCCTGCTCTGACATGCAACTGTCCCGCGGCAGACTTTTTCTCCTCGCTGGCATCGCGATCGTCTATGCCAGTTACCTGGCCTGGTATCACTGCCCCTACGCGGGAGGGAGCGACTCCTCGGGCTACCTGAACAGCGCCCGACTCCTCCTCGCCGGCCACTTTTCCACGCCCCTGGTCCTGCCGTCGGACCTGCCCTTGGAGGTCCTGTCGGGGCAATATTTTTTCCCGCTGGGCTTCGTGCCGGATCCGGCCGGGCAGAATCTGCTGCCCACCTACCCCGTGGGACTGCCGCTGCTTTTTGCCACTGCTGGATATTTCGTCGGGCTCGGGCCGGGCACGACCGTGGTGGCACTGGCCGCCGCCTTGGGCTTCGTCCTGCTGATTTACCTCACGGCGCGGGAATTCGGGGTTCGCCCCGCCTGGGCCGGTGCGCTGGCCGGTTGCGGGGCGCTTTCACCCCTGTCGTTGCTCTATGCGCTGCAACCGATGAGCGACCTGGTCGCCGCGACCTGTATCCTGCTGGTTGTTTTCTGCGCCCTGCGCTCGGCCCGGCATTGGGGCTGGGCCGTCCTGGCCGGCCTCGCCCTCGCGCTCGCCGTGTTGGTGCGCCCGACCAACCTGCTGGTGGCCGCCGCCGCGCTGGTGGCGCTGCCGCCGCGGCCCCGTACTTGGCTCGCCTTCGTCGCGGGCGGCGTGCCGGGCGCCGCTTTTCTCGCCTTCTACAACCATTCACTCTACGGGCGCATCGTGACCACCGGCTATGGCGACATGAGCAGCCTTTTTGCCTGGAAAAACGTGTGGCCGACCCTGGGCCACTACACGATCTGGATTCCCGTGGTGGCGGGTCCCCTCGTGCTGGCCGCCCTCGCGCTCCCCTGGTTGCGCCTCCCGACGCGACGGAAGGCCGTCCTGCTGCTGTGGGGTGGCGTGTTCGTGCTCTTCTACTCCAGCTATGAATGCTCGCAGGAAACCTGGTGGTACCTGCGCTTCATCCTTCCCGCGCTGCCTGCGGCCGGTATCGCGGCGGCGCTGGCCCTGCAGGAGGTCCGCTACCCGGCATTCTTCCTGGCCTCGCGCTTGCTGCCCGACGACGTGAAGCCGGATCAAATCACCAGCCACCGCTACCTCCGCATCCCGCTTACGCTGGTACTCTGCCTCGCCACGGCGGGTTGGATGTTCTGGTGGAACAGGTATTTTCACGTTCGCTCCGTGGAACTCGATGAACGGGCCTACCGGTTGGCCGGAGAATGGGCGGCGGAGCATGTCCCGCCCCATTCACCCGTGGTCGCCTACCAGGCCTCTGGCGCCATCCTGTATTATGCCAACCGGACCAGTTTGAATTTCAACCTGCTCACCCCGGAGGACTCCGCCCGGTTCCGCGCCTGGCTCGACCGGGAGCATCGCCCCCTTTATGCCGTGCTCTTTCCCTTCGAGGAAACGCTCGTGCGCGAACTCCTGCCCGGCCGTTGGGAGGTCGTGACCCGCATCCGCCAAGCCACGGTCTGGCGCCGGCTCGAACCCAACGAAAACCCGGCCCCTACCCTGGCACCTTCCCGCCGTTTATGAAAACATCATCCTTTGGTCTCGTCCTGTTCGCCCTGGGAACAATCGCGTCCGCCGCGCCGTCCGTCCGCCTCACCACCACGCTCGGCGTCATCGAAGCCGAACTCTACGCCGACAAAGCCCCAGCAACCGTGGCCAACTTCCTCAAATACGTCGACGCAGGCCGCTATACCGGCGGGCAGTTTCATCGCACCGTCACCCTGCATCCTGACAACCAGCCCAACAGCATCGTGAAGATCGAAGTCATCCAAGGCGGCGTGAACCCGGAGTTTGCCGAGAAGGACTGGCCGGCCCTCGCGCTGGAGCGCACGAACGCCACTGGCCTCAAGCACCTCGACGGCACGCTCTCCATGGCCCGCGCCGGTCCGGATACCGCGACGTCGGATTTTTTCATCTGCATCGGCGTCCAGCCGGACCTCGACTTCGGCGGCAAGCGCAACCCCGACGGCCAGGGCTTCGCCGCCTTCGGCCGCGTGACCAAGGGCCTCGAAATCATTCGCAAAATCCAAGCCGCGCCCGCCGACGGCCAGAAACTCACCCCGCCGGTCCGCATCGTGAAGATCGAACGACTGCCTCAAACCTGATCCTTCAGCAGGCATGGCCACAAAAAGCACAAAAGCAGAAAGTTAGACCCAAACCAACGCCTGGGACGGATTCTCTTCCCCAAGGCATGGATCGAGGATCCCAACAAGCCTTTGCCCGCCTCCGCGCCCTTCGCGATCTCCGCGTTTAAAATGTTTTCCCTAAGATGAATCCTCCCCTGCTCTTGCGCTATCGGCTCGCTCTCGGCTTTTTCATCGTCGGGTTGATCCTGAGCGGCACCACTGCCTTTCCGTTGCTGATCGAACTTCGCCTGCTGGCCTCGTGGCTGGGCATCACCCATCCGGCCGACTACGCGCAGTTCACCGGACTCCAGCATTGGATCGCTCGGGTGCTCTTCGCCCTCGAATACAACGACGCACATCATCCCTTCCTCGCCTATGGCACCGACTGGCTTGCCTTCGGTCATCTCTGCATCGCGGTGTTTTTCATCCGACCCCTGTTCAAGCCACTGGAGAGCGACTGGGTGCTGAAGTGTGGCCTGATTTGCTGCATCGCCCTGATCCCCACCGCGCTGATCGCCGGGCAGGTCCGCGGCATTCCGTTCTATTGGCGGCTCATCGACTGCTCGTTCGGCGTGTTTGGCGCCCTGCCGCTGTTGTACTGCCTTCAACTCACCCGTCGGATGCGACTGCCCTGAAGTCGCCGGGGCCGGCCGCGCTTTTAGAGAGCGCAACTGATCCCGGGGCTACACAACCTCCCGACCCGCTGCGGGCGGAAGGAATCAGTTTGGTTCAGGCCTGGACCCTCTTCCTGCCCTCTTCCTGCGCGAACCAGTCCACGTCGCGAGTGAAGAACATGACCGCAGCCAGTACGAGGAACAGCGACGCCGTCCCGGCCAGCAGCGCGTAGTCCTCCATACGCAGCACCACATAGAGCACGCTGTGCTCGGCGGCCAGCAGGGCGGCGATGCTGCCAGCCCGGACATAGCTATGTAGAATAGAAATGCTGTAGCACACGATGAGCAGCGACGACGCCACCGCCGCGCCGATGTAGGCCAGCCCTGGCTCCAACACTTCACCGAGCGCCAGCAAAGCCAGGTAGAACAGGCAGAGCGCCGCGCCCACGAGCCCGTAGTGCACGGCGTGCAACCGCAACCCGGCCAGCGTCTCGAAGAGGAAGAACGCGGCGAAGACGAGCGTCAGCACCAATACGCTGTGCTTGAGCGACCGCTCCACCATCCGGTAGCCCTCGGCCGCGGCCACCGCCGGCGAATAGGTTTGCCCCGGGAGCAGCGCCCGCACCGGCGCTTCATGCCGAATGCGCTCATTCGCTTCCTCCCGGTTGTGGGCCCGCTCCTGACGCAGGCCGTTGATCAGGCCCAGTGGCAGGTGGAGCACTAGCACCAGGGCAGCGATGAAGATGAGCTTGAGCGTGACAGAATGACGCCGGTGCGGGATCGGTGGGGCGGAGACGGGGGGCTCGGAGTTCATAGGTGGAGAAAGTAAACCGGAGCCACGGCTGCGAGCGCGGCGACGATCTGTCCGGCGAGGATGACCAGGGCCGGGCGCGGCGCCTGAGGCAGCCACTTGATCAAAAAGTACCCAATCACCGGAACCTGGGCCGCCATCAGCAATTGCCACAGATGGGCGGCCGTCCCCTCGTCGGACTCCCGGGTCACGCCATAAATTATGAGATGAAGGGTGACGAACAGGAGCGCGCTGAATGACATCGCCATCGGAACAAATGCGCTGGGGTGCCTCAGCATGTCGACGGTCTTCATGCCCCCACTCTGCCCGGCGTCCATGAAGCCCGAATGAAGGGACGATGAAATCGGGCGGAAAAACAAGGGTAACCACTAATCCACACTAATGACTCACTAATCCGGAAAGCAGAAGATCGAGACCAAACTAAAGTAACCTATTAGGTTACAAGTGGCTTGGTTGATGGCCGAGGGATTTCGTTCGTGAGCTTTTGTCGCCATTAGTGGTTAACCTTCCGAGATCGGCACCCAGAACTCGGCCCGGGCCCCGCCGGCCGGCCGGTTGGCCAGCGAGGCATCACCCCCGTGCAGGTGAGCGATCTCGCGCACGAGGGCGAGCCCAAGACCCGTGCTTTTCCGCTCCGTGCCCGGCCGCGGCAGCGAGTAGAACCGCTCAAACACCCGCGGCAGGGCGTAGTCGGGCACGCCCGGCCCGGCATCTTCCACGACAAAAACCACCCGCCCGCCAGCCACGCTCCAGCCGAGAGTCACCTCGCCGCCGGGTGGCGAAAACTCGACCGCGTTTTGCAGCAGGTTCACCAGTGCCTCGCGCAGCAGCACGCCCTCGCCGCGCACCCGAGCTGCCGGATCCCCGGCCCGGATCGTCAGCGTCACGCCCTTCGGCGTGCCGGCGAGCCGCACCACGTCGGCCGCGGCGGCGGCAAGTTGCGCCCCGACCAGCGTCTCGGTCTGCCGCAGAACCTTCCGGGCCTCGAGCGACGAGAGCTCGAGCAACCGGTCGATGATGCGCTGGATGCGGGCTGACTCGCTGCGAATGTTGGCCAGGAACTTCTGCCGCTGCTCCGGGGGCATGGGCTCGTCGAGCAGCTCGGCCGCGCCGCGGATGGCCGCCAGCGGGGCCTTCACCTCATGCGCCAGCGTCTGCGTGTAGCGTTCCACGTGCTGCCGACCCTCCAGCGAGTCACGCATTTCCTCGAAGGCCCGGCTCAACTCCGCGATCTCCCGCGCCCGCGATCGGGGCGGCTCGGCCGGGCGACCGTCGCGGACATTCCGCGCATAGACCGTCAGCCGCTCGAGTGAGTGCGTCAGGCGCGCGGCGATCCACCAGCCGGCCAGAATCATCACCAGTCCGATCGCTCCCGCATACCCCATCAGATGCCAGCGCGCGACGCGCACCCCCTCGACGACGGAGGTCAAGGGCCGCCCGACACCAACCCAGCCCAGCAACTCGCTGCCTCGGCGCACGCGCGAGGCTACCCGCAGTTCATTGCCCACTTCCGCCACGTTCGAAACCGTGTAATTCTCCGAGGCGGCCGGACCGCCTCCGGTCATCGGCCAGGTGTAAGTTTGCCCCAAGTCATGACCCGCCGAGTCATAGATCACCTTCCCGTCGCGATCACAGGCAAACACCCGGAGCAAACCTGCATGCTTGGGGAGGGCCGTGAGTTTGCTGGTCCAATCGTCGGCCGGCGCCTCCGGCGTGGCAAACACCGCCAGATAGGCCGCCGTGTCGCCCAGCGTGCGCCTCATCGATTCGACGTAGCGCAGGCGCACATCACGCAAGACCAGCCCCATCACGCCGGCGAACCCGACCGCCGAGGCGATCACATAGACGCCGAAGATGGCGGTGCGGATTCTCATGTGTGGCGGATTGCCGTTCGCCAACACACCCCGGTCCCGCGGTCCCGGGACCACCCCTCTTCATAGAGGGGACCCCATCCCACGCTGACGAAGCTCCCCTCTATGAAGAGGGGTGCCCGCAGGGCGGGGTGTGTGATTGGTCTAAGCGTAGCTGAAATCCACATGAACCGGATCATTTTTGGGGTTTCCAAACCATCCTCATTCCTCTCTCAGCGAGTAACCCAGCCCACGGTGCGTGACGATCGGGTCAGCGTCAGGCGCGATGTCGCGCAGCTTGGCTCGCAACGTCTTGATGTGGGCGTCCACCGTGCGGTCGAGGGCCGCGCCGGGGTCGTCCCACGCGGCCGCCATCAACTGGTCGCGATTGAACACTTGTCCGGGTGAAGCAAGGAGCGCAGCCAGCAGGCGATATTCGTTGCGCGTGAGCTCGATCGGCCGGCCGAGGTAAGTGATCTTGCAGCGCGCCTCGTCGTGTATCCACCCGGTGGCAGCGGACACCGCGCTCCCCTTGCCATGGGCCCGGCGCAATATGGCCCGGACCCGCGCCGTCAGCTCGCGCGGGCTGAACGGCTTGGCGAGATAATCGTCGGCCCCAAGCTCCAACCCGACGATCTTGTCCACCTCGCTGCTGCGCGCCGTCAGGAAAATCACCGGCGGAGCCCCGAGCTTCTGCATCTCCCGGCAAACATCGAAGCCACTCATGTCGGGCAGACCGACATCGAGCACAACCAGCGCTACGGGTTGCTGCTTCAGTACCGTCAGGGCCTCGCGCCCGGTGGTTTTCCAGATCGGGGTGAAGCCATCGGTCTGCAGCGCATAGGTGATCGTCTCGGCAATGGCCGATTCGTCTTCCACCACGAGCACGGTCTGACGGATTGGCGGCATACAGCGATGGATAAGTCCCAAGGATCAATTAACAAGGATCAACGCGGGCGCCGGGCGGCGGTCTCCCGACCCGGCGTGAAGTCCGCGCCGCGGCGGTGAGCGGAGTCACCGCCCTACCTAAACATCCCCCAGCTGCGGGCGGAGCACGACCTCCTCCACCACGGTGCGGCGGCTGAGGCGGTGGGCATCGAGGATCGCCTGGGCGATGTCATCGGCGGGCATGATGCGCTCGGGCTTCACGCCGGATTTTTCCCATGACGGCGACCATGTCGCGCCGGGATGAACGCAGCAAACTCGCACGCCGTGGGCCTTGGTCTCGGCGCGCAACACCTTCGCCAGGCCAGTGACGCCGAACTTCGCCGCGCAATAGGCCGCGGCGTTGGGATAGGCTCCGAGCCCCGCGATCGAGCTCATGAAGAAGATGTCGCCGCTCTTCCGCTTCAGCATCGCTGGAAGGAAGGCCTGCGTGACGAGGAACGCGCTGCGGAGGTTCACTGCGATCATCCGGTCGAACTCGTCCAACGTGGTCTCCACGAACGGTGCCATCGTGAAGGCGCCGGCGTTATTAATGAGCACGTCCACCGCGCCGAACCGCTTGGCCACGTCCTCCGCCATGAGGACGACCGAGGCGGCGTTGCTGACATCGCACTCGAAGGCCTCCGCCTTGGCGCCTGCTTTGGCGCACGCCATCGCCGTCGCCTGCAAGCCGCGGACATTCCGCGCCACGAGCGCGAGACGGACACCGCGGATCTCCCTGGCAAAAGTCTTGGCAATGGCCGCACCGATGCCTTGGGACGCACCTGTAACCAAAACAACCGGACCGGATTTTCCCGCGGATTTCGCGGATGAACGCGGATTAGTCATGAGTCTCCCGAACAATGCGTTTCCATGCGAGCTTGGCATGTTTGAAATTCAGCAGGAGTGCCAGCTTGAGTTTCGTGATGGCCAGATAGCCAATCATCTGACGCGTGTGCGTTTCATTGAATGACTCGACCACCTTGGAGTCGGCTATGACCAGATCGTCGACTATTGCATCAGGAATCAGATTCCCATTGAGCTCGCCCGAATAGTGGACGAGAAAAGTTTTCTGCTGGTCGACCCTGTGCGCTCGTTTTCGGAGTTCAATGACCAAGGCCCTCTCGTAGAGCTTCTCGTCCAAACCCGGCCCCAGTTCTTTGAGTACTGCCATGGCGGCCCCGATTATCTCTCCACTGAGCTTTTCGTGAATCATGCTTTGGTTCTTATCCGCGTAAATCCGCGCCATCCGCGGAGAATCTCTTCTTCCTCAGCACAGCAGCGATCCAAAATCCATGAAGTCGGCCGCGAAGCCGCCCTTCACGCCCTTGCAGATCACGCTGACCGCGTCGTGTGAGTGCAGTGACTCCAGGTGCGAGCAGGCGATGCGGAAATCGGCGATGCGCTTCTCCTTGTCGAACTCCAGGTAGAGCAGCCGGGCGGCGTCCTCGACGAACTTGAGGTAGGTGCCGTTGAGCTCGGCGAAGGCCTGCTCGTCCTCGCGTTTCACCATGACCTGCGTCTCGGTCTGAAGCGCCTGGAGGCAAAGGGCGTGAACGTCCTCGATCCAAATCTTTTTCCCGTCGACCTCCTCGATCGCCACGCGGGCCTTGCTGCGCTGCGAGTGCGGCACGCCGTAGGCGTTGCGCTGGTCGCGGGCGTGCTCGGTCAGCTCAGCGGAGCACGGGCAGGCGGACGAGTAGACAAAGTCGAAATGGATGAACCGCCGGTAGCGGCCGTCCCGC
Source organism: Oleiharenicola sp. (assembly GCA_025363455.1). Lineage (GTDB taxonomy): Bacteria > Verrucomicrobiota > Verrucomicrobiia > Opitutales > Opitutaceae > Lacunisphaera. The sequence continues at coordinate 48,854 of JANYDW010000072.1, read as the reverse complement.
GTCATCACACCCTCGAAGGCGACGTCGTAGAACTGCCAGCCCTCCAGCCCCGTGCGCAGGCTGGTTTGGAGCATGGGATAGGAGAACGAGATCTTCAGCCGGGCGTCCTTGGCCACCACCTTGCGCAGGTAGTTCTTCAGGATTTTGCCCATCCACTCGCCGGTGATGACGCCCCCCTTGTGCTCGTAGAATGAGCGCATGATGCGGCTCATGTTGATGCCCTTGAGGTCGGCCTCGAGGGAGACCGTCCCGGTGACGCTCGTCTCGAGCGTGAGGATCTTGCCGGCCTTGGTGCGGTACTTGAGCGGCAGCTTGAAATTATGGATGCCGACCTGCTGGATCGGTATATGGACGCCCCGCACCGTCTCATTGGCGACCTCCATCATGTCGGGTAGCGTGGCGCGGTAGGCGGCGGTGGGTTTGAATTTCCGGTCGTAGCCCCGCTTGATCGGCGGCAGCTGGCCGCAGCTCGAGCGGTGGAGGTACATCTGTTTCATGGGCTGATCGTTTTTGGTTGGGTTGTGGGCGGGGTGCCGTAACCGCCCGGAGAGTCAATGGTGCCTTTCCTTTCGTGTCATCGCGAGGCGCGCACTGCGCGCCGTGGCGATCCAGCCATTCGACAGGCTCATGGCCCAGAGCAATGCCGAAGAGCTGGATTGCTTCGTCGCTGGCGCTCCTCGCAATGACTGGAAGATTTTCATCAATGGTGCGCCGGGCCGAAGAATTCGCCGAAATTGCGTGGTGTCTCGTAGAGCCGCACGCAATGCAGCCGGGCCGGGGCGGGAATGTGCGGGGCAATCTCGTGCCAGAACGCGATGACGAGGTTCTCGGTCGAGGGGATGATGCCCTGGAGGAAATCGACTTCATCGTTGAGGTTGCGGTGGTCGCATTTGTCCACCACCGCGCGATGCATGATCTTTTTCAACCGGGCCAGGTCGATGATGTAGCCTGTGACGGGGTCGGGCTGGCCCTTGAGCGTCACTTCCAGCACGTAATTGTGGCCGTGCCAGTGGGGGTTGGTGCAGAGGCCGTATTGCTTCTGGTTCCACGCGAGGCTCTTCGTCGGGTTGTAGAGCCGGTGGGCGGAGTTGAAATGCACCTGCCGGGTGATGTACACCGTGCCCGCGAGGGCGCGCACACTGGGGAGCTTGTTTTTCCGACGGGAAACCTGCTGCGACATGGAGGGTCCAGCGAAGCCAGTTTGCGGCTTGCGTCAACCCCCGGGGCGGGCCGTGGCAGCGGCCGGAATTCAAAGCTGAAACCGACTTGTGAAAAGCAAACGCCCCGCTAGAGAAATACCCACACAACTCTCACCCGGGCCAGGTGGGAGGCTTCCACTATGAAAATGATCGGCCATCGGATAGGCATTCTCGGCGGGACAATCTTGCTGGCAGTCGTGCCCGCCCAATCCAACGGTGCCCCGGCACCCGTTATGCCTCCTGGCGGGCTGGTGCGGGCTCCGATCGGGCAGTTCAGGCAGGATTTAACCCCGGGATTTCCGGCTGAAGCGGCGGTTCTGGTCAGCATCGAGTCGCTGGGCAAGGAACCGGTCGCCCTGCTCAGCGTAAAGCATCCGAACCCGATCCGCAGGCTGACCGCGCTTGAGGTGGGGCTGGAAATGGGACATTGGCTCTCAGCTGGTGATTGGTTCTTTGGTTACACAGTCAAGGTGATCGCGAAAGATCATATGATCCTGGTCCGGCGTGATACCCGGGAATTCACCATACCGCTCGCCAGCTCGCCCGTCACCATGAGCGACGCAAAACCCTATTCCAAGGCCTGGATCAACTCACGGGCCAATCCAATGCTCTTATACGCCCAGGATATGCCCGGCAAAATGCCTGACGGAGCATGGGACAAACTCACCGGCAAGAAAAAGAAGCAAGTCTTGGAATTCTACGCGAAATACGGCTGGCAACTGATCCCGGACAGGACCGATCTGGGCCCCACCCAATTCAAATGGCACAACCTTTACGAAGCCGAACGCGCAGCTGCCATCAAAGCCAACCGTGAGAAATTTGAGCGAACCTTGACCCCGGAACAGCTCGGACTCTGGAAACAGATGCAGGACTCTCTGAAGGCCTTCCCCGGGCCGGGCGGACTTAAGTTCATTACTGCCCCGCGACGCATTATCGACGAGTTTTATAATTCCCTGACGCCTGAGCAAAAAGCCGAGCACGAGAGCATCGAGGATTTCACGAGGGCCAGCTGGAAGTAGCCTCTCGCCGGGTCCCGCACCGCGGCCAGCAGTTCAAGAACAAGTCCTGGCCTGCATATTTCACACCCAGATTGTCATCGCGAGCCCGACGAAGTCGGGCGTGGCGATCCAGAAAGCGCTGGATTGCTTCGTCGCTGCGCTCCTCGCAATGACAGGGCAACCATCACTGAGTTTTGGAGACTGGCTGATCGTCGGTTTTTTTCCAGTCTGCGATTAGCAGGCCCTGAAACAATTCCGGAGGCGATCAGCCGAAGGGTAAAAGTAGATTTCGCCTTTGGCGAAATCCTAGTAGCGGTTAGCAAACCTTCCGGAGGCTCGGCTGGTGGTTTGAGACCGCTCGCCGAAAGCAGCGATGAACCGGATTTGTCATTGCCCGGGCCTGCAGCCGGGCCCTCAATGCCCGTCCATGGCCCTGCGTTTCCGCATCCTCGGCAGTGGCAGCTCCGGCAATGCCGCCCTCCTCCAGTCCGACGACACCCGCGTGCTCGTCGACGCCGGCTTTTCGGCCCGCAAGCTCGGCGAACTGCTCGCCGCGGCCGGCGAAACGTGGGAACGCATCGACGCCATTTTTCTCACGCACGAGCATAGCGACCACGCCGCTGCCCTCACGGGGCTGGCGCGATACGCCCACATCCAGGTCTTTGCTAACCGCCCGACCGCCGAGGCCGTGCAGCGCGGCCTCAAGCACCGGATCCCCTGGCAGCTGTTCGAGACCGGCCACATTTTCCGGTTCCGGGACTTCGAGGTGCGCAGCTTCTCCGTGCCCCACGACGCGCAGGATCCGGTCGGCTTTCTCATCGCGCATGGCCACGGCGACTTGCTCTCCCCCCGTCGCAGCGTCGCCTGGCTGACCGATCTCGGCCACGCCCCCGCGAATGTCCGGGAGCATATCCGCGAAGCCGACGTGCTGGTCGTCGAGGCCAACCACTGCCCGGTGATGCTGCAGGCGGACACGAAGCGCCCGTGGTCCACCAAGCAGCGCATCAGCGGCCGGCATGGCCACCTGTCCAACACGGCGGCCCGCGAGCTGCTCGAGAGCGTCGCGCGGCCGCGCTGGCGCCACGTGTTCCTTACCCACCTGTCCCGGGACTGCAATTCGCCCGACGCCGTCACCGCCGCCTGCGGGCCTGCCCTCGCCGCCTTAAGTTGCGGTTTCTCCGTCGTTGCCCCCGGCGGGGGAACGCCCTTGTTTGAGATCTGATATGCCCACCCCCTCTTACCGTCGTACCAAGATCATTGCCACGCTCGGTCCCGCCACCGAAAGTGAAAAAGACCTGGCCAGGCTCCTCCAAGCGGGCGTCGACGTGGTCCGCCTCAACATGGCCCACGCCAAGCACGACTGGACGCGCGAGGTCATCCGCCGCATCCGCGAGATTTCCGCCCGCGCCGGCCACGAGGTCGCGATCATGATGGACATCAAGGGCCCGGAGATCCGCACCGGCGACCTCACCGCCCCCATCGAGCTGCGGGTGGGCGAGATCTTCGACTTCACCATCAAGCCCGGCGCCGAACGGGGCAGTGCCGAGGAGATCCGCTCGGTGGACGTCAATTACCGGAATCTCATCAACGACATCAAGGTCGGCGACACCGTGCTGGTGGACAACGGCCTGATCCGCCTTGAGGTCCGGGAAAAGCACGACGCCCACATCCGCTGCCGCGTGCTCAACCCCGGCACGCTCGGCTCCCGCCGCCACATCAATCTCCCGGGCGTCAAGATCAACCTGCCTTCCTTCACGGAGAAGGACCGCGGCGACACCATCGTCGGCATCGAGGAGGGCGTCGACTTCATTGCCCTGTCGTTCGTGCGTGAGGCGGCCGACATCACCCAGCTCCGCGGCTTTCTCAAGGAGCACAAGTCCAGGGCCCGCGTCGTGGCCAAGATCGAGGACCAGACCGCCATCGCCAACCTCGATGAGATCATCCGCGCCACCGATGTGCTCATGGTCGCGCGCGGCGATCTCGGCATCGAGGTGCCCTTCCAGGACCTGCCCGTCATCCAGCGTCGCGCGGTGCGCACCTGCCTCGCCGTCGGCCGCCCCGTGATCATCGCCACGCACATGCTCGAGTCGATGATCACCCAGCCCATGCCCACCCGCGCTGAGATTACCGATGTGGCCAACGCCGTCTACGAGCAGGCCGACTGTGTCATGCTCTCCGGCGAGACCACCGTGGGCCAATACCCCTTCGAGTGCGTCCGCGTGCTCGACACCATCAGCCGGCGCGTGGAGGAGGAGCTGGCCATCGACTTCCCTGAGCCCGCCGTTTTCATTGACGAGCGCATGAAGTTCATGCGTTCGGCCGTCGTCATGGCCAACGAGTTTCCCGGCTCGCGCATCGTCACCTTCACCCGCCGCGGGCTCAATGCCGCCGGGCTGTCCGCCCACCGCCCGGCCCGCGCCCCCATCCTCGCCCTCACCGACTCGCTCCAGACCCTGCGCCAGCTGCGCATCGTGCGCTCGGTGGAGCCGTATTTTATCGGACCCTTCGGCGACCCGGAGAAGACCCTGACCCGCGCGCTCGACAAACTGCGCGACGCCGGCCGCATCAAGACGGGCGACAAGCTCGTGATCATCTCCGACGTGCTCACCACCAACAACGAGCGGGTGGACAGCATCCAGCTGCGGACGGTGGGGTGAGGCGTTGGGCCGGCGCTTGCCGGCGGGACTACTGTTGTGGGGCGGGATCGCTGATCCCGCTAGATCGATCTGGTGGAGGGCCCGCGTCTCTGCGGGCCGACGGCTATCAAACGGCTCGGAGGGAGGCGAGCCCTCCAAAGGCGGGGTTCGGAGACCCCGCCCTACAGTTCGATCCGCAAATCCGTCGTTCATCGCATGATTTTTGCCTTTCACCCTGTAACTTTTGCCACGGCCCCGGGTTTGTTGAATGTCACGCTACCCGGCGCCCGCATGCCTCACCCCCTCCGTCACCTCCTTTTCATTTTCCTCCTCTGTGCCGGGCTGGCTTTTCTTCGCGCGGCACCCGCCTTGGATGTGCATGCCACGGCCACCCCGCCGGTCATTGACGGCGTACTCGACGACCCGGCCTGGCAACAAGCCGCGCATAGCGACGCCTTCCGGCAAATTTATCCTGCGGAGAATGCCGATCCGACCGAGCGCACCGAGTTCTGGGTGACCTATGACGCCGACTATATCTACGTCGCCGTCCGCTGCCATGATTCCGCCGGGCTCGCCGGCCTCCGCGCCTACTCGATGCAGCGCGACCAAAACAACGGTTCCGATGACTTGTTGCGGATCGTGTTCGATTCGTTTCACCGGCAGAGTGACGGCTATTATTTCGGCCTCACCGCGGCGGGCGGCAAGCACGACGGCCTCGTGCAGAACAAGGATCAGCCCAACGACCAGTGGGACGGCCTCTGGTTCGGCAAGGTCACCCGCGACGCCGGGGGTTGGAGCGCGGAGTTCGCCATCCCCGTGAAATCCATCTCCTTCGATCCCGCCAATGGCACCTGGGGCTTTGACATCGTCCGCCAGATCCGCCGCAAGCAGGAGAACGTCCGCTGGGCCAACCTCATCCGCGCCAAGGGTGTCTTTTCCCTGCCTGACACCGGCGAACTGCGCGGCATCACCGGCCTGCGGCAGGGCCGCGGCCTCGAGTTCAAGCCCTTCGCCAGCCTCACCACCCGGTCCGATCCGTCGCCCGGCGAGAAGAAAACCGAGTTCAAGCCGGGCCTCGACTTCGTGTGGCACGCCACGCCCTCGCTCGCGGCCACGCTGACCTTGAACACTGACTTCGCCGATGCCGACGTCGACGAACGCCAGGTCAACCTCGGGCGCTTCCCGCTCTTCTTCCCCGAAAAGCGCTCCTTCTTCACACAGGACGCCTCGCTCTTCACCTTCGCCGGTATCAACCAGGACCCGCTGCCCTTCTTTTCCCGCCGCATCGGCCTCGGCGATGATGGCACGAAGGTCGACATCCTGGGCGGCGCCAAGCTCACGGGGCGCGCCGGCCCGTGGACCCTCGGCCTGCTGGACGTCCAGATCGACCGGCATGCCGGCATTGATTCCAAGAATCTTTTCGTCGGCCGCGTAGCCCACCAGGTGCTGGCCGAGTCCAGTTTCGGCTTCATCGCCACGCACGGCGACCCGCGCGGCGACTATGACAACACCCTGCTCGGAACCGATTTCAACTACACCAACAGCCACGTGCTCGGCGGCAAGACGCTCACCGCCCGCCTCGGCGTGCAGGCAACTGATTCCGATCTCGCCGGCGGCACCGGCTCCGCCGAGACCCTCTCGGTCAATTTCCCCAACGAGCCCCTGGCCCTGAGTCTATTTTTCAGCCGGGTGGACGACAGATTCGATCCCGCCCTCGGTTTCGTCTCCCGCAACGGGGTCACGAACCTGCACCTGCAGGCCATCTACAACATCTACCCGAAGCAGGCGGGCATCATCCGCGTGGGCCAGCCCTTCATCGAATCCGACCACACCGACGACCTGCACCTCCAGCCGCTCGATGGCAATGTGTGGACGGGGTTCTACGCCGAGACGCCCGGCGGTGATTTCACCAACATCTGGGTGGCCAGACATTACGAGACCTACGACACGCCGTTTGAGATCCGCCCCGGCATTGTCATCCCCACCGGCCGGCACAACTGGGATGATTTCCAGATCGAGGCGGGCACCTCCCGGTCGCGCACCGTCGACACGTTTTTCCGTTACAAGACCGGCGGCTATCTCACCGGTCACGCCGACTTCTACAACTGGAACCTGGGCTGGCGCCCGACCAACCAGCTCCAGTTCGCCTTGAGTACCGGCCTGCGCGACATCCGCCTGGCCGAGGGCGCCTTCAAGGTCCGCACTGGCACGGTCCGCGCCTCCTTCACGTTCAGCCCAGACCTGCAGGTCAGCCTCCTCGGGCAGTACGACAATATTTCGAAGTCCCTGGGCACGAATTTCCGGATCAAGTGGACGCCCAAGCCCGGCAATGATTTCTACTTCGTGGTCAACCAAGGCTACGACACCAGCAACGAAGGCTACCGCCCCACCGCCGGCGCCGTCTCGCTCAAGGGCACGTGGACTTACCGGTTCTGAGCGAACAACCGAGTCGCCCGCTTCCAAGCCTCGCGCAACGGTCGCCAAGGACGCCACGACGATCCAAGCCCAATCTGGAAAACCATCAGGATATCCCTGGTTTGGACCGTCGCGACCTTTGCGTCCTTGGCGCGAGGAATCCTCACACCCGCCTTCCCGGCAAATTCCAGGAGGCTATTGGGCTGACGCCTGATTTCCGGTCGCACGCCGGATCACATCGCGGAACGATTGAATTTCAAAAGGTTTCTGTAGAAAGCCCACGGGACGGACTCCGGCAAACCCCGAAAGCACCTCTTCCTCATTGAAGCCGCTCATCAATACTACCCCGATGTTTTCTCGCAGGCGCCTCAGCTCGGCAAAGACCTGGCGCCCATCTGGCGGCGGCATCGTCAGGTCCAGCAGCACCAAGGTATACCCGTCCGGTCCGGCCTGAAACATCTCGATTCCCTCGCGCCCATCGGCGGCGAGCACCACGCTGAAACCGAACTTCGTCAGCAACGCGGAACAGACCTGACGCACGGCCTCTTCGTCATCCACCACCAGCACACAACCCGATCCGTGCCAGGAAACCGGTGCCTCAATGGGCCGGCTCAAGGCGTCGGCGACGCCGGCCGCGGCCGGGAAGAGCAATTTGAAGGTTGTCCCCCGCCCGAGCTCCGATTCCACCTCCAGCACCCCGTGATGGCCGCGCACAATGCCATGCACGGCCGCCAGTCCGAGCCCCCGTCCCGTGAATTTGGTGGTGAAGAACGGCTCGAAGATGCGGGCTTTGGTCTCTTCGCTCATGCCGCTCCCGGTGTCGCTGATTTCAAGACACACGCAGGGGCCGGCGGGGCCATTCGACGTCACGTCGGCGCCGATGGCTTCAGTCAACGAGCCTGCCACCAGTTTGGTCGTGACCGTGATGATGCCCGGACCGGCGCTGATGGCCTCAGAGGCATTGATGACCAGATTCATAATCACTTGTCGGAGCTGCGCGATATCGCCCTCCACCGGCGGGAGCCCATCGGCCCGGTTGAACCGGAGTTCGCACTGCTTGCTGATGGAATGTCTCAGCAGTTCCATGGTTTCATCGAGCAGGGCATGCAGGTCCACTTTTTCCACCACGAACCGACCCTTGCCCGAGTAGGCGAGCAGTTGTTTGCATAGCTCCGCCGCGCGGAGACAACCGCGCTTGATCGGCTCAAGGTGGGCCTGCAACGGCGAATCGGGTGGCACATCAAGACTGGCCAGATTGCTGTTGCCGAGAATGCTGGTCAGCAGGTTGTTGAAATCGTGGGCGATGCCTCCGGCCAGCACGCCGAGGCTTTCCAGCTTCTGGGTTTCCTGCATCTTGCGCTCAAAGGCCTGCGCGCTGGCCTCGGCCGCCTTGCGCTCCGTGATGTCGGTGATGAAGCCGTGCCAGACGATGGCCCGGTCCGGCTCGCGGTGGGGCACCGCGCTGGCGGCCAGCCATCGTTCGATCCCGTCCTCAAATCGCACGCGATACTGGCACGTCCACGGTGTGACTTGCTCCGCCGACTGGCGCAAAGAGGCCAGGACCGCGTCCCGATCGTCCGGGTGCAGCGGCGCAAAGAAGCCGTCGGCATTTTGCTGAACCGACTCAGGACCGATGCGATACAGTCGCCGGATGGCTTCGCTGGCATAGGGCAGGCAGAAGGTACCATCCGGATTCTGCCGGAATTGGTAGACCAAGCCTGGCACCCGATCCGCGATCCCGCGCAACAGATTTTCGGCTTCATGGAGTCGATGAGCTTGCCGCCGGGACCGCATGACCAGCCCGACCATCGCCACCGCGATTAACGACATGATGACCACCCCGGCTACCAGCCACGGAATCCGGCGTCGGGCGGCGGAGAATTCACCGATCGTATCGGTGACCGGATTGGCATAAAATGCCCAGCGATCGACCACGGGTTTCAATTCCCCGCTGTCGGCCAGGTCCTGCATCGCGCGCCGGAGTTCGTCGGCTACGGCCGCGGTGGCGAAGGTCGAGCTTATCGCCATGTACCGCCGCGGGGAACGGGTCGGCAGGATGCGGAATCGGGCGTGGGGCTTCCCCTCCAGCGATTCGCTGATAACCATGTATTCATCGACCAGCGCCGCATCGACCGTCCCGTCGCTCAGAGCCGCGATCGCCGCCAAGCTGCTCGGCAGCGGGATTTTCTCGGAATCCGGCAACAGGTTGGCCAGGGCATCGTGGACCACGGTGTGGTGGTTGTAACTGATGCGCGCCTTGGCCAGGTCGGACATTTCGCGATAGGGGCTGTCGGCCCGGATGATCAAACAGCTCTGCGTCTGCAGATAGGCTTCGCTGAAATGCATGTTCTTCAGGCGCTCGGGCAGGATCGTCATCAGCACCCACATATCCAATCCGATTTCCTGGAATTTCGTCCCATCTCCTTCGATCCACTCCAGCTTTACGCCGCTGCGGCGTGCCGCCTCGTTCACCAACTCCACCGCGAGTCCGCTGGGCCGGCCGCTGGCATCCTTGAACTGCATCGGCGCGTCCTGGCCGTAGCCGATCCGGTAAACCCGGGACCGGTCGATCGGGGCCGGCCGGAGGAAATACCATGCCGTTAGCGCCATGACCGCCAATAGCACGGCTGGTACGAAAAAGGCGCGAAATCTGGCAGGGATGTGAGCCATATCGTCCTGCGGACAAGAAGGTATCGATATGCCGGCCATGTCCAGCCCGATGAAGCCCCGAACCGTCGCCGTCTCGCTCAAGGGCACATGGACGAACCGGTTCTGAACTGGCCTGCGCAGCCCGGCCAGTTCACCTCGCCGTAGCTCGCAGAGCGAAGGCGGGTACGTCGGAGCCTCGCGCAACGGTCGACAAGGACGCCACGGACGAACCACTCAATCTTGAGAAACTATCAGGTTATCCCTAGCTTGGACCGTTGCGCCCTTTGCGTCCATGGCGCGAGAAATCTCAGTCCCCTACCCGTGCAAACCGCGGCACGCGCCGCCCAGCCACCTCGACCGTCTCGTTGAACATCACCGCCGGACGCACCCAGAGACCGCGCTCGCCGTAGAGTGCCTGATAGACCACGAGCGGTTCCTCCGTCTCAGTGTGCCGGGCCACGCCGATCACGCGGTAATCCTTTCCCTTGTAATGGCGGTAGAGCCCGGGCTTCGGGTCGGCCGGCAACGGCGATGGTTCACTCATTTCGTGAGGAGAGCAGCCCACCCCGGGGTTGCGAAGTCAACCCCTCGCAGCAGTAGCCCCACCTTTCTCCAGGCTACGGACCAAGACGGTAGCAGCGGATTTCCGCGGACTGGTTGCCACGCCGGGGCACGGCGAGGTAGAGAAAATTCCCAGTGAAATAGCAGGTCCGGGCCTTTGCCTCCGTCTTGACAGATTCCACCCGTTTATACTGGTCAGCGGTTGTCTGCTCGAAAATGTCAATGAACCCCTCGCCGCAGGAGGCGTAGAGCCGGTTGCGTCCGGCGTCGTAGAAGAGGTCATCGCAATCGCCATGCAGGTCGAGTCGGACGACTTCCTTACCGGCCTCGGTATCGAAGACCAGGAGGCGGGCCGGCAGCCGGCAGGCGACGTAGAGACGGTGGTGCGCCTCATCCAGCGCCATGGGGAAATTACCGGCAGCCAGCCCGGTCGACCAATTCGCCACCACCCGCTGCTGCTGACGATTGACGACCACCACCGCGTGCGCCCCGGGCACATTGACGAAAATCCGCGGCCCGGCCTGCTCCAGTTGAAACGATTCCGGATGGGCGTCCAGCGGCAGGCGGGCGACCACTTCGCCCGTGGTGGCATCAAGGACCCCGAGCGCCCCGCTGCCATAACCGACATACACCCACTTGCCCGTCGGATCGGAACGCAAGTTGTCCGCATCGTCACCCACGGAAACCGCCTTGATGGTCGCGAAGGAAGCCCCGTCCAGTATCCGCAGCGTGCCATCGCCCCCGCCTGCCACATACAGGCGGTTTAGCTCGGGCAGAAAGACTACTCCCTGCGGTTCGGCAAATCCCGTCAGCGAATGAACGACCTTGCCCTGCTTCAGGTCCACGACCTCGACCGTGTTGTTGCCCAAGGCGGCGACGAACAACCGGCCTCCGGCCACGTCCGCACTGAAATGATCGATGCGTCCCTCCACTCCCGGCCATGGAATCGTTCGCTCCAGCGTGAGGCTCGCGTCGGCGAACGGGACCCACAAGCCAGACAAGACGACGCCCATGCGCAGGAGAGCGTGGCGCATTTTAATTGCCTTCATTTCACCGCAGCCTGCACGTCTAGGGCCTTCTTGAGGCTGCCCGCCAGCGACGCAGAGGCACCCCGGCCCCAATAATGCAGGAACAGGATGCGAGGCTCCTCGCCCGTCATGTGGTGGTGGATGGCCACGATGTTGACGCCCCCGGCGCGCAAACTTTTCAGCACGGGCTGCAACTCGCCCTCCAGCACGGCGAAATCACCATCCACCACCGCGTTGTCGTCCGTGCCGGCAAACGCCGCCCAGGTGTTTACGCCCATGTCCTTCGTCATCTCACAGCCACACGCGAGCTTCGCGGTCCGCCCGATAACGATCTTGAACATCCCGTCCTTAGCCTGGCCCTTGGTGCCGAGGAGCTGGTCAATCACCGCGCCCGTGATCGCATTCGCCTTGGGCGCGAAGGCGGAGCCGAACATCCGCGTGGGTTGCGGATGCGCGGTGCGGATTTCCTTCTGCTTCGCGAACGCGGCCTTCACCCCGCCAGCCAGCTGCTCCAAAGTGCCCTCTCCCCCGATGTGCATGAAGAAGACCTTCGGTTCGTCGAAGAAGAAATGGTTGTGCAGCGCCGTGACGCTCAGCCCGGCGTCGAGCGCGGTGGACATCACCGGATTCACCTCGTCTTCCAGCAGCACCAGGTCGCCCGCGACCATCGCCTCCGACTTCGAGCCGGCGATGAACCCGGCCCATGATGTCAGGCCCATGAACGGCGGCATCGTCCAACCGTCCACGCTGACCGGCAGGTCGCTGCGCGCCTGCGTGACCTTGAAGACTCCCTCCGCGGCGTTCCACGTGCCTTTCAGACCGGTGAGTTGCTCGATGCGGGAGTTGTCCAACTGGGCGGCTGCGACCGGCCCGAGTAACAAACAAAAGAGAATCAGGCGCGAAATCATGCTGCACCGTTATTCGCCTTGGGCAGTGGCGCAACTTCCCAATGCCCCGGCGGGCGGGTGGTTGACGCAGGCAACGGCGCGGCCTAGTGCTCGCCGCCATGACGGGACGCGGTATTTCCGAGTTTCTGGCTTTGCGGCGCAACACCTCGCTCGTGCTGGGCGCGCTGGTGCTGGCGCTGACCGGTGAAAGACTCTGGCTCGGCTTCGTCCCCAAGTATCTGGAAACCCTGGGCGCCAGCGTGCTCATCATCGGCTTGTTCGACGCGCTGCAAACCCTGGTGGGCGCCGTCTATGCCTGGCCCGGTGGCTGGCTGACCGACCGCTGGGGCCAGCGGCGATCGTTGCTGCTGTTCAATGCCCTCTCACTGGCGGGTTACCTGCTCGTCCTGTTGTGGCACCATTGGCTCGCCTTGGTGCTGGGGGCGTTTCTGTTCCTCGCCTGGAGCACGTTGTCCCTGCCGGCGAGCCTGAGCGTCATCGCTGCGACACTCGACCGGAGGCAGCACACGATGGGGGTCGGCGTGCAGTCCATGGTCCGGCGGATTCCCATGATGGCCGGCCCCCTGGCCGGTGGGTGGCTCATCACGCGCTTCGGCTGGGCCCAAGGCATCCATTTTGCCCTGCTCGGCTGCATCGCCCTGAGCCTGGCCACCGCCGTCTTCCAATGGTTCATCACCGACCCGGCCGCCGCGACCGAGCCTCCGGCCGGCCCGCCCGCTCTCGGGTTTCTCGGGGTGGTCAGGTCCTTCAGTCCGACCCTCCGAGAGCTGCTGATCAGTGACATTCTGATTCGTTTCTGCGAACGGATCCCTTATGCCTTCATCATCCTTTGGGCCATGAATCATGCTGGGGTGACGGCGCAGCAATTCGGCCTGCTGGTGGCGGTCGAAATGGTGACCGCCATGGTCTGCTACATCCCCGTGGCCCATCTGGCGGACAAGCATGGCCAGCGTCCGTTCGTGCTCGCGACTTTTGTCTTCTTTACCCTGTTCCCGGTGTCTCTGCTTTGGGCGGACAGCTTTGGCTGGCTGGTCGCGGCCTTCGTCGTGCGAGGCTTGAAGGAGTTTGGCGAGCCGGCCCGCAAGGCCCTCATTATCGCACAAGCCGCGCCCGAATTTCGCGCGCGCACCTACGGGGCCTACTATTTCATCCGCGACTGCATCGTGACGGTGGGTTCGTTTCTCGGTGCTTGGCTTTGGAGTGTCAGCCCCGGGGCCAATTTCCTCGGAGCGGCGCTGTGCGGCGGACTCGGCACGCTCTGGTTCTGGTGGTTCGTCCACCGAGTTCCGCCCGAGGGACGTCGGTCTTCCGCCCCCAGGTTGCAAACCCACCGTTGACGGCTTTGCTGTCTCTCCCTGTCCTCCGTCCTCTGATCTCTGTCCTCTGATGCCTTCTCCCATCCCCGTTACCGTCCTCACCGGCTTCCTCGGCGCCGGCAAGACCACCTTGCTCAACCGCATTTTGACCGAACAGCACGGGAAGAAGATTGCCGTCATCGAAAACGAGTTCGGCGAGGTTGGCGTCGACAACCAGCTCGTCATCCAGAGCGACGAGGAAATTTTTGAGATGAACAACGGCTGCATCTGCTGCACCGTCCGCGGCGACCTTCTCCGCATCCTCGGTCGGCTGATGAAGCGCAAGGACCGCCTCGATGCCATCCTCATCGAGACGACCGGCCTGGCCAACCCCGGGCCCGTCGCCCAGACCTTCTTCACCGACCCGGAAATGAAGGAACAGTTCGCCCTCGACGCCATCGTCACGCTCGTCGACGCCAAGCACATCCTCCTTCACCTCGACGACTCGCCCGAGGCCGTCAAGCAGCTCGGTTTCGCGGATGTCATCATCCTCAACAAGACCGACCTTGTCTCACCGGCGGACTTGGACGCGCTGGAGAAGCGCATTCGTTCCATCAACGCCGTCGCCAAGATCCACCGTACGAAGAACGCCGACCTGCCCATCGAAAAGGTTCTCAACGTCGGCGGCTTCAATCTCGAACGCGCCGTCGACGTCGATCCGCAGTTCATGGAGATGGAGTATCCCTTCGAATGGGCCGGCGCCTACGAACTACCCGCGGGTGACTATGAGCTGGAGATCGGCCACAGTCACGATGGGCACGCGGGTCACGATCATGCCCATGAGCACGATCATGAATGCGGTGAAGACTGCGGCCATAACCACAACGAACTCGACGTGGTCGTCATGCCGCTCAAGAGCCACGACGAAAAGGATCTCGCCACCGCGATCAACGCGACGGTGCTGGTCTACTCCGACTGGGAGAAGGTCACCTCGCCCGGCGAGACCATCACCGCCGGCGCCCAACTCCACCGCCTAAAGCTCCAGGACGAACACGGCAAGTTCAAGGTCTCGCTCCCCGCCGCCGGCCGCTACCTATTGTTTACCGCACATGACGTGCCGACGCACCTGCGGGATTCCAGCGGCGCCGTCATCCGCTACGACTGGGACAAGACCTTCCGCCATGAGCACAGCCATGACGAAGAGGTCTCATCCGTCGGCATCAGTCTCCCCGGCGAGCTCGACGGCAAGAAGCTCAACGACTGGATTTCCAAGCTGCTCGCGGAAAAGGGCGGCGACATCTTCCGCATGAAGGGCGTGCTCGTCGTCAAGGGCACGAACAAGCGCCTCGTCTTCCAGGGCGTGCACATGCTCTTCGACGCGAAATTCGACCGCCCGTGGAACGCGACCGAGAATCGCACCAACACGCTCGTCTTCATCGGCAAGAACCTTGACCGGGCTGCGCTGACCGAAGGCTTCAAGGCGTGCCTGGTGGGGTGACCTGACCTACACACCCCGTCGCTTCGCGCCACCCCTCTTCATAGAGGGGACTCGAACTTTCGCACCGAGAATCCCCTCTATCAAGAGGGGTGCCTGAAAGGCGGGGGGTGTTCACCCCAGCTTCCGCACCGTCTCCACGAGCTTCGCCGCCAGCTCCTGCACGGATTTGAGCGTGCGGGGCTCCATCAGTTTTCCATCAGCGCCGAAAGCCTTGTGCGCCTGCGGCAGCATCGTATTGCCGGGCACCACGTGGCAGCCGAGGTGCAGCAACAGTTGTTGCGCGAGCTTCAGGGAGCGAATACCACCCAGCGCACCGGGCGAAGCCGAAACCACCGCGGCGACCCTGCCGGGAAAGGGATTATCGTCATCGTCCCGCGTGCACCAATCGAGGGTGTTCTTGAGGAGCGGCGTGATCATCGAGTTGTATTCCGGCGAAGCAATCAGCAGCCCGGCATGCCCCTTGATGAGGTCGATCAGCTTGCGCGCGTTGGCCGGCAGGCCTGATGAATCCTCCAGATCTCCGTCGTAAAGCGGCAGCGGAAAATCCCGCAAGCTGATCAACGTCACTTCGCCACCCGCGGCGCGCACCGCTTCCACTGTCGTGACCAGCAACTTCTGGTTGAGCGATTCCTTCCGCGCGCTGCCGGAGAGGGCGAGTATCTTGGGGACGTTGGGCATGAGATCAATGAATCCCGCAATGACCAACGTGCAAGTTTGTAGGAATGTGACCGCTGGAGGGCTGGGCGGGAGCCCGACCCTCCAACAAGCCCGAGGTCACAAACTCCGCAAATACGCCACGATGTCAGCGACTTGTTGTGCCCCGAGCCCGAGTTGGTCGGCCCCGAGCATGAGCGAACGGTTCATTCGGTCGCGTTTCTTCACCCGGTCGGCGGGGATGAGCTGTGTCACCCCGCCCATGCTTTGCATCACCAGCGGGTCGCCACCCGAGAGCATCAGGCCGTGGATGATCTTGCCGTCCTTGAGCGTGACCTGGGTGCCCTCGAAACCGTGAGAGATGTCGGCGGAGGGGTTCGCGATCGCCTCGATCACCACCTCGGGTGGCTGCATCTTGGCGAAGGCCGTGAGATTCGGACCGTATTCGACGCCTTGTCCGCCGATGTGGTGGCAAAGGTAGCAAGCAGTCACGAGCGCGGCCCCGCGCGGGGCGTCGCCTTTCAACGCGGCGATCTCCGCCGCCGGTGGCAATTTGGTCGGCGGGGCGGGCGGCACAACGCTCTCGGTGATCACGACCGTCGCCGGGTCATAGAGGCCGCGGGTCTTGAGCTCGGCATCGACGCCCATGCTGCCCCAGCGCGTGTCCTTGTAATTCAGCAGCCACCAGAACGCCTGCTGTTGCACCGGGCCGGTCGTTTTCTGCGCCAGATCCAGCAGGGCAAAGGCCGCGTCTTTCGTCGGGATGAATCCAAGCGCGGTGACGGAAGCCAGCCGGTCTTTTTCCGTCAGCGAGGTCGCCGTGGCGCGTACCGCGAACTGCGGCACGGCGGCGGATGGGGTCAGCCGCCAGACGAGGCCCGCATAGGCAGCCGACCACTTCAATGGGTCGGACTCTTTCTGCGCCGCGGCGAGCGCGGAATAAATTTCCGCCTCTTTGCCTGTGCAGCCCATACCCCATGCTTCAAGGTAAGTGCGGTCCGCGCCATCGTAACCCTTGGCGAGTGTGAGCAGAATTTCCTTGGCTTCAGCAAATGGCACTTCGCGCATGGCTACGGCCACTTCGCGGCGCACGGCGGGCGAAGGATCGGAAGCGAGCTTCGCGGCGTGCGTCAGCACCTTGTGCTCGTGGCGGCGCAACGCGCGGAAGGCGGTGAGACGGGTCGGCGCATCCGCGTCACCCGCCAACGTCTCGACCCGGGCAAGTCCGTCCGCACCCAGATCGGCCAGCAACCAGCTGGCGCGGGCGCGAATATAGGGATTGGCATCGGCCAGCAGTCCCGCGACCGCGGGAATGGCCGCGGCGCCCTGGGCGTGGAGCTTCACATAACCCAGCGCCCGCACATTCACAGCGGGGCTGCGCAGCGCGGCGATCTGACCGGCGGTCGTGGCGAGGTCGAATTTCGGCACGACGGACTTGAAGCCCTTCGGGGCGATGCGATAGATCGCGCCGGCGGTCTGGTCGTCCAGGTCCTGGTGACCTCCCGCTCGAGGGTCGAACCAGTCCGCAATGTAGATGGCGCCGTCGGCGCCAACCATGACGTCGGAGGGCCGGAAGAAGGTGCCGATCTCCTCGCCAATCTTGCCGCGCTTCGAGTCGACGCCAGCCAGCACCTGGGAGGGATTACTGGTGACAAAATTGGACCGCTCGAGCTTGAACCCGGCGCCTGCCGGCTGGGGATGGTAGCCGAAGATGGTGTTGCGCGCCGCATCGGCGCTGAGCAGCGCACCGCGCCACTCCGGACCGAACGCGTCGCCCTCATAGAAGGCGATACCCGTCGGCGCGCCGGCACCGTAGATGTCGCCCGCCGGCATCACCCCGGGGTCTTCTTGTCGCCATTCGGCGGTGGGAATATCCTGGCCGGGGCGGCGATCGGCGTTCCACAGACGCTTGCCGTCGCGCGAGAAGAATCCGGCGTTGCCGTATTCGAGCACAAACGACGTACGACAGGCGGGCGGATCGTCGTTGTCGTTCTGGAAGACGTCGCCCAACGACGTCACCGTCTGCTCGTAGCTATTGCGGTAGTTGAAACCGATGATCTCGACGTTCGTGCCATCCGGCTTCATGCGCATGGTGAAGCCGCCCACGTAGACGTGGCCGTCGTCGCTCTTCGCACCGGCCAGGTCGATCGGCAGCCAGCTGTAGAGGCGCGGCGTGAAGGCGTCCGTATTCGGATTGTAGGCGCTGCCCACGCGGAAGGTTTGGCCGGAGCGGTCGGTGAAAAGGGCGCTGCAGTTGCCCTGGCTAAAATACCAGCGGCCGTCAGGCCCGAAAGTCACCGAGTGGAGCGCGTGGTCATGGTTGCGGCCGTTGAAGCCGGTGAGCAGCACCTCGCGCTTGTCGATCTTGGGATCGAACACGCCGTTCCGGTCCACGTCAGTGTAGACGATCAGGTCGGGGGCATTGGAGACGATGATCTGGTTGTCGATCACGGCGATGCCGAGCGGCGCGACCAGGCTCGGCTCCTGTACGAAGACATGGCTCGAGTCGGCCACGCCGTCGCCATCGGTGTCTTCCAGTACGACGATGCGGTCGCCATCCTTGTCGCGGTTCTCGTGCCGGCGGTAGTTCACGCCCTCGGTCACCCAGATGCGGCCCTGGGCATCGACATCCATGTTGGTCGGATTGCGCAACTGGGGCGCGTGCGCCCACACGGTTAGCTCGAAGCCGGCCGGCACGGTGAAATGATCGGTCGGCACCAGCGCGGGGGGTGGTGGTGGCGGGGGAGCGGCCGGAGCCTCGGCCTGCGCGCGGATTCTCGAGACCAACAGGAGCGAAGAAATCAGGACAAGGGCAAGGCGGGTTGAACTCGGCATAATTAGGGTAATCGGGGGTTCACCAAAGAAGACCCGAGTAAAGGCTCCTCCGGCATCAGTGCAAGAACCTCCCTTCGTGTTCCCGCCGGCGAATTTTTAGGCCACGGCCCTGAAATCGATAAACCCGCGCTCCACGTCCGTATGAACCAACTGCACGCGCAGACGGTCCCCCACCCGTAGACCGGAGGAATCACCCTCCAGTTTCCCTTCGACCGGCGGCGACGAAAGACGAACCCAGGTGCCCTTCGGCGAGGCGCCCGTGACGATGACGTCGAATTGCCGGCCAATGCTCGAGGCCAGCAACATGGCAGCCGCGGATTTTCCGACCTGCCGCTCGACCTTCTTGGCGGCGTCCTCCTGCTCGGTGCAGTGTTGCGCTAGCCCGGCCAGCTCATCGTTGCCATAGGGCGGCGGCCGGCCCGCCAGCGCCGCTTTGAGCAGCCGCTGCGTGATGACGTCGGGAAAACGCCGGTTGGGCGCCGTGGAATGAGCATAGTCCCTGACCGCCAGGCCGAAGTGCCCGGTCACCGGACCGCCGGGAAACTCCAAGACGTACTCGCCGGCCCCCATCAGCTTGATGATGCTCAGCGACAGCTCGGGGAAGCCTTCCGGATCGGCGGCCTTGGCCTTCACCAAAAATTGCTCCAGCGCCGGGCCGTCGGGCTCCAATGGCAAGGCGCCTTGGTGTTCGGCCGCGAGTTCGACAATCCGGTCCCAGTTCCGGGGGATGCGCACGACGCGACGAATCGAGGGGAATTTTTTTGCGGCCAGGTAACGCGCCGTCACGCCATTGGCCGCGATCATCAGGTCCTCGATGAGGCGCTTGGCCGAATTGGGTGAATCCGCTTGCAGGCCGGTGAGCACGGCGCCGTCAAACACCGGATGGGCCTGCAGGGTCTCGAGCGAGAGTGCGCCCTGCTGGTGCCGTCGGGCGGCGAGCTGCTCTGTGATGCGCTGCTGGAGCTTGAGGTTGTCGGCGAGGCCGGCGACAGCACTGACGGCGGCCGGGGCTGGGGCGGTACCTTCGAACCAGGCGGCTACACTGTTGTAGGCGAGCTTCGCCTGGTTGTGGACCATTGCCGGATAGATCGATGACTGGGCCAGCGTGCCGTCCGGACTGAAAATCATCTCGACGACCACCGCCAGCCGGTCGACGGCGGGGTTGAGCGAAGTGAGGTCGGTGGAAAGTTTTTCGGGCAACATCGGAAAAATCCGGGCGGCAGTGTAGACGGAAGTCGTGTTTTGCCGCGCGTGGTCATCAAGAGCCGAACCGGGTCGCACGAGGGCGGAAACATCGGCAATGGCGACCATGATCTTCGTCGTGCCCCCCACCATGGCCTCGGCGACCGACAATTGGTCCAGATCGCGCGAGTCATCGTTGTCGATCGAACACCAGAGCAATGATCGCAAATCTCGCGTGGCCGCATCCCCCGGCGCCGCGGGGGCCTTGATGGCCTCAAGTTCCATCAGCGCCTCAGGCGCAAACTCGGGGGCGAGCCCGCGCGCGACCATGACGCGGCGGGCAATATTCTGCAGGATGGAGCGCGATTGGTTGCCAAAGGGAGTCGTCATGGATGGGGGGAGAGTGCCCGGCCGCCCGCCGGAGGGCGAGCCTAAGGCGGGACATGGATTCGACCCCGTCCCGCGACATCGGTTGCCGGCCACCAGCGACAGTTGCCGCAAAATGGGGACGAACCGGGCTTGCCCGGAATGACAACCCGGGTTCCGCTGTAAGGATCATTTCCCCCAGCCATCATGCAATTTGCCAAACACTGGGCCGCAACCCTTGACGATTACGCCATCGACCTCGCGTGGTCGCCCGACGGATCGCTGCTCGCCGCCGCGTCCGCTGCCGGCGGGATCACGCTGTACGACGGCTCCACCGGCAAAGTGAAATACATGCTCCCCGGCCACGAGAACGGGGCCAACTGCCTCGCTTGGATGCCTTCATCTGGCTCTCAGCCCTCAGCTCTCAGCTCTCAACTCGTTCTTGCCACCGGCGGTCAGGACGGCTGCGTGCGGTTCTGGGATGCCACCACGGGAAAACAAACCGCCGAGGTGAAGCTCGGCAACGCGTGGGTCGAGCATCTGGCGTGGCGCCCTGCGGGCGAAACGCCAAACGCCAAAGTCCAAACGCCAAACAGCAGCCTTCTATTCGCCGCAGCCGGCAGGAAGCTCGTTGCACTCAAGCCTGACGGGACGATAGCCGGCACTTTCCCGGACGCACCCAAAACCATCTCAGCCCTCGCTTGGAAACCGGACGGCGATGCTTGCGCTGTCTCCTATTTCGGAGGCGTCGCACTTTGGGATGCGGCCACAGTTTGTCTCCAGAAGGAATTCCCCTACGGCAACGCGATCTACGCGCTCACCTGGTCGCCCGATAACCGGTGGCTCATCGCCGGCTGTCACGACAACGCCGTACATCTCTGGGTACCGGCCGAGGATCTCGAGCTCCATATGAGCGGCTACGAGACGCGGCTCAAGGAGCTCTCTTTCAGCCCCGACTCGAAGTGGCTCGCCACCGGCGGCGGACGCGACGCCTGCGTGTGGAACTGCACCGGGGCTGGGCCCGAGGGCCGCGAGCCTCTGCTCCTGCCCCACAACGCCCGCGTCTGCGCCCTCGCCTTTCAACATCACTCCGACCTGCTCGCCGCCGGCTCGGCCAATGGCGAATTTACGCTCTGGTCGCCATCGCGGAAGAACCCGATGGTTGCCGAGGTCCGCATGCCTTCCGCCGCTACAAAGTTCGACTGGCGCGCGGATGACACGCTGCTCGCCGTCGGCACGGAGAAGGGTCAGGTTTTTGTCTTCAAGACGGGCTAGTCGGTAGGGGCCGAGCTTGCTCGGTCCATTTTTTCGCCGGCGTGCCAGGACCGAGCAAGCTCGGCCCCTACCCCGCCGAATCATGGGTTGACCAGCGACCGGTCGAAAGAGAGTTTCCAGCGGACCACATGTCGAGTGACGCCATCCCCGCTGCCAGATCTGCGCCGGGCCCGTCGGTTTTCCTGAGCTATGCCTCGGCTGACCGGGCCGCCGCCCGGGCGTTGCGCGACACCCTCGCGGCCGCGGGGCTCGACGTCTGGCTCGACGAGGAGGAACTCGCAGGCGGCGAGGCTTGGGACGCGAAGATCCGGAATCAGATCCGCACCTGCACCTATTTCATGCCGGTCATCTCCGCGACCACGGAAGCCCGGCGCGAGGGTTACTTCCGCCGGGAGTGGCGGCTGGCCGTCGAGCGCACGCTCGACCTGGCCGATGACGTCATGTTTTTGGTGCCGGTCGTGATCGATGCCACGCGTGATACCAGCGCGCGCGTGCCGGAGAAATTCCTCGCGGTGCAATGGCTGCGAGTGCCCGGCGGCGCGGCCACGCCTGAATTGGGCCAGCTTGCGAACAAACTCGTCGCCGTCGATGCCCTGGCGCATGCCCCCGCCCCACGGGTGGAGCCAGCGCCGCGCTCCGAGCGCAAGGACCGCAAGGCCGCGCCGGCTCCCCCGCCGCCTTTTCCGGTTTTTCCAGCCTATCCCGAGCCCGGCCATCATTTCCGTTTCCTCTACAACATTGTCCTCTGGGCCGGTCACATGGTGCACGCCCTCTGGATGCGCCTGCCCCGGACGGTCCGGGTTGTCGCCTCGGTTGTGATCGTCTTCAACGTCATCACCTGGGCCTTCCGCGAGAGCAGAGGCTCGGATGAATCGAGAAGACAAAAAACCGAAGCCGCGGCCGAGATCGCCAAGGAGATCGCCAACAACCTGGCCGGCAAAAAGGGCGAACCGACCTCCGACTCGATCAAGTCCCTGGTCGGCGCCGCCGCCCATGCCCTGCAATCCGGCCGGCCGCTCGCGGTCGTCACCTTTGGCGGCGCCGGGGACGAGGGCGCCAACTATGCGCAGGAAGCGTTCACCGAGACTTTCAAACTCCTGCAGCCCACCGGCCAGGTTGGTCTCAGTCCCATTCCCCTCGAGGCGGACGACGATGACGACGATGCCCTCGCCCGCGGCACCAAGCTCGAGAGCCAGTTCGTGCTGACCGGCTTTGCCCGGCGCCCGACGCCCGGCGAGCCGCTGCTGCTCACGGTGAAACTTTATCACGTGAAGCAACGGACCGTGGCTTGGACAGAAACCTTCGATGCGACCAAGGTCGCCGCCGCCGCCGCCGCCGCGCGTGTGGCCGAGGCGGCGCGCACGCGAGCCCTACCCTCCGCCCAGCCTTAGAAGGCATCCGGCAGCTTCCTTGGATGGAACGCGGCCGCCAAACGCGTTGGCCGAAACGCCGCAACAGAGTACGACTTAAAAGAGTGGGAGGGGATCTACGCCCGACAGGCGGCTGCTTCTGACGTCGGGGCATAAAACTCCTCCTGCATTCCCCACGCAGACCAAACCCTGCATTGAATATGAAGCCATGCCCAATTCCTGCGCGATCCATTCTGATATGACGGCGTTTCGCCACTCCCGGCTTGAGCTGGGCCGGTCAAGCTGGAACATCTGTCCCCGTGCGCCGGAAGTTTTCCATCGCCTGCCTCCTTCTCGCCTGGCTTTGCGCCAATGGTGCGGTCTGGAACGTCGTGCAAGTCGTCGCTTGGGCCAAAATGATCCGCGACTACTCGCAGGTTATGCCCGCCGCGCAGGCCGTGGAGCGCACTTTCGATGGCGCCACCCCCTGCAAGCTCTGTCATCTGGCGCAGAAAGGGCAGGATGCCGCCCGCGATTCCTCGTCGACGGCCGCCTTGGGCGGTGGGGACGAGAAAATTTTGCTGATCGCCGAATGCGCGCCTGCCCCCGTGCTGGTGTCGCCGGATTTTTCCTGGCCGGGCGCCGTTGACGCCGCCGGCCTGACGCGCACCGATTCGGTTCCTGTGCCCCCGCCGCGCGTCTGACGGACCCCAAGGTTCCGATGTTTGTAGTCTATTAAACTACAAACACCCGCTGCGCCGTATGCGCGGCGTTTATCCATAATGCCCTTCCCGGGCCGCGTCCGCCGGCACGCGCAGTTAGTCGGCAATCCTTACTTCAATCCTTTGAACTTTTTTTTAAAAATCCTCTTGCCCGTCGTCGCTATCGGCGGACTCACGCGCGCCGCCGTCGCCTGCGACTCCTGCGCCCTCTACATCGCCGAAGGCGCCGAGCAGGCGGGCTTCACCCTGTCCATCGCCCAGCAGTTCACCCGTCTCGGCTCCGTCTGGTCGGGGGCCAGCCGGCTCGGCAATCCCGTCGATCAGTACCTCGACAGCTCCATCACCCAATGCTCGCTCGGCTATTCGCGCGGCGGCCCTTGGCGGGTGCAATTCACCCTACCATATATCAGCCGCTCCTATGTCCGGCCAAATCACGCGCTCATTGATGAGGGGCGCGCCAAAGGCCTCGGTGATGCCACGCTCGCCACCCGCTACCGGCTCTGGGAGACGACCACCGCCCGCGGCGATGAGTTGGAGGTCAATGTGCTTGGCGGCGTTAAAATCGCCACCGGTGATGCCGATCATCTCAGCGACGAAATCGGAGAAGATGAAGCCCACCACCACGAGGAATTTCCGGAGAGTGGCGTCCATGGCCATGACCTGGCCCTGGGCAGCGGGTCCACGGACTGGCACCTCGGCGTTGATGCCGGCTGGAAGCGCGGCCGGCTGTTCGCCCGCGGCCAGCTGCAATACAAGCTGCGCCGGCCCGGCGCCTTCAACTACCAGCTCGCCGACGAAACCTCGTGGGAACTCGGCGCCGGCGGCTATGCGGTGCTGACCCAAAAACATTCGCTGGCGGTCCAGGCGTTGTTCTCCGCCGACCGCAAGGGCCTCGACACGTTCGCCGGCGACCCACAGGTGGACACGGGCATCAGCGTGCGCTACCTCGGCGCCCGGGTGACCGGTACGCTCGGCCAGCGCTTCGCGGCCGATGCTGCGATCGAGGTGCCCGTCAGGATCCGCACCACCGCCACGATGGTCGTGCCCGACTATCGATTCCGCGCCGCCGTGAACTGGCGGTTCTGATTTATCCGACCCCGGCCGGGGCCACCGCGCATTCCGCCGGACCGCTGTTTCTGGCCGTTTTTTGTAGGAGCCTGCTTGCAGGCGATTCGGAACGCCCGCCACCGGACCGACCGCAGAATCGCCTGCGAGCAGGCTCCTACATCCCATCCAAGCCGAAGCAGGCTTCGGGGTATTAGACCTAAAGGGAATAAAAGGAGTCGACTGAGGTGATCTCCTTTGGCGGATCCGACCTGCCACTGACTAAAAATCCAGCCCGAGCAGCAATTTAAGCCGCGTGTAATCCTGGGCGGTGCCATCGGGGCTGCCGCGGCGGATCTCGTGCCGGATGGCCGTGCTCAGCGTCTCGGAGAACTTCTTGGTCAGCTCAATGTGATTCTCCCACCCGTCGTTGCGCGACGAGAACGAGTAGTAGTATACGCTGCGGTCGGTCAGCAGCAGGCCCCACGGCAGCTTCAACTCGGTTTCCAGGAAAGCCGCTTCCGATGTCCGGGCATTGTGCGATTCGGGCGGCGCGGTGATCCAGACATCGAACAAATTCTCGGACAGGCCGACGCGCACCTTGCGGGTGGGGGTCGCGGTGAGGCCAACGCCCGCGCCGATTTCCTGATGGAGCAGCACGTAGTCGGCGGGCACCCCGGCCTTGAGGTTAGCCCGGTTCCATTCCACCGTCGGTCGGTATTGGGCGAAGCTATTCTTGGTGAAATCGTGCCGCCAGAGCGCGTCGCCTTTGACCGTGTCCGTGGTCGTAAGCGTGTTGGTATCGCTGTAATCATAGCGGCCATTGAGCTGCACCTCGTCGGCTTGCCACTTGCGCTTCAACTGCACTTCGGCCGAGAAGGTGCTGCGGTCCGCGGTGTCCGAGACTACCTCCGTCGACAGGGCCAGCCGACCGTGCCAAGGGCCGAAATAGTTTCGCAGCTTGGCCGTCAGCACTGCCGGAGAAAAGCGTTCCCACCCGGAAATCCGCTCCGCCTCCGCCCGTTCGGCGGCCTTTTTCTCCACCTGGGCGGCTTGGGCCGCGGGTGTCCCGGGAGCGACTGGGGCCGTCGCCACCGGTGTCTCCGCCTTGATCACCACGGCCTGGTCCGCGGCCACGCGCAGTTCGCCGAAGCGATCGGAGTGAAACACGAGGGTGTTATCCACGCGCTCCACCAACCGGCCCTGGACCCGGTCGCCATCCTTGTAGACGAGCACATCCCGCGGATTGCCCTCGGGCTGTGCCCCGCGGACATAGGTGGCGCCCATCCCGCAAAGGAGGACGACCATCAGGCTGGATATTGTTCTCTTCATGCGGGCGGTTATCATTGCCCATTCGACGCGGCCGTCACGCTGTTGTTTCAAGATTTTGCCGGATATTTTTTCCCGCCTTTCCCCAAGGAAAGACGTGCACGGCTTTTGGCGGCATGCTTGTCTGGTGCATGGCGCTGCGTCCGTCGCTGGTAGAGATCTTCCTTGTCGCGTTGCGGCTAGGCTGCACGTCGTTCGGCGGGCCGGTGGCGCACCTCGCATTTTTCCGGCAAGAATACGTGGTGAAACGCCGCTGGCTCGAGGAGGAGAACTACGCCGACCTTGTCGCCCTGTGCCAGTTCCTGCCGGGTCCGGCGAGCAGCCAGACCGGCTTCGGGGTCGGTTACTTGCGGCGCGGCCTCGCCGGCGGTCTGGCGGCGTGGCTGGGTTTCACTTTGCCGTCGGCGCTCCTGATGATTGGCTTCGCCTACGGCATCGGTTCCCTCGGCCATCTGGAAACCGCCGGCTGGTTAAAGGGCCTGAAGGTCGCCGCCGTGGCGGTGGTCGCCCAAGCGGTGTGGTCGATGTGGCGCAGCCTGTGCCCCGACCTGCCGCGCTCGATTCTGGCGGGCGCCAGCGCGGGCCTTCTCCTGTTGCTGTCGCAGACTGGAGTTCAGATCGCGGTGATCGCGACGGGGGCCGCCATCGGCTGGCTGCTATTCCGGCAACCGGAGAGGGGGAGAGGGACGGACCGCCGGGCCGTCCGTCCATCCGGCGGGCCCAGCGGTCCCGCCCTACCCGCAATCATCTGCCTCGGCCTCTTCTTCGTTCTTCACCTCGGCCTGCCGCTCCTGGCGCGCTCGACGGGAAATCCCGCACTGGAAATTCTCGACCGCTTCTACCGGACAGGCTCGCTGGTCTTCGGCGGCGGGCACGTTGTGCTGCCGCTGCTGGAGCGCGAGGTGGTAGCCCCGGGCTGGGTGACGCATGACCAGTTTCTCGCCGGCTACGGTGCGGCGCAGGCCGTGCCCGGGCCGCTCTTCACGATCAGTGCCTACCTCGGCACAGTGATGAACCATGGTTCGGCCCATTCGACAGGCTCAGGGCTGGCCGGTGTCATCGGCGGACTGTGGGCGCTCATCGCGATTTTCCTGCCGGCGCTGCTGCTCGTGGCCGGGGCCCTGCCGTTCTGGCAGGCGTTGCGCCACCGGGCGGAGGCCCAGGCCGCGCTGCGGGGGGCCAACGCTGCGGTCGTCGGCGTGTTGCTGGCCGCATTGTATCACCCCGTCGGCACGGCGGGAATAACTGACGGGCGCACACTCGGGCTCGCCGCGGCGGCGTTCGTCGCGCTGCAGTGGGGACGGATTCCGGCGTGGGCCGTCGTCGGCGCGGCCGCGCTGCTGGGCGCAGGTCTATTGTGAGTCATCGGCACTCCTTGTGCTTGGCAGTGGCTCAATGAACAGTTTGGTTCGTGGCGGTCACCACCATGTCTGAAATTTCTGCTCCTTCACCCGGGCCGAGTCTGTTGATCGCCGTCACCGGCGGTCCGGGCGCCAGCAAAACCAGCCTGCTGGCCCAACTGGCCTCCGCCCAGCTGGCCCGCGGTCACCGCGTCGAGGGTGTGCTGGCCCTGGCCGGCCGCCGCCGGGCCCCCGACCAAGGCGCCGAGGATTACTGGTTGCGCCTCATTGGCAGCGATCAGGAGATGAGCTGGGCCGTGCGCGACGAATCGCTCACCCCGCCTTATTTCTTCGAAGTCGAGACGGAGCGCAAGCTCCGCACCTGGGCCGAGCACCTCGCCACCCTGCCGCCGCCGCCGCTGCTCGTGCTGGATGAATTCAGCAAGTTCGAGGTCATGGGCCAAGGCCTGATGCCCCTTTGGCCGGTCATCGCCGCCACGCAGCCGCAGGTCGTGGTCATCGCCGTGCGCGATGGCTTGGTGGATGCGCTTGAGCCGCTGCTCGGCCGGAAATTCGACCTCTGCATCCCCGCCAACGCGCCCGATGCCCTGCCCCGGCTGCAGCAGGCTTGCGAAGACTATGGTGAATGGACCCGGCTTGGACTCTACGGCGGGGCCGCGGGCGGCGTGGAAGTGACGGTCGGAGCCGCGCTGCACGCGGGGAAAATTCCGTTCACGGGTCTGGCGATGTCGTCGGTGCAGGCGGCCATGATGGTCTATGCCGGCAGCGGCCTGAGCGAGCCGGGCCGCGTGGTCTGGGTGCCCTTCATCTCGGCGGGCCTCAAGGCGCTGTCCCCCGCCGGCAGTCGCGTGCGGCCGATGATCGCGATCACCATGCAGGGCCTGCTCTTCGGCGGTAGTGTGCAGGCGCTCGGCTGGAACGTGATTTCCCTCGCGCTCGGTGGCGCCCTGGTCGGCGCGTGGGCGGCACTGCAGGGCCTCGTCCTGCAATATCTGATGCTCGGCAAGGACATGGTGAAAGCGTACGACACGGCCATGCTCTGGGTCGCCCAACATTGGGGCATCACCGCCCCGGGCCTGCCTTGGTTGCTGGGGGGCTGGGCGCTGCTCCATGCCGCGGCATCTTGCGGACTCACCCTCACGGCCTGGTGGCTGCGCCGGCCGCCGGCCATGCTGCAAAAAATCATCGAGCAGGAAAACGCCCGCGTGGCCGCCCGCACGTCGGTCCATCCGTTCCACCGGCCATGGTCCAGCCGCTGGCGTGAGTTTGCCCATTGGCAGTTCTGGCTGCCGCTACTGACGGTCTCGGCCATTCTGCTGGCTGGCGGCGGCACTTGGGAGTCCATTTTCTGGCTCGTGCTGCGCTTCATCGCGGTGGCCTGCGTATTCATGGCCGTCGTCTCGCTGGTGCAACCGGTTCGCTGGGCCGAACAACTGCGCCGGCACGGCTGGTGGGGTCCCGCGCTGGCCATGAGCAGCGCCCTCAGCCGCCGACCTGCCGCCAAAAAATGACCGCCGAACCCCGGCGGTCATCGCGAGCCCGGCAACGCCGGGTGGGGCGATCCAGCTGATTGGATTGCTTCGTCGTCCCGCTTAGGCGGGACTTCTCGCAATGACAGAATGAATAAGGCCGGCGGAACGAACCCGCCGGCCCGGGAAATCCGAGGGACCGATTACTTCCAGTTCAGGATCAGACTGGTGAAGTACAGCGTGTCGAGCCGGTCGATGCCGGGCTGCGGGATGCTGGTGTAATCGTTCACGACCCCCGTCTTCAGCTTCCACAGGGAGGCCGTGATCGGCATTTCGTAGGTCGTCTCGTGATGCAGGCGATAGTTACCAATATCCTTGAAGGCGGGAGTGTAGGTCAGCGTATTGTTCATTTTGCCGTTCTTGAACTGATAGGCATGGATCAGCGCCAGGTCGAGGCCGGGGGAATCGAACTTGGTGCCGTTCGCGTAGGTTTCGTAAAGGTAGCTGACGCCCACGCGCAGTTCCAGATCCTGGACATCGTTCTTGATGAGCTTGCGACCGATGCCGAAGGCAGTGGACGAGCGGAGGTCCAGCTCCTTGATGGTGTCCTTCTCGATCGAGGAGCGGGCATACCAGACGTTGTTGGCTGAGAAGAACGACGAATAGTCCACACCGGCAAGCTGGCGGTTCGCCGTCTCGACGTCGTTATCCTGGGCCTTCTCCCCCTGCAGAACAAAGATGAGTTTGTCCTGTGCGCTCTCCAAGGTTGCCTTGAAAGCGAGTGTGCTGGCGAATTTTTCCGCGCCACCGGTGCGCCCATTGATACTTAGGCCGGCCTCGTAGGCCCACTTGCGGGCGTTGGCCTTGACGGCGGGGCTGTCCGTGCCTGCAAGCCATACGGCGCTAATGCCGCTCGTGGCAGAAGTGATCGAGCCGTTGCCCGAGTCGACCTGAATGGTGCCATTGCCCGCCACCACCTTGCCGAGGATGGCCGACCCGCTGGTCAGCCCGACATTCACGGGCACTTCGGTGGAAAAGGTTTTCACGGCCGCCTGCGCGATGTCGATCGGGCCAGCGAAGAGGGTGTCGAACTTGAATTTGCCGCCCTCGACGGACAGGAGCTTGCCGTTGATCACGGAACCGTCGTTGAGCTCAATGCGGTCGGCGAGCGCGGTTGATGCCCATGCCAAGGCAAAGGCGATGAATGTCAGAGGGCGGAGGGATGCAGTTTTCATATGAGAATCGTTCATGATTCATGTGATGGTGACTGCTTCAATTCGAAAAGAACCGGCGCAGCCAAAGTCCAGACCAGCGCAGCCGGAGGTGGTTCCATGTTGCACGAGGCCGCGGACTTAAGTTGGCTGGACGCATGCCAACGCGCACCTGGTTTCCCACTTGCATCTACCACGAGCCCTTGCAACGAAACGGACTGGAGAAATTCAACACGGAGCTCGCCGATGAATGCCGCAACCTGCGCGACTACGATGCCGCCGGTCGCCGGTGGTCGGCGAAGAACTATCCCGGCGGATACACTTCCTACGCCTCGCTTAACCAGCTGCATAAATTCTCGTCCACCTTCACCGGCCTGGAGCGTAAACTCACTGGCCATGTCAGGCGCTTCGCCACCCAACTCGACATGGACCTGCGCGGACGAGCTGTCCACCTGACCGATATCTGGGTGAACATCATGCCGGAACACGCGGCCCACAGCCTGCACCTGCACCCTCTTTCCTTCATCAGCGGCACCTACTACGTCGTCACCCCGCGCGGCTGCCCGGGCCTGAAGTTTGAAGACCCCCGCTTGAGCAAGTTCATGGCCGCCCCACCCAAGACCACGGGGGCGCGTCCCGCCAACCGCCCGCACATCACCTACCCGGCCAAGGCCGGCCACCTCATCCTTTTTGAAAGTTGGCTGCGCCACGAGGTCGCAGCGAACCGCATGGCGGCCGAGCGGATCAGCATAAGTTTCAACTACAACTGGAGCTGACCGGGATTTTTCCCGCAACATTTGGCGGCGCGTAGCGTCACAAGCGCCAGGACCGCCCGACTGCGCGCGCAGCGCTCAAGATGACGCCAACGTGCGTTGCGGGCATTTCTGCCTTGGGAGCGGCTAGGGCAGTCTTCCACCCACCTAGCGGCCGAAACCGCCCATGTCCTGGATCTCATCCGAAAGGTAGATCAGCAATCCCTGCGGGCCTTGGCCAAACGAACAGCGCAGCATGGCGCGAGCGACCGCCGAAGCCTCGATGGCCCGGTATTTCCTGAGCCGCCCCAACAGCATCGGCTCGGCGAACCACAATACCGCCGCCATCACCCGCTCACCCAGCCGCAAGTGCGCCCGCCGCCCCAGCAGGAGGCTGGGCCGGAAAAGAGCCAGCGTACCGAAATCCAGCACCAGCAGCGCCTCCTCCGTCTCTCCCTTCACCCGGTTATAAAAGAGGCGCGAACGTGGGTCAGCCCCGAGCGCCGAGACCAGGAAAAAACGTTGGGCGCCCTGCCGTTGCGCCGCCCAGCCCAAGGCCAGTACGGCAGAATGGTCCACCGCCCGGAAGTTCTCCGGTGAACCCGCCTGTCGAATTGTCGTGCCGAGGCAGCAATAAACATCGTCGCAGCGTACTCCGGCCAGCGACTGGTCCAAGGCGGTGAAATCCACGACCAATTGCTCCAGCTTCGAGTGAGCGACCTCGACCTTCCTCCGGCCGACCGACACGACCCGATCATACTCGGGCGCCGCCAGCAGCAGATCGAGCAGGTGGCGGCCGACGAGTCCGCTGGCGCCGGCGATGAGTGCGGTGGACATTCGGGCACCATGACTCCTCCGCACCGCACAGCAACGCCGCGCTGGTCTGTTTCTCTCATCTCCCCTTTGTCATCCTGAGGGAGGCGAAGGATCCACGGCAATGAGCACGCTACCACAACCGAACGCGTGGATTCTTCACAATGAGAGTTCGGTTGGACAATGCGACTCGATGGCACCTCTGTCCCGAAACCGGGAAATTCGGTCAAGGGTTATAAATTTTTCCGGGGAGCGGCAGTTGCTCGCAGGTGAAACCCGACTCAACTTGGAGACATGAAAAGATTGGAGCTGAGCGATGAGGCCTATGCCGCGCTGGAGCGGCTGGCCGTGGCGAAAAACCTTTCCCCGGCAGATCTGGTCGCAGTGCTCGTCGACCCCGCGCGCCCGCCGCTCGCCGGCGACACCCTGCTCTTTCACCTCGCCCGCGCGGAATTCACGCGGATGGCCGATCCCGTCGAGCGTTACCTCGACCTGCTCGCCTGGTGCGCACGCCACTACGCCACCGACTTTGCCGACTTCATCGCGCACCAAGAGAGCGGACGGCGCTACCTCGGCCTGGATCGCAATCAGCTCAACGAGGCTCGCGCCCACAACCAGGCCCGTCAGATTGACGGCACCCAGTTCTGGGCGGTGATGACCATCGACGACGCCACCCGGGGCCGCTTCGTGCGCCGGTTGCTCGAGTATATCGGCTGCCATGACGAGACCGTGATCCAAGCCTGCCGCGCCCTCGGTCTACCTGGCGCGGAAACGGCCGGCTTCGGGCTGCTGAGCGCGTAAGGTTCATTGGTGGTCGTCGATTTCCATTTCGACGACTGGCGCCGGACTGGAAACCGGCGCCCACCCGGCCCGCAGGGACGCGGGCCCTCCCGATTAGATTTGTCCGCCTTTCGCCCCTCCGCTCAACTCCCACCGTGAGCGAGCCCATTCCTCCACCCGAGTCGAAGCGCCGCGACTTCCGGAATTTCTTCCAGTCGGTCGGCTATGCCATCGAGGGATTCTGGGCGGCGCTCAAGCACGAGCCCTCTTTCCGCGAGGACCTGCTCTTCGTGGTGATCCTCACCCCCTTCGCGATTATCCTGCCGGTCAATGCCGTCTCCACGGCCGTGATGATCTTCTCCCTCTTCCTGATCGTCATTGCTGAGCTGCTGAACTCCGCCATCGAGTGGACCATCGACGATATCTCCCTGGAAAAACGCCCGTTCGCCAAACGCGCCAAGGATATGGGCAGCGCGGCGGTATTCATCGCGTACATCAACTGCATCACGGTGTGGGGCATCATCCTTTTCTCCAACTGGGGCCGAATCTCTACGCTCCAGTTCCTGAAATGGCCGCCGCCATTTTTGCCGTAGCGTAACATTTCCTACGGGCCGTGTAGGTCGGGCTTTACGCCCGACATTCCCCATGTCCCCATTCTCCAAAGGATATCCCGCACTGCGTCGGGGCCGCTGGTCAGCGCAAAATGCCGACTATTTCCTGACGATATGCGCGAGACGACCCGCCGATTGTCTACACCGGGACAAGTTATTGGCCGCTGGCCTCTGTGAGTTCAATCGCCTAGCCGCCGACGGAGTTTGGACTCCCCGCTGTGCGGTCTTCATGCCTGATCATATCCATCTGTTGGTTACACTTGGGCCGGATGCCAACCTGTCTTCAGCCGTGCGAAGATTCAAAGGCCGCCTGACGCCGACTTTGCGGGAAATACAAGCATGCTGGCAGCCAAGTTTCTACGATCATCGCCTGCGTACCGCAGAGGATCTGCTGCCGGTGTTCCTGTATATTTTCCTCAATCCCTATCGCGCGAACTTGTGCAACCGCGAGCAAACGTGGCCGGGATATTGGTGCGCCCCGGACGATTGGACCTGGTTCGGCGATATGACCAGTGCCTCGTGTCCGGAACTGGACTGGTTGTGCTAATCCGTCGGGCATAAAGCCCGACCTACATATCCTGCCAACGGAGACGCCCACCCTGCCCTCACCGCATCCGGCCGAAAAACCAGGCGGCCAGCCCGATCATCGCCAGGACCGGCATCAGCGCCGCCCACATCGGTTCCAGACTGCCGCTATTACCCAGCACGGTGCGCAAGCCGATCAGCAGGTAATAGAGGACGAAGAGCCCGATGGACTTCGAAACCCCGACGGCCGGGCTGACTCGCACGCCGGACACGGCGAAGGGGATCGCGATGGCGATGATGATCAGCGGCCCGAGCGTGTCCACCAGCAGGCTGTAGTACATCACCTCGTAGCTCGCGAGCTTCGGATTATGCTCGGACGAGAAGTGCTCGGTGATGCGCCGCAGTTCGTAGAACGACAGGTCCCCGGGGTGGCGGTCGATGAGCATCATCAGACCCGGGTCCTCGCCGAAATGCGGCACGCTCTTCTCGGTGAAGCTGACCGTGCGTATGATCTCACCCTGCTCGGGGTCGAACCAGATCTCGCGGCCGTCGCGGAAAGTCCAGGAATGGTGGAGGGCGTCGAAGGCACCTTCCCGGGCCATGATGCGCGTCTTTTCCCGTCGTTGCGGGTCCAGCTCGGAAACCGTGATGCCAAAGGCTTTCTGGGTCACGCGACTGTAGCGATTGATGAACCACATGCGGCCCTGCGGCTGATTGTCAAAAGCCACGCTCGAGACCAGGCCGAGCCGGACCCCGCCGGACTGCTTGGCCTCGGCGTTGAACTCAAAACTTTCGTGCAGGCTGCGCGCGGTCTCGATCGACCAAGGCACCACCTTGGCGTTGAGCAGCAGGGTCACACCGCACAGCACCAGGCCGGCCAGCCAGAGCGAACGGGTCGTGGCGAAGATGTTCAGCCCGGCGGAGCGCACCGCTGAGAGTTCGTTGTTCCGGTGCAGTTTGCCGAGGACAAACAGCAGGGACAGCAGCATGGAGATGCGCAATACCACCGACAGGTAGCTCGGCATCAGCGTCGCGAAATAAAACCCGATGTCGCCGAACCCCACCCCCATCTGGATGAGGTCACGCAGTTCATTATACAATGCGCTCATCAGGAGCAGCCCCATGGTGGCCCCCAGCAGCAGCCCGAGCATTTTCAGCCATTCACCCAGCAGGTAGCGGTCGAAGAGGTTCAAGGCGGAGCATTCAAGCAGCAGCCGTGGGAAGGGCGCAACATATTGTAGGTGGAACCCGACCTCCGGACGGGTTGTTCCATGCTGAATTTCCAAAACGCGTTCAGCGGCCGCGTTCCACCTTCTAAACCGGCGGAACAACTCCTGCTGGCGCTTCTCTTAAATTATGACACTTGCGGGTTGAAAGCCCTGTCCGCCTGCCTTTACGTCACCCCCTTGCCAATCCCCCCTATGCCCACCCGTTCCCTGCTCCCGGTGTTCCGGCTCGCCCTAGGCGCCGGTCTGCTGGCCGCCAGTCTCACCGCCCAGGAAACCATCAAGATAGGCGAATTCGCCTCGCTCACCGGCAAGGAGGCCACCTATGGCCAAACCGTGCACAAGGGCACGCAGTTTGCCATCGAGGAGCTCAACGCCGCTGGCGGCCTGCTGGGCCGCAAACTTGAGCTGGTCTCCGAGGACGATCAGTCCAAGGCCGGCGAGTCCGCCACAGTCGTCAAGAAACTCATCTCCCGCGACAAGGTCGTCGCCGTGCTGGGCGAGCTCACCTCGGGCCGGACACTTGAGGCCGCCCCAATCTGCCAGATGGCGAAAATCCCGCTCATCTCCCCCGGGGCCACCAACGTCTCCGTCACCACCAAGGGTAATTATATCTTCCGCGTCTGCTTCATCGATGATTTCCAAGGCACGGTCATGGCCAAGTTCGCCTATGACTCCCTGAAGCTCCGCCGGGTTGCCATCCTCTCCTCGGCCTCGTCCGCGCAGAGTGTGGGCTTGGCGAAATATTTCCACGAGCGCTTCACCGCCGCCGGCGGCACCATTCTCGCCGAGCAGAAATACGGTGAGGGCGACAAGGATTTCCGTGCCCAGCTCACCGCCATCAAGGCCTCCGGCGCCGAGGGGATCTTCGTCCCGGGCTACTACGCCGAGGCCGCCCTCATCTCCAAGCAGGCCCGCGACCTCGGCCTCACCGTGCCGCTGCTCGGCATCGACGGCTGGGAATCGTCCGAACTCATCGCCATCGGCGGTGCGGCCGTCGAGGGCGCCTACTTCTCCACCCATTACTCACCCGAGAACCAGTCGCCGGCCGTCGTCGCCTTCAACGCCCGCTACCGCGCGCGCTGGGGCGAGGACTCCAACGCCCTTTCCGCCCTCGCCTACGACTCCGCCATGGTCTTGGCCGATGCGATCAAGCGCGCCGGCACGACCGAGAGCGCGAAGCTCCGCGACGCGATCGCTGCGACCAAGGATTTTGCCGGCGCCACGGGCAAGATCACCTTCGACGCCCAGCGCAATCCCACCAAGTCCGCCGTCGTGCTGGTCGTGAAGAACGGCAAGTTCGCCTTCCTGCAGGACGTCAACCCCTGAGCTCTATTTCTCATCCACAATGCCCAGCCAACACACCCCGTCGCTACGCGCCACCCCTCTTGATAGAGGGGAATCAAGCCGCGCAGCCGCAGTCCCCTCTATGGAGAGGGGTGCCCGATAGGGCGGGGTGTGTAGGTTCGGACCCCGCGACCAATTTACGCTCCCATCGTTCTCCTTTCATGAAAACTCCCGCCCTGTTCCTTACGCTCCTCGCCACCGCCACCGCGGCCTTCGCCGCCGACCCCATCAAGCTCGGCGAATACGCTTCGCTCACCGGTAAGGAGGCCGGCTTCGGCCAGACCTCCCACCACGGTATCATCCTCGCCCTCGAGGAAATTAACGCCACCGGCGGCGTTCTCGGCCGCCCGCTTGAGCTCGCCTACGAGGACAACCAGACCAAGTCCGGCGAGTCCGCCACCGCCGTGAAGAAGCTCCTCTCCCGCGACAAGGTCGTCGCCCTCATCGGCGAGGTCTCCTCCGGCCGTTCCCTCGAGGCCGCGCCCATCGCCCAGGCCGCACACATTCCCATGGTCGCCCCCGCCGCCACCAACCCCAAGGTCACCCAGACGGGCAACTACATCTTTCGCGTCTGCTTCATCGACCCCTTCCAGGGCACCGTGATGGCCAAGTTCGCCAAGGAGGACCTGAAGGCGAAGAAGGTCGCCATCCTCTCCAGCGTCTCCAACGCCTATAGCCTCGGCCTCGCCAAGTTCTTCAAGGAGACCTTCGTCCCCGCCGGCGGCGAGGTCGTCACCGAGAAAAACTTCTCCGAGGGCGACAAGGACTTCCGCGCCCAGCTCACCGCCGTGAAGGCCGCCGGCGTCGACGCCGTCTTCGTCCCCGGTTACTACACCGAGTCCGCTCTCATTGTCCGCCAGGCGCGCGACCTTGGCCTCACGATGCCGTTCTTCGGCGGGGACGGCTGGGAGGACGAGCAGCTCCTCAAGATCGGCGGTGAGGCCCTCAACGGCTGCTATTACTCCACCCATTTCTCCGCCGAGAACACCGACCCGGTCGTCGCCGGCTTCGCCACCAAGTACAAGGCCCGCTGGAACGGCGAGGTCCCCGGCGCCTTCTCCGCCCTCGGCTATGACGCCGTCTATGTCATCGCCGATGCCATCAAGCGTGCCGGCACGACCGACGGCCCCAAGCTGCGCGACGCCCTGGCCGCCACCAAGAATTTCCCCGGAGTCAGCGGCGTGACCACCATCGACAAGGACCGCAACGCCTCCAAAGCCGCGACGATCATCGCCCTTCACGACGGCAAGGCCAAGTTCTTCAAGACCGTCGCGCCGTAAACCGTATGTCCGCCCATTCGCCCGTGCAAAGAACACACCCCGCCCTAACGGGCACCCCTCTTGCCAGAGGGGATTTTCGCTCCATTTGTCCTGGGTCCCCTCTATCAAGAGGGGTGGCGCATAGCGCCGGGGTGTGTGGGATCGTCCTCGCCTTCGCCGCCCTGCTGTCGCTTGGAGTCGTGGCCAGCGCTGATGAAGGCCCCATCAAGATCGGCCAATACGGCGCGTTCTCCGGCAAGGAGGCCTCCTTCGGCACAGCTGCCCACAAGGGCGTCATCCTCGCTTTCGATGAGGCCAACGCCGCTGGCGGCGTGCTCGGCCGCAAGCTCGAACTGGTCGCCGAGGACAACCAGTCCAAGGCCGGCGAGTCCGCCACGATTGCCAAGAAGTTCGTCTCGCGCGACAAGGTCGTCGCCGTGCTCGGGGGCAACGTCTCCGTCAACTCCCTCGAGGCCGCGCCCATTTTGCAGAACGCGAAGATCCCGATGGTCGCCATATCGTCGACCAATCCGCGCGTCACCGAGATGGGCTCTTACATCTTCCGCGTCTGTTTCATCGACCCGTTCCAAGGCGCCGTGCTGGCGAAATTCGCCCTTGCCACCCTGCACGCGAAGCGCGCCGCCATCCTCACGTCGGTCAGCAATCCCTACAGCGTAGGCATCTCGAAGGTTTTCCGTGAGAAGTTCACTGTCGGCGGCGGGGAAATCACCATCGAGCAGAAGCACAGCGAGGGCGACAAGGACTTCCGCGCCCAGCTCACCGCCATCAAGGCGGCCGGCGTCGACTGCATCTTCCACTCGAGCAACTACACCGAGGGCGCGCTCATCTGCATCCAGGCCCGGCAGCTCGGGCTCAACGTGCCGATTTTCGGCGGCGACGCTTGGGAAGCCCCGCAACTCATTGAAATCGGCGGCGCGGCCGTCGAGGGCACCTACTATTCCACCCATGCGTCACCCGACTCGACC
This sequence comes from Oleiharenicola sp., assembly GCA_025363455.1. GTDB lineage: Bacteria > Verrucomicrobiota > Verrucomicrobiia > Opitutales > Opitutaceae > Lacunisphaera. The sequence goes on along the minus strand of JANYDW010000072.1, from coordinate 10,571 downwards.
GCGCCGGAAATGCAGAACTTCATCAAGAAGTTCCGCGCCCGCTGGAACGGCGAGACCCCGGACAGCATCGCCGCCCTCGGCTACGACGCCGCCCAGCTGGTGTTCGATGCGCTGCGCCGCGCCGGCACAACCGAGAGCGCCAAGCTCCGCGAGGCCATCGCGACAACCAAGGATTTCTCCGGGGCCACCGGCCGCATCACCATCGACAAAGACCGCAACGCCACCAAGTCCGCCGTCATTTTGACGGTGAAGGACGGCAAGTTCGCCTATGTTGAGACGGTGAATCCGTGAGGCGGGCGTAGCAGCCGTGGTAACACGGCTGGCCTGCGGCGTCACCGCCGCTGCAACATTCGATCCGAGGCGTCACCCCGATTGAAGGTCGAAGGATTCTTCCTGTAGGAGCCTGCTTGCAGGCGATTCAGGATGCTCAACGCTTCTTGACCGGGGTCGCCTGCAAGCAGGCTCCTACAAAGATTGACTCATCCGTGTTATCCGTGAAATCCGCGGTTAAAATGCTTGGAACGGGCACATCCGCTCTCTCAACTCTCAGCTCTCAGCTTCTTCCCCGCTTGTCCGAATTCCTCCAGCAACTCCTTAACGGCCTCTCCCTCGGGGCCATCTATGCGCTGATCGCGCTCGGCTACACGATGGTCTATGGCGTGCTGCGCTTCATCAACTTCGCGCATTCCGACGTCTTCATGGTCGGCGCCTTCATCGGCTATTACATCGGCCAGAAAGTTCCTCAAAACACGATCGGCGGTGGTCTGGTCGTGCTGCTCGGCGCCATGCTTGGTTGCGCATTGCTGGGCATGCTGATCGAACGCCTCTGCTACCGCCCGCTGCGCGGCGCGGCGACGCTCAACGTCCTCATCACCGCCATCGGCGTTTCGTTGCTGCTGGAGTATTCGGGGCAGGTGTTCTTTGGCGCCACACCGCGCACGTTTCCTTCGGTGTTTCCTTCCACCAACTTCGCCTTTGGCGACCTCGTCATCTCATCCAACCAGGTCGTGGTGATCGTGGTCACCGCGCTGCTCATGGTCGGGCTGCAGCTCATCGTCTATCGCACCAAGATCGGCACGGCCATGCGCGCCGTCTCGCTCAACCCGAAGGCCGCGCAGCTCGTCGGCGTCAACAACGACGTCGTCATCTCCTTTACGTTCGGCCTGGGCTCCGCCCTCGCCGGTGCCGGCGGCATCCTTTACGCCCTGAATTACCCGTCGATCGACCCGCTGATGGGCGTGATGCCCGGCCTCAAGGCCTTCGTCGCCGCCGTACTCGGCGGCATCGGCAACATCCCCGGCGCCGCCCTCGGCGGCCTGCTCCTAGGCACGGTCGAGACCTTCGTGAACGGCAGCCAGTGGTCCACCTACAAGGACGCCATCGCCTTCGCCATCCTCATCATCATCCTGCTGTTCCGCCCCGCCGGCCTGCTGGGCAAGGTCAGTGTGGAGAAGGTCTGAGTGTTTTAACCACGGATTACACGGATGAATACGGATCAATTCCTCTGTCCCCGCTTCCGTCTTCCTGAGCGGAGCGAAGGATCCACGTATTTCGGAACGTGCGCGGTCAATCGTGGATCCTTCGCTCAGCTCAGGATGACGGATAAGGTGTATGAACTGGGTTCCCACAGGGCTGTGTTTCCAGCCCTCAGCCCTCAGCTCTCAGCTCTCAGCTCGCTCTGACGCCATGCCGCGCCCGCATCTCTATCTCCTCGCCGCGCTGCTGGTCGCCTTCGGCATCTCACATTACTCCGATCGAATTGATCCTTACTACCTCGACGTCATCATCGGTATCGGGATCAACACCATCCTAGCCGTCTCGCTCAACCTGGTGAACGGCTATACCGGCCAGTTTTCCCTGGGACACGCAGGCTTTATGTCCGTGGGCGCCTACCTCGCTGCGGCCGTCTCGCTCTTTCTCGGCCCGCGGCTCCTCGGCGAGGAAGGCGGCACCGCGATCCAGCAGGGCCTGCTGTTCCTCGGGGCTCTCACCGCCGGCGGCCTCGGCGCCGCCCTGGCCGGCCTGCTGGTCGGCGTGCCTTCGCTCCGCTTGAAGGGCGACTATCTCGCCCTCGTCACTCTCGGCTTCGGCGAGATCATCCGCGTGATCTTCCAGAACGTGGAGTTTCTCGGTGGCGCCCTGGGACTCAACGGCATCCCCGCCTACACCTCCATCTTCTGGGTCCTCGCCTTCGTCGCCCTCAGCGTCTTCACCGTCACCTGCCTCGTCAACTCGACCTACGGCCGCGGCTTTCTCGCCACCAAGGACGACGAGGTCGCCTCGGAAGCGGTCGGCCTGAATACCACGCGCTACAAGATCGTCGCCTTCGTCATCGGCGCTTTCTTCGCCGGCGCGGCAGGCGGACTCTACGGCCACTTCAAGATGACGATCACGCCCACCGGTTTCGACTTCACCAAGAGCATCGAGATCGTCGTCATGGTCATCCTCGGCGGCATGGGCAACACCCTCGGCGTCATTCTCGCGGCGATATTGCTGACGCTCCTCCCCGAGGTGCTGCGTCCAATCGCGGAATACCGGATGATTATCTACTCCCTGCTCCTGATCATCCTGATGATCATGCGGCCGCAGGGGCTGTTCAACTTCAAGCTCGGCAAGGTGAAGTCATGAAGCAATTTTCCAATCACTTTTTGGCCACAAAAAGGCACAAAGAATCCCTTCTGCCGGCGATGATTTGCACCGCGCCTATAGGCGCGCGAAAGATTTCCGCCGCCTCGCATGGGCCTTTTCGTGCCTTTTCGTGGCAAACCATTCCGGGAGGGGCCCTGTAGTTTCATGCCCGCCCTCCTTCAACTCAACCAGGCCACGATCAAGTTTGGCGGCCTCACCGCGGTCAATGCCGTGGACTTCACCGTTGGCGAGGGCGAGCTCTGTGGCATCATCGGCCCCAATGGCGCAGGCAAGACCACCGTCTTTAACCTCATCACCGGCGTCTACCAGCCCACCTCCGGCACTGTGACCTTTGCCGGCCGCCCGCTGGCCGGGCTCCGCGTCAATGAGATCGTCGAGCGGGGCATCGCCCGCACCTTTCAAAACATCCGCCTCTTCGGTTCGCTCTCCGTCTTCGACAACGTCCGCGTCGCCTGCAACCTCCACCGCGGGACCGCCGCCGTCCACTCGCTCCTCCGGTTGGGTGCGTTTAAGGCCGACGAGGCCGCCATCACGAAGCGCGCCGAGGAATTGCTCGACATCTTCAACCTCCGCCGCTTCCGCGACTCCGACGCCAAGAGCCTCCCCTACGGCGAACAGCGCCGCCTCGAGATTGTCCGCTGCCTCGCCACCAAGCCGAAGCTCCTCCTCCTCGACGAACCCGCTGCGGGCATGAACCCGACCGAGAAGATCGAGCTCATCCGCCTCATCCAGCAGGTCCAGAAACAATTTGGCTTGTCCGTTTTGCTGGTGGAGCACTCGATGAAGGTCGTCATGGGCGTCTGCCAGCGCATCGCCGTCCTCGACTACGGCGTGAAGATCGCCGAGGGCAACCCGGCCCAGATTCAGTCCGACCCGAAAGTCATCGAAGCGTACCTCGGCGAGGACCACCAGAAGTCATTGTCGCACCACTGAGTTTTGAACCACTAATGGCCACAAATACCTCACTAATAAAATCCGATGATGGCTGGTTTGGTGTAGGTCGGGCTTTATGCCCGACGTCCGGCCGCAGCCTGTCGGGGATAAACCCCGACCTACAAAAGCCCGTAATCCTGATTAGTGCCCCATTAGTGTGGATTAGTGGTTAACAAAAATGCTGACGGTTCAAAATCTCGAAGTCTGCTACGGCGCGATCAGCGCGCTGCGGGACGTGTCGTTCACCATCGAGGCCGGCCGGATCATCACGCTCATCGGCGGCAATGGCGCGGGCAAGACCACCACCCTGCGCACCATCTCCGGTCTGCTCCGCGCCAAGCGCGGCAGCATCAGCTTCAAGGGCGAGGACATCACGAAGCTCCCGCCGCACCAGATCGTCGCCCGTGGCCTCTGCCATGTGCCCGAGGGCCGCATGGTGTTCTCCAACCTCACCGTCGACGAGAATCTCGCGATGGGCGCCTACCTGCTGAGCGACAAAGCGAAGATCGCCGCGACGCGCGATTACGTCTTCTCCATTTTCCCGCGCCTGAAGGAACGCCTCACCCAGGCCGCCGGCACGCTCTCCGGCGGCGAGCAGCAGATGCTCGCCATCGGCCGTGCGCTCATGGGCGAGCCGAAGCTGCTCATGCTCGACGAGCCCTCACTCGGCATCGCCCCCAAGCTCATCAGCACCATCTTCGAGAAGATCGTGGAGATTAACAAATCCCACGGCATCACGATCCTGCTCGTCGAGCAGAACGCCAACCTCGCCCTCGAGGTCTCGCACGACGCCTATGTGCTCGAGACCGGCGTGGTGGTCATGAAGGGCCCGTCCGCCGAGCTCCGCGCCAATCCCGAGCTCAAGGCCGCCTACCTGGGCGGGTGAGGTCGCTCGTCCTTTGCCTCAACTCAGGCGCGCCAGCAGCCTGCGCCACGGGCTTATTTTTGCCTCCGACCCCAGGAGTGCGGTTAAGGCCGCCTCGGCTGTTTGGTAGCGGGCGCCAGGATCTGCGGCGAGGCAGGTTCGAATAAATTCGTCCCATCGAGGGTCCAGTCCAGGAACCAGCTGGCTCGCCAACCGGGCCGGACCGCTCGGCTTGCACCCAGTGAGAAGGTAGTATGTTAAAAGTCCCAGCGTCCAAATATCAGACCTTGCATCGGACGGTTGCCGGCCGGGCAGTTCCGGCGACGGATCTTCAAGGGCGCGCGCCAGCAAGAACCCCGTGATCTTGATCTGGCCAGTCGGAGTCATCCATAAGTTCCTCGGCGAAAGATCGCGATGAACGATTCCGACCTGATGTGCGTGCGCCAGGCCTTGCAACACCTGCGCCATGATTCGCTTGACCTCGGCTGGCGGCACCCCGGCTTTACCCGCGGTCGTGGCATCAAACCAGGCCTGCAAGGTGGACCCTTCGAGGTATTCGAGAGCGAGGTAGACCCGGCCCCCGCTTTCACCGGCATCCACGAAGCAAATGACATTTTCGTGCCGCAAACGGGCGAGCATTTTGCCGGTCGCCTTGAGCCGCATCCGAAAAGCCTCCTCGGGTGGCGTACTCGCCGATAGGAGGTTAAGCATGCAAAGCGCGTCCGTCGCACTGTGCCTGGCCGCGTAGGAGTCGACCAGGCGGTTGTCGGCCACAAACCGCTCAATCCTATAGGGCCCGACCATGGTTCCCTCCGGCAAGCGTCCCGCTTCCCCGACGGAATGGGAAACGGGACGGGCTTCGTCAGGGGCAGGGCTCATCTTGGGCGATCTTGCCGAAGCCTCGCTGCAAGTCAGGCGAAACAATTGCCAAAATTTCGTGGTCGCAACCCGCTCCCAGTCCTTGCGAATTCGAGCCCTTAACCTATCTTTCCCCCCATGAAAACGCCCTTGCTGCTACTTCTCACCTTCGCGCTGGCCGTGCGCGCCGCCGCCGTGGTGCTCGACGTCAACCTGCCCTACAAGGAACTGCGCATGAAGGACGGCACCGTCATGACGGATGCGGCGGTGAAGAGCTTCAACACCACCGCGGACACGGCCTTGGTCCTGTCCGGCAAGGGACTGGTCAGCCTGCCCGCTTCGCTGTTGCCGGACGAGGTCAACGCCCGACTAAAGAGCCTGGCCCCCAACTTGTCCAAGGAAGACCTGGCCGCAGAGAAAGCGCGCGAGGCGGAAAAATACGACAAGGCCATGAAAAAAGCCGAGCGGCGGCAGCAGGACGCCGAGGACGAGGCCAAAGCCGCGCGTGACGCTACCCGGAATCTTAACTTGAAACAGGCCGAGATTGGCGGGTCGAAGAGCGACAAGATACTCGAGGAGGTTGCCAGGGTGGCGGCCAATCAGGCGAAGATCTATTTCACCTATCAGGACGACCCACACTCCAACATCGGTGCCGTCGTCAAATCCGACCTGCAAATGGATGACCCCGAGCCCGTACCGGGCTGGGCCGGGCGCTACCGCGTTTCCGGCACCGCCTACCGCCAGTACATCAACAACCAGTCCAGCGGCTTCGGCCGGGGCACCAAGGATTTCGAAATCCTGATCCAGACCCACGAACGAAAGAAGCCCGAGATCGTGGACATCTGGGTGAAGTAGTCGGCCTCTCCGAACTGTAGGGCCGGCGCTTGCCGCCGGGCCGAGGTCCGCCGACAAGCGGCGACCCTACAAAACCTCTTCCTCCTGCCCCTTGATTTTTACCGGGGGGCTGGTAGGGTAACTGCCCTTTTCGATTCTTACCTCGCCGATGCCACAGAGCATAGGTGGGGCCCTCCCACTCCTCACTTCATCACCATGTCCACCGCCACACCGCAAAAATTCGAGTTCCAGGCCGAGATTGCCCAGCTCCTCGATATCGTCACCCACTCGCTCTACACGGAGAAGGAAATCTTCGTCCGCGAGCTGGTCTCCAACGCTTCCGATGCGCTCGAAAAGCTCCGCCACACCCAGTTGACGGCGAAGGACGTCTTCGGCGACCAAGCCCTCGAGATCAACGTCACCACTGACGACAAGGCGAAGACCCTCACGATCCAGGATTATGGCATCGGCATGACCCGGGCCGAGCTGATCGAGAACCTCGGCACCATTGCCCACTCCGGCTCCAAGAAATTCCTCCAGGCCCTCGGCGAGGGCGGCGCCAAGAACACCAACCTCATCGGCCAGTTCGGCGTCGGCTTCTACGCCGCGTTCATGGTCGCCAAGTCCGTCAAGGTCTACTCCCACTCGTGGCAGGCCGGCGAACCGGGCCATGTCTGGTCGAGCGACGGCTCCGGCAGCTACGAGATCGAGGAGGCCGCCGATGTCGTGCGCGGCACGAAGATCGTCGTCGAACTGAAAGACGACTGCGCCGAATACGCCACCGACAGCCGGATCAAGGACATCGTCGAGCGCTACAGCGCGTTCGTGTCGTTCCCGATCAATCTCAACGGCAAGCGCGTCAACACCGTCCAAGCCCTCTGGCTGCGCTCGAAGAACGAGATCAAGGACGAGGAATACACCGAGTTCTACAAGTTCCAGGCCCACGCCTACGACGACCCGCTGCTGCGCCTGCATTTCTCGGCCGACGCCCCGCTGTCGATCAACGCCCTCCTCTTCGTCCCGTCGGAGAATACCGAGACCTACGGCTTCGCCCGCTTCGAGCCCGGGGTCGCCCTCTACTGCCGCAAGGTGCTCATCGACGCCGCGCCCAAGGACCTGCTGCCCGAGTGGCTGCGCTTCCTCAAGGGCGTCGTGGACAGCGAGGATCTCCCGCTGAACATCTCGCGCGAGACGATGCAGGACAAGGCCCTGCTCGACAAACTGGGCAAGGTCATCACCAAGCGCTTCCTCAAGTTCCTCGACGAGGAGGCCATGCAGCGCCCCGACGGCTACGTGAAGTTCTACTCCAAGTTCGGCATCTTCCTGAAGGAAGGCGCCGCGCTCGACCATGGCCACAAGGAGCAGCTTATGAAGCTGCTGCGCTTCGAGTCGTCACTGACGGACAAGACCAAGCAGACCTCCCTGACTGACTACGTCTCCCGCATGGGCAGCGAGCAGAAGGAGATCTATTACCTCGTCGGCAAGGACCGCACCGCCATCGAGAGCGGCCCGTATCTCGAGGGCTTCAAGGCCCGCAACCTCGAGGTGCTGTTCTGCTACGAGCCGGTGGATGAATACGTGATGAACAACGCCCGCGAGTTCGACGGCAAGAAGCTCATCGCCGCCGACCACGCCGACGTGAAGCTTAGCGACATCCCGAAGCCCGAGGGCGCGCTCAGCGAGGCCGATACGAAGACGCTCACCACCTGGCTCAAGGAGTCGCTCGGCGACCGCGTCGCCGCCGTCAAGGCCAGCGACCGCCTCGTGGACTCCCCTGCCCTCGCGATCAACGCCGACGCGTTCATGTCCGCCCACATGCGCCGCATGATGAAGGCCATGAACAAGGAAGGCTCGGATCTGCCCCAGCGGGCGAATCTCGAGATCAACCCCCGCTCCGCCGTGATCAAGCGTCTCTTCGAGATCCACACGGCGTCACCGGACAAGGCCAAGCTCGTCGCCGAGCAGATCCTCGACAACGCACTCATCAGCGCCGGCATGCTGGAGGACGCGACGCCGATGGTCGCCCGGTTGTATAAGCTCCTCGAGACCGTCTGATATCAGTGGAGGGCCGGCCTCCCGGCCGGCCGCGGCCCAGCTGGAGCTGGGCCCTCCAGCGGTTGCTTACTTCTTGATGCCGACGTATTCGAGGTAGGGCTCCTGCGAGCGCGGGCGGCCGAGGAACTTCTCGACCGACTCGCCCACATCGCGGGTGTGGCCCACGCTGTAGACCTCGTCACGCAGCCGGCGGCCAACCTTCTCGTCGAGAAAGCCGCCCGGGGCCTTCTTGAACTCGCTGGCCATGTCGATCGCCATGACCTTGGCCCAGAGATAACCGTAATAGCCGGCGTCATAGCCGCCCGCGAGGTGGCCGAAATAGGCCACAAAGGCGGTGTCCTTCGGCGGGGCGACCGCCACGCGCGCGAGCACGGCGTTGGTGACGGTGACCACGTCCATCTTGGTCACCTCATCCGCTGGCACGGCATGCAGGGCGAGGTCAATCAGGCCGAGCGAGAGCTGGCGGCGGGTGGCATAACCCTCGGTCGCCTGGCGGGCGGCCACGAGGGCGGCGATGGTCTCGGCGGGAATCTTCCTGGCCGGGTCACGGTAGTCGGCGGCGAAGGTGTCGAGCACGGCCTTGTCCCACACCCAGTTCTCCAGCATCTGGGAGGGCGCCTCCACGAAGTCCTGCGGCACGGCGAAGCCGGTCTGCGCCACGAAGCGCGAGCGGCTCATCATCCCGTGCATCACGTGGCCGAACTCGTGGAAGAGCGTGACGACGTCGGCCTGCTTGAGCAATGAGGGTTTGTCAGCGGAGGGCGCCGGGAAATTGCAGAGCAGCGCGGCGACCGGCAGGTCGTAGCGGCCGTCCGACAGCACGCCGCCCACCTTCTGCGGGAAGCAGGCGAAGTGGTTGAACTTCCCCTCGCGCGGGAACATGTCGAGGTAGAACGCCCCCATGGGCACGCCCGTGGCGGAGTCCTGCACGACGTAGAGCTGCACGCCGGGCGCCCAGACGTAGGGCGGCTGGACTGCGGTGAACTTCAAGCCGAAGATTTTCTGATAGATGGCGAACATGCCCTCGAGGGTCGCCTGGTAGGGGAAATAGACGCGCAGTGCCTCGGTATCGACGGCATACTTCTCCTTGAGGAGCTGGTTGGTGTAGTAGGCGATGTCCCAGGGATCGAGTTGGGCGGCGGCCGCGCCGGTGCGCTTCGCCTTCAGCGCGCGAAGCGTCTCGAGCTCGGCGGCGAACTTCGGCTGCAGACCCAGGGTCAGCTCCTCCTCGAACTTGACCGCGGTCGCGCCAGTCTTGGCCATCTTGACCTCAGTCTGGTAGTCGGCCCAGGTCGCGTAACCCAGGCGGCGGCCGATGTCGCCGCGCAGCGCGGCGAGCTTGGCGAGGACGGGGACGTTGGTCTCGCGGGCCAGCGAGTTGCGGGCGACGTTCACCGCGCGGCGCGTCGCCGGGATTTCCGCGTTCTCGGCGATGGCGACGGCGTGCCAGGTGACGTTGGGCAGCACACGGTATTTCCCATCGGGCTGCTTCACGCCGGGGCTCTCGAGGAAGCTCGCCGGCACGCCGGCGAGCTCCGCCGCCGTGAAGTCGAGCGGGGCGCGGGCCTCGTTGATGTTGACGGCAAACTTGGTCTCGAGTGCGGCCAGGTCCTTGCGGCGCTGCTCCACCTCGGTGCGGGCGGCGACCGGCAGCGCCAGGCCGGCGCGGCGGTAGGTGCGCATCTGCTCGTCGACGAGGCGCTGCTCCTGGGCATCGAGCTTCGGCTTGGTGTCGGCATAGGCCTTGAGCGGGCGGTAGAGGTCGGCTCGGTAGTCGAGCCCGACGCTCCATTCCTGCAGCTTGACCTTCACCTCGTTCGCCATGTCGCGCATGGGCTGGTCCAACGCCGACTCGGCCACGGTGCTAACCACTGCGAAGACGTTGCCTACCTGGGCGGTGATGGCGTCGTAGCTGGCGAAGGTGTTCGCGAAGGTGAGCTTGGCGGGGTCCTGGGCCGCGAGCTCCGCCAGGGCGGCATCGGCGGTCTTGATGGCGTCGTCCGCCTGGGCCTTCAGCTCGGCCGGGGTGGTGGGATAGATCGGCAGCAGGAGTTGGAGATGCTGGGCGGCCGCCTGGGCTTGGAAGTCGGCAAGGTCGGCGGGCTTGGCCCAGCCGTTGGTCAATAGAACGGCGGGCCACACCAGACACAGGGCGGGACGGAGGAGACGGGAGGGGAATGACATAGGGGGAATGATTACCCTCAGGCTACGTTCCGCCCCACCGACGGCTCAACCCCTAAACGGCCGGCCGCACCTGCCCGCGACAAGCTACATCGGCGGCCGGCTGCCGTGCTCCTCAATCTCCGTCTCGAAAATCCGCTGCAACCGGTGCGTGGAAACGCGCAGCCGCAGCACGCTGCGCAGCAGCCCGCGGTTG